>CAJMPU010000001.1 GCA_905215505.1 uncultured bacterium
AAGGGCGGAGGCGGGGCATTCCCCGCCTCTTACACCACATCTCTGCGCGCTACCATTTCGACTAGCTATCTGGCCTTATTAGTCCAAAATTGCTGTTACCAAATCGGTAACAGTACTCATATTTGATGTTTTTTGACCAGCAGGTCTCCCCGCCTTAGCAAATCTAAGGCAAAACGGGCTCCAGACCGCTGAATCGTGCCGCATATGGCACGTCCACAGTCCGGAACCCGGTTCAAATTGAGTTATTGCGCCGCGTTAGCCCAAGACACCCGCCAGGATCTCGATTAGGCTGTCCACGTCGGCCTCTTCGCACACGAGCGGCGGCAGGAAACGCAGCGTATGGGCACCCGTAGCGTTAATCACGGCACCAGCCCCCAATGCACGGGCCACAACGTCGTGTGCATCACCCACAGTATCGTCCAGATCGCAGCCGAGCATCAAGCCGCGGCCACGCACCTCGGTCACGTTCGGCAGCTTGGCGAGCTTTGCCTCCATATAGGCGCCTACCTTGGCAGCATGGTCGGCATAATCGCCGCGCACGAGCGCGGAGAGCGTCGCGGCGCACGCCGCGACAGCCAAGCAGCTACCGCCAAAGGTCGAGCCGTGGTCGCCCGGCTTAAACACGTCGGCAATCTCCTTCTTTGCCACGACGGCACCCATGGGCACGCCGTCGGCAATGCCCTTGGCAAGGCTCATGATGTCGGGCTCCACGCCATAGGTTTGGAATGCAAATGGCTTGCCGGAGCGGAAGATGCCGCACTGGACCTCGTCGGCGATAAGCACGGCGTCCACTTCGTGTGCCAGGTCGCGCGCTGCCGCCATAAACTCCTCGGTCATGGGGTGCACGCCACTCTCACCCTGGATCGGTTCGAACATCACGGCGCAAATTTCGCTCCCCAGCTGCTTAAAGATCGCACGCAGTTCATCGACATCGTTGGGCGTGCAGGCCACAAAGCCACCCGGCAGCGGGCGGAAGCTGTCCTGCAGCCAATCCTGCATGGTGGCGGCAATGGTCTCGAGCGTACGGCCGTGGAAGCCGCCGCGCATGCACACGATGGTGTTGCCGCCATTACCGGCACGCTTGGCGTACAGACGTGCGAGCTTCATGGAGCCCTCGTTGGCCTCGGCACCGGAATTGGCAAAGAACGTCTCCCACACCTGCTCGCCCGCAGCCGGAGCACCAAGAGCAGCTGCCGTGGTCTCATCGCCGGCGACAATGGCATCGGCAAGCACGCGCGCACCATCTACGTCGTCGTTAGCAAGCTTGGACAGCAGCGCCGCGACCTGTCCACGCTGCTCAATGTAGAAGTAATTGGAGACATGCATGAGCTTTTTGGTCTGTGCCTCGAGCGCCGAGAGCACAGCCGGGTCGCCATGACCTAGGCTGCACACGCCGATGCCGGCAAGAAAGTCGAGGTACTCACGGCCATCGTCGCCGGTGAGCTTCATGCCGTGACCCTCGACAAACTCGACCGGAGAGCGGCCAAAGGTATGCATAACGTAATGGGATTCAAGCGATTGCTGAGCTGCAAGTGACATGGAATGCCTTTCGTTGAGCGCCGGACGGCGCAGGCCTATGGGTGCAGGAATGGGGCGGCTGCGGTCAGCTAGACCGTCTGGAGCTTCTCGACCTCGTCGAGGTTCTCGGCCAGACGCGCCGCAAAGGTCGAAAGCGGATGCGGATGCGTATCGAACTCGTAGGCCGTCTCGGTGGAATGGATCACGGTGCCGACGCCGGCATCGGTCAGCAGCTCCAGCAGCAGCGAATGCGGCGTGGTGCCGTTGATGATGTGGGCACGAAATACGCCGCCGGCAAGCGCATCGACGGCCGCGCGCAGCTTGGGAATCATGCCCTTATCGACCTCGCCGCCGTAGAGCATCTCATTGACCTCGTCGAGCGTCAGGTTGGAGATAAGTGAATCCTTATCGCTAAAGTCCTTGTACAGGCCGTCGACGTCGGTCAAAAAGATCGCCTTGTGCGCGTGGAGCGCTGCCGCAACGGCACCGGCGGCGGTATCGGCATTGATGTTGAAGAAACCGCCGTCCTCCCCCGCCGCGACGGTAGCGATGACGGGGATGTACTCGCTATCGAGTAAGCGCTCGATATAGTCGGTGTTAACGTGCGTCACTTTGCCCACGCGACCGAGCTCGGGGTCGAGCGGCTCGGCGATGAGCGTGCCAGCATCGCTGCCCGACACGCCCACGGCCAGGTTGCCGTGGTGGTTGATGGCGACAACCAGCTCCTGGTTAACCTTGCCGCCCAGCACCTCGCGCACGATATCCATAGTCGCCGGCGTGGTCACGCGCTGGCCGTTCTTAAACTCGACGGGGATGTCATAGTGGCTCAGCGCCTCGTTGATAGCCTTGCCGCCGCCATGCACGATAACGGGGCGCATGCCGATGATCTTAAGCAGGACGATGTCGCTCATCACGTCGCGACGCAGCTGCTCGTCGACCATGGCGGCTCCGCCATATTTGATAACAACCGTCTTGCCGGTCAGGTTCTTAATCCACGGCAGCGCTTCGAACAGCAGCTGCGCGGTTGCTTCGTTGGATTCGCTCGAACGACAATCGCGTGCGAATTTCATAGTCTGCCTCGTCTTTCGTATCGTTATCGCGCCGTGCTCCGCTGTCCGCAATCGCGGCAAGATGCGCAGCGTGCCTGGAATCTAGGAACGGTAGTCGCCGTTGATGGAGATGTACTCATGCGTGAGGTCGCAGGTCCACACGGTCGTTGCCGCGTCGCCTGCGCCCAGGTCGGCCGAGATCACGATCTCGGGCGCCTCAAAACGTCGTAGAGCCTCGTCCTCGTCAAAGGGAACAGTCAGACCGTCGCGACAGACAGGCATGCCCATCATGTCGATGGAAACGTCTTCCTGATTAAACTTCACGCCGCACTTGCCAAGCGCCATGGCAACGCGGCCCCAGTTGCAGTCGTGGCCGGCGATGCAGGTCTTAACGAGCGGCGAGTTGGCAACGGCACGGGCGGCGATATCGGCCTCCTCGTCGTTAGCGGCGCCGGTAACGTTGACCGTAACAAGCTTGGATGCGCCCTCACCATCGGCGGCGATATTGCGCGCCAGGCTCTCGCACACCTCGTGCACGGCAAATGCCAACTCGTCAAAGGCATTGGAGCCCTCAACGATAGGCTCGGCATCTGCGGCAGCGGCGCCGGAGGCAAGCATGATGCAGGTGTCGTTGGTCGAGGTGTCGGAATCGACCGTTACCTTGTTAAAGGTCTGCTTGACGGTCGAGAGCAGCAGGGCATGAAGTGCCGCAGGCTCGACGGGGGCATCGGTGGTGATAACTGCGATCATGGTGGCCATGTTGGGCATGATCATACCCGAGCCCTTGCACATTCCGCCTACCGTATAGACATTGCCCGCATGACCCGCAGCCTCACTGACGTAGGATACGGCGTACTCCTTGGAGTGCGTGTCGGTCGTCATGATGGCGCGAGCGGCATCGGCGCCACCGTGGGCGGAGAGCGCCTCGTAGGCAGCAGGAATGGCGGTCTCAAACGTGTCGATCGACAGAATCTGGCCAATCACACCCGTGGAGGCAACCAGAATCTGCTGGGGCTCGCAGCCGATGACCTGCGAGGCGATGTTGCACGTCTCGCGCGCGCAGGCAAGGCCCGTCTCGCCCGTGGCGGCGTTGGCATTGCCAGAGTTGACCGAAATGCCGGCGATGATACCGTACCCCTTGTCGGTACCGCCCAGGTTGGCACGGCTCACCTGCACGGGCGCCGCGCAAAAGCGATTGGTGGTAAACACGCCAGCACCGGGACAGGGTTTATCGGGCACGACGAGCGCGTAATCCAGACGCTCGGGGTTCTTGCGGAACCCAGCGTGGATGCCTGCAGCCTTAAAACCAGCCGCAGCCGTAACGCCACCCTCGACGGCGCGAATCTTGATATCAAACAGCTCGGTATTCATCGTCTTTATGACTCCTTATGTCAAACAAAAAACGGACATCGGTTGGTGCGCCATGCCAGTCGTGATCATGAGACCAACTTAAGAGTGGCGCCCCACTCGATGCCCGACTACCAAATCGTTAACAATCGAATGTGCTACACCGGGCACGCCACTGTGGGCAAGCCTCGTCGCTCGTCAAAGCCAAAGACGATATTGGCGCACTGGACTGCTTGGCCCGCAGCGCCCTTGCACAGATTGTCGATGGCGCCCGTCGCCACCAGCACGCCCGCGCGCTTGTTGAGCGCGAGGCCGATCTGGGCGGCGTTGGTGCCGACGACCGAAGCCGTCTTGGGCTGCTGACCGGCATCGAGTACGCGTACGAAGGTGCGACCGGCGTAGAACTGCTTGTAATGGTCGACAACGTCCTCAAGGGTCAAGGTATCGATAGCCTGCGGCGTAAGCGGCAGCGTCACCGTGGAGAGCAGACCACGCTTGAGCGGTGCCAGGTGCGGGGTAAAGACGACGCGATCGGTCAGGCCAAGGATTTGCTCAATCTCGGGCGTGTGGCGATGCTTGCCCACGCCGTATGCCTCCAAATTCTCGTCGGCGCTGCAAAAATGGGTGCGGGCGTTGCAGGACTTACCGGCGCCCGTCACGCCGCTAATGGCATCGACAATCACGGGACCGTTCTCGGCCACCCAGCCGACGCGCACGGCGGGCGCGGCGGCAAGGCTCGTTGCGGTGGGATAGCAACCGGCGCAGGCGACCAGCACGGGTTTGCCGTCGGCATAGTCGGATGCGGCGGTCTCCAAGTCTTGGCAGAACAGCTCGGGCAGACCGAAGGCACGGGTCTTGAGCAGCTCGGGGCTCGTATGCTCGGCGGCAAACCATGTCTCAAAGACGGACGCGTCGTTCAGACGGTAGTCGGCCGAAAGATCAAAGCAGGAGACGCCCGATGCAAGCAGCGCGGGCACCTGTGCCATGGCAGCCGTGTGCGGCACGGCAAGAAAAACCGCATCGCAGCTCTTGAGCTCGGGGGCGTCATGCGTGGTGAAAACCAGATCGCTCACACCAGCAAAGCTCGGATACACCGCGGACAGCGGCTGGCCGGCATCGGCGTTGGACGTAATGGCAACAAGTTCAAACTCGGGATGACCGAGGACGAGGCGAATGAGCTCGGCTCCGGCATATCCAGCCGCGCCGACGATTCCAACCTTCAAAGACATATCAGACTCCTTGTCTGCGATTTATGCACCGATGCGCATTTCGCAGCGGTCGTTATGAAGTGGGTTGAAACTTTAGCACCAAAAGATGCATGATTACGTAAATGGCTTGCATATTCATGCATTGAAACATTCCCGACACATTCGCTTGAAGGAATTGACAAATGGAGCGGGCCCCGTATTGACCGGCGCTCCTAACGGCGCCGGGCAATACGGGGCCCGCCCATGCGAAAACCAAGTTGTTAGGATGAGCCAGCTGGCTAGAGCTCGACCGGCACCCATTCGTCGTGATTGCAGATAAAAGCCTCGGGATCCTCGACGCTAAAGAAGACGAGCGTGGGGTCGTTAGGCCCCTCATAGTGCTCGCCCAGGTGCTCTAGATGCTTCCACCCGGCTTCGCGCATTTCGCCTAAAGCCCGGTCATCCAAGCCGGCACGCCCGCGCAAGATAAGCCAGCCATGGCCCGGCCACCAACTCGTGGCCTCAAAGCGCTGGTTTTGCAGCAGCTCTTGCCACACATCTTTGGTGCGCGCTGTTACAAACCACAGCTTGCCATCCTGGATCTGCGCAAACGAAAACGGACGCACATGAGGCTGTCCGTCAACGCTCGTCGCCAAATACCATGCCGGCACCGACGTCAGATACTCCAACACCGTATTCAATCCGTCCACGGTTCCTCCTGCCGCTAGCTCATTTGACTGGTTGGTAAACGTTAGAGCTCCAGGCGCTCCTCGCTGCCGTCGATATCACAGAAGCGCGCGGCAATGTTGCGGACCGAAAAGAAAGCAAGGCGGCCGTCGTTGGCACTCTCGTGTTCCTCGCCGATGCCCACCATGTGCTTAAAACCCGCTTGACGCACCTTGTCGCTCGCAACCGCGTCGTCCTCAAGTGCGGCCTCGCCGGTCAACACGATCCAACATTCCCCCGGCTTCCAGCCCGAGAGCTCAAACTTGGGATTCGCACTCAGCTCCGCCCACACATCCTTGTCGCGCGACGTGCAAAACCACAGCTTACCGTCATCGACCATGGCAAACGAAAACGGCCTCACGCGAGGCTGATGCCCGTCGGTCACATCGGTCGTGGCCAGATACCACGCCGGAATGCGCCTGAGATACGAACAGGCGCGCTCAAGCTGAGCCGTGCGGTCGTTGTCGGTCATAGGGGCCCCTTTCTTGCGCTCGAATCGCGCCTAAACAAGTTGAAGGTTGACGACGATGACACACGCAAGCAGCAGCATCGTCACAACCGCAGCCAGCGCATCCCCGCGGCGAAATGCAAGTGCATGCAGACGCGTGCGGCCCTGCTCGCCGTGATAGCAGCGTGCATCCATGGCGGCAGACAACGTCTCGGCATGACGGAACACGCCCGTGAACAGTGGAATCGCCACACTGCCGAGCATACGCACGCCGCCGAGCGGGCCACCCGTTACGCGTGCGCCGCGGCTTGCCTGCGCGTCCGCCGTCTGCTTCATCTCGGTGGCAAACTGCGGCATAAAGCGCAACGCGATGCCCATGATCATGCCGAGCTCATGCGCAGGGAGCCCCACGCGCGCAAACGGTGCGAGCAGGCGCTCAAAGCCCGCGGTGAGGTCGAGCGTAGGCGTGGTGAGCGTAATGGCGCTCATGCCGGCCATCATCAAGGTCAGGCGGCACGCCATAAAGACGGCGGAATGCAGCGAGCCCTCGCTTATCTGCAAAAAGCCGAGCTGCCACAGGATGCGCCCACTCTGATCGGTAAACAAGTTGAGCACCGCGACCACGACGACGATTGCCAGCAGCGGCGCCATCGACGACAGAACGCGACGAGCCGGCACCCGGGACACGGCATAGATCAGCACGACGAAAATTGCGACAGGGGCCAGTCCGCGGAAGCCGCCGACGGTCAGCGTCGTGATTAAAAACACAAAGCCCAGGAGCAGCTTGGTGCGCGGATCCAGGCGGTGGATTGCACTATCGCCGGGATAGTAGCTGCCAAACGAAAACGCCTCCATTAGCAGCCCTCCTCTCGCGCGACCGTCTTGGATTTAGCAATGTCCGCGACGTTAGAAGGACCGTCTGAGCGACCGATCAGCAAATCTGCCAGCTCGTCGGCCAGCGACTCAACCGTATAGAGCCCGCCGCAACGCAGCGGTACGCCCGCTTCCGCGAGCGCCAACGCCATGCGCTGGGCGGCGGGAACGCCCAAGCCGATCGACTTGAGCTCATCGGCATGTGCAAACACCTGCGCGGGGGTTCCCTCGGCAAACACCGCGCCTTCGTTCATCACGACGATGCGGTCGCAGCAGTTGGCCAGGTCATCCATACTATGCGAAACCATGACAACGGTCAGGCCATCGCGGTGAAGTCGATCGATAAGCTCAAGGAAATCCCTGCGCGCAGCCGGATCGAGCCCCGCCATGGGTTCATCGAGCACCAGGACTTCGGGCTCCATGGCGAGCACACCGGCGAATGCCACGCGCCGTTGCTGACCGCCCGAAAGCTCGAAGGGACTCTTGTCGCCGACCGTGGAAAGGTCGAGGCCCACGCGCGAGAGCGACGACTCGACGCGACGGTCGACTTCATCTTGCGGCAAGCCAAGGTTGTGCGGGCCAAACGCCACGTCCTGCGTCACGGTTTCGGCAAACAGCTGACGCTCGGGATATTGAAACACCACGCCGACCTTGGCCTTAACCGCGGCGGCGTCTTTCTTGTTTGACAGATCGAGCCCCAGCGCGCGAACGAATCCCTCCTGGGGGCGAATCAAACCGTTGAGATGCTGGACCAGCGTCGACTTACCCGAACCGGTATGGCCCGCAAGGCCCAGGAACTCGCCGCGACGCACCGTTAGCGACACATTGCGCAACGCCCAGGGGCTGCTAGGGTCGTTGCCCCAGAGGGCTTGTTTGTTCGATGCGCCCTCGGCGACTGAGCGCTTGTGCCAACGGCGACGCTCACGGGCGCTCAGCGAATAGCTATACGAAAGGTGCGAAATCTCGATGACGGGCTCCAGCACATCTGCGCCATCGAGCGCAGAGGAAACGTTGTCGGGAATACGAGGATCGGATGCGAAAGGCCGCCCGGCGATGCCTGCCCTACTCCGCTCGGCATAAGCCTGCGCTATATCGGCGACCATATCCGCCTCGCGCACCTGTACGCAAATGGGCACGCCCTTCGCGCGAAGCGCCCTGCCAAGACAGCACGATGCCGGCATATCTAGGTTGAGCTGCGCAAGTTCGTCCGCCCGCGTCAAGATTTCCTCGGGCGTACCGAGCATGGCAACGCGACCCGCTTGGAAGACAGCAACGCGATCGGCCTCGGCGGCCTCTTCCATAAAGTGCGTAATCATCACGATGGTCATGCCGCGTTCGTGCAGCGCGTGGCAGGCCTTCATAAGGCCCTTGCGCCCGCGCGGATCGAGCATCGAGGACGCCTCGTCCAAAATAAGCACGCGCGGCTCCATGGCGAGCACGCCGGCGAGCGCCACGCGCTGCTTTTGGCCACCCGAAAGTGCATGGGTCTCGTGGCGCTCAAATCCTACCAGGCCCACGCCCTTCAGCGCCTCGCGTACGCGCTGCGCAATTTGCGCCGATGGCACGCTAAGGTTTTCGGGACCAAACGCAACGTCATCTTCGACAAGCGTTGCCACCAGCTGATCATCGGGATTCTGGAATACCATGCCTGCGGTCGAACGAATGTCATAGACCAGCTCGGGGTCGGACGCATCCATGCCGTTGATGCGTACCGTGCCCGCATCGGGCTGCAACAGCGCATTCAGATGCTTGGCAAACGTCGACTTGCCCGACCCATTGCCACCGAGGATGCAGAAAAACTCGCCATCCTCAATGTTCAGATCGACGCCGTCGAGTGCCGGTGTGGCACCGTCATAGCTAAAGGAAACGCCCCGACACTCAATCATGCGCGGCCTTTGACCTGGTCCTTCTTGGGCGTGATGAGATTAGAGACCGCCTTGTACACCGCAAGTGTCAGCACCGAGTTGAGCACGGTCTTGATGAGGTTGAACGGCAGCACGGCAGGAATCATGAGCGGGGCGATCACATCGACCGAGCCATACCAGAACCAAACGCCGATGGTCAGATTCGCAACCATGGACAGCGCCGTAGCGGCAATAACGCCCAGCACCAGGCCAATCACGGCACCCTTATAGGTATGCATCTTTTGGTAGACGATAGCCGCAGGCAGAATATAGCCCAGCGTGGCAACCAGGTTCATAAGCGCACCGACCCAGTCACCCGTAGTGAGCGCATGGATAACGATCGCCATGGCGGCAACGGCAGTGCCGGCACCAGAGCCATACGCAAATCCGCACACCATCGCCGGCACCAGCGACGGGTCATACGTCAAAAACGGCGCCGAAGGAAGGATGGGCAGCTGCACATACATAAAGAGCGCGCCCAGGGCACACATGAGCGCCATGGTAACGAGCTGTTTGGTGCTCCACCTATTCGTGTTCTCAAAATGGATATGCTGCGACTGTTCAGACATAAGATCACCCGCCTCTTTCATCCGGACTCTAACCGTTGGTACTGGGATCTCACCAGTTCAGCCGGCATGCGAACCAACGCACACACGGGTCGCGGACTCATCGGCTCGGTCGCAGGCACTTTACCTGCGCCACGGCGCCCCTTTGACACCGCCCGATTTACCGCCAGTGGGGAATTCCACCCCGCCCTGAAACAGCAAGGAAAAGTGTAGCACGAGGGAAGACAGGTGCAAGTATGCCGAGGATAATTTATGACGGGGATCAGTTACCGCAACAACCACGTTCCCCACCCATCCCAAAGTAACGCGCCTTTCGCGCAAAGCGCGAAACAGCGACCGGGACACGCACCCCTATCAACCACGTCCTCCACCCACGCCGACCTCAAGGCCGTAAACGCAGGGGATCCGGGGGCGTGACGGGGGTTTCTCTCCGGAACATTCCGCAGGACGCAAAGAGGCTCCGCAGCGCGAAGCGCGATGCGGAGCCTCTTTGCATGTCCGAGGACGTTCCGGAGAGAAACCCCCGTCACGCCCCCGGATCCCCGGTGGGAGTTCTAGACCTTGTCGGCCTTAGTACATACCGCCGCCCTGCTGGCCAGCGGTGGCAGCAGCGATAGCGTCCTCAAGCTGAGTGTTTTTGGGGACATCGGAGACGGTAGCCTCGGTGATGAGGATCAGGCTGGCGACAGAAGCAGCGTTCTGCAGGGTGACGCGGCTGACCTTGACGGGGTCGAGGACGCCCATCTCGATCATGTCGCCCCACTCGCCGTTGGCAGAGTTGAGACCCTGGCCAGCAGGCAGCTCGGCAACCTTGTCGACCACGACAGCGCCCTCAAAGCCAGCGTTCTTGGCGATGGTGGCGACCGGAGCGGTCAGAGCCTTCTTGACGATGTCGACGCCGATCTTCTCCTCGGGGTCGTCGATCTCGACAGCATCGAGCGCAGGAGCAGCGTCCATGAAGGCGACGCCACCGCCGGCGACGATGCCCTCCTCGACAGCAGCGCGGGTAGCCTGCAGGGCATCCTCAACGCGGTGCTTGATCTCCTTGAGCTCGGACTCGGTAGCAGCGCCGACCTTGATGACGGCAACGCCACCGGAGAGCTTGGCCAGGCGCTCCTGGAGCTTCTCACGGTCGAAGTCAGAGGTGGTGTTCTCCATCTCGCCCTTAATCTGAGCGATACGGGCGTCAATGGCCTCCTTGGAGCCAGCGCCGCCGACGACAACGGTGTTGTCCTTGGAAATGGTGACGGACTTAGCGGTGCCGAGCATATCGGCGGTGATGTCAGCGACCTTCACGCCCAGCTCGTCCAGAGCAGCCTGACCACCGGTGAGGACGGCGATGTCCTCGAGGATGCGCTTGCGGCGATCGCCGTAGCCCGGGGCCTTGACGGCGCAGACGTTGAGAGCGCCACGGATCTTGTTGAGGACCAGGGTCGGCAGAGCCTCGCCGTCGATGTCCTCAGCGATGATGAGCAGGCCACGGCCGGCGCGCTGGACAGCCTCGAGAACAGGCATGATGTCCTGAACGCTGGAGATCTTCTGGTCGGTGATGAGGATGTACGGATCCTTCATCACGGCCTCCATGCGGTCGTTGTCCGTGACGAAGTAAGCGGAAACATAGCCCTTGTCGAACTGCATGCCCTCGACAGTGTCGATGGTGATGTCGAACGTCTGGGAATCCTCGACGGTGATGACGCCGTCCTTGCCCACGACCTCCATGGCCTCGGCGATCTTCTCGCCGACCTCGGGGTCACCAGCGGAGATGGTGCCGACAGAAGCGATCTGCTCCTTGGTCTCGACCGGCTTGGCCTGCTTCTTCATCTCGGCGACGGCGGCGTTGACGGCCTTGTCGATGCCGCGACGGATAGCCAGCGGGTTGGCGCCGGCGGCGACGTTGCGCAGACCGTCGTTGACGATAGCCTGAGCGAGCAGGGTTGCGGTGGTGGTGCCGTCACCCACGGTGTCGTTGGTCTTGGTGGCGACCTCCTTCACCAGCTGAGCGCCCATGTTCTCGATGTTGTCCTCGAGCTCAATCTCCTTAGCGACGGAAACGCCGTCGTTGGTGATGGTCGGGGCACCGAACGTGCGCTGCAGAGCGACGTAACGGCCCTTGGGGCCCATGGTGACGGTAACGGCGTCGGCCAGAGTGTTGACGCCCTTGGCGAGCTTGGCGCGGGCATCGGTGTTGAACGTAATGTTCTTTGCCATGGTAGGTAATCCTCCAAAAGAAATGTGACTCGCGTCGCCGCTTCCGAGTCCTATGCGGCGGGCGCGTTCAAAGACGAATCAGAGATTCTGACGAGACTAGGCCTCGACGACGGCGTAGATGTCGTCGGCGCGCATCAGCAGATACTTCTCGCCGTCGACCTTGACCTCGTTGCCGCCGAACTTACCGTAGATGACAACGTCGCCGACCTGAACGTCCATAGGGATGCGCTCACCCTTGTCGTTGACCTTACCGGCGCCAACGGCAACGATGGTGCCGCGCTGCGGCTTCTCCTGAGCGTTGCTGGCGATATACAGACCAGAAGCGGTCTTCTGCTCGGCCTCGTCGGGCTTGACCAGGACGCGATCTGCAAGCGGCTTCAAAGACGACATGCTTGTTTCCTCCTTTGTGGGCCGCGCGGTCATGCCGCGCGGGTTAACCCTTTTTGTTTGCGTACGCGTTGAATGGTACCCACGAATGGCGGGTTATACAACACGGAGTCAAAAAATCTTATTTTTTGGCACTTAGATTTTCTGAATGCCGGGGGATAACTTATGCTCGGCCCCAAGGCGGACCGGAAAGCATGAAGTTTGCTGCTCTACAGTCCTGCGCAAGACGGAAAGCACATTAAGTGCTTTCCTTTGCGTGCGGAACTCGCGACAAACTTCATGCCCTCCGGTCCGCCCCGGGAGGCAGGTTAACTAATTCGGGCCCGGCATTCAGAAAAGTCAGTACAGCAAAATGGCGATGCGGATGGTGCGAACAAGAAAGGGGCACGTTGCTGAAACGCGCCCCTTGTGGGTGGGGTATGGGGCTAGCGCTCGTAGATTAAGTTGCCTGCCAGGTAGGTGGCTTGGACTTTGGTGGCTTGGAGTTCTTGGGGGTCGATGGTGAGCAGGTTTTGGTCCAGGACTACCAGGTCGGCGTATTTGCCGGGTTCTAGGCTGCCGAGGTTTTGCTCGTCGCCCGCTGCATAGGCGCTGCCCAGGGTGTAGTTGCGCAGGGCTGTTGCTGCATCGATGCGCTCGCTCGGCAGCCAGCCGCCCTCGGGCCAGTGGCTTTTGGGGTCTTGGCGCGTGATAGCCGTGTAGAGCACGTTCATGCTGGTAACGGGCGTGATAGGGCTGTCAGTACCGAAGGCTTGGCGAATGCCGCGCTGCTTATAGGTTGCAAACGGCCACATGATGCGGCTGCGCTCCATGCCCAAATCGCGCTCGGGGCCGCCCGGGTCGAGCGTAATGTGACAGGGCTGACTCGAGGCAATCACGTTGAGCTTGCGCAGGCGGTCGATGTCCTCGGGCAGGAGGTTCTCCAGATGCTCGAGTGTGTTATGGCCGTGCTGGGGCAGGCCGTACAGGTCGGCGGCCTCCTCGAAGATATCCAGCGCGGCATGAATCGCACCGTCGCCGATGACGTGGATACGCACAGTGTGGCCGCGCTCCGCAGCCGCCAGAACCAGCTTACGCATGCGCTCGGCAGGAACTGTCAGACGGCCCTGGTCGCCCGGGAAGCGCGGATTGGTATAGGGCTCGGTGAGATATGCCGTGTGTTCGCTCGACACGCCGTCGAAGAACTGCTTAAAGCCTGGCGCCGAGAGCAGCGCATTGTTCGCGTAGCGGGTCTGAAGTTCTTCCAAGCGCGATTGGTCATCCAACAGCGTGGGGAACAGGTGGGCGCGAATGCCCAGCTTGCCAATCGCCTGAAGCTTGTCGTAGACGTCATCGCGAATAAAGTCGCAGCCCGGCATGGGCATGAGCGACATATCGCAGATTGAGGTAATGCCTTGCTCGGCCATACGCTTCATCTGGTCGGCGTATGCGCTCGCGATGCGGTCCTCGCCCAGCCACTCCAGGCAGCGCGGCAGCAGCTGCATGGCCGCAGCCTCGTGAGCGATACCCGTAAGCTCACCGTTTGAGTCTTTGTCGTAACTGCCACCCGCCGGAGGCTCGCTGTCGCGCGTAACGCCGAGCGCCTCGAGTGCGCGGCTGTTGAGCCACAGCGTGTGCCCGTCGCCCGAGTACATAACGCAGGGACGATCGGGAAATGCCGCATCGAGGGAGGCCTTGGTAGGGTGCTCGGGCGGATCCCAGCGGTAATCGCGCCAACCCTGGGTCACGACCCAGGCGTCATCTGGCAAGCCTTGGGAAAACTCGAGCGCATGCTGTACCAATGCTGCCTCGGACGTGCCCATATCCATGAGCATGTACGGCGAGGAGCCAACCGAAGTATGGAAGAAATGCAGGTGCGCATCGTGGAAACCGGGGCAGACAAACTGCTCGCCGTAATCGACCACCGGCGTGGCGGCAGGTGCGGCGTCAATCACGTCATCGGGCGCGCCGACTGCGACGATGCGATCACCCGCGATGGCGATCGCCAGCTCGCGGGCGGTATCGATGCCGTCTTGCGCGGTAAAGACGTTCTTGGAGCGGATAATCCGATCGATATGCTGCATGAGCATCCCCATCTCTGGCAGGTAATTCAACACCCCCGAGTGTACTCCCCCGCCCTTGCAACAAAACCCCAAGCGGCAAACGGCAACTTTACCAGCCCTAGCGGCAGGTGGCATACTGGAGAGAGCCTGTACGATTTTGCGATCGAGCCAGCAAGGAGCAAATCGACCATGACGAAGACCAAGGCACAGCAGATTATGGCGGCAACCGAGGTTCGCGCGGCAGACGACGTCACCGCGGCCATCCATGATATCGCCGCCGAGTTTGAACCCTACATCATCAAGCAGCGCCGGCACTTCCATAAGCACCCGGAGCTGAGCCTTGCCGAGGAGCGCACGACTTCCGACATCGCCAACCAGCTGGACGCCATGAATATCCCCTACGAGCGTCCCCTTAAGACGGGCCTTGTGGCGACCCTTCGCGGCACCGCGCCCGACGCCTATCGCGAGGACGGCACACCACGCCGCCGCATCCTGCTGCGCGCCGACATCGACGCCCTGCCCGTCACCGAGCAGACCGGCGAGGAGTTCGCCAGCGTCAACGAGGGCTGCATGCACGCCTGCGGCCACGACTGCCATATCGCCATGATGCTCGGCACGTTGCAGATTCTGCGCCACATGACCGATGACATCCACGGCGAGATTCGCATCGTTTTCCAGCCCAGCGAGGAAAACGGCCAGGGCGCCAAGCTCATGATCGGCACGGGCGTACTCGATGGCGTCGACGGTGCCTATGCCGCGCACATCTGGAGCGAGGTCGATGCCGGCACCGTGAGCTGCGAGCCCGGTCCGCGCATGGCAAACACCGACTGGTTCCGCATTGATGTCCGCGGCACCTCGTGCCATGGCGCCATGCCCCAGCGCGGCCACGACGCCGTTATGGTTGCCGCCGAAATCGTCAACGCCCTGCAGACCATCGTCTCGCGCGAGATTAGCCCCTACGAACCCGCCGTCATCACCGTCGGCGAACTGCACGGCGGCACCGCGCGCAACGTTATCGCCGGCACGGCATACCTCGCCGGCACAGTGCGCACCTATGGCGACAAGACGCATGAGGAAATGCCCGAGCTTATGCGCCGCATCGTGGAGCACACCGCAGCAGCACTAGGCGCCGAGGCCGAACTCACCGACTACACCATCGCCAACTACAAGGTCGAAAACGATGCCGCCTCGAGCGAGCGCTGCCGCCAAGCTGTGCTCAAGTGCCTGGGCCCCGCAGGCGAGGGCCATTACCGCGGCACGCTTTCGGGCGAGGATTTCTCGGAGTACCTGCGCCGTGTGCCGGGCGTGCTCGCCTTTGTTGGCACGCGCAACCCTCAGATCGGCGCCACCTATGCCCAGCACTCCTGCTTCTACAAGATCGACGAGAGCGTGCTCGCCAAGGGATCCATGGTAGCCGCCCAGTATGCCATCGACTTTTTGGCCGAGCCCACGCAAGAAGAGCTCGACGGCCCCACGATCGCCGCGGTTGCCGAGACCAATCCCGACCTGGCCGCCAAGCTGCGCTCTGCTAAGGCCACAGCCGCCGAAGCACGCGACGCCATGCACGACGCCCGCACGGCTCGCCACGCCGCGATCAAGGGCATCCACGATGCACGCGCCGCCGCGCGCCGCGAGGAGAAGCACGACGAGTAGCCGATTCGCGACCGTCTCGCAGTCATAGCCACATCGCGATAACAAAGCGGGGGCGGACGTTTCGACACGTCCGCCCCCGCTCATTTGTCAAGCGCTATTTCTACCGTTTCTACCCCGTCCCCAAATGGCAGGTGGCAGGGTTACTCGTCCTGCGGGTCCTCGTCGGAGCTTGGCGCAGGCTCGGGCTCAGGCACGGGCGCGGGCTCAGGCTCAGGCTCAGGCTCGGGCTCGGGCTCGGGCTCGGGCTCAGGTTCAGGCTCAGGCACGGGCTCGGGCGCGGGCTCGGGCTCGGGCGCAGGCGCCGCAGCGGAATCGGATACGGGCGCTGCGTCGGTGCTAAAACCAGCCGGAGCAGACTTCTTCTCAAACGGCAGCACAAAGGTCAGGACGTCATCCTTATCCTCATCAGCCCATTCAGCTGCATAACGCGCTACCCAATAGCCAACGGCACGATGCTTGAGCATCTTGCCAAAGACCGTAAGGAATACCGTGACAAACGCCGTCAGCACCAAGAACAATACGAGCGTGATGCCACCGCCGGTAACAAGCGCCTCAATAGCCGAAGGACGGTAGTAGTAGTTATACATACCGACAGAGGCAATGGCGCCGAAGACGAGCGTCAGGATCCATGTGACAACGTTGGCGACCAGACCCGTCAAAAACTCGGGAAGGAACGAAGCGCAGAACAGCTTGGTCTTGTTGTGCTTAAACGCCGCCCAGACCTTGTCGAGCGAAAACGCGCTCTCGACACGACCGGTCACCGCAAAGTGCATCACGGCAATGTCGGCGAACATCTTAAAGAAGACCCCCAAGACCGCCGTGGCAATCATAGCCAGGACAAGCAGGCCAAGCGAGCCAAACAGCGCTGCCTCGAGTGCATAGGAGCCGTAATACGAATACGAGCCCGCGGCGCCAATTACCACGCTCTCCACCAGCGAAAGCACTACACCGATAACGGGAATGGCAGCGATAACCTCGAGCACGACCGAGATAACGCTCGAAAAGACTCCGAGGCCAAACGACGTGGAACGCATGAGTGGACGATCCATACCGCCATCAACCTTGAGCGACAGATCGCGACCCCACTCAATACCAAAGCCGGAACCACACACGCTCGCAATGCAAGCTGCCAAAAAGCCGATGGCAGCTGCAATGCCGCCAATAACGGGAATAAACAGCACGAGTACCGACACAACACAAATCAGCGCCGGTAAAAAGGCAATCTGGCACACGCGCTGCAGCACGCCCGGAGTCTTGGTCATATCCTCAAACGCCTGAGCCACACAGCCCTTGGACGCATTCGCCACGGGCGGTTGCGGAACAAACTGCTGGGGCTGACCCTGAGGGGCAGAGGCTGCGGCACCGGCATTGGGGGCACCACACGCACCACAGAACTTATCGTTGTCGCCCATGGGGGCACCACACTGCGAACAGAACATCGAGATCATCCCTTCGTATCTTGAGCGAATCATCTGGATCGCAAACGATGTCTTTAGCATCATTATCACCCAATGTGGGGACAAATACTCCAACATGACGCATTTGCAATGCGCAGGGCGCTATTCGATTGTTTGATGAGCTCGACCGCGTTAGTTCGTTCCGCGGAAACCCTTGCCGACGATCTCGGAGCTGTCGACAATCGTGATAAAGGCACCCGGATCGACTTCGCGCGCATAGCGGCGCAGTTGCACGGCCTCGCGACGGCTTAGCACGCTCATGATCACCGTCACGCACTTGCCCGAGAAAGCACCGTAGCCGCGGCTGATAGTCGCCGTACGGTTGAGATGCTTGACGATAAACTCCTCGACCTTAAGGGGCTCGGAACAAATGACCGTGCAGACTTTGCGCAGGTGAATGCTCTCGATGGCCTTGTCGACCACAAGCGTCTTGGCAAACAGGCCGAGCACGCAGTACAGACCGACGCGCGGACCGTACAAGAAGGCCGCGATGGTCACGATGCCGATATCGACCAACAGCAGCGCACGGCCGATCTCAAGCGTGGTGCGGCGTTTGAGAATCATGGCGAGGATGTCCGTGCCGCCCGTCGAGGCGCCAATATCAAAGACGATGGCGCTGCCGAGCGCCGGCAGAATCACGGCAAAGCACAGGTCGAGCCACATATCGCCCGTCATCGAGACATCGGTCGGAATAAAGAGCTCAAACAGCGAAACATAGGCGGACAGCGCAAACGAGGCAAAGACACTCCACAGGATTGCCTTGCGCTCCAAAAAGATAAAGCCCAGAACGACCAGGACCGCATTGATAATCCACATAAAGACGCCGACGGGCAGGGTCGGGAACAGCGTGGACAGAATGACCGACACGCCCGAGGTGCCGCCAAAAGCAAAGTGATTAGGGGTTTTAAACGCGACGATGGCAAAGGCCGTGAGGATCAGGCCCAAATTGAGCTCGGCAAAAAAGCGCGGAAAGCCCGGCTCCTGGCTGCGCTTGCGACCAGCGCGCTCGCCCCGCTCGATAACATCGCGATCGACCACGCGTTCCATCGGCACTACGGGAGGACGATGCACCTCCTCGGCAGCACGCGACGCCGCCTCTGCCGCAGCGGCCTCAATTGCCCATGCCTTGCTTTCTGTTTCGTGCTCGTCGGCCATTACGGCAACCCCTCGTTAACAATTTGGAAACAATGCGCCCATTAGAGTAACGCGGAACGTGGGGATTGCAACCCTTAGTTAGACGAGCGGTATGACTATATCGGGAGCGTACAAAAACGGCCGGCCACGCTTTTGCTTGCGCGGTCGGCCGTTTAATGTTTTCGCAGATAAAACCTGCCAAAACAAACCTGTCCCTTTTTGGAAGGTTATTCATGCTGGCTGGTGCGGTGCTCGTACTCCTCGGGGGTGATGACATCCTCGATGCGCAGGTTGACGCCCGCCACCTCAAGGCCGGTCATCGCGGCAAGGCGCTCGGTGACACGTGCCTTAACATCGTCGAAGATCGCGGGCGCATAGGCGCCGTACTCGATGATGACGGAGATGTTGACGACCACGCGATTATCGTCGGTGACCTCGACCGTCACGCCCTTGGTCAGATTCTCGGCACCAAACTGCTCCTGCACAAAGTGCATGAGGTTACCCTTCATGCCCAGAACGTGCGGAACCTCGCGGGTGGCCATGGCAACGATCTTCTCGATCACGCCGTTGGAATAGGTCAGCGAGTCCTCGGACTCATCCGCCTCCTCGTCGTCCTCATCCTCATCGGACTCGGCCTCGACAAGAGCCTCGTCCTCGAGCGTCACGTCCTCGGCTTCGGCGACGACCGCTTCGTTCTCCTCGAGCTCGGTATCGGTCACATCGACCTTCGTGTTAAAAGCCATGGTTCCTCCTTATGCCTGCCGCGGATGCGACAGTCGAATACAGATTAGCGGCCGCTAAACAGACGGCCGAAGAAGTTGACGATCCCGTTCTCGCCGTCGCGAATTTGGCCGATCACAGCCCCGATCAGCACGAAGAATGCAATGACGAGCGTGTCCCACAGACCCAACGTGAGCACCAACACGGCGAGGATAAAGCCGGCGACGGCGCCGAGCGTGGTGTTGGGATGACGCACAGCATAGCTCCAGATGGCAGCGCCCGTACCCTTGATGAGACCCATAGCCTCGTCAAAATCCGCGGCTGCCGCGTCTTGTAACTCGGTTGCCTCTGCTTTGGAATCAACAGGTTCGCTCGCCGACGTGGCGCTCTGGTCAATCGTCAGGCGCGGCGTACGAGCGGTCTTATCTTGATTGGTATCACTCACCGGAAACCTCCACGGTCTGGACGGTAGTCTTGGACGGCAAAAAACGGACGCGCGCGGTCGTACCCGGCGCGCCGAGCATGGTATCGCAGGCTTCTTCGATGCGCTGCTGCATCGCGGTAGCCAGAGATGCCACGTCCTTATCGTCAAGCGCGATAGCTTCGACCTTAAAACGGACGTGCGAATCGTCGGGGCCTTGGACGCGGGCCTCGACATGCTCAACCATCACGCGGTCGTCACGCTCGGCAGCAGCCCTGGCGCACGAAGAAAGCGCCGCAAGGGTAACCTCGATATTGCGCTCCCCCGCCGGATGCACGCAGGACGGTTCGCGACGGGCGAACATCAGGCGGAAAAAGCTTACCAGCACGCCGATCGCCACGACGCCGGCGCACGCCGTGACGACGATGCGCGGCATGGGGTCGCGCATCAGCAGCATAAAGCGATACGTATACGGCCCCCAAAACTGGCAGACAAGCGTACCCAGCGCCACGATGGTGGCGGCAAGATACACGATCGCTAGGGCTCGTTTGAGTACGCGCACGCGGCGCTCCCTTCAAATCTCGGCTCTCGAAATGCAAAACGGTTCGCATCATTATAAAAGAGCCGGGTCCGGTGCTCTACGCACGCGGATCCGGCTCATCTATTCCACGAGGCTTGCATGCTCGCTTCATTATGCCCAGATATGCACGGCTCAATCCGTGCGGGCGCTACTCCTCCTCGAGGGCAGCGATGACCTCGTCGGTCATGTCCATGGTGCTGTAGACGTCCTGGACGTCGTCGAGCTCCTCAAGACGGTCGATGAGGCGCTGGACCTTCTTGGCGTCGGTACCAGAGACCTCGGTCGGGGTGGTCGGGACCATGGTGGTCTCGGAACCCTTGACCTGGACGCCCTGCTCCTCGAGCGCCTTGGAGACAGCCATGACGTCGTTGGCAGCAGTCCAGACGATCCACTCCTCGCCGGCATCCTCGTAGTCCTCGCCACCGGCCTCGGCGATGGCCATCATGAACTCATCCTCGTCACCGGCAGCACCGTTGGCGATCATGGTCTCCTTCTTGGCGTTCTCGTCCAGGATCTCCTTGGCGACGACGATCTGGCCCTTGCGCTCAAACTGGAAGGCGACGGAGCCGGAGGTGCCCAGGTTGCCACCAGCGTGGGAGAAGGCGGAGCGGACGTCAGCGGCGGTACGGTTGCGGTTGTCGGTCAGGCAGTCGACGTAGACGGCGACACCGGCAGGACCGTAGCCCTCGTACACGATGTTCTCGTAGACGGCGGCGTCAGCACCCGAACCAAAAGCCTTGTCGATAGCGGACTTGATCTTGTCCTTAGGCATGGACTGAGCCTTGGCCTTGGCAACGGCAGCGGCGAGGCTGGCGTTGTTCTCGGGCAGCGGGTCACCGCCGAGACGGGCAGCAACGGTGATGTTGCGGCTGAGCTTGGAGAAGAGGGCGGAACGCTTGGCGTCCTGCGCGCCCTTACGATGCTTGGTTGTGGCCCACTTAGAGTGTCCGGACATACGTGTCTCCTATCGGTTTCGACCTAAAGCCCAGCGCAGATGCTCGGGCAATATAAACAAACGTCGTTATGATATACCTACTAGCCTGCGAGATAAACCCCAAAATGAAGGCGTCGTGATGATGTCCCCTTTGGTGCAAAGAAACCTGACCCCAATGCACCAAGTTAGGACCAGAGGAAGTCGCTGCGGGTGACGGTGGCGCCGATGGCGAAGGGCATGCAGGCGATGACCGGATACAGGTAGCGCATGTAGGTCGAGCCGTTGCACGGACCAATCAGGCACACGGCGAGCACGCCCAACAGCGGCACCCAGATCGCCAGCGCACGCCATGAATGACGACGCAGCAGGTAGACCACCACGGCGATCATGATCCACACATAGGTGGCCGAGCTCATGGTGAGCGAAATAAACGGAATGCGCTGCACCGCCACACGGTACAGATTGATCAGGTGGTCACACCAGCGCACCACGTTGCTGTCAACCGGATGGAAGTCGAAGTACTTGAGGTTGTCGGGACGCGCCATGATCTCGGCACTACGCGCCGTGCTGTAGACCCAGGCATCGCGCGCGCTCGGATAAAAATAACCATAGTAGTTATTGATAAGCGCCGAAATATAGCACTCGGGATCTTTTTTAAACATCTGGGCCCATACCTCAAAATAGGCATCGATGTCCTCCTGCGAGGCGTACTCGTTAAAGCAGTTCTTGACGGCATCCGACTTATCCGGGTTGTAACGGCGGCCCAGGTTCTCGTACTTGAGCACGCGATCGATCACGACGCGCTCCTCGTCGGTCACCAAGCCGTCGCAAGGAGCCTCCACGATGGTGCCGTCCTCCTTTACCGTGGGGTTGACACCCGAGTTGAGGCCGTCGTGCTTTTGGACGAAACGAGCCGTCTGTTGGAACGGAATCGAGAGGATTTCGCGCTTGGAACCAGGCGTGATGTCGTGCGCCGGCATAAAGACCTTGGTGAAGTACATATTAGAGGCAAGGCAGAGTGCGAGCACCGCGAGGACGCCAACCCAGCGGAAGCGCGGCGTGGCGCATGAGACCGCGGTGCCCGTCTGCTTAGCCGCACGACGGGCGACATGTACATCCCATGCGCAAAACGCCGCCGCAATCACGCAGGCCGCCAACGGAAACACCAGACCGCCATTGCGCAAAAACGTGGAACCCATGGCAGCCAGCGCAAGCAACAGCCAGTCGTGGCGCGCAAAGAGCACGGGCCTCTGTTCGCCCGCACGCTCGGCATTGGCATCACGACGGGGCAAGCCGCAGGCCACGAGCTTGACGGTCTGTACCAGCAGCACCAAAAATGCGTCGGCAAACAGCACGTCTTTGGTAAGCAGGGCCGCGTAGTTGGAGAACATGGGCATAAACACAAAGAACAGCAGGATCGTACCGCGAACCGGCAGGCTCACGCCCAGTTTGCGCAGCGACGAAATGGAATAGGCCATGCAGGCAGCCGTGATGACAAATTGAGCGCAGGTATAGATGATGAGGCCCGCGTTAGCGCTGTTGAACAGCGAAAGCCCCAGTTGAACGCACGAGCCGATAATGGCCGTGTGCACTACGGGATGGTGCCCGTTGAGCAGCACGTTGGGGTTGAGCAGGCGCAGGTAGTCGCTCGTGCCATTGGGATAGTTGAACCACTGGCGAATCTGCGCACCCGTATCTCCCATAAAAAGGCCGGGCAGCGAAGCGATGAGCGTGGGCGCCCAGGCGATCATAAGCACCAGGAAGGGCCCGGCAAAGGGATGGACCGAGAGCACGGCGTGAGCCACACGCCATACGCGGCCAAAGTGCGCTTCGGAAAACGGAATGCGCCGAGAGCTCAGCCAATCCAGGCACTCAAAAGCCAGATAGAAGGCCACGATCGCTAGGAGCATCCAGCCCGCGCCGCCAATCCAGGCGCAGATGATGCGGGCCTTGTCGCCAAGAACAATCTCGGCCGAGTCGATAAGGTCGTAGCTGCGGCCGAACACCATGCAGATGGCGAAAAACAGCGACGGCAGAATAATCGATGGGCGCCAGGTGTCGCCACGGCCAAAGAACACGTAGCGAAACGGCAGCGTGAGCAGGCAGGCAAGCGCAAGCAGCATGACCGCGTCGGTATGGCCGGCAAACGAGAGGAGCACCTCGTAGCACACGTACAGCATGCCCGAGGCTTTGGGGTCAATCGCCAAGACTGCGTTGCTCGACACCGGGGCGGGATCGATGGAAAACGCCGTGGTCGCCAACAGCGCGAGCAGAAATGCGATGAGCGTCTGCTTGGCGGGGTAGCGCTTAAACCAGACGATGCGGGCAGCGTCGCGCGCAGCCGTTGTGGAGAGATCGGAATCCTTCACAGTCCGAAAGCCTTTCTAGAAACCTATCAAACTCAGCAAAACCGCCACAAAGGTGCCTGTGTCCCCTTTGTGGTGGTTAGGCGTCGAGGTAGATGCGCTGGGGACGGTTGCGGTGTCGCGCGAAGATGATGAGCGCCAGGCCGGCGATCACGAGCGGAAGACTCAGCAGCTGCCCCATCGTGATGACGCCGCCCAGCAGATAGCCAAGCTGGGCGTCGGGCACGCGCACGAACTCGACGAGGAAGCGGACGATGCCGTATCCCATCACGAACACGCCCATAAACGTACCCTGAGGCAGCAGCGGCTTTTTGCGGCTGAGCACCTGCAGAATGCAAAAGAGCACGATGCCCTCAAGAAATGCCTCGTAGAGCTGGGAGGGGTGACGCGGCATATCGCCCGCAGTCCCGCCAAAGACCACACCCCAGGGCAGATCGGTCGGCTTGCCCCACAGCTCACCGTTGACAAAGTTGGCACAACGGCCCAGGCACAAGGCCAGCGGCGCGCCGATGACGGCAAGGTCTGCCAAAGTCCATGCGTCGAGCTTATACATGCGGCACACGATGATGCCGCCGATAATACCGCCCACCAAACCGCCATGGAAGCTCATGCCGCCCTCGTTGGTGGCAAAGATCTCGAGCGGGTGCGCCCAGTAGTAGCCATCACCGTAAAAGACGACGTAGAACAGGCGCGCACCGATAATGAGGCCAAAGACCACGCCGACCACGACACTCGTCAGGTCGTCAATCGTGATGTTAAAGCCCCAGCGACGCTGCGTGCGGTACATGACGACCGCCGTGAGCAGGGCGCCGACCACATAGGCCAGACCATACCAGTAAATCGTGATGGGCCCCGCCGAAATCGCGACGGGATCAAGCATATGGTAGAAGTCGTTGAGCATGTCGACCCTCCTACTCCCTACATACCAAATGCGGCCGCGGGCCTTGCGCTCGCAGCCGCATATTTGGGCGTAACGTCTATGCGGAGTATGCCGTCCGCAGCTTTCGCAGCTTAGAACGGCGCGTACTCGTCGTACAGGTCCTCGGCCTCGCCGGAGGCATTGACCTGCTCAACTCGTGTAACGCCGGGCACATGCTCCTTGAGGATACGCTCGATACCCATGGACAGGGTCAGCGCGCTCATAGGGCAGCCGGCGCAGGCACCCTGCAGCTCCAGTTTGACGACGCCCTCGTCGTCAACACCCACATACTCCATATCGCCGCCGTCAGCCTGCAGGTTGGGGCGGATCTCCTCAAGAACCTTCTTAAGCAGCTCTTCGTTAACAGCCACAGGGGCTCCTTTCTCACAATAACGCGGGCACGCCCGCGGACAGGGGCTATGTTACTACAGCCATGTACCCGCTCACGAGCCATCCATGCGCGCGGACACGACTTTCACGAGTAGTCAATTTGGGACGGGGCTCTTTTAGCTGCTTTTGCCGGCGCCCGACGCTAACACAGGCTGCTGCTACTGCTGAGCCTGTTCCCCAGTGCCAATGTGTACATCGACGATAACTTGGCGGTAGCTGATGCCACAGGAGTCGAGGATGCGGCGGCTGATGCGTCCATCATCGGTGTCGGCGTACTTGTTGTCCAGGTAGACAACCTCGCCCACGCCCACCTGCGCCAGGATTTTGGCGCAGTCGTGGCACGGGAACAGCGTGACGTAGACCGTGGAACCCTCGAGGTCCTTGAGCGAGCCACGGTAGTTGAGCACGGCATTGGCCTCGGCATGCACCACGTAATTGTGCTTGTCCTGTAGCGGGTCGTCGCTCGTACCCCACGGGAAAAAGTCGTCGTTGAGCGCCGAGGGCGTACCGTTGTAGCCCACCGAAAGGATGCGGTGGTTGGTGCTGGCGATGCACGCACCCACCTGCGTGTTGGGGTCCTTGCTGCGGCGCTGCGCGGCGATGGCTACGCTCATAAAGAACTCGTCCCAGCTAATGACGTCCAGGCGCTTGCCTGACGAAGTTTGATGAAGATCGTCCGACATGGCAGACACCTCCGTAATCGCAATAGTTTGACCCATTGTAGCAGGTGAAAGGTGGAGGCGTTTGTCCCCCCGGCGCCCCCACTTTTACACGCGGCGGGGCTTTTGGTTGATGCGGTAGAGCTCGGCGAGACCCCGCAGCGTCAGCGCGTCGTCGACCGTCAGGCTGTGGCCGACCAACGCCGCGAGTGCCTCGGCGTCGTCGCCGGTAATGACGATGGGCACGTCGCCCTCCCCCGCGGCCTTGGTCGCGCGCATCTCGGCGAGCACCATGTCGAGCATGCCGTCGATGCGGGCTACCTCGCCCAGAACCACGCCCGAACGCATGGCCTCGCGCGTGTTGCGACCGATCACATGCGTGGGTGCCGAGGGCTCGACCTGCGGCAGACGCGCCGCAGCAGCCGAAAGCGAGCGGGCGCCAAGCGCCAGACCCGGCGCGATGACGCCGCCGACAAAGGTTCCGCGCGCGTCGATGACCTCGATATTGGTCGTAGTACCCAAGTCGATCACGATGCAGGGAGAGCCGTAGACGGCGCGTGCCGCCACGGCGTCGGCGATGCGGTCGGGACCGATCTCTGCTGGATCGTCGTAGTGCACGGGCATACCGGTCTTAAGTCCCGGTCCCACGGTGAGCACGCGCCCCGTGCAGGTGCGAGAAAGCGCCGTCTTCCACGGGCGCTCGAGCGCCGGCACCACGCAGCTCAGCACGGCAGCCGTGGGCACAAGCGCGCCCGGCATGCCCGCATCGGCTGCCAGTGCACCCATGACCTGCGCGAGCCTCATGCGCGCCTCGTCGGATGTGATGCTCGACGGCGTGGTGATCTCGCACGTCGCGAGCGGGCATTCCCGTGCCGCGGCTGAATCCTCGGCAAACAGGCCAAAGCGAATGAACGTATTGCCCACGTCGACCGTCAATATATATGCACACCCATTAAGCATCGTCGGCGCTCCTTTCGTCTGCCCAGCAGTATATCCCCGCAGTTCCATCCGGCAAGCAGGGGCAGTTAAAAGACGCCCCTCCCAAACGCGCTGCCTTGCCGCTATACTGGTGCGCGGTCGTTTGCGAGCTCACGCGGCGGCCCTTGGTAACCCGACTTCCCGCGCCGTATCCGTAGCGGCGCTCCCGGGGGAAGCGGATATACGCAAAGGAGTTCTATATGAGCAATCCCTCGAACCGTGCTTCGATGCGCGGGCAACTCACGCTGCGCGGCGTCGTCATCGGCGTCCTTGGCTGCGTGATCATCACGGCAAGCTCGGCCTACACCGCCCTCAAGATGGGCGCACTCCCCTGGCCGATCGTCTTTGCTGCCGTCATCTCGCTGTTCTTCCTCAAACTCATGGGCAACGCCAACCTCAACGAGGCAAACGTCACCCACACCATCATGTCCGCAGGCGCCATGGTCGCCGGCGGTCTGGCGTTTACCATCCCAGGCGCCTGGATGCTGGGCTATGCCGACCAGATTAGCTGGCTCGACATGTTTATCGTGGCACTCGCCGGCACTATCCTGGGTCTGCTGGCCACCGCGCTCATCCACCGTCACTTTATCGTGGACGCCGCGCTGGAGTTCCCCACCGGCAACGCCGCAGCTCAGACCCTGCGCGCCACCGAGGCCGGCGGCAAGACCGGCAAGCAGCTCTTTGGTTCCATGGCCATCGCCGGCATCTACAGCGTGCTTCGTGACGCCCTGGGCGTGGTGCCCAGCATGCTGTGCACGCTCAACATCCCCGGCGTGACCTTTGGCATCTACAACTCGCCCATGCTGCTCTCCGTCGGCTTCCTCGTGGGCTTCGCCCCGGTCGCCTTCTGGTTTGCCGGTGCCCTGCTAGGCAACTTTGGCATCATTGTGGGCGGCACCGCTGCCGGTCTGTTCGACGTTGTAACCGCGCAGGGCATCGTCAAGTCCCTGGGTATGGGTCTCATGATGGGCTTTGGCGTCGCCGTCGTCCTCAAGGACATCCTGCCGCAGGTCGCCGGTATCGTCCGCGGTCTTGCCGCCGACAGCTCCACCGACACCGACGATCAGTCGCTCATCTCGGGCTCCCTTAAGCTCGACGCCGGCATCATCGGCCTGGGCGCCGCCGCCATCGCCGTGATCATCGCCATCGTGCTTGACCTTGGTCCCGTTCCGGCCGTCATCGTGACGCTGTTCACCTTTGTCACCACCATCATGAGCGCGCAGAGCTGCGGCCAGACGGGCATCGACCCCATGGAGATCTTTGGCCTCATCGTTATGCTCATCGTGGCTGCCTTCGCACAGATCGCTCAGGTCAAGCTGTTCTTTATCGCCGGCATCGTAGCCGTGGCGTGCGGCCTTGCGGGCGACGTCATGAACGACTTTAAGGCCGGCGCCGTGCTGGGCACCAACCCGCGTGCGCAGTGGATCGGCCAAGCCATCGGCGGCATCGTGGGCGCCCTGGTCGCTGCAGCCGTCATGGTCGCGCTCGTCACCGCCTATGGTCCGGACGCCTTTGGCCCCGACAAGAGCTTTGTTGCCGCGCAGGCAAGCGTCGTCGCCACCATGGTCTCGGGCATCCCGAGCGTGCCGTGGTTCGCAGGTGGCTTTATCGCCGGCATCGTCATGTACTGGCTCGGCATTCCGGCCATGATGATCGGCCTGGGCGTGTACCTGCCGTTCTACATGTCACTCACGGCATTCCTGGGCTCCTGCGTCAAGCTCGCCTACGACAAGTGGTCCGCCCACCGCGACGCCACCGCTGGTCTTTCTGACGAGGAGAGAGCTGCCAAGGACGCCGCCTTCCAGGAACAGGGCCTGGTTGTCGCCAGCGGCCTGCTCGGCGGCGAGTCCATCGTCGGCGTTATCCTGGCGTTTGTCTCCGTGGGCTTAAGCCTGCTGGGCTAAGCTGAGCAGCTGCTCGACGGCAACCATATTGCCTACGACTTGCCCGGTCGGTAGCTTTTGCGGCTGCCGACCGGGCTTTTTATACCAACGCAAAGAAAGGCCGGCGCGCTGCATTTAACAGCGCGCCGGCCTTATCGTTTGGCTAACGAGACGGTCCCGTTATGAATTGAAGTTCGTTGCAGAAACTACGCTCGAAACGCTACATCTGCTTGTGACGACGATCGCCGAGCGTCACACCCGCGGCAACGAGCGTAATGCCGCCGATGACGAAGACCTCACCTGCAAGCGCGGAGGTATCGCCCGTCTGAGAAAGTGCACCGTCCGTGGCCTTCTTCTTGGCGACAGGAGCCTTTGCGGCAGCCTGCGCAACCTGAGGCTTGGCCTGCGGCTCAGCCTTGGGATGATACTTGTCGTACTCGGCCCGTGCGGCAGCCAGGGCATCCTTGGCATCGCCAAGCTCGGCCAGCGCGGCGGCATAGGCGTCGTTGGCATCGGACAGCTTGGCATCGGCATCGCTCAGAGCAGCCTTGAGGCCAGCGGCGGCATCGACGGCGGCCTTATAGCGAGCGTAGGCAGCGTTCAGCTTGACCAGCTTCTCATTGCCCGTCGTGCCCGCGGCAAGGGATGCCTTGTGGTCGACAGCCTCAAGATCGGCCTTGAGTGCCTCGTCGTTGGCAAGCTCGGCCTTGGCCGTGACGATCTCGAGGTTCGCATCGACGACGGCTTCGTTGGCGGCCTCGAGCTGCTTCTGGGCATCGGCGACACTGGCGACGGCAGCGTCATAGGCGGCCTTGGCGTCGTCGACCGCCTTCTGAGCGCCGGCGAAGCGCTCGAAGGCCTTGTTTGCGGTGGCCAGCTCGCCCTCCGCGACCTTGACCTTCGCCTGCGCGTCGGACAGGGCCTGCTTCTTGGCGTCAACTGCCTGCTTGGCGTCCGAAAGAGTGGTCGCAGCGTGCGTATCTGCGGCCTGAGCCTTGTCAACGCCAGCCTGGGCAGTGTCGTCGGCCTTCTTGGCATCGTCAAGCGTGCCCTGCTTGTTCGCAAGGTCCGTCTTGGCGGCATCGCGCTTGGCGGTAAGGTCCTTGACCGAAGCCGTGGCGTTGTCATACGCCTCGCTGGCCTGGTCGGACTTTACCTTGGCAGCATCGCGGGCGCTGCGAGCCTTCGCCTTACGAGCAGCGGCATCGGCTGCGTTCGTCTGGCAATCGGAGAGCTTGGAGTTAGCCTCGTCGAGTGCAGCCTGTGCGGCGGTCGCCTCGGACTTGGCGGCATCGAGGTTCTGCTTGAGGGACTCGATGTCGATTCCGCCGAGTGCGTCCTTCGCGGCGTCATATGCCGTCTTTGCGGCGGCGGTTCCGGACTTAGCCTTCTCGTACTCGCCCTTGGCGGTGTTCATGTTCGCATCGGCTGCGGCGAAAGCGTCCTGGGCGGCATCCTGCCCGTTTACAGCTGCGAAGTAAGCTTCCCTAGTAGTTCCAAAGTTCTTCTGCGCCTCGGCGAGCTTGCCCTGAAGCTCCTTGAGCTGCGCCTTCTGCGCCTGCGTGCCGCCAGCGTTATAGGCAGAGTCGATGTAGTCGTTCACGAGCTTCTTGAACTCGGAGACAGTGAAATCAGCCTGAGTATCATCAGCGCTGTAATCGAATACGGTTACCTCGGAATCGGTGTTCTTACCGCTACCGGTCGCGATACCGATAGCCTTCGTGCCGGCATCGATGATGTTGAGATAGTGCCCGCACTCTTTGTAGATGCTGTAGTAGTGCTGGTAGATATAGTATGAATCATATCGATGGCTCCCAAGTGCGTCACCATACTGTTCGACGTACTTATCGAATGCCTTTTTCTCCTGGGTGTAGAGACCGGTATATGGCCAGCCAAGCGTATCCTCGGTCTCGCCGCCGGTATATGCGCCGCCTCCGCCAGCAAGATTTTCGCCGTTGTCGAAGTAACAGTTCGAGTGTCCCCAGATGTTCGATGAATATGATGTATTAAGAGCGGCTGCCGCAGTCATGCGGAGGCTGACGCTGAGCGCCGACTGACCGTTCGCCTTGCGGAGGTTGTTCTGGGTGTCGAGATATGTCAGGGCGTTGCGCATCTGCTCCAAGGAAAGCGGGTTGGTGTCGCGAGACATGTCCTGATCGACGTACTGGTCATACCATTCGGCCTTGTCAGCGGCACCGGTCAGCATCGATACGGCTTCCTGGGCGTTCTTTTTCTGCGTGGCTGTGAACTGGCTGCCGTCGCTAATATAGTTCATGAAGCCGAGTATACCTTGGCCGATGACTTCCTGGTCAACGGTCATGTTGGACTTGAGCTCAGCAATCTGCTGCTCAAGAGCCTCAACCTGGACATTAGCAGCGTCATAAGCCTTTTCCGCGGCGTTCGAAGCAGCGCAGGCTGCCTCCCACTCGCTGCGCTTCTGCTTGCGAACTTCGACAAGCTTATCGTACTCCGCCTTCTTGTCGGCCTCGGTCTGCTGGGCCTGCTCGTATGTCGTCTTCGCGGCGTCACGCTTACTGGCCGCGTCCTTGTACTCCTTGTTTGCCGCATCGTATGCAGACTGGGCAGATGCCACAGCAGCGTTGGCGGCGTTGGCCTTCTCCTGCGCGGCAGCGACGGCAGCCTGGGCGGCCTGCAGATTTGTCTGTGCGGTGGCGTCGGCATCCGTCGCGGCATTGAGCTCCGCCTGCGCGGTCTTGAGCTCACCAGCAGCAGCTTTCTTGGCGGCCTCAAGCGCACTCAGGTCAACACCCGTACCCGAGACGGCAGCATCGAGCGCGGCCTGCGCCTGGTTGAACTTCTGCTGGGCGTTATCGCGCGCGGTGGTTGCGGCTGCAAGAGCAGCGGCAGTCTCCTGCTTCTTGGCCTGGGCAGTCGTCAAAGCCGCCTCGGTATTCTGCTTTTCCTGCTGGGCGCTGGCCTCGGCAGCCTTGGCCTGGTCCAGATTGGCCTGTGCAGTAGTAACGGCCTTATTGGCGTCATCGAGCTTTGCCTGCGCGTCCTCGACGGCCTTCTTGGCGGCCTCGTACTCGTCCATACCCATGGCCTCGAGCTTGGCCTGGGCATCATCGAGGGCCTTCTTGGCCTCATCCTGCTTTGCCTTGGCGTCCTTGAGCGCCTGGGTCTTATCCTCGACACTCTTGTTGGCCTGTTCGAGCCGATCGTTCAGGTCGCCCAGCTTCTTCTGCTGCTGCTCGGTCTTTTCGACGGCGGCTTTGAGCTCGTCAATCTTCTCCTGGAGCGCGGCGACTTCTGCTGCGTTCTGCTCGGCGGCGTTATCGGTCACGGCCTGCGAGGCCTGATTCTTTTGCTGCTGCGCCTGCTTTTGAGACTGGCCCGCCGCGTCGGCCTTCTTCTGGGCGGCATCGTAGGCGGCCTGAGCGTCCTTGAGCTGCTTTGCCGACTCCTCGGCCAGCTGGGCAGCCGTCTTTACGACCGCTTGGTTACCGGCGGCAACGGTATTCTCTACAGAACTACCCCCCCCCTGAACAGAATCGCCGTTACCGGTTGACGGTGCGGCGATTGCCGCCAGCGGCGACATGAGCGGCTGAGCGATGAGGCCCGCCGTCAAAACGGTTGCGACGGCGCGGTTGGCAACGCCCTTGACGTTGACGGCCTTAGCCCGAGGCTCAAAGTGTTGTGGACTGTAGTTTGCCATGGCTTTCTCCCTTTGACACGGATGTATCCATACGCTTCAAACTGTAGGTGCCGATTTTTGAATTCTGTTGCGCAACATTGGTCACCAGCGGATTTTTTGAAACTCGCACTCTCGTGCTTCACAATTTCGTCACATATGTAGGAGCTGGTGCATCATATTATTGCGGGATCAAATTGAACCTGTGATTTGCATTTGCTCCCGCGTCATCCGCCCTATCGGATTCCTCATCCAACAGACACCTCGTCCGCCACGGTGTAGAGTTAGGACAACGGGCGCGTTGCGCGGCCCGTGTCAGAACGAGGTGGACATGGAACTCGACAAGCAACAGATCGAACGACTGCGTGAGCGTCATCATCGGCGTCACGGCATCCGCCCTGCTCATAGCGAAGCCATGGAAAACGTCACCCGCTTCCTCAAGCGCGCGTTCAACATTCGCGAGGGACGCGCACCCTATCACGTGATCCGCAAGCGCTTTGTAAACGGGGCACGCCTGACCGGCTCTCACCTGTGCATCCTCATCATCGCGATGTTAATCGCAAGTATTGGCCTCGATATCGATTCGGACATCGCCATCGTGGGCGCCATGCTCATCTGCCCGCTTATGGGATCGGTCCTTGCCATGGCATATGGCATCGCCACGCTCGACCGCGAGATTACCGTCGAAGCCGTCGCCGGCCTTGCGCTGCAAATGGCCTTTTGCCTGGTCACATCCACGTTGTACTTTAAGCTCTCGCCCCTTGGCGCCACCACAGCCGCCATTATCGACAACTCGACGCCCACCGTGTGGGACCTCGCTGTCGCGCTCGCCGGCGGCTTTGCGGGTGGCCTGGGCAACTCGCGCGACCAGGAGCCCGCAACGCTCATCGCCGGCGTGGCCGTGGCGACCGCGCTCATGCCGCCCCTGTGCGCGGCGGGCTATGGCATCGCCATCGCAAGCGGGTCGCTGTTTCTCTCGGCGCTTTACGAGTTTGGCATCAACGTCGTCTTTATCGCGCTGGCGGCCGAAGCCGTACTACTTCTTTTGCGCGTGCCGCTCAAGCGCGACCTCAACGGCGACGGCATTGTGACCGCCGAAGAAGATGCCGAGGTCGATGAGCTGTCACACAAGGTGCGCCGCCGCATCATCGTGGGTACGGTGATTTTTGCCATCCCCTGCATCGTCATGACCGCGGGGTCCATTGGCTCGGCACAGGCCGGCGTGCAGGACGGCTACGGCGTCACCGAGACCACACGCGAGCTTGCCGCGGTGCTGCCGGGCTTTAGGGATTACACCGTCGCCGTCGAGACCTCGGCCGCCGAGGGCGACGAGGAGGGCATCGTCGAGCGCGAGATTGTCGCCCATGTAACGACAAGCGAGGCGCTCGGGGCGCACGACCGCCGCGTTGCTCGCAAGCTCATCGACCTCAACGTGCCCGAACTCGATCGCGTTGAGTTTGATGTGAAGTGATGCCGGCGCGGGATGAATGCTCGCACGGACGCAAGCTACGACAAGGCACAGACGCGATACGGACACGAGCAAATAGCGGGGTGCAGTTCACACCCGCACCCCGCTCGCTGTTTTATTGCCGTGAATCAACTGTCCGCATCGACATCGCCAGACTCCACCGTAAACGCCGGACCGGTACTCACCAGATAAAAACGGGTCACCCTGGTATCTCTAAATAGGTAGAGCAAGCCCTGATCGCGTCGGCGTGACAAGTACGCCACGTGGACCGTACCGAATTCTTCACCGTTTTCCTTCTTTAATATCAGGATGTTGGGGTCATCCGTACGCTTAAACTGCCCGTCTGTGCAGATTCCGTCTTGGTCGACCAGCTGCCATCGACAGTTGTCCTCCTCAAGAAAAGCCAGGGTTTCCCGACTCGTTTTGTCATCCCGATAGTAACCATCAATGACAAAGCCTTCGGAAGCACATTCCTGCATATAGGATGTTTCTCGACTTATAGCAAACAGCCCCGTAGCGCCTAAGAGCACAGCCAGGCAGACCACTGCAAGGGTTATCGAAATAGCACGGCGACCCATGTTAGCCCAACCGATAGTTATTTAACGGAGCGCGAAACATACCTGGAACCTCCGATATCAGGGGGAACGTCACCTATGGCCTGCCGGCAATCATATGTTTTCAACATCAAACCATATGGTTACAACTCGTTGGAGATAGGTTCCATGAACGGACGATAATTTGCGGCGAACGGCTACAATATGTTCATTATCTCAGGGTTCTGGAGGCAATTTTTGGTGCCACCGAGACGTTGTTTTCGGAAGTATGCGGCAAATTCCGGAGCCCTCGAGCACACCCCGGTTTTTCACCAATAAAACCGCAGGTACAAAGCTTGGGCATATCCAGTGTGCTCGGCCTATTCAAATTTTGCCGCATACTTCCGAAATCCAAGTTCGCAGGGGGTGATAGTTGGACCGTTTACGCAACAGATGTCCAGTAAAAACGGGTGGTAACCGGTACGGCTGCCACCCGTTTGTCCCATATCTAGCCCATAGCAGGCCAGTTACTTCTTAATGCCGCGTCCCAGGCGCTCGGCGACCGATGCCACGGCCTCCTCGCTGGCCGGCCCGCAGCTCACACAGCCGTCATGAGCACGCATCTGGCCGGTGACCTCGTCCATCGCGAGCGGCGCCACCTTCTCGAGCTTAAAGCCCTTACCGGCGCGCATGTTCTCCTTGGCCACGCTGATCATGAGCTTAATACGGTTGAGCTGGTTGACCTCGGACGCGCCGGGGTCGTAGTCCACCGCGACGATGTTGCTCTCGGGATGTTGGCGGCGCAGCTCCTTGATTACGGCCTTGCCCACCACGTGATTGGGCAGGCACGCGAAGGGCTGCGTGCAGATGATGTTGGGCGCACCGTGATCGATCAGGTCGAGCATCTCGGCCGTGAGCAGCCAGCCCTCGCCCATGTTGTTGCACACCGAAAGCACTGTGCGGGCCTTGTCGGCCATGGTGCCGATGCGCTCGGGCGCCTCAAAGCGGCGGGACTTCTCGAGCATCTCCTCCACCGGCGTGCGCATCCAGTCCACCAGCTTGATGAGCGCCTGCATGCCCGCGCGCGTAGTGGGAGAGCTTCCCAGCTCGTCCTTCTGCAGCTCGGCGTTGCTCATGGAGTACAGGAAGAAGTCGAGCAGGCCCGGCACCACGGCCTCGCAGCCCTCGCGCTCGATAACGTCGACCACGTGGTTGTTGGCCGTGGGATGGAACTTGACCAAGATCTCGCCGACCACGCCCACGCGCGGCTTGGTGCCCTCGCCCACGAGCGGCATGGAGTCGAACGCGCGGATGGCCTCGCGGCACAGCTTGGTGTAGTTATGCCTGTTGAACTTGGGCGCCAGCTTGCGGGCGCGCGCCATGTACTCCTCGTAGAGTGCGTTCGCCGCACCGGGCGTTGCCTCGTACGGGCGGCAACGATAGAGCATCTGCATCATCACGTCGCCAAAGAGCACCGCGTAGACTGCCTGCTTAAGCAGCGCCGGCGTAATCTTAAAGCCGGGGTTGTCCTCGCCCAGCGCCACGGCCGAAAGCGAGATCACCGGGATCTCGGGGTGGCCGCTCTCGCGCAGGGCCTTGCGGATGAGCGCGATGTAGTTGGTGGCACGGCAGCCGCCGCCGGTCTGGCTGATAACCACGGCCGTCTTGGACAGATCGTACCTGCCGCTCTCGATGGCCTCCATAATCTGGCCCGTTACCAGGATCGACGGGTAGCAAATGTCATTGTTCACGTAGCGCAGGCCGGCCTCGACGGCATCGTGATCGGTCGAGGGCAGCAGCTCCAAGTTGTAGCCGGCACCGCGGAACACCTCTTTGACCAGGTCAAAGTGGATCGGCGCCATCTGCGGGCACAGGATGGTGTAGCCCTCCTCGCGCATCTGCTCGGTAAAGGGCACCTTGGGCCACGCGGTCGAAGCACTCTCGCGCTGAGCCTCAAACGTGTACTTGCGGCTCGCGAACGCGGGGGCATCCTTGGAGGGAGCCACCGGCGCGGCATCGCCCTGCTCGTAGGCCTCGCCCGCGGCCGTGGCCTCGGCCAGGCGCTCGGCCTCCTGGTCCTTAAGCGCGGCCATGAGCGAGCGGATGCGGATGCGCGCGGCACCCAGGTTGGATACCTCGTCGATCTTGAGCACGGTGTAGATCTTGCCGCTGGCTTCCAGAATCTCCTGCACCTGATCGGTGGTCAGGGCGTCCAGACCGCAGCCGAAAGAGTTGAGCTGGATCAGGTCCAGGTCGTTGCGCATCGTCACAAAACGGGCGACGGCGTACAGGCGGCTGTGGTACATCCACTGGTCGACGACGCGAATCGGACGCTCGGGCTTCACCAGATGCGCGAGCGAATCCTCGGTAAAGACCGCAAAGCCAAAGCTCGAGATAAGCTCAGGCAGGGCATGGTTGATCTCGGGGTCGTTATGGTAGGGACGACCGGCGAGCACGATGCCGTGACCGCCATGGTCCTCGACCCACTTAAGAGCCTCCTCGCCCATGGTCTGGATGTCCTCGTGGAAACGCGCATCGGCCTCAAAGGCGGCGTTGACGGCGGCATCGACCTCGGAGCGCGTGATCTTGGGTCCACGCACGCGACCGCGACCGGCTTGCGCATCGGCCACGCGGTCGACGGCGAGCACCTGGTACAGGCGGCGCTTGAGCTCGGTCTTGTCGTGATAGGGCACAAACGGGTACAGGAACTCGATGTTCTGCTCGCGAATCTCGTCGATATTGAGCGCCAGCGCCGTGGGGTAGCTCATGACGATGGGGCAGTTATAGCAGTTGCCGGCGGTCGGATCCTCCTTGCGCTCCCAGCGCACGCACGGCATCCAGATAAAGTCGACGTCGCGGTCGATAAGGTTCATCACGTGGCCGTGGCTCATCTTGGCCGGATAGCATACGCTCTCGGACGGCATGGACTCGATACCCGCCTGGTAGGTCTTCTTGCTCGACTGGTCGGACAACTGCACGCTAAAGCCCAGGCGCGTAAAGAACGCGTGCCAGAAGGGGTAGTTCTCGTACATGTTGAGCGCGCGCGGGATACCCACGGTGCCGCGCGGGGCCTCGTCGGGGCTCAGCACCTCGCGGTTAAAGAGCAGCTCGTTTTTCTTTTTGAAGAGGTTGGGGGCCTCGGTCTTCTGCTTTTTGTGGCCGGCACCCTTCTCGCAGCGGTTACCGGTAATGAAGCGCCTGCCGCCGCCAAAGTCGTTGACGGTGAGCTGGCAGTTGTTGGAGCAACGTCCGCAGCGGACGTGTTTTTGCGTCACGGTGAGGTGCGCGATATCCTCGGCAGAAAGAATGGTCGAGGTGCCGTCGGCGCCGGCGCGATCGCGGGCGAGCAGGGCCGCACCGTAGGCGCCCATGCAGCCGGCGATGTCGGGGCGCACGGCATGCACGCCGGTGAGCTGCTCAAACGCGCGCAGCGTGGCATCGGACATAAAGGTGCCACCCTGGACGATCACCTGACTGCCGATCTCCTTGGGGTCGCGCAGCTTAATGACCTTGAACAGGGCATTCTTGATGACAGAATAGGACAGGCCGGCCGCGATGTCGCCCACCGTGGCGCCTTCCTTTTGCGCCTGCTTGACGCGCGAGTTCATAAAGACCGTGCAGCGGCTGCCCAAATCGACCGGGGCCTTGGCGTGGATGGCGGCATCGGCAAACGCGCGCACGTCCATGTCCATGGAGACGGCGAAGCTCTCGATAAAGCTGCCGCAGCCCGACGAGCAGGCCTCATTGAGCATGATGTGCTCGATGACGCCGTCCTTGACGCGCAGGCACTTCATGTCCTGGCCGCCAATGTCCAGAATGAACTCGACGCCGGGCAGGAACGCCTTGGCGCCGCGCAGGTGTGCGACAGTCTCGATCTCGCCGGAGTCGGCCTTGAGAGCCTCGATGAGCAGCGCCTCGCCGTAGCCCGTGGTGGTCACGTGGCCGATGGTGCAGCCGGCAGGGATGTGATTGTAGAAATCGGCCATGATAACCTTGGCCGTGCCCAGGATGTCACCGTTGTTGTTGCCATACCAAGTGTGCAGCAGCTGACCGTCCTCGCCCACAAGTGCGGCCTTCATGGTGGTGGAGCCGGCGTCGATGCCAATGAACACGCGGCCGGTGTAGCCGTCGAGCTTGCCCTTAGGGACGACTTCCTTGTCGTGGCGGTTCTTGAACTCAGCAAAGTCCTCGTCGGTGGCAAAGAGCGGATCCAGGCGCTCGACCTCGGCACCCTGTGTGTCACCCAGGCTGTCGATGGCCTCGATAAGCTGCGGGAACGTGCTGAGCTTGTTGGACTCGTGCGCCATGGCAGCACCGCTCGCCACAAACAGGTGGGCGTTTTGGGGCACGATACGGTGCTCCTCGTCCAGGTTGAGCGTGAGGTAGAAGCGATGGCGCAACTCGGAGAGATACTGCAGCGGGCCGCCCAGGAAGGCGACGTTACCGCGAATGGGACGGCCGCACGCCAGGCCCGAGATGGTCTGGGTCACGACGGCCTGGAAGATGGAAGCGGCGACGTCCTCGGGGCGGGCGCCCTCGTTGAGGAGCGGCTGCACGTCGGTCTTGGCAAATACGCCGCACCGACTGGCGATGGGATAGATGGTGGTGGCGTTGGCCGCGAGCTCGTTAAGGCCGCTCGCGTCGGTGTGCAGCAAGGTTGCCATCTGGTCGATGAACGCGCCCGTACCGCCGGCGCAGGTGCCGTTCATGCGCTGCTCGATGCCGTTGTCAAAGTAGATGATCTTGGCGTCCTCGCCGCCCAGCTCGATGGCGACATCGGTGGCCGGGATAAGGGTCTCGACGGCGCGTTTGCTGGCGATGACCTCCTGGACAAACTCCAAGTCGAGCCACTGGGACAGCAGCAGACCGCCCGAGCCGGTGATGGCGCAGGTCATCTGGGCCGTCGGCAGCACGGTCGCAGCGCCCGCGAACAGGTCGCGGGCGCAAGCGCGGACATCGGTGTGATGACGCTGGTACTTGGCGTAGACGATCTGGTTGTCGTCGTTGAGCACGGCGAGCTTAACGGTGGTGGAGCCCACGTCGATGCCCAGGTGCAGGTTGCCGCGGGCGGCCTCGGGGTTGAAGATCGCGCCTTCGGGGGCGTGGGCGGCGGTGGCGGTTACGGACTCGGCAACGTTGGGCGTGGCTGCGTCAGCGGTGAGCGTCTCCCCTGCCGCGTTCTTGGCATCGGCAACTGCCTCGGCAACTTTCTCGGCAGCCGCGGTCGCGGCCTTCTGCGCCGCGTCCACCACGACGGGCGCGGCCTCACGTGCGGCAGCGACCATGCGATCCTTGATGCCCTCGACGAGTTTGCTCATCTGTCTCTCCTCTTAGTTGTTGGACTCGACGGTTGCGGCGGTGTCGGCCGCGTCCTCGAGCTGCAAGTTCAATAACTTCATGCCGTATTCCGGCACATTGATATCGATGGGTTGGCCATACAGGTCGCCGGGACGCACAAAAGCGAGCACCGTCATAATGCGCGCCATGGCCTCGGGCGATTCGGTGAGCCCACGCTCAAACCAGCGCTGAATCATGCCGACCTCGGCACTCACGACGTAGGTGACGTAGTAGTCAAAGAACGTGCCCAGCGCCAGGCCCAAAATGCCCGTCTGCGCACGCGGCACCACAGCCTCACGCGCGGTGTCAATAATCCTTTTAATGAAGGCCTGGTCGCCGCCCGGACCCAGCAGCGCACCGATTAAGTCGCGGTTGGCCGCAAGATAACGCAGCAGATCAACCGAACCGGGCGCCGGCTCGAGCTCATCGATGTTGTGATAGAGATCGGGCAGCTGAGCTGCGGTGATGAGCTCAATGCGCTCACGGATCTCGGTCAGCAAGCCGTCCTCGATTTGATTGATAAAGTCGGGGATATCGCGGTAATGCGAATAGAACGTGCGGCGCGTAAGGCCAGCGCGCTCGGTGAGCGACGCGACATTAATGCGCGAAAGGTCGCCGCTTTCGGCAAGCTCGCTGGCAAGTGCCTGGCGAAGGGCACGCTGCGAGCGAAGGGACCGGCGATCGCATTTCTCGAGCTGGGACAAGCGTCCTCCTTGTTACTCAGCCTGTGCGCTATTGCACAGTGCGAGTATTATTGCACACCGTGTGCATCAACACGTAAAGGCAATATTTGGGTTGTGACAAAGGGACTGTCCCTTTGTCCCTTATTCGGTGATGGTGCGGGAGCTCTGCTTATGCATGGTGGCGAGCATGTGTTTGGGGACGGCGTGGACCATGCAGTTGCCGATGGTCGCGCTCGCGGCAGCCTTAGCTGTATCGCTAGCGTTTTTGGTCGCATAGCTGTGGCGGAAACGCTTGAGCATGGCGATGTCGTTGCCGCCGTCGCCGTAGACCGCGACCTCGTCCTCGGCAATACCGTAGTAGCCCGCCAGCCAGGCCACACTCTCGCCCTTGTTGCACGCCACGTCCGTGATCTCGAACATCACCGGATCGAACGGCGCGTTGACCACATGGTCCGAGCGTTCGGCAAGATAGGCCTTAAGGTCACGCTCCAGCTCGGGCGAGGTCACACGACAATTGATCTTGCATACATCGTGGCGCAGGATGTCACCGATCGACTGGTCGAAATACTGCTCCTCGTGATACCCACCGCGCGCACGCATGCCGCGCATCACAATACGCTTGATGGGGCTGTCCTTTTTAAAGCCCGCCTGATGCATCTCGAACGAACCGCTCGAGTACATGCCATCGGGCGTGGAACAATCAAAGCAAATGTCCGGGAACGCCTTGAGCAGTTCCTCAGTGACCTGCGGATCGATGGTCCAAGTCTTGAGCACCTCGCCATGGCTGTCGCGCACGATGGATCCATTGGAGCAGCAGGCGTCAAGCGCCAGGCCCGTAAAGCCATGCTCGCCGATCGGCAACGTCGATCGTCCAGTCGCGGGAACCACGTGCAGGCCAGCCTCAGTCAGCTCGCGAATGGCGCGGCGGATGGTCCCATCCGCCTCGTGCAGGGCGTTCAGCAGCGTTCCGTCTAAGTCACTCGCGAACATCTTGATCATGGACATGCCTCTCCTTCGTCTGCCCGATATTGTAGACGAAGGAGAGGCATGCCCAAACAATGCCGTCCCGGCGCGGCGTACCACCGCCTTCACAAATTCACGGTGCCCCAGCGCGTTAAGACAATCGCCGCAATCGATTTTTCAGCCGATAAAACAGAGCCGTCATCAACGTCAGCACCGCCAACATGGCTGCGAATACAATCGCCGGTGTCCATCGATCATATGCAGCCCCGTACGTCAATTGGCCGATAGGCGTTGCGCAGGAAAGGACCATGTAAACGACCGAAAGCACTTTTCCGCAGAGCTCAGTCGGCGCTGCCCGCTGAACAAACGCGATGATTTCAACCGACGCAATGCTTGCCCACACCATGACCCATGCCGAACCAACTGCAAACACGGCGAACGCACATACATCAGTGCCGCACAATAGCGCGACAATGATCGGCGCGACTCCAAAACAGATCATCGCAACATATCGACATATGCCATTGAAAGAAAAGCGATGCGGCCAAATGCCGACCAAGCCACTGCCGGTAAGACCACCCAAGCCCAGAGCAACCTCAACTATCCCAACGCAGGACGATTGCATGCCGAGATGCTTTGTAACAATAATGGGAGCGCCAATCGTTAGCCCAACCAACGCAAGGTTCAAAACGGCCGCAAGCAAAATCACAGCGACCAATGATGCATTTTGCAACAGATACCGAATCGACTCCCGAAAATCGTTTCGGCATGTCGTGCGAGTCGCGCCGTCTCCCATCGTTTCAGATGAGGCATTTTGCTTGAGTACGCCACCAAACAACAGAGCTGAAATCGCAAACGCCACCGACGCGGTTGTGCAAAGAGTATCGATGCCAAAGCACCCATAGACTGCCGTCCCGACCACAGGGCCCAAGATATTGCTCACCATGGTCACCTGCGAAACCAATGCAGTGGCCCGCTCAACCTTCTCTTCACCCGCCATACGCACCGTCTCAATTTGGAGCATTGGCTTTAGCAGCGATTGAACACCATATTGAACACAAAGTATCGCTACTACGACGACCGCAAGAGGCAACGAGCGCTTCATGGGGATAGACAGCAGCGATGCAGTCATCAGAGCAATGCCAAGGGCCACGAGGACCTCGCGATGTCTTCCCCTATCCGCCAAGATTCCGCCAACCGGAGTTGCGAGTACGCCGGGTATGAACGCCGTCGCCACGACGACGCCATATAACGTTGACGATCCACTGCAATCGAACAAGTAAAGTGGATACGCAAAGCACAGCGCCGACAGCATCGAATACGTGCACAGCTGCGCAACCAGAAGTTCCGCGAGCCTGATTGACCGCACTGTTTTTGATTTCAACGAGACGCCGACGTCTCTCAGCCCAGCCATAAGCCCACCCCCTATACATACCACTAGTATGTATTTAATGACTTGAAAAGGGCAGCCGTGGCTACCCTCACAAATCAATTACATACCGTTGGTATCTATATTACCACCCAGCGCGGTTCCATACGTCCCAAATCCGTGCCGTTGTCTGGAGCACTTCCTCGCCCAAATCGAGTCCCACCGCAGCGGCCATCTGCGCCAGACATTGTGCGCGAGCGAGCATTCGCTCCTTGGGCTCGAGCGGACGGAACAATGGCAGCAGCCAAAGATTCGCCAACAACGATACGGCCTCCGCCGCTTCGCGCGGGCATTCGCACGCAATGGAGCCGTCGGCGATGCCCTCCTCGATCACTGGCAAGAGACAGCCATCGGCCGACTCGTCAAATGAGCCCTGGTACTGCATCGCCAGTAGGCGCGAGCTTTTTACTGGATCTGCTGCAGGACGCATACGTGCCCATAGCTCAATTTGTGGAACAACGGACTCGGGAGCGTACAGTCGCTTGAGCTTTTGGGCTCCGGTCATATTGCCGACGCCAAGCATCGAGCGGCGGTGCTCAACAATCGGAGTCATCGCCCGATCAAACGCGGCGTTGAAAATCTCTTCTTTGCTCTTGAAGTGATGATAGACAGCGCCCTTGGTCATGCCGTCGAGACGGTCAACGATATCTTGAATGCTCGTCCCCTCATAACCCTGTGCACAGAATAGCTCCAGTGCCGCGTCGAGAATCTTCGCGACCGTCTCCTCGGGATATTTATTACGCCCCATAATCCGTCCATCCGCAACACAAGCCTTATACCTCACTGCAGTATTTTAACGTTGCAGATGACAGGCGGCCGGCCCTACACCGCGGCCGGGCCGTGTTCGCCGGTACGGATGCGGATAACATCCTCGACCGGCTCGACCCAAATCTTGCCATCGCCGACGGCACCGGTGCGAGCGGCGCTGCAGATAATGTCAACGATACCGTCGACATGCTCGTCGGCGCAGATGAGGGTGAACTGCACCTTGGGGATCGTGTTGACGAGCAGCTCGTTGCCGCGCACGTATTCCTTCCAGCCATGCTGCGCGCCGCAGCCCTGCACCTGGTTGATAGTCATACCGCGAACATCAGCAGCAAACAGCGCATCTTTAAGAACCTCAAGCTTCTCGGCACGAACGATCGCCGTGATCTTCTTCATAGTGAATTCCTCTCTTTAATAAAAGAAATGAATTGTCCTTCACATGGCACGGGTTTTCCAGGTGCCGCAAACCAACCTCAGAGATCAATAAGTTCAACTGACTGGTCTTAGCAGGTTTCCCAAGTGCCGCAGATTGCCGTGAAAGAGGAGCGAAGCGTACTTAAGTACGTGAGCGACGATTGAACGGCAAGGTGCGGTGCTTGGGGAAGCTGCTAATCGAGTCCGGAGAAAGAAGGATAGGCGCTCTCGCCGTGCTGACTCGCATCCAGGCCCAGTGCCTCGTCGGCCTCGTCCACGCGCAGGCTGCCGTGGAACAGCGCCTTGACCACCGCGGCGATCACCAAGTCGAGCACCAGCACGATAACGACCGTCACCACAATGCCCAGGATCTGTGAGATGAGCAGCGACATGTCGCCCGTATAGAACAGGCCGCCCTTACCGGTCCACGAGAGTTCCGGCACGCAGAACAGGCCCGTGAGCACACCGCCCAAGATGCCGCCGATACCGTGGCAACCGAACGCATCGAGCGCGTCGTCGTAGCCGAACTTGGTCTTAAGATGGCTGATGGCCAGGTAGCACACGGGAGAGACGATCAGGCCCATGACCAGCGCCGCCCACGGCTCGACAAAGCCCGCACCCGGCGTAACCACCACAAGGCCCGCAACCAAACCGGTGCTAGCACCCACCAGCGTGGGACGACCGGTGTGCACGCGCTCGACGACAAGCCACGAGACCATGCCCGCCGCGCTGGCCGTCACGGTGTTGAGGATGGCGAGCGCCGCCACGGCGTCGGCCTTAAACTCGCTGCCACCGTTAAAGCCAAACCAGCCAAACCAAAGCAGGCCGGCGCCCAGCGCCACAAACGGCACGTTATGCGGACGGTAGCTCATCATGCCAAAGCCGCGACGACGGCCGAGCATTAAGCAGAGAATCAGGCCCGTAAGACCGGACGAAATGTGTACCACGTCGCCGCCGGCAAAGTCGAGCGCGCCGATGATGTCGCCGATAAAGGAGCCCTCGCCGCCCCAAACCATGTGGGCGAGCGGCGCATAGACCACAAGCAGCCAAATGCCCAGGAAGGCCGTCATGGCACCGAACTTAACGCGGCCTGCCAGACTGCCCGTAACGATAGCGGCGGTGATCATGGCAAACGCCATCTGGAAGGCGATGTTGATGATCTGAGGGTAGACGGCACCATCCGCAGCATTGCCCTCGGCCGCCTGCAGCACCTGGTTGAGCGCCGGTAGGCACAGCAACTGGTCAAGGCCTCCAATAAACGGACTCGAGCCGTCGCCGCCGTAGGCCAGCGACCAGCCGGCAACAATCCACAGCACACCAACCAGGCCAATGGCGCCAAAGCACATAAGCATGGTGTTGATGACATTTTTGCGCCTAGACAGACCGCCATAGAAAAACGCCAGGCCCGGTGTCATTAAAAACACGAGCATGGTGCAGATGAGCATAAACGTTGTCGATCCCGTATCGTACATTCGTCCCCCTTGGTCGCATGAACGTTGTCGGCGCCCATAATGCGGCCGAGGGGCAACTGGTGTAGACCAGATACGGCGTTGTTAAACGCTGCGTTGTCGAATGGAAACGGTGCCGCAATCTTGGAAACGGCGCGGCAACGGGCGCGAAACGAACGGGAAATACGCGAGCAAGGAAGCCGTGAGCGCGCCCGCCCCGCCTAGCGCCGGAACAGCTCGCGAGCTCGGTCGCGGAGATCGGTGGCCCGGATGACGCCCTCGTAGCGATTGATGCGCAAGCGCGGAAAGGCATTGAAGAAGCGCAGGTCGCGACGACTGAGCGACACACTCGGCACCGGACGGCTCATGCGCTTGCCGGCAAGGCGACGACTGAGCGACGGACGCGGCATGCTCGGCGCGGCATCGGCAACGCGGCGGGCAGCAAGCGCCAGGCCGCGAGCACCATCCGAGATAAACGTCGGCATCGAAGCCTTCTCGCGCAGGGCATCGAGCGCCGCGTCGCCCAGCTCGGCCAGCCAAGCGTTAACGGCGCGACCGCGGATATGCGTCTGCGCCACCGAGTCGATCGCCGAATCGGGAATACGTTCGAGCATAGAGTCGGAGGCGTCGGCAAGCGACTCATTGATGCGGTCGGCAAGGTCGGCACGCACACGCTCAAGCTGATCGGACAGGCGGCGCCAGCTGGCCAACGAGCACACCGCATCGACCATCATCGCGACCGCGACGATAAAGGCGGACAGCCGCACAATCAGCACCGGCAGATGGCCAAGCAGCCCCAGCAATGCCGGCTCCACTAAACGGCAAATACACAACGCACCCAAGCCAAATGCGCAGGCCCAGTACAGGCAGATGCGTCCGTGCAGGTTAAACGGCAGATGCGAGTAATCCCAAAACCGGGCACCCGTCGTTTTTTCCAACAGCACGCCCACGCTATATTCGATCAGGCTGCATACGAGCGCGGCAGCGACAAACTGGCTCGAGGCGTCTGGGATTCCACGCAGCAGCAGCCAGCACGCGATGCCGCCCGCACCGTAGATGGGACAACACGGCCCTAGCAAAAAGCCGCTGTTGGCAAAGCGTCCGTGGTTGAGCATGGCGCAGACTGTCGACTCCCATACCCAGCCGCAAAAACCGTAGAAGGCAAACGAGAGTACCAGCGCCGAGAGCGGACAGGCGGCAAGCGTCGCGCCGTCAAATGCCATGTCGATCGCGGTTCCCACCGTCTACTCACTCCTCTTTTCGTTCGATTCTTTGCTCGAGCCGTCACTCGGGCCCTCGTTCAAATCGTTCGCGCCGCCTTTGCGCGGCAGACGGCCGGCAATCGTCTCGCGCAGTGCGCACCATTTATCCGCCAGGCACACAATCCATGCCTCACGACACGTCGGCGGCACCGGCACCAGCGGAAACATATGGCGCGCGATGATATTCCGCTCGCGCGACGTCAGCTCAAAATCTTCCTCCGCACGCGCCAGGGCAAAAAACGGGTGACGAAAGCCATGCAGTCGATGGCTTGGGTCGGGGTCGTGCCAGTCATAGAGAAAGTAATCGTGCAGCAGGGCCCCGCGCAGCAGCGATAAGCGGTCGACGGAGATACCGACGCGGCCCAGGCGCTCGGCAAAGGACAGACTTGCCCGCGCTACCGAGGTCACATGTGTATAGACCGTCACATCGCCATGTTGGATAAACTCATGCATCAGGTCCAAGCGGCCCGCCTGGGCAAGCTGACGGGCGGCATCGTCGACCTCGCGCGCGATTTTCTCGGCACGAACGGTATCGGACATGCGGCCTCCTTCCGGCGGCGCTCGGCGGCAAGCCGCAGCCTGCACGCAATGAATAAAATCATCATCGAAATTACCAGTATGGCATCGGACAAAACGTTTTGCCCCACCAGTTGGCGAATTACCGCGCCGCCGTCACATATCAAACGCCAAAATGTGCGAGACTGTCTTGTGCAATTGTGCCGGCCGAGGGAGTGCCGGCGCACGATTCGCATGGAGTAACCCACAACGATGCTGCTTACGCAAACGACAACGCCCGAGGACGTCAAGGCTCTCGATTGCGCCGAGCTTCCGCTGCTCTGCGGCGAGATCCGCCACGCCATCCTCGAAAGCTCCGCCGCCGTCGGCGGGCACGTTGCCCCCAACCTGGGCGTCGTTGAGCTTACGGTTGCGCTCCATCGCGTGTTTAACTCCCCCACCGACAAAATTGTCTTTGACGTGTCGCACCAGACCTATGCCCACAAGGCGCTGACTGGGCGCGCGTACACTTATATCGACCCGGCACGCTACGGCGAGGCCTCTGGCTTTGCCAATCCCGACGAGTCCGAACACGACCTGTTCGCCATGGGCCACACCTCCACATCGGTGAGCCTGGGCTGCGGCTTGGCACACGCCCGCGATCTGGCGGGCGACAGCTACAACGTCATTACCATCATTGGCGACGGTTCGCTTTCGGGCGGTCTGGCGTTTGAGGGCTTTAACAATGCCGCCGAGCTCGACAGCAACCTGATCATCATCGTCAATGACAACGACCAGTCCATCGCCGAAAACCACGGTGGCCTGTATCGCAATCTGGCCGAGCTGCGCGCCAGCAACGGCACCTGCGAGCGCAACGTTTTCCGCGCGATGGGGCTCGACTACCGCTATCTGGACGCCGGTAACGATGTGTTGGCCCTGGTCGACGCGCTGCAGGAACTGCGCAATATCGATCATCCCATCGTGCTGCACGTCTCCACCGCCAAGGGCAAGGGCTTTGAGCCGGCCCAGAGCGACCCCGAGCGCTGGCACCACGTGGGTCCGTTTGACATGGCGACTGGGCGCAAGCTCTGCCCGGGCCATCCGAGCGAGCCTGCGCCGCGCACCTATGCCGACATTACGGGCGAGGCGCTCAGCGCCGCCATCGAGCACGATCCGCAGGTCGTGGGCATCACGGCCGCCACGCCCTACATCATGGGCTTTACACCCGAGCTTCGCGCTGCCGCCGGCAAACAGTTCGTCGATGTGGGCATTGCCGAGGAGCACGCCGTCACCTTTGCCACCGCGCTCGCCAGCGCCGGTGCCAAGCCGGTCTTTGGCGTGTACGGCACGTTTTTGCAGCGCGCCTACGACGAACTGTGGCACGACCTGTGCCTCAACGATGCCCCGGCGACGATCCTTGTATTTGGCGCGTCGATCTTTGGCACCACATCCGAGACGCATCTTTCGTTCTTTGATATTTCCATGCTGGGCGGTCTTCCCAACATGCACTACTTGGCACCGGCCTGCATGGAGGAATATCTGTCCATGCTGAGCTGGTCGCTCGACCACCGCGAGCATCCCGTAGCGATCCGTGTACCGGGCATTGGCCTGGTAAGCCGCCCCGACCTAGCGCCTGCCGAAGACACCGACTACAGCGCCGTTCGCTACAACGTGGTGCGCCAGGGCCGCGACGTGGCCGTGCTCGCACTTGGCGACTTCTTTGAGCTGGGCGAGCACGTGGCAAATCGCTTGGCTGCCGAGTACGGCATCGAGGCCACGCTCGTCAACCCTCGCTTTGCAACCAAGCTTGACCGCGAGTTCCTCGACAGCCTTGCCGCCGAGCATCGCGTTGTCGTCACCCTCGAGGACGGCATCTTGGACGGTGGCTGGGGCGAGCGTGTCGCGTGCTACTTGGCCTGCACGCCCGTGCGCACGCGCACTTTTGGCATCGCCAAGGGCTTCCCCGACCGCTACGACCCCAACGAGTTGCTCGCTCAGAACGGCATGACGGTCGAGAACATGGCCGCCGAGGCCGTAAGGCTACTCAACGAGTAAAAAACTTCCGCAAGGGAAGCACCCCTGCGGAAGTTTTCATTTTTGAGCTCAACTATCTCAATCTGTAACATCTAGGGCCCGAATTCCCGTCTAACTGTTACAGATCTAGATAAGACGTCTTAGTTCCAAACCTTTGTCTCGATCTGTAACAGATAGAGACCTTTTGGCCGTCTACCTATTACAGATCGAGACATTCGAATTCCCCTGAAGAGAAAATCTCAATCTGTAACAGTTACTCGGCAAAAATGGCTGCAGATGTTACAGATCGAGACAAAACAGCAAGGCATGCCGCTGCATCGGCCAGAACCACCACAAAGGTGCCTGTCCCTTTTAGGTAGGTAGAATAACCCATAAGGTAAGTATGTTTCTGAGTTATTTCGTGTTGACCCATTTGAGCGCGATAGGGTATAACTCTACTCAACCGCTAGGGATTTTATTGAGAAAGGTGTTCTACCATGAGCAAAAACCTCTCCCAGCAGGTCGTTCTCGACCGCCGCGGCTTTGTCGCCGCCACCTTCGCAACCGTTGCCGGCCTTGGTCTTGCCGGCTGCTCCGACACCAGCGCCGAGGCCGACAAGGGTTCCGCCGCCGGCTCCTCCAAGAGCTCCGAAGATACCGAGGCTTCCACCATACTCGATGCCAAGGCATTCGACAAACTCGTCGACAACGGCCCCAAGGCCGATGACGACGCCATCGCCGCCAGCACCTGGGCCACGGCCGTCAAGGACGCCGGCGTCTTTACGATCGGTGGCGTCCAGACCTCCACGCTGTTCTCCCTCCTCAACGAGAAGGACGGTCAGACCCGCGGCTTCGACGCCGGTATCGCACAGCTCCTGTCCAACTACATTCTGGGCGAGAACAAGGTCGAGATCACCCAGGTGACCTCGGACACGCGTGAGTCCGTCCTGCAGAACGGCCAGGTCGACGCCGTCTTTGCCACCTACACCATCACTGACGATCGCAAGAAGCTCGTCTCCTTTGCCGGTCCCTACTACTACACCCAGCAGGCCATCCTGGTGCTCGCCGACAACGACGACATCAAGAGCGTCGACGACCTGGCCGACAAGAACGTCGCCGTCCAGTCCGGCTCCAACGGCCCCGCCATCTTGGAGGAGTTCGCTCCCAAGGCCAGCCAGCAGGAGTTCAAGACCGACGAGGAGGCCCGCCAGGCACTCCAGCAGGGCCGCGTTGACGCCTACGTCATCGATAACAACATGCAGCAGGGCGCCCTGGTCCGCGAACCCGGTAAGTACAAGATCGCCGGCAAGCCCTTCGGCAGCAAAGAGCCCTACGGCATCGGCCTGCCGCTCGATTCCGACGGCGTCGCCTTTGTCAACGACTTCCTTAAGAAGATCGAGGACGACGGCACCTGGACCGAGCTGTGGCAGATCTGCATCGGCGACCGTACGGGCGACACCAATGTTCCCGAGCTGCCCGAGATCGGCGCCTAGGCAGCGAACCTAGTAACGGCCGCTACGAAACCATATGGAAACGCGCGATGCGCTTTATTGCGCTAAACTGTTTCCTCACTGAGTTGTCGGGGCTTCCGTACACACGGGAGCCCCTTTCCTTACCGGCGGGAGGTCCGCATGAGTCTCTCCGAGCTCTGGTCGCTCTATGGCCAGAACTATATCGACGCGTTGCTAGCAACCTGGGGTATGACGCTCGAGTCGTTTGCCATCGCCATGGTACTGGCTGTCGCTGTCACCGTGATGCGCGTGTCGCCGCTCAAGCCGCTGCGCGTCTTTGGCGACCTGTATGTCCAGGTCTTCCGTAACATCCCCGGCATCGCGCTACTCATCATCGTCGTCTATGCGCTGCCGTCGCTCAAGGTCGTCCTGCCCTACCGCACCTGCGTCATCGTCGCCACAGTGCTCTTGGGTTCTGCCTTTGGCTCCGAGAACTTTATGAGCGGCATCAACACCGTCGGTGTCGGTCAGGTGGAAGCCGCCCGCTCGCTGGGCATGAGCTTCAGCCGTATCCTCGCCAAGATCGTGATTCCGCAGGCGCTGCGCTCGAGCGTGCTGCCCATGACCAACCTCTTTATCGCCGTCATGCTCACCACCGCGCTCGGCAGTCAGGTACCGCTTAACCCGCAGGAGCTCACCGGCGTGGTGAGCTACATCAACACGCGCTCGCTCGGCGGCGTCGCCGCGTTCTTTATCTCGGCGCTCGGCTACCTGGGCACGGCCTTTGTGGTGAGCCACATTGGCAACTACATCGATAAGAAGGTGAGGATCCTCCGATGAGCAAGCACTCCACCTCCGCGCTCACCATGCGCGATGCGCTCTACGAGGCTCCCGGCCCCAAGATGCGCGCCAAGATTCGCGTCGGCACCGCCATCTCACTTGTTGCCGTGGCCGCGCTCATCGCTCTGGTACTGCAGCGCTTTTATGTGACCGGCCAGCTTTCGGTCCATTACTGGTACTTCTTTACGCACCTCACCACCTGGAAGTTCCTGCTTGCCGGTTTTGAGGGCACGGTAAAGGTCGCGCTCACCGCCGGCGCCATCGCGCTGGTACTGGGCTTAGCCCTCATGCTCGGCCGTACCAGCGACATCAAGCCGCTGCAGCTGGTCTGCCGCGTGCTCACCGATTTCTTCCGTGGCGTGCCGAGCCTGCTGTTCATCTACTTCTTCTTTTTGGTGCTGCCTCAGTACAAGATTTCACTGCCGTCGTTTTGGATGCTCACGCTTCCCGTCGCGCTCGCTGCAGCCGGCGTACTTGCCGAGATCTTCCGCGCCGGCGTCAACGCCGTGCCGCGTGGTCAGGTCGAGGCAGCCCAGGCGCTCGGTCTCTCCAAGGCCAAAATCACCTTTAAAATCGTATTGCCCCAGGCGATTCGGTTTATCATTCCGTCGTTGATTTCGCAGCTCGTGGTCGTCGTCAAAGACACCACCGTCGCCTACGTGGTGAGCTACCCCGACCTCATGCAAAATGCCCGCGTGCTCATCACCAACTACGACGCGCTCGTATCAGTCTATCTGGTGATCGCGGTCATCTACATCCTCATCAACGTCGCGATCAACAAGGCCGCTGTCTACGTTTCGCACAAGACCGGCGCGACCATCATCCGCTAACGCTTTACCATTTCGAGTCATAAGGAGCCGAGCACCATGGCACAGAGCACCTCATCCACCGGCAATCAGCCGTTGATCGAGCTCAGGCACGTCGATAAGCACTACGGCGATCTGCACGTCCTCAACGACATCAATCTCTCGGTCGACCGCGGCGAAGTCGTCGTTGTGATTGGCCCCTCGGGCTCGGGCAAGTCGACCATGTGCCGCACCATCAACCGCCTGGAAACCATCGACTCGGGCGAGATTCTCATCGAGGGCGAGCCCCTGCCGCAGGAAGGCAAGGATCTTGCCCGCATGCGTGCCGAGCTGGGCATGGTGTTTCAGCAGTTCAACCTGTTCGCGCATATGACCGTGTTGCAGAACGTCATGCTGGGACCGGTCGATGTGCTGGGCGTCTCCAAGGACGAGGCCCGCGAGCGCGCCATGGATCTGTTGAGCCGCGTGGGCGTTGCCGAGCAGGCCGACAAGGTGCCCGCACAGCTCTCGGGCGGCCAACAGCAGCGCGTAGCCATCGCCCGCTCGCTTGCCATGCAGCCCAAGGCCATGCTCTTTGACGAGCCCACAAGCGCCCTTGACCCCGAGATGATTAACGAGGTGCTCGAGGTCATGGTCCGCCTGGCCCAGCAGGGCATGACGATGATCGTGATTACGCACGAGATGAACTTTGCCCGCCGCGTGGCCGACCGCGTCGTGTTTATGGCCGACGGCCAGATCGTAGAGACCGGCACGCCCGACGAGTTCTTCGACCATCCCCAGACCAAGCGCGCCCAAGACTTCCTCAACTCCATCAAGGGCCACTAACCCAATTGCCACGCGGGACACATTCATCTGCAGCGTTTGCCCCGCGCCGCCCTGCGCCATGTCCACCCGGATTCGAAAGCCACGCCCATGATCGGAACTCGCACTTCATCGTCATACACCCCGCACGTCGACGTCGATCCCGCCGACCGCCCGCTCATCCTCGTCGCGCCGCGCTGGGAAGAGGCGAAGCCGTTTTTAAGCGAGACGCTCTCCCCCAACGAGGAAATCGCAAGTGTCTTTGTCGATGCCATCCTTGCCGCCGGCGGCCTGCCGCTGCAGATGTCCATCACCGAGGACATTGAGGTCATCCGTCATTACGTCGATATCGCCGACGGCATCGCCATTCCCGGCGGCCCCGATGTCAATCCCAAACGTTGGGGCGATGATCGACCCTACGACCCCACCCTCTGTTGCGAGATCCGCGATAGCTTTGAGTTTAAGCTGGTCGGCGAGGTGCTCCGCGCCAAAAAGCCGCTCTTTACCACCTGCCGCGGCACGCAGTTGCTCAATGTCGCCACTGGCGGCACTCTGTGCATGGACGTGCCGAGCCTGGGCGCTCGCGAGGGCCGCACACAGTGGCGCCATACCCACGTGCTCAACGATCCCGTGCACCCTGTCGAGGTCATGCCGGGCTCGCTGCTGGAGCGCGCGCTTGGCGGACACAGGCTGATCCAGACCAACTCGGCACATCACTGCTGCGTCGATCGTCTGGGTAAAAGCACGCGCTTGGTCGCCAAGGCAACCGACGGTATTCCCGAGTGCATCGAGGTCGAAGGCCAACCATTCTGTCTAGGCGTGCAATGGCATCCCGAGTACACGTGGAAGACGCTCGAAACCGACTTTAACCTGTGGAAGTCGTTTGTCGAGGCGGCGGCAAAGGTAAAGCAGGCCCGCTAGCTCGCGAACCACTCAGGTTAAAGCCTCCTAAGCCGGGGGGCGGACACCAGCTACGGTGCCCGCCCCCCCTGTATTTGATATGCTCGGTATGATTATCCCTCACAAACAATCAGAGAAATCTCGACCGCAATCGGTCGACAGTAAAGCAAATGATAAAAACGCTTGCTACGTTTATGAGACAGTCAATTAAAATCGAGATGCATTGACCATTCCCCAACGGGGTCACGCCGCAAATCCACATGAGCATCGAGGCTGGAAGCGGAAGCATGGAATTGGCCCCGATCTGTATGTAGATCGCTACGACGTTGACAAGCAACAGCATGCCAATCGGACCGAAGCCGGACCCAAAATAGGAAACAACGATTACGCAAGAAACCACGTATGCAAGGCAGGCAGCGGCAGCAAGAACAAGTCGATAGCAAAATACATGCAGGTTGAAATACTGCTGAGCATCCGAAACGATTGCGCAGTTAAGACAGTACAAAACGACACTCGACAGGACAAACGCGCCCAAAAGGGCAAAAGAAGATAGCACCACTCGCGCAACGATAGCGCACACACGCTTCCCTCCCCGAGCCTCCGACAGCCCCCACGGTTCCTCGACAAAGCCCGAACTGACAAAGCGCGGCACAATACAAGCCGCGATGAACGGAAAGAACAATGCATGAGCCAACGGGGCTACGTTGAACAGCAGACCGCGAAAAACCTCTGCATTACCAAATAGAAGGACATCCTCCGCCGATAGCCGAAGCGTCGGGTCTGGGAAGAAGCCCAAGAAACTGTTCTCACGGAGGCTGCAGAACCACATCGGGAAAGAATTAAGCTGCAATACCACCATGCACGCATAAATTACCGGGATTAAGGCGTACGTCCATTTACTCACGTGCTTCAATTCTGAATGGAGGAATCTTTTAATCTGACGAGCCATTGAGCACACCCCCAGCACGAAAGCTCACGAGAGCGTAAATCAATACCGATAAACAGCTGGCTGCCACGCCATAGCCCAGAAGCGCCAGTTGCCCCATATCGCTATACCCAAGGGCGCATCCGACTCCAAGGTACGGCCCAGGAAGGAAGAAGATCCATCGCAAGGATGGTATAGGTGCCTGAAGGAAGGCTCCGTAGAGCGTCAAGCTCATGACAAATCCGATTATTATTGCAGCCCCGCTCAATACAGCGCTGCCTGTAATCCGATAGATGGTCACCGTCTCCAGCGCAACCGATATCACCAATACGGTGTTGACTATCATTGCAGGCAAAAATGCAGCCAGCATGCCATGCGCGTAGCTATGCCCTCCACGTATTATGGCTATTGCAAACAGAAGAAAGCAAAGCGCACTATATGCTGCGCCAATTATTAAAGCAGACGAAAGCGCATGAGCTAGAACCCCATAAAAGCGGGTAAGACCTCTTGCCGAAGAAATTCGGTGCCCCTCTTTATAGCCATGCTCCTGTAAAAGCACCAAACAAACGATGAGTGGAACGAACAGGGATGTACCGGCAAAAGCGCTGCGCGCAAGGGACTCATCAGGCGCAGAAGGATCGATTGCATTCCAGAGGAAACCAATATCCTCCCCACAAACGCCATAGCCAAAGGCGAGCAACGTTGTTCCGTTTTTTAGAAAGATGCCGAAGAGAAGGCCGAACGCCAGCATAAGCGCAAGACCAAACTTCGCCGGAAATATCCTGTGCAAACGCATCATATCTGCCTTTATGGGATGGATCGCCCGCTTCATAGCGAGACCGCCTTCATCAAGCGCCTGTAATACTCTTTTAGGGATGGCGCCTCATCCCTTATGACGTCCATCGATTCCTTTTTTAGCAGTTCACCGTCATGAAGAAACAGGCAGCTTGTTGCAACCGATGCCAGCTCATCCAAGTCGTGGCTAGAGATAAGCATGGTTTTGCCCTGCTCCCGATTCAATCGACCGATAAGGGCCCATATACTCTCGATGCCCAACGGATCCAATCCATTTGCCGGCTCATCGAAAATTAGTACGTCGGTGTCGCCCAATAAAGCCGTAGCTATATCCAGTCGCCGTTTCATTCCCAGAGAAAAACTGCTCACGCTCTTTTTCTCATCGACGTCCAGCCCGACTAGGCCCAAGACGCGAGGAACCTCACGTTTCTCATCGAGTCCCCATTCCGCACATCGGATCCGAAGATTCTCAGCCGCACTGAGGGATTGGTATGCTCCGCAGGAATCTGGCACATAGCCGACACGCGTCCGCATCAAGCTCAGCTCTTTTTTCGACTTGCCTCCAAAGAGCTCCACGCTCCCCGACGATGGCTCACAGAGGCCCAGCACTATTTTAATAAGCGTGCTTTTGCCCGCCCCGTTTGCACCAACAAGGGCGCAAAGCTCAGACTGATCCACCTCGAAGGAAACGTCATGCAAAACGCGGCGCCTCCCATAGCGCTTTGACACCCTTGATAGCCTTATCGTCGATGCGTTCATTGGCCTCCCGTTCCGCTTGATAGCAAAACCGCTCATATCGTTCCTTCTTTACTTTATCGTTTTCCATAGTTGTTATTGTTTTTCGATAACTCATATTTGCCAAGATAATCTAAAAGAAAGAACCCGTGTTAGACACGGGTCCCTTCACGCTGATATTTCGTTTTAGTTGTTCGCCTTAAGCTACTCGTCGCTCAAATCGACAGCAAAGACTGATGTCGGAAGCGACGCCTCATTGCCTCCGCCGTCCCGCATCTGCCTCACAACGTTTTTTGCACGCTCAACAATAAGCTCCTCAAGCTCTTTCTCACTCACGCGCTGAATAATATCTCCCGGTTGACAATCAAGCTCATCACAGATATCGAGGAGCGTCTTTAGGCGAATAGCTTTTATCTTTCCGTTTCTAAGCTTTGAAATATTAGCCGGAGTATGCCCCGTCGCCCGAATCAGATCAGCACTGGTCTTTCCGGTCTTAAGCAGCTGCGTCTCAAGCTCGATGATGAGATAGCTCATGTTTCCTCCTACACAAGCTCGTCAGACTGCTCTTGGAGCAGCGAGGCATAACTCCAGATCGCCGAGATAAATAAACAGACAACTGCGCCGATAAACGACCCCGCATCAAAGGTAGCGCCTTGGCAAATCTCAATAACGAAGGAATGAGGCACGATGTAAAGCTCCAGTCCGCCAATGGTGAGATTGACCGATCCATAGGCACCAACAAGCGAAACCGCGGCGTTAACAGCAAAGGCAAGCGCGAGAACACGGATAAGCCGCACATGCGTCTTGGTAAAGGGCGAGACGCCTCGCGAGATGTTACGGCTGATCCCGCACAGAACGACAAGCGAAATACCCATAACAAGCGCCATGCACAGTCCGCTTGGGATAACGATGCACCCGCCATCGAGAAGCGTCACGACACCGAAAGAATCGACAGAAGCAACGTTTGCAACCGCATACCAGATCACGTAAACAACCAACGCGGCAAAAGCGACGAGCATCCCTGCAAAAACGGCTGCCATGCAAAAACCGAGCTTCCTGATATTTTCGCCCGCCTTGGCCATACGCTGAACGCTGTTGGACATACACTCACCCTCATCGACTCTATCGTTATTCGAACGGTTTATCGAACAACGATATGGATTGCATGCGGAAAGCCCCGACAGTGTGCATAGGCAATTCACTAATCAGAAGAGGTGAGCGTGGATTTTTGGACACGTATCGAACGAGCGTGGATAATCTCCCACTTTGAGGCCGCCACCGGGCCTAAAACGGGAGATTATCCACGCTCATAGTCATCAAGGCTCACAGCCTCTTACTCGGCCGCCTCGCGCAGAGCCGACATCGTAGCCGCATATTGCTGCTGCAACGCATGCATCCCCTCGCGGGCGCCGTCAACGGCATCAGCGCCGCGCAGCGCTTCGGTTACCACGACCGCCGGCTCGTACAGATTATCGAATCCCAGGTTCTGGCTCACGCCCTTGAGCGTGTGCGCTGCCATAAACGCACTCTCGGCGTCTCCTGCCGCCATGGCAGCCTCCAGCTTGTCCATGCTCTCGTCATCCAAAAACTTGAGGGCAAAGCGGGCAAGCATTTCCCCGCCCATCAGCCGAGCGCACGCGTCGTCATAATTAGCGCCGATCTTCTCATACGCCTCACGCATGGAAATCATGGATTAAAAACTCCTTTGGTCAAACTAAATCGTGGGAAACGCGACGACGTCGGCGGGGCGTGCCAACGTCTCGGCAATTTGGTCTTGCACCTCGAGCAGGCAATCGAGCAGCAGCGGGTTAAAGGTGCCGCACTTACCGTCCAGGATCATCTGGATCGCCTCCTCGTGCGGGATAGCGTCCTTGTACACGCGCACGCTCGTCAGTGCATCGTACACGTCAGCCACCGAAACCACCTGCGCGGCGATGGGAATTTCGTCGCCCTTAAGGCCATCGGGATAACCCTTGCCGTCCCAGCGCTCGTGATGCCAACGCGCAATCTGGTACGCATATTCCATAAGCGCATTGCCGGCGTGATGGCTGCCCAGCTCGAGCAGCATGTTGGCGCCAATCGTGGTATGCGTCTTCATAATCTCGAATTCCTCGGGCGTGAGGCGCCCGGGCTTGTTGAGGATCGCATCGTCAATCGACATCTTGCCGATATCGTGCAGCGCCGAAGCCAGGGCGATCGTGGAGCGTTCCTCATTGTCGAGGGAGATCGTGCCGCTACGCTGGACCAGATAGCCAAGCAGCAGCTCGGTCAGCTTTTCGATGTTCGTAACGTGCCTACCGCTCTCGCCGTTGCGAAGCTCCATGACGCCGGCCATGATGTCGATGAGCATGCGACTGTTCTTGACGCGCTCGTTGTACTGTTGGGACAGCAGGTTCGTCAGGCGGCGCTGTTTGGCGTACAGGCGGATGGTGTTGCTTACGCGGCGGCGCACGACACGGGAGTCAAACGGGCGGTTGATATAGTCCGAGGCGCCCAGCTCGTACGCGCGCAGAACCGCATCATCGGAATCTTCGCTCGAAATCATGATGACAGGCAGATTATCGATACCCGATCGGCGCGACAGATCGGCCAGCACCTCAAAGCCGCTTATGCCCGGCATCACAATGTCCAGCAGCACGAGCGACAACTCATCGCCATAGCGGTCGACCATGTCGAGCGCCGCACGACCGTTATCGGCCTCGAGGATGCAATGCTCGTCCTTGAGCATCTCGCTGAGAATGGCTCGGTTCATCTCGGAGTCATCGGCGATAAGCACCAAAGGCTTTTCGCTTTGGAAGGCCTCGATGGAATCGGCATCGGTCACGACCGTACCGGCTTTTGCCTTAGCGCGGCTCAGTAACTGAGCAGCGCGGCCAACGCCCTCATCGACCGTCTCGCCATGAATGCGAACGCCACCAACACATGCCGTCAAGCTCACGTACTCATGGCCCGGAATAATCGTGGAATGAACGGCATCGGACACCTGATGCAGGCGACGGGTGAAGTCATCGGAGGGAATATTGGGCATGACAACCACAAACTTGTCGCAGCCATAGCGCACAAGCTCGTCAGTCGAACGGATTCCGCTGCGTATGGCTGTCGCCACAGCACCGAGCGCAAGGTCGCCGGCATGACGGCCACACGTATCGTTGAAGGCCCTAAAATCATCAACGTCGATCATCGCAACGCCGGCATTCATGCGGGCGCTGCGAAGCTTTTCCTCGTAATATCGGCGATTGCGCACGCTCGTCAGCACGTCGGTGTAGACAAGGTCCTCTTCCGCGGCCTCTTGCTCATCAATCGGACGCACCATCAGCAAGACGTGAGGCTCGCCCTCGACCTTCAGAGGGCGTAGACGGGCGCGGTACTCAGTGCCATCATTGAGCAGTTGCTCCGACACCTCATCGGAGTCTGCCAAGGCCTCAAGACTCGACTGACGCAGACAAGGGCAGCGATCGCCGGCGAGCAAGCAGTTAGGCTCACTCTTAATCTGATCGGCCGACAGTAAACGCACCACGGGGTAGGTCTTCGCGACGCGGGCGACCTCGACGGCAGCCTCCTCGTCGGTTAGATTGACCTCGTGAGTATTGAGCATATGGGGCCCTTTCGATAGTTTCGCATGGAGCGGTGGGTTCCAAATGTTACAAGGGTAACACCTTGTCGATGCAGGTAAGTACGTGAATGCTGCCACATTCTTATGAGTTGGCAGACGGCGCGATTGAAGCCGCAGACGCGAGGTTTTGAGCACGTTTGTTAATACGGCCGAAACGTTTGCGGATGAAGCCTGCTTTGGCTATTGCGGATGCTAGAGCCCCAGGATGCCACGGACAGCCCGGGCAGCCGCTGCCGGGCGATCGCGCAGACCGTTATGCGCGCCCGGGATCGTCACGAGAGGGCAATCGAGATATTCGGCAGCCGCTCGCGTGCCAGCCTCGCGGGGCGTGCCAATCGAGAGCTCGCCTAGGAGCACGGCGGCCACCGTTTTCGACGCGCGAACGCTATCCCAATCGGGAACGCAGGTCATAGTAATCCCGTATTCGTTTGCCATGAAACTGCGGCCGTTGCGCAGGGCATGCTTGGCTTCTGCCTCGGTCGTTCCAGGAGCCTCGGGGTCCAAGTCGCCGAGGGCTCCCAAGAAAAGCCGGAGCGCCCTTGAAACCTTTCCAGCCGCAATCATATCGAGCAAAACCGGAGCTGCGCCCATGCCGACGCCTTCGGCCGACACAGCCGGCTCATGCAGAATCGCACGGGCGACGAGATGGGGTTCAGTGCGAAGAAGCTCCAGCGCCACCAACGTACCGGCGCTGTGCGCAAGCACATTTGTCGGAGCGCCAACGTGTTCGATCACGGCCTGCAGGTCGGCGGCCTGAGCGGCAAGATCATAGCTGCCGTCTGCCGCTTCGCTGCTGCCACCACAGCCGCGGCGGTCGTAGGCAATTACGCGGTAGTTGCGGCTGAGCTCACAAGCGATGCCGTCGAAAAATGTGCCGTCAACACAAGCGCCGTGCACGCACACCAAGGCAGGAGTATCAGGCGACACATCCGGGCCGGCATATTCGCGACAGGCAATCGTGGTGCCCGCATTCTCGACCGTAAAATCCATGTTGTGCCCCCATCATCAATGCCCATCCAATTGCACGTCAGTACGGCTGAATGGTCCCGCATTGCCTTACGACTTGTTAACAGATTAACTGTACCCGACCCGAGGCTTTTCATGGCACGGCATCATGAGCGACGTGAAAAAACGAAACTTGTAAAGCAAGAGCCCGCACCTCGCTTTGGAGCCGATGCTATGCTTAGGCGCAATAGTCTTGAGGAGCATATGCCTATGTCTACATTTTTGAATGCCAGCCCCATCTTTGGACCCGTTCGCAGCCGTCGCCTTGGTCTCTCGCTCGGCGTCAACATGATGCCGGCCAGCGGCAAAATCTGCACGTTCGACTGCATTTACTGCGAAAACGGCCTCAACGCCGAGCGCCCCTGCCACGAGCCGTATAACACGGCTGCCGTGGTGCTCGATGCACTCGAGGCAAAGCTGCGCGAGATGGCAGCCGAGGGCGAGCTCCCCGATGTGATCACCTTCGCAGGCAACGGCGAGCCCACCGCCGCACCGGAGTTTCCGCAGGCCATTGCCGGCGCCGTCGCGCTGCGCGACGAGCTTGCCCCAAACTCCAAGATCGCCGTGCTCTCCAACGGCACGCGCGCTGACCAGCCCGCTGTGCACGATGCGCTCATGATGGTCGACGACAACATCCTCAAGCTCGATACGGTCGACCCGGCTTTTATCCAGCTGCTCGACCAGCCCGTTGGCCCCTACGACGTCGAGCACCAGATCGAGACGTTCGCGAGCTTTAACGGCCACGTTATTATCCAGACGATCTTTTTGAACGGCGAGTACCAGGGCAAGTCCCTCGATAACACTGGTGAAGCGTACGTCGGCCCTTGGCTCGCGGCACTCGAGCGCATTCGCCCGCAGGAGGCGACCATCTACACGGTGGCGCGCGAGACACCGGTCGCCGGCCTTGCCAAAGCAGCGCCCGTGGTGCTCGACACAATCGCCGCACGCGTGCGCGCGCTCGGCATCCCCTGCCAGGTGAGCTACTAGCAGAACCGCACAGACTACCCGGTACTTGGCTGATGGGGTGGGCTATACTAGCTGCGAATGAAAGGAAGTTAGCCATGTATGACAACGGACCCGTGCCCGGCCGCAACGACGCTTGCTGGTGCGGCAGCGGCAAAAAATATAAGAAATGTCATAGCGCCTTTGACGAGCGCCTCGAGCGCCTGTGGGAGGAGGGCTGGGAGGTTCTGCCCCGCGCGCTCTACAAAACGCCCGCCGACATCGAGGGCATCAAGCGCTCCGCCGCCATCAACGTGGGCGTGCTCGACTACATAGGCGAGCGCATCGCCGCAGGCATGACCACCAACCAGATCGACCAGATGATCTACGACTACACCGTCGAGCACGGTGGCACGCCGGCCGACCTTAACTACGAGGGCTATCCCAAGAGCGTGTGCACCTCGATCAACGACGTCGTCTGCCACGGTATCCCCTGCGATGCGGATGTGCTACACGAGGGCGACATCATCAACGTAGACTGCTCCACGATCTTGGACGGTTACTTTAGTGATTCGAGCCGCATGTTCTGCATCGGCGAGGTCTCGGCCGAGCGCCAGCGCCTGGTCGACGTCACCCGTGCCAGCGTGGAGGCGGGTCTGGCAGCCGTCAAGCCATGGCTACCGCTCTCCGTTATGGCCGAGGCTGTGCAAAAGACCGTCGAGGACGCCGGCTTTAGCGTGGTGCGTGAGTACGGCGGACACGGCATCGGTAAGGAGTTCCACGAGGACCCGTTTGTGGGCTTTACCACCGAGGCGCCCGACGTAGACACCATCATGGTGCCAGGCATGGTCTTTACCATCGAGCCCATGGTCAACGCCGGAGCGCCCGATATCAAGATTAGCAAGGGCGACGGCTGGTGCGTGCGCACCAAGGACGGCAGCGATTCGGCCCAGTGCGAGGTGCAGCTCGTGGTGACCGAGGACGGCTACGAGCTGCTGAGCTGGTAGCCGTGGATGCGCCGGATGCTGACAGGCACGCCCGTCTTGCATCCGGCGTTTTATTTGAACATTTTGCCTGATAAAACCCGCCAAAATAAACCTGTCCCTTTTTGGCAGGTCGAGCGGAGAGGACTGTTTGTGAACATCCTGGTTTTGCTGCCCGTCAATGACCGCCATCGCGCAATTCTTGAGTCGAGCGCTCCGGGCGAGGACTTTATCTACACGAGCGCCGACGCCATCACGCGCGAGCAGGTCGCCGACGCCGACGTGATCTTGGGCAACATCGACTCTGACATGCTCACGGCATGCGAGCATCTCCAGCTGCTGCAATTGCAGACCGCCGGCTATGACGACTACCTTGCCGCCGGCACCGTGCCGGCCGACGCCAAACTGTCTTGCTCGGTGGGCGCCTACGGTCAGGCTGTGAGCGAGCACATGTTTGCCATGGTCCTTTCCATGATGAAGCGCCTGCCCGGCTATCACGACTTGCAGCGCGAGCATCGCTGGGAGGATTTGGGGCCGGTCACCTCGCTCAAAAACGCCAATGTGCTGGTGCTGGGCGCGGGCGATGTCGGTGGCCACTTCGCCACGCTCTGCCGCAGCATGGGCGCGCACGTCCGCGGCATCAAGCGCCATCCGCTCGTCTACCCCATTGTGTTTGAGGACATGGACGGCATGGATGCCCTGCCCGAGCGCCTGGCCGAGGCTGACATCGTTGCATCCTTTATGCCGAGCACACCCGAGACCCGCGGCCTGGCGAACGCCGAGTTCTTCGCCGCGATGAAACCGGGTGCCTTCTTTGCCAACGGCGGCCGCGGCGATCTTGTGGTCGCCGACGACTTGGTTGCCGCTCTGGAATCGGGACATCTCGCCGGCGCCGCGGTCGACGTCACCGACCCCGAGCCGCTGCCTGAGACAAGCCCCCTGTGGGATGCGCCCAACATGCTCATCACGCCGCACGTCTCGGGCTGGTTCCACCTAGCCGCCACGCTCAACAACGTCGTCGACATCGCCGCGGAGAATCTGCGTCACCTGCAGGCCGGTGAAACCCTGCGCTGCTGGATCGAGCACTAATTGTTCCGGCGTTTTGCCAAACGCCGGAACCCCTCGACGCTGCGAGCCCGCCAGAGCGGCAATCTGACGTTCAATCGTCGGGCATGGCCAGAAGGCCAATGCCCTCCTCTTTCAAGGCACCTTGCTCGCCCAGACGGGCTCTCGCTGACTTTTTCTCTACCCGCAAAGCTTTAGGGACTCAGCGGCTTGTAATGCCGCTGGCATATGCCCAGATAAAACTTGCCAAAATGAACCTGTCCCTTTTTGGTAGGTTTTAGAGCTCCACACTTTCGGCGCCGTTGATGGTTAGGTTGCGCTCGTAGAAAGCCGTGAGGGCGCGGATGGCGTACATCACGTCGCGCACGCCGCCGGTCTCGTAGCTCGAGTGCATGGCCAGCTGCGGCAGGCCCACGTCCACGGCATGCATGCTCACCTGCATATTGGACAGATTGCCGAGCGTGGAGCCGCCGGCCATATCGCTCTTGTTGGCGAAGGCCTGCGTGGGCACGTCGGCGTCATCGCAGATAGCCTGGAACACCGCGCGGCTAAAAGCATCGGTGCAGTAGTGCTGGTTGGCGGCTTCCTTGATGACGATGCCGCCGTTAAGCACAACCCGGTTGCGGGCATCGCACTTCTCGGCGTGGTTGGGGTGCACGGCATGCGCGTTGTCGCAGCTCACGAGCATCGAAGCGGCAAGTGCGCGGTGGTACGACTCGCCATCGAAGCCCAGCGACCCGTTGATGCGGCGCAGCGCGTCGGCCAAGAACGTCGACATGGCGCCCTGCTTGGTCTCGGAGCCAACCTCCTCGTTATCGAAGCAGCAGAAGACCGAAACGTCGTGCGCATTCTCGGCACCCAAAAATGCCTGCAGCGAGGTGTAGGCGCAGGCCAGGTCGTCGAGCTTGGGCGTCGAGATAAACTCGTCGGCCCAGCCCCAAATGCGCGCATCCTGACGATTGACCAGGAACAGATCGCGGCCCAGAATCTGCTCGGGCTCAACGTCCAGCTCTTCGGCGATCAGGGCATCGAAGTCACCCTGCTTAAGCTCGCCGGCGCTGATGAGCGGGCACAGGTCGACGGCTCGGTTGGGAGCAAAGCCCTCGTTAACGCCGCGGTTCATGTGGATGGCAAGGCTCGGGATGATGGCGACTTCGCGCTCGGTGGCAAGCAGGCGGCTCTCAATGCGGTCACCCTCGCGCACCAGCACGCGGCCCGCGAGCGCCAGCGGGCGATCGAACCAGGTGTAGTCGATCATGCCGCCGTAAGCCTCGGTGTTCAGGCGCAACGTCTCGCCTGCGCCATCGAGCTCGGGCACGGCCTTGACCTTAAACGTCGGCGAATCGCTGTGCGACGCCGTGAGCTGAAAATGATAGTCACCGGCAACGCCGTCCTCGCCCCACGTCGCAGCCAAGTCCTCGCCCACCTTAAAGGCGATAACGCTCGAAGTATTGCGCTGCGTGTAGTAACGACCGCCCGGTTCGATATCCCATGCCGCGTTCTCGGGCAGATAGGTAAAGCCTGCCTCGTCGAGCTCGGCCATAATGGTCGCCGCCGTATGGAACATGCTGGGGCATGCCTCGATAAAGTCGATAAGGTCGTTGGCGGCCTCGATATCGTCGGCCGTCACGTGCGTGCGCTCGGGCGTTTCCTGATCCGTCATGCTCTCCCCTTTCGCTGGGTTGATGGTCCCTTCCAGCATACCCCGCCGCGCCAGCGCCGCACTCTTCATTCCGTGCTTAATTCCGCGCCGCTCACCAAGTTGAGTCATCATGCCCGCACTCCTTTTGCGACAATTACGCTAACAGGACGAGAGGAGTCGTCATGAAGCCACGTAACATTGCCATCGCCTACGGTGTCGCGGGAGCCGCCGTCGGCCTTGCCGCTGTCACCGGTATCGTTTATCACAAGCAAATCAAGTCCGCCGCGTCGCTCAAACGCTTGACCGACTATGCGGATGGCTATGACCTGTACGCAATCGACATCGCCTACGACTACGATCTTGATCGCATCATCGCTGCTGGCGTGCGCGACGACCAGGCCTACATCGATGCCGTGGTGGCGCAGGTGCTGCCCGGTGTGCCGACACATGTCCAGGCACCCCAGTTTGCCTGCAGCGCTTTTGTCGCCGTAGATGCCGAAGGCCGCGTGCGCACCGGTCGCAATTACGACTTTAAGGACGACACCTCGGCGCTGCTGGTGCGCAATCACCCGCGTGACGGCTATGCCTCCATCGGCTTTGCGGCCCTCAATAACCTGGGCGATAACACTCCGCTTGACTCCGTCGCCGGACGCGTCGCCGCACTCATGGGCCCGTTTGCCCAGCTCGACGGTGTTAACGAATGCGGCGTGTCCGTTGCCGTACTCACCCTGGATTCCAAGCCCTGTGACCAGGACACGCAACGCCCCGTCATCAATACCTCGCTCGCCATCCGTCTGGTGCTCGACCGTGCCGCCACCACGCAAGAAGCTGTCGACCTGCTTTCCGCCTACGACATGCACGCCATGGCAGGACGCGATTACCACTTCTTTATCAACGACGCCGCCGGTGACGCGCGCGTAGTAGAGTGGGACCCGCGCGATCCGGACCGCGCTTTCAAAGCGACTCCTGTACGCCAGGTTACGAACTTCTACGCCTGCTATGGCGACGAAGTGCTCCCCAACCAAAAGAACGGCGAGCTGGGCCATGGCAAGGAACGCGCCATCGCCATCGCCGATGTCCTCGACGCCCATGTCGGTGCCCAAGACGAAACGATTGCCTGGGAAGCCCTGCGAGCCGCAGCGCAAGAGCCCAATCCGGAAGACATCACCAGCAATACGCAATGGTCGGTCGTCTTCGACAATACCGAGCCCGCTGCCGCCATCACGCTGCGCCGCCACTGGGGCAACGTCGATGCCTTCGCACTGTAAGGAGCCAGGCCCGTCGACCTTACGTTCCCTGACGTTGCTTACATTTCCATACGCTTGAGCTAACACGTTTTACCCCCGTATCAACAGTGTGCGGGGGTAAACTTATGCGCATGTTATAACTTGCCCGGAAGGATTCATAATGCTCAGGATCGGTCTTCTTACCAGTGGCGGCGACTGCCAGGCGCTCAACGCCACCATGCGCGGCATTGTCAAAACGCTTATGACCAATAGCGAAGAGCCTATCGAGATCTATGGTTTTGAGGACGGCTACCAGGGCCTTATCTACAGCAGGTTCCGCGTCATGACGCCCGCCGATTTTAGCGGCATCCTCACCCGCGGCGGCACCATCCTGGGCACGAGCCGCACGCCGTTCAAGCGCCTGGACATTCCCGAGGCCGACGGCGTCGAGAAGGTGCCCGCAATGGTCCACACCTATCATAAGCTGCAGCTCGACTGCCTGTTTATGCTGGGCGGCAACGGCTCCACCAAGACCGCCAACCGCCTGCGCGAAGAGGGCCTCAACGTTATCGCCCTGCCCAAGACCATCGATAACGACACCTGGGGCACCGAGTTGACGTTTGGCTTTACGAGCGCCATCGACGTCGCCACCAAGTGCATCGACGACATCCACACTACCGCCTCGAGCCACGGCCGCGTGTTTGTCATCGAGATTATGGGCCACAAGGTCGGCTGGATTCCGCTGTATGCCGGCGTCGCGGGCGGCGCGGACGTCATCCTGATTCCCGAGATCCCCTACGACATGGACAACGTCATCAAGACCATCGAGCATCGCATGGAGACCGGCAGCCGCTTTACCATCGTGGCCGTCGCCGAGGGCGCTATCTCCAAGGAGGACGCGGCACTGTCCAAGAAGGAGTACAAGAAGAAGCTCGCCGAGCGAACGAGCCCGTCGATTGTCTACGACATCGCCAAGGAGATCGAGGCCAAGACCGGTCGCGAGACCCGCGTCGCCATCCCCGGCCACACACAGCGCGGCGGCCAGCCCGACGCCCAGGACCGCATCTTTGCGACCCAGTGCGGCGTCGAGGCAGCGCTCGGCTGCCTGCGCGGCGAGTTTGGCTACATGATTGCCCTGCGTGACGGCAAGATGTGCCACATGCCGCTCGAGGAGGTCGCCGGCAAGCTCAAGTTTGTCGACCCCCAGAGCGACCTGGTGCGCGAGGCCAAGGCGTTGGGCATCAGCTTCGGCGACGAATAGCCTCGGCTGGAACTGCTCTCATCGGAGGCCCCAGGGCTTTCCTCCCAAATCGTCCTCGGACATGTCAGGACCCCGCTGCGCGCTTCGCGCGGCGGGGTCCTTCCGTCCTGCGGAAAGATTTGGGAGGAAAGCCCTGGGGCCTCCTGCGGTAACTAGGGAGGCCGAGGCTATTCGCCTTCTCGCTGCGGGTGCCTGGGCTGAGATTTTGGGATGTTGCAGGCTCTTAGCTGAGAGTAGCACTGACATTTGTCCTAAAATGGCTGGTCGCTAGGGGTTGCTACCGGTAGTTGCGGTAGGGTTGGGGCAGATTCTAACTAGAAATGGTGGTCGCTACCGGTTGTTCTCGGCATACTCGGCTCATTCGATTCGACCATCAAACGAAAGGAACCACCATGGATCTTGCGATGGCGCAGCGCCTCGTCGATCGCCGTAAAGCTGCCGGCCTTTCTCAGGAGGCGCTTGCTGCCCAGCTGGGCGTAAGCCGCCAGGCTGTTAGTAAATGGGAGCGCAGCGAGTCCTCACCCGATACCGATAACCTCATTGCGCTCGCCGCGCTGTATGACGTGTCGTTGGACGAGCTGTTATATGGGGAGGCGGCCAACGATGCCGACGACCTGGAGGACGGTAGCGCCGACACCGAGACGGCGGATGTGGCTGACGAGGCTGAGGATTCTGCCGAGCACGCCGATTGCGGCGACAAACCACTTGTCGATATTTCCCTCGCGCGCGGTATCCACGTCATTGATCCCAATAAAGGCGAGGAAGTCCATGTTGGTTGGAGCGGCATCCATGTGACCAACGAGCGCAAGGGCGAAGAGGTGCATGTGGGGCCGGACGGCGTGCATATCGATACGCTTGAGGACGATGGACATAGCGTACGCACCAATGACGACGGCACCGTCACCATCGACGGCGAGACGTTTTCCAGCTGGAAGGAAGCACACGACAAGCTCGACCATCATGGCAAGCATTTCCACACCAAGGTCGGACGTGCATGGAACAAATTCCCCTTCCCCGCACTTGTCACTCTCGCCTATCTGGTGCTCGGCATTGTCTACGGCACATGGGGCATGGGGCTTTTCCTCGTCTTTCTGGTTCCCGTCTACTACGCGATTGGTGACTTCATCGATCGGCGCCACCTGTCTAAGCTGATCGAGGCCATCTACCCGGCAGCCGCCATCGCTTGGTTCCTCTACATGTGGCTCTGTTTGGGACAGCCCCATCCTGCATGGATCATCCTCATCACGATTCCCGTCATAAAGGCGCTCATGCGCTGGTGCCGCAAACAATGGAAGCACCGCAAACAGGCCTAACACGCTCCGACCCACCAGCACCCAACCGCCCCCGCCCTTCTCCTAAGTTGCGGTGAGATAGGGACTGTTTTGAAGCTCCAAAGCGCCAAACAGTCCGTATATCACCGCAACTTACAAACAACTGGGTCAGTTCCGGCACGGAGATTAGCATTGAGCTGACCGCGCGCCAAGAAAAGGGCCTATTTACTACGTTTAACTCGAGAGGGCCGACCATACCCGCCTTTTCCGAAAACTGGCAAGCCCTCTACCTGCGGTTTTAATTTCATAATCTTTGTCACGGTCGAGGGTGTGGTAGCAAACGTAGTAGATAGGCCCATTTTGTGGCATACGACCCATACAAGCCCAATCTCGAAGGCTAAAGAGAGCCTCTCATCCACGCCTGCGAGCGAAAACCAAATAGAATGAAAGGCAAATGGAAAAGCCCGTTTGACGGGGCAAACGCCGGGCCACATAATGGTTGTCCGGCGTTTGCCCAGAGAAAACCTGCCAAAATAAACCTGTCCCTTTTTGGCAGGTTACTCGGCGCTCTTGAGGGCGCCGACCATGTCGATCTTGTTGAGGGTACGGTTGGTGGCGAGGTTGACGATAAACGTAAAGCCAAAGGCCAGAAGCACGGATAGCACGTAGCTCAGCGGCTCGACCTCAACATCAAAATACAGCGACGGCATCTGCAAAATGTACGTAAAACTCTCGGCCAGCAAGCCGCCCAGCGGCACGCCCAGCGCAGCGCCGATCGCCGTGAGGATCAACGTCTCCTTGTTGACGTAGTGGTGCACCTCGCCACGGCGGAAGCCCAGCACCTTGATGGTCGCCAGCTCGCGTTCGCGCTCCGAAATATTCGTATTAGACAGCGTAAACACCACCACAAACGACAGGCACGCCGCCATAAAGGTCACAAGCACCACGACCGAGTTGATGATGGTGAAGTTGGCCTCATAATTCTCCCAATGCTCGGCCGTACTCGAAATCGTAAGCCAACCGTCACTCTTAAGATTCTTGCTAAACGCAATCTGGTCGGCCGACGAACCCTTAAGCAGCACAAAGACGCCGTTAAGGCGTGCACTTCGACCGAACGCACGCTCATAGGTGCCCTGCGTCATATAAAGCGTGTTGCCCAGATAGTTGAGCGAGATGTCGCTGACTTTGACCTTGGCAACATTGAGCGACGAATCCTGGACGTGAGCCGTGTCACCCGGCTTGATCCCCAGCACCAGCTGAGAGCTCTTGCTCAAATACACGTCTCCGTCACGCAGGGCGAGCGGTTCTTTGGACTCATCCTCCAGGCGCACGTAATCGCCCAAGTCACCCGTGCGGTCGTCGGGAATCACGATGAGCTGCACGGTCTCGCTCTTGCCGCCAAACGTAAAGGTGACGTTGTCGGTCATAATCGGCAGGGTCGAGGTCACCGTCACGTTGGAATCATTGGCCGTGCTGCGCTCATCCAATGCCGCGCACGTCTGCGAAAAATCGTCGGGATTGGCGACCGCCAGCAAGTCATAGCGCGTGATATGCCCGTACTGTTTGGGCGAAAGCGCCACCGACGTGTCGCGAATTCCCATACCGCAAATCACGAGCGCCGTGCAGCCGGCGATACCGAAGATGGTCATAAAGGCGCGCTTTTTGTAGCGGAACAGGTTACGTGCTGCCACCTTGTTCAAGAAGCCCATGCGGCGCCAAATAAAGCCGATGCGCTCGAGCAGAATGCGTGAGCCGGCGCGCGGCGCCTTGGGACGCATGAGCGAAGCCGGCGTCTCGGCCATCTCGTGGCGGCAGGCGATAATCGTAGCGCCCACCACGCCCACGGCAAACAGCGCCACCGAGACAATCGAGGACACGATATCGTACGAAAGCAGCATCTGGGGCAGTGAGTACATATCATCGAACACCGTAAACAGGAACAGCGGCAGGCCCACAAATCCGATGATGTTGCCGAGCACGCCGCCAATTAGACACGCCCACAGCGCGTAGTCCACGTATTTGGACAGGATACGCCCGCGTGAATAGCCGAGCGCCTTGTACAGACCAATAAGCGTGCGCTCCTCCTCGACCATGCGGGTGGCGGTGGTGAGGCTGATAAGCACGGCGACGATAAAGAAGATGAACGGGAACACCGTGGCAATGGCCTCAATTGACGAGCTATCGCTCTCCACGCTCGAGTAGCTTGCGATGTTATCGCGGTCCTGGATGTACCAGGTGCATTCGCCCAGGTCAGAGAGCTCGGAGCGGGCATCGGCAAACTGCTGGTCGGCGGCGGCACGGCGCTGGTCCAGGTCGGCTTGCGCCTGCGCACGCTCGTCGCTGCCCTCGGCCATGCGATTAATGTTGTCCTGCTCGATCCCAAAGACCATATTCGCCTGACGCTCAGCCGCGTCCAAGCTCGCCGGTGTGTCGACCGTCAGCTCCTGGGCGCGCGCCTTCTCACGCTCCTCGCGGATCTTCTCGATATTGCCCTTGACCTCATTGATCTTTGCCGAGTAGGCATCCGAATAGGAGTTGAGGCTCTTGGCTCCCTCGACGACCACGTGGACAGCGGAGTAGGAAGAAGATGTCGCGGCATCCTCGCTCACGTAGAACTTGTAGTCCGCAGTCGAAGCAGCGCGAAAGGCGTTGACGGTCGAGTCGGAGCTCACGTCGGTAGGATCGAGAACCTCGGCCGTGATGGTGTAGTCCCCATCGGCAAACTGGTCCTTGGCGCTTTGGTTCGACGAGCTCGCATCGTTGGCGGCAAAGCTCACCGTATCGCCGATTTTCTTGCCCGAAGCCTTCAAAAAACGTGAGGTCACTGCCACTTCGCCCGAAGTCTCGGGCAGCTCGCCGCGTACTAGCACCGGTTGGTCAATATTCTCTTTGGAAAGGCTCTGCACGACCACGCGCTCGCGCGTTGTACCCACGGCGGTGTAGGCGGTCTCGGTGTAGATGCCCTCGGCCGTCTCGACGCCATCGACCTCTTGAATGGCAGCAAGATCGTCATCGGTCAGACCATAGGTCGACCGCACGTTGATGTCATAGACATTCTGCTGGTCAAAATAGGCGTCGACCGAATCACACAGGTCCTCGCAGCCCGCCTTAAGGCCGCACATCACGCTCACGCCAAGCGCGGTGATCACAACGATGGACAAGAAGCGTTTGAGGCTGCCGCGAATCGTGCGGTAGATGCCACGGCGAAAAACCGTCGGCACCATATCGTTTGAGCTTTGGGCGGTACGGTAGGTCGTAAAATCCTGCTCGCGCTCCGTGTTCTGCGCGTCGCGGCGTTGACTGTTTTGGCGGTCCTGATTCATGGGCGCTACCACTCGATCGTCTCGATAGGCACAGGATTTTGCTGGACCGTCTCGCTCTCCACGCGGCCGCTCTTAAAGCGGATCAGGCGATCGGCCATGGGCGCCAGCGCAGAGTTGTGGGTGATGATGATGACCGTAATGCCTTGCTTGCGGCAAGTGTCCTGTAGCAGCTGCAAGATCTGCTTGCCAGTTTTGTAGTCGAGTGCACCCGTAGGCTCGTCGCACAAAAGCAGCTTGGGGTTCTTAGCCAGCGCGCGGGCGATGGATACGCGCTGCTGCTCGCCGCCCGAAAGCTGCGCCGGAAAGTTAGCGAGGCGGTCGCCCAGGCCAACCTGGCGAAGCGTTTGCTCGGCATCGAGCGAATCGGGGCAGATCTGCGCCGCGAGTTCGACGTTCTCAAGCGCCGTCAGGTTAGGGACCAGATTGTAGAACTGAAAGACAAAGCCGACGTCAGCGCGACGGTATTCCACAAGCTGAGCCTCGTTGGCAGAGCTCACGTCACGCCCGTCCACCGTCACGGTGCCAGAAGTTGCCGTGTCCATGCCGCCCAGAATGTTGAGGGCCGTGGTCTTGCCGGCGCCCGAAGCACCCAGAATGATGGCGAGCTCGCCGCGCTCGACCGTAAAGCTCGCGCCGTCGAGCGCGTGGATGCGGGCGTCGCCCTCGCCGTATGCCTTGATGACGTCTTTGAATTCGATATAGGCCATCGATTAATTCCCATCTGGTCGGATAACTCTTTAGTATTACCCATTTCGCACCGACCAAAAAGGGACAGGTTTATTTTGGCATGTTTTATATGGGGAAACGGCAGCTATAGATGAGGCGCCGGGGAGGCCGAGAAATCATCGACGGGGTCAGGCCGACCGCCAAACACAACGCACGCATCTCAATCTGTCAGCCAAATAATTCGAACAGCTGTTCGTTTCTATGATATGATTCAACTATCTAAGCAGGCCAATACGCAGAAAGGCGGCCAACATGGCGTTCGACTTTAAGAAGGAATGCAAGGAGCTCTACAAACCTGCAAGCAAGCCGAGTATCGTAACAGTCCCGCCTATGAGCTACGTTGCCGTTCGCGGAAAGGGCGACCCAAATACCGAAGGTGGCGAGTATCAAAACGCCCTGCCGCTACTTTACGGCATCGCCTATACCGTCAAGATGTCGAAGAAAGGCTCAAGGAGTATCGAGGGCTATTTCGACTTTGTGGTACCGCCGCTCGAGGGTTTCTGGTGGCAAGAGTCCCCGAGCGGCGACATCGATTATGTACACAAGGACAATTTCAACTTTATCTCGTGCATCCGCCTGCCTGATTTCGTCACCCGAGATGACTTTGACTGGGCAGTCGCGGAAGCCACGACCAAAAAGAAACTGGACTTTTCCGCCGTCGAACTGCTTAAAGTTGATGAGGGTCTCTGCGTTCAGTGCATGCATACCGGACCCTATGACAGCGAGCCGACAACCGTAGACGCCATGCATGAATACGCGACCGAACAGGGCTATGCCCCCGACTTCTCAGACACCCGTTTACATCACGAAATCTATCTCTCCGATCCACGCAAATGTGCACCGGAGAAACTTAAGACTGTGGTTCGTCATCCTATCAAGCGCGCTGAATAGCGTGGGGCGTCATTTCACGCGCTAGGTTTTAAGCCAGCCAACCAGCCGCCTCCTAGGCCGTCCGGTAATTATCTTGACGCGGCCCGTCGCATCTTATAAGTTTGTTTTGCTAAAGCTGGAAAGCCTCTCAACGATGCGCAACTCCAGCTCTTTTTCTATCAAGAGAGCAAGTGTCGGAAAGCAAAATGTCAGAAAGCAGCGCATCGAGCAGGATTAAACGCCTGGTCAACACCTATAGCGGTCTCGTGCTCATGGGCGCCGTCGGAATCCCTATCGGCGTTATCGTTGGCGCCATCTGTGCCCTTTTTGGTCGTGTGCTCCTGGCAATTGGCGCCTTCCGGGACTCGCACGTCGCGTTGCTGCTCCCCTTTCTCGCTCTTGCGGGCCTTGCCATCGTGTTTGCCTACCGCACCTGGGGCAAGGGCACCGACCGCGGCATGAGTCTGGTGTTCGACGTAGGCCACGGACGCGAGGACGCCATCTCCCCACGTTTGGTGCCGCTCATTATGCTGAGCACGTGGGCCACGCATCTCTTTGGCGGCAGCGCGGGACGAGAAGGCGTAGCCGTGCAGATCGGCGCAACCGTCTCGCATTGGATCGGCCGACGTCTACCTTTCCGAGACCCCGGCAACACGTTTTTGCTTATCGGCATGGCCGCCGGCTTTGCCGGACTCTTCCGAACGCCCCTCGCCGCCACGGTCTTTGCGATCGAAGTACTGGTCGCAGGACGCATGGAATACCGCGCGCTGTTTCCCGCGCTTACGGCTTCGCTTGCCGCAAGCATGACCTCCGGCGCTCTGGGACTCGAGAAGTTCGAGGTCGCCATTACCGCCTCGTATGCGCTCGACCTCCCCGGTCTTGGACGACTGGCGCTGTTGGGTATCGCGTTTGGTATGGTAGGTGGAGCTTTTGCCTGGTGCCTTGCCCATGCCAAGACCCTTGCAGCGCGGCTGCTCCCCAGCCCTTACATACGCGTTGCCGTTATGGGCCTTGCGCTGTCGGCGATTCTGTTCGCGCTGTGGCAGGGGCGATACTGCGGCCTTGGCACCAACCTGATATCCGCGGCACTGGGTGACAACGGCGAGGCGTCGATCATGCCTTGGGACTGGGCGCTCAAATTCGTACTCACCATCGCCACGCTTTCCGCAGGATATCAGGGTGGCGAGGTGACGCCGCTGTTCTCCATCGGAGCCAGCCTGGGTGTCGTACTCGCCGGGATTCTCGGCATACCCGTCGAGCTCTGCGCCGCGCTGGGATACGCCGCCGTCTTTGGCAGCGCCACCAACACGCTACTCGCGCCGATCCTCATTGGCTGCGAGGTCTTCGGTTTCGGTAATCTGCCGATGTTCTTCATCGTCTGCGTTGTGGCTTATCTGTTCAACATGGACAAATCGATCTACGCCCTGCAGGAGCACAGCCGCACCCGATAAACAGGGCGTTTGCCACCAAAAAACGCGCACGACAGGCCGGGCCCGCCGCGCGCGTCATCCTATACACGATTAGTTATTGTTGTTGGTCATCGAAGCCACTGCTGCCGCAAGATTGGAAATGGGCATTGTCTGCAGCCAGATGCGCCCCGGACCGGTGAGCACAGTGTTGAACACGCCTTCACCGCCAAACATGATGTTTTTGACGCCCTTGACCATCTGCGCGTCGATGCTCACCGTCTCCTCAAAGCCGGCCACGTTGCCGGTATCTACAATCATTTGCTGGCCAGCAGCAAGCTCGTACTCAACTAGGTCGCCGTCGATCTCGGCAAAGGCAATACCCGAGCCCGTGAGCTTTTGCATGATAAAACCCTCGCCGCCAAAGACGCCGGTCTTTGCCTTCTTGTTAAAGTGGATGCTCAGCTCAACACCACTTTCCGCGGCAAGGAACGAACGCTTCTGCAAAATCCAGCTCTTACCAGGGCCAATCTCGATCGGTATAATGCGGCCGGGGAAGCAAGAGCCAAACGCAATCATGCCATCGCCGTGCGCGGTCCAAATGTTTTGGAACAACGCCTCACCCGAAAAAGCCTTAGAGAACATCTTGCCTATACCACCGCCCGAGGTGGACATCTCCATGTTGGGGGTCATCCAGACCATGGCACCGCTTTCGGTGATCATGGATTCGCCGTCGCTAAGGTTGCACGTAACAACCGGGAAAGCCCCTCCGCCGATCTCGTACTGCATGACCGTCTCCTTTCCTTCGGGAGCCGAACAACGATGTCCATATTTTAGCAGTTAGAGGTGCGTTTATTTGGGTCGGTGGCGTTCATGGCGCCGATCACCGCCAGCCTCCGCTGCCGTCTGCACAGATAAAACCTGCCAAAATAAACCTGTCCCTTTTTGGCAGGTCTTAGAGGCGGACGGTGAAGGTGATCTGATGATCGTGGCCGGATACGGTGGCTGATCCGCCATGGGCTTCGGCGATGGCGCGCACGACGGACAGCCCCACGCCCGAGCCACCTGTCTTGGAGCTGCGCGACACGTCCGCACGATAGAAGCGGTCGAACAGCCGGTCCAGGTCGCCCTCGGGCAGCTCATCAACAGCATTCGATACGACAAGCTCGGCCGAGCCTTTGCCCGCACCGCGCGAAACGGCACGCAGGCTCAGCTCGATCACGCTGTCCTCGCTTGCGTAGCGTGTGGCGTTGTCCAGCAGCAGCTCAACAACCTGCGCCACTGCCGCGGCATCGGCATGGGCCCGCACACCGCTCGCGATCGACGTCGACAGCCGCTTTCCGCGCGAAACCGCCACCGATTCAAATGGCGTCGCAGCCGTGTCCACGGCCTCCGAAAGATCAATCGTCGCCATAGTAAAGCCGGCCGAACCCTCGTCCATACGCGCCAGGAACACCAGACGCTCCGTGAGCGCCGTCAGCCGCGCGACCTGCTCGTGAATGCTCTGCGTCCACTCGCTCTCGCCGCTCTCGATCTCTTGGACCTCGTTGGCGGCGTCAATCACGGCCAGCGGCGTTTTGATCTCGTGGCTTGCATCGGTAATGAAGCGCTTCTGTTTGCTATAACTCTCGACCATCGGCCGAATCACCGCACCCGAGGCGACCGTTACAATTGCCAGCACCGCCAGCCAGCCAATGCAGCTGATTGCCACACTCGCGCTCAAAAACGAATGGAAACTTGCAAGCTCGCGCGAACAGTCCACGAACACATAGGTTGTCTTGTCGCCCTGAACCGTAGCCGTATAACGGTAGTTGCCAGAAAAGCCCGAAGTCCAACCCTTGGAATATAGTCCTGCAGCGATGCGGGCGGCACGCTTGGCACCTACCGCGGCAATGCGGGCCGTGTTGACATCGGTCACCTGCCCGCCGGCAATCGACACCGTAAAGTAGCGCGTGTCGAAGGGAGACTCCGCCGTCATGCCTTCAAAATGCACATCGCGAACGGCCGCCCGGTTACCGGTAGCAACCTTGCCGGCAACCGCATCCTGACCGGGACCGGTCTTAGGCTCGCCCTCCCCATCAATGCCATCCTTGCCTGCCAGGATATAGTCCAGTCGTGCATCGGCCATCTTGCAAACATGCGAATAATTGACAATGTTGATGCCAGCGATGATGAGCGTGAGCACCACGGTCACAGCGCCCATGGCAACGAGGATGAACTTACGACGCAGGCGACGGCCCATTGCACTGGCAGCATCGGCGCGCCCCGGATTACCCGAGCCCACACCCATGCCGAGCTTCGCCGCCATGCGCTTGCACCACGTGCGCACGCTCACGCCCGTTCTCCTTCCTCGACAACCTCGAGCGAATATCCCTGGTTGCGCGACGCGCGGATGGCAACGTTGGCACCAAGCGCCGTCAGCTTTTTGCGCAGGTACGAGATATAAACCCACACCACGTTGGCGCCTTCGGGCGCGTCCTCACCCCAAACCTCGAGCATCAGACGTTCAGTGGGCATGCGCGTGCCGGCGTTGCGCATAAAGAGTTCCATAAGCTGAAACTCGCGATTGGCCAGGTGCTCCTCGCCCAAAGGTCCCACAAGCGTGCAAGCCGCCGTGTCGAGGCGCACGTTACCCACGCTGAGCGTCGTGGCGTCAATTGCCGTCGCGGCACGCGTCATGGCACGAATACGCGCAAGCAGTTCCTTGGCGGCAAACGGCTTGGTCAGGTAATCGTTGGCACCGGCATCCAGGCCCTCGACCTTATCGGACACCTCGCTTTTTGCCGTGAGCATGATGATGGGCAGTCGCTTTCCGGCGGCGCGTGTACGCTTGAGCACCTCGATGCCGTCCATGCCGGGCATCATGATGTCCAGGATTGCGGCGTCGTAATCGTTGGTGAGTAGATTCTCGAGCGCCGTCAAGCCGTCGAGGGCGGTGTCGACCTCGTAGTCGCTATGTTGAAGAATCGCGGTGAGGGCGCGGGAGAGACCAGGTTCGTCCTCGGCAAGCATCAGCTTCATAGTTGCTCCTTTGGCGCATGGAAATACAGGTTTCGATACTGCCGATAATAGCGCACCGAAAGCTGCCTTAGCACAGCCCTAGCGGCTCAACCTGCGCGTTTTCAAATACGCAAGATATGGCTTAGCCAAACTTAAAGCGCAGATGCCAAGCGTCTGGACGCATGCCGGCCGTAGAAGGACGGAGGCTCGTCCTTTCGCGGCGTCCTAGTTATGCAAAGCGTTCGAGCGCTATTCCTCGTACGCGCCCTCAAGCCGAAGCAGCCACTCCTTGCGATCAAGGCCGCCAGCATATCCGTTGAGCGATCCGTCGGCCGCGACCACGCGATGGCATGGCACGATAATCGAAATGGGGTTACGCGCAACCGCAGCCCCCACCGCGCGAGGAGATACAACGGGTGCCTCGTTTCCCGGCACATGATGTCGAGCCGCAACACGCTGGGCGATCTCGCCATACGTAGCGACCTCGCCACGCGGGATAGAAAGCAGCTCGTACCAGACTTCACGCTGAAACGCCGTGCCAATCAAATGCAACGGCGGCGTATACCGAGGCTCCTGCCCTGCAAAATAAGCATTCAACCAAGCCCAAGAACGCTCGAGCACCGAGGAGGCCGCACCATTTGCGGGATTCACCAAAGATATTCCACCGGTACCGGAAACCGCGTCGGCGCCTTCAACATGTTCGGAGTCTTCCCGGAGAAGCGTGGAACCAAAGTGCTCCTGCCCCTCAAACCAAAGCCCCGTCAGACCGCGGCCATCAGCGGCAAGCAAGATTTCGCCCAAAGGCGAGGCAAATGTCGTCGTGACCACCAGCGGCTCCTTTCAAAACTCCGCAACATAATACCGCGAATTGTGCAGACAACCCCAATCGACCCCAAAGTCACCCAAGGCAGCAAGCGCGACAGCGCCGCAGCTGCCGCACGACCCCAAAGTCCCCGCAGGCAGCAGGCGCAACGCGCCACAGCTGCCGGCCGCGCCCCAAAGTCCCCCAAGGCGGCAGGCGCGAAGCGCCGGGGCCGCCGCCGGGACCAGGGCCTGCAACGGCCACGTGCCCCCACATCAGCCCAGCGGCCCCAACCAACAACGACCCCATCGCAGGCCGCTCGCAGCCGAGTCACCGCAGGCGGGGGCCGGGCTTGGTTTTCAGAACACTCCGCAGACCAGTGTGGCGCCTTGTCCGCGGCTCCGAAGGAGCAGGACAAGGCGCCACACATGGTCAAGGACGTTCTGAAAACCAAGCCCGGCCCCCGCCGGATAGGTCACACTACTCGCAGAGCAGCTTAGCGATCTGGACGGCGTTGGTTGCCGCGCCCTTACGGATTTGGTCGCCGCAGCACCAGAAGGTGATACCGCGCACGGCCTCGGGGTTCGAGATGTCGCGACGCACGCGGCCGACCCAAATCAGGTCCTGGTCGGACGTATCCATCGGCATGGGGAAGCGATCGTGCGCATCCTCGGCGCTCATATCGTCAACCAGCTTCACGCCCGGAGCGGCAGCCAGCGCAGCACGGGCCTCCTCAACCGTAATGTCGCGCTCAAACTCGAGCGTAATGCTCTCGGAGTGCGAGCGCAGCACGGGCACGCGCACACAGGTGCAGTTCACGCGCAGCTCGGGCAGATGCATGATCTTGCGGCCCTCGTTTTGCAGCTTCATCTCCTCGGAGGTAAAGCCCTCCTCCTTGACACCGCCAATCTGCGGAATCAGGTTGCTCGCCAGCTGGGCGGCAAAGGCGCGCGGCTCGGGAATCTCCTCGCCGCGGCCCAGGGCGGCCAACTGAGCCTCGAGCTCGGCCATGCCGGGAGCGCCGGCACCCGAAGCCGCCTGGTACGTCGAGACGATCATGCGCTTCACGCCGGCGAGCTGATGCAGCGGCCACGTGGGAACCAGGCCGATGATGGTCGCGCAGTTGGGATTGGCGATAAGGCCGTGATGCCACTTGATGTCGTCGGCATTGATTTCAGGCACAACCAGCGGCACCTCGGGATCCATGCGGAAGGCGTGGCTGTTGTCGACCACGACGGCGCCGCGCTTGACGGCCTCGGGCAGCAGCTCCTTCGCAATATCGTCGCCGGCGGCGCCGAGCACGATGTCGCAGCCCTCAAAGGCCTCGGGGCAAGCCTCCTCAATCACAACCTGCTCGCCGCGGAACTCGACGGTCTTGCCCGCAGAGCGCGCGCTCGCTAGCAGCTTGAGCTTGCCGACCGGAAACTCCTGCTCGTTGAGGCACTCGAGCATCTGGGTGCCCACGGCTCCCGTCGCGCCCAAAATAGCAACCGTGTACTGTTTCATGCTTCCCCCTTTAAAGGCTGTGGCTTTTGCCCGCACGCCGAGCAGGCCGATTATTGTTGCCAGTGTATACAAGAACAGGGCGGGCACGAAACCCGCCCCGTCGAAACGAAACCGAAACGAAACGCCCCGCCGTAGTTTTTGAGGCAAGTCCCAAAAATCTACTGGGATAGCAGCTACTTGTAGAGCGCGGCCGGGGCGGGATCGACCGGCACGGGAGCCTCCAGGTCGGAGACCTTCACAATGCCGTTCTCGTCGGAGAAGGCGCGGTAAATGGTCCGAATCGCCAGATCGAAGTCCTTCTCCTCTACGCCGATAATGATGTTGATCTCGTCGCAGCTCTGCGAAATCATACGTACGCTCACGCCGGCCTGACCAAGCATGCCAAACAGATGGCCCGAGATACCTGCGCGGCCGCGAAGGTTACGGCCGACGGTCGCGATGAGCGCCAAACCCTCGACAACCTCGATCTCGAGCGGCTCGACCTCCTGCTGGATGTCACCCACGAGTGAGTACAGCGAATCGTGCACATCCTGCTCCTGCACCACGGCGCCAAAGCGGTCGACACCGGTGGGCATGTGCTCGACGGAAACGTCATAGCGCTCGAAGACCGAAAGCGCACGGCGCATAAAACCGACGCGGGGCTTGGTGCGGTCACGGGCGACGTTGATGGCGACAAAACCGCGCTTGCCGGTCACGCCGGTAATGATGGGCTCTGCCTCACCCTCATCAGCCGTCTCGCTAATGATGGTGCCTGGGTCCTGCGGCGCATTGGTGTTCTTGATGACCAGCGGAATACCCGCCTCACGCACAGGGAACACGGCCTCCTCGTGCAGGACGCTTGCACCCATGTACGAAAGCTCGCGCAGCTCCTCGTAGGTAACGCGGGCGATAGGCTGAGCCTCGGGCACAATGCGAGGATCAGCAGAATAGAAGCCCGAAACGTCGGTCCAGTTCTCGTACAGGTCGGCGCCTAGGCACTTGGCCAGGATCGAGCCCGAGATATCGCCGCCGCCACGGTCGAGCAGCTTGATTTGACCCTCACGCGTCGCGCCGTAGAAACCGGGCATGACAAAGCCGCCCTGCTGACCGTACTCCTGCACCAGCTCGGAGGTGCGGTTCATGCTGAGCGTACCGTCGTGATGGAACGCCACGACCGTCGCGGCGTCCAGGAACGGCAGGCCCAGATACTCGGCCATCAGGCGAGCGGTGAAATACTCGCCACGACTCACGAGCTCCTCGGTGGAGTAGCCGCCCGAGCGGGCGCGCTCGGCAAAGGCCGCGAACTCCTCGCGGATGGGATAGGTGAGCTCCAGCTCGTCAGCGATATCAAAATAGCGCTGGCCAATGTCCTCGAGCAGTTCCTCGCACGACACGTGGTACTTAACGTGCGCGTTAACCAGGTAGAGCAGGTCGGTCACCTTGGTGTCGCCCTTAAAGCGGCGACCGCAGGCGGAAACCACCACGAAACGGCGGGCAGGGTCGGCATCGACGATGGCCTTGATCTTCTTGAAGTGTTCGGCGTCGGCGACCGACGAGCCGCCAAACTTGGCAATCTTAATCATGGGCTGGAGGTTACCTTTCTAAAAAGCCTCTGCGAACCTATTTTGCGCGCTCTGATACCATGGTTTCACCGATTGGGACCAAGGCATCCGAGGAGCAGTGTTATATGGGAACTTATCATAGTACACGAGGACGCACTTTATCGTGCTCAAGTAAGGTGGCAATCCGCACCGGCATCGCTCCCGACGGGGGTTTGTTTGTCTCGGACGAGCTCGGCACCCAGCAGGTCGATATCAGCTCGCTTGCAGATAAATCGTACTTTGAAATCGCTCAAGATGTGTTGGGAATGTTACTGAATGATTACACGGCCGAAGAAATTTCGGCCTGTGTGAATGAGGCATACCGCGGCACGTTCGCGAGTGAAGAGGTTACGCCGCTCGTCAAACTCGACGCTGCGCCGGGCGCTGACGCCCCTCAGACCTATGTGATGGAACTCTTTGGCGGCCCCACGAGCGCCTTCAAGGACGTCGCCCTGCAGATGCTCCCCCGCCTTATGGCCCGCACCTCCGCCAAGGACGGCGGCGCCGAGCGCATCATGATCGTCACCGCCACGTCGGGCGACACGGGCAAGGCAGCACTCGCCGGCTTTGCCGACGCTCCGGGCACGGGCATCACTGTCTTTTATCCCGAGGGCAAGGTCAGCCGCGTCCAGAACCTGCAGATGTCCACTCAGGAGGGCGATAACGTCGCCGTCTGCGGTATCCGCGGCAACTTCGACGACACCCAGAGTGCCGTCAAGCGCATCTTTGCCGATAAGGAACTTGCCGAGCGCTTGGAGGCCGCCGGCACGGTGCTCTCGAGCGCCAACTCCATCAACGTCGGCCGCCTGGTACCGCAGGTCGTCTACTACTTTGCCGCCTATGCGCAGCTGCTGCGCGCCGGCGCCATCGAGGCCGGCGACGCCGTGGAGTTCTGCGTACCGACCGGTAACTTTGGCGATATCCTGGCCGGCTACTATGCCAAGCGCATGGGTCTGCCCGTCGCCAAGCTCATCGTCGCGAGCGACAAGAACAACGTTCTTGCTGACTTCCTGACCACCGGCGTCTACGACCGCAACCGTCCGTTCTTCACCACCATCTCGCCGTCGATGGACATCCTCATCAGCTCCAACCTGGAGCGCATGCTCTACTTCCTGTCCGACGGCGACTGCGAGCTCGTTGCCGGCCTTATGGAGCAGCTGGCACAGACTGGTCGCTACGAAGTTCCCGCCGACCTGCTGGCAAAGATTCAGAGCATCTTTGGCTGCGGCTGGGCCAGCGAGGCCGAGGTTCGCACTGCCATCAAGAGCTGCTGGGACGCAAACGGCTACGTGATTGACCCGCACACCGCCTGCGGCTATCACGTCTTTGAAAAAGTCACCCCCGCCGAGGGCGCCAAGGCCCGCGTGCTGCTTTCGACCGCCAGCCCCTACAAGTTCCCGCGCGCCTGCTGCGACGCTCTGGGCCTCGACGTTCCCGAGGATGATTTTGAGGCTATGCGTGTGCTCGAGCAGGCCACCGATACGGTCGCCCCGGCACAACTTGCCGAGCTCGAGTCCAAGCCCGTCCGCTTTGAAGACGTCTGCGACGTCGATGAGATGGCAAGCTACGTCGAGTCTGCAGCAAAACGAATGAGCACCAACTAAACCCCTTATTAAGCGCCGGCGAAAGCCGGCGCACCTTCTTTTATCAGAAACCCACCGGGATGATGACGAACTGACATGCGGGTCTGCCTGTTTAGTTCGTCGCGAGTTCCGCACGAGCCGGAAAGCACTTAATGTGCTTTCCGAGCGAGCCAGGACTGCCCGAGCAGCGAACTAAACAGGCAGACCGCCCAGGAGATTCCCATGATCAAGATCACCGTCCCCGCCACCAGCGCAAACCTAGGCATCGGCTACGACACCCTCGGCATGGCCGTCAGCCTCTACTCACACTTCACCTTTGAGCGCGCCGACAAGCTCACCATCACGGGTTGCCCCGAGGAGTTCCAAAACGAGAACAACCTAGTCTACGTGAGCTTTGTGGATGCGCTGGCCGCATGGGGCGAGCCGGCTTTTCCCGTTGCCATCGACATTCAGACCGATGTACCCGTCGCCCGCGGCCTGGGTTCCAGCTCCACCTGCGTCGTCGCGGGCATCATGGCAGCCGCCGCGCTGACGGGCCACACCGTCGACCGCGCCGAGCTCGTCCGCATCGCCACCGAGGTCGAGGGCCATCCCGACAACGTCGCCCCCGCTATCCTGGGCGGCGCCGTCTGTTCCTTTACGCCGACCGATTCGCTCCCCCAGTGCCTGCGCTACGAGGTGAGCGATCGCCTGCGTTTTATTACCGTGATTCCGCCCTACGAGGTACACACGAGTGAGGCGCGCAAGGTCGTGCCGCAGGAGATTCCACTCTCCACCGCCGTATGGCAAATGGGCCGCATCGCCGGCATGACGCGCGGCCTGGAGACCGGCGACCTGGATCTGATTGCCGCCGCCAATGACGACCGCATCCAAGAGCCGTATCGCCGTCGCCTGATTCCCGACTACAACGCCGTGCGCGACACCTGCCTTAACGGCGGCGCCAAGACCATCTGGATCAGTGGTTCGGGCTCGACCCTCATGGCTGTGACCGACGACACCATCGTGGCAAAGTTCTTGCAGGTCAAGCTGCGCGAGCAGTTCCCTAAATGTGATACGCATATTCTGACGTGCGACACCGAGGGCGCTCAAATCGAGTACCTGTAGACATCGCTGGTTAATCCCTTCGGGCCGCCCAAGGGTATCCCCTTAAAAACGTCCTCGCACTTGAGGCCCGCTTATCCTGCTCCTTCGGAGCTACGGATAAGCGGGCCTCGTGCTGCGGAATGTTTTTAAGGGGATACCCTTGGGCGGCCCTACAGCAACGTGGTCGACGATGTCTATAGGAACCCACGCTTTGAAGGGGCACCGGGCTGATGGTTTGGCTTTTTATTGGTGGGGGCCCTTACTGGGATGGGACCCTTACTAGAGGCAGGCCTCGGCGATGCGGCGCTTGAGTTCATCGATACCGGTGCCAGTCTGGGAGCTTGTGATGATTACGTTTTCGGCCGGGACGTTGAGCTGCTTTTTGATGGCTGCTGCCTGGCGGGCCTGCTGGGTGCGGCTGAGCTTGTCGGCTTTGGTGAGGCAGACGATAAAGTTGAACTCGTTGCCCTGCAGGTAGTCGATCATGTCATGATCGAGCTTGCTGGGGTCGTGACGAATGTCCACCAGCGAGACGACCAAGTTAAAGCTGCGCTCGGAGTCGAAAAAGTCGCCGATAAGCTCGGCCCAGCGGTCGCGCTCGGCCTTAGAACGACGGGCGAAACCATAGCCCGGCAGGTCGACGAAGTGCACGTCGTCGGCCTCGAAGAAATTGATGTTGCTTGTCTTGCCCGGTGTGCTCGAAACCTTGACCAGGTTCTTGCGGCCAAAGAGCTTGTTCATAATCGACGACTTGCCCACATTGGAGCGGCCGACAAAGCTCACTTCGGGGCAGGTGGACTCGGGAATCTGCGAAACCTTGCCGTAGCTGGCGACGAACTTGGCAAGCTGGTAGTTAATGGAATCGGCCATGGACACTCCTTGGTCGTAGGTTCTTACAAAAGAGCGCGCTATTGCGCAGCGGCAATGCGGCGGACGATATCGAGCGTGATGTTACTTGCGACACGCGCGTACTCGAACAGATCGAACTCTCGGTCGCAAATTGCATCATACGCCTCGTCACAATTATCGCTGATAGCGCGCAACACCAGGCAATCGACACCATTTTTGGTTGCGACATGGGCAATCGCCGCGCCCTCCATGCCGACACAATCGGCATGCGTCGCTTCGATAGCGTCGTTACGCATGGCGGCGCCCGTCACAAAGCGGTTACCCGTGGCAATCGTGCCGACCAGGAACTGTTTGGTGCCCTCGTTCGAAGCGACTGCATTTGTCGAAGCGTCAACGAACCCACGCTCAGCAAGCACGTCGACGGCAATATCGACCAGCGCGGGCGTCGAACCAAACTCCTCAAGCCCCGGTGCGGACTCGGCGATAAGCGCGGTATCGGTATCCAGATAGCGTAGGCGTTTGCCAATGACCACGTCGTCGATATGGAGCTTGGGGTTCAAACCGCCCGCAATGCCCGAAAACACAACAGCCTGCGGAGCATACTTGCTAATGAGGTGCTGTGTTGCAGCGGCGGCGTTCACCGTGCCCATGCCCGCCGTTGTGGCGACAACTGTCAGGCCGTCGAGCTCGCCGCTCACAACGGTCAAGCCTGCCTCCCGTGCCTCGCAAACGTCGCTCAGCTCTTCCTTAATCTGCATGATCTCTTTTTCGAGCGCACCGATAATCGCGATGGTAGCCATACCATTCCCCAAACCTATACGAAATTCTCAACCACGGTATGGTACCAGCATTTTGTTTGACCTCGCCAAACGAACACGCTAAGCCAGTGCAGCTCGCGTATCAAACAGCGCCTTTGCAATCGCGGCCGTAACCTCACTCGAGCGGTCGCTCCACGGCATCGATGTCATGACGCTCATGACATAGGTACGGCCATCGATGTCGATAGCAGGCATTTCTTTCCAAAGATATTCAGTCGCGTTTGAGGTGTCTCTAAACAATAAACAGGCGCTTCTATGCAAAAACACCGATTCCGTTGCGCATCTTTGCCCAAAACGCAGTTGCGGTGAAATAGTTCCTGTTTGGGCGGCATAAGCCGAAAAACAAGAACTATTCCACCGCAACTTGACGGGGCTCCTTAGCAATCAACTAGGTGCCCGGGGGCACTCATTTAAGTCTGTCCCCAATGAGTGCCGCTAGCCGATGGCGTTTTTGAGTTCGGCGCGGCGCTTTTTCATGCCGGCCATGACGGCGTTGCGCAGCTCGGGCATGCGCGCGGTATCCATCTGGGGCACGCCCTCGAGCTTATAGGGAATACCCAGTTGCTCGTACTTGACGACACCCATCGTGTGATACGGCAGCATTTCCAGGCCCACCACGTTGTGCCATGGAGCGATCAGGCGACCGAGCTTCTCGCATTCCTCCGCCGTGTCGGTGATACCCGGCACCACCACATGGCGAATAACAACCTTAATCTTGCGATGGGCAAGCTCATCGCCAAACGCCAGGATGCGCGCAGGATCGCAACCGGTCAGCTTTTTATGCTCAACCGGATCGGCATGCTTGATGTCGAGCAGCACCATATCGGTCTCGTTGAGAACAGCATCGAACTTCTCCGGATGCTTGGGATCAAATGCATAGCCACAGCTATCTAGGCAGGTATGCACACGGCCATCGGGATTGTTGTGCATTGCACGGAACAGGTCGGCCAAAAACTCGGGCTGCAGGAGCGGTTCGCCACCCGAAACGGTAATGCCGCCGCTACGGTAGAACTCATGGTTGCTCTGGAACTCGTCCATGAGATGCTCGACGGTCACCATCGTGCCGCCGTTAACAGACCAGGTATCGGGATTGTGGCAATACGCGCAGCGCATGGGACAGCCCTGAACAAACACCACAAAGCGGATGCCGGGTCCGTCGACCGTTCCCATCGTCTCGATCGAATGCACGCGACCCAGGGCATACGCAGAGTCCTCGGGACGAGCGTCCACACCCTCAAGCGTCATTTCTGCCATTCGCGCTACCTTGCCTCTCCTTGGATGCAACCAATTAAAATGCCAGAGCCATTCTAGCCCATGCGTTTGCGTTTAAACGTCTCGGACTAGAACGGCACGTTTTAATCTATCCCCCATCACCATGGCTGGGGGGCTACGTCGAGATGTCAGGCTGGAGAACGCTCGCCTGCGGCCTTTACGCCTTAAGCGTGAGCACCGCGCCGAAGGCGGTCGGGCCGCAATGGCTCGAGATGACGCCGCCAACCTGCGTCCAGGTAACGTCCTCAAAGCCCAGGTCGTGCGCATAGACTTCCATGTCGTCGCGCAGCTCCTGGGAAAGGCCCACCGAATACGCCAAGCCAATGTGCGAGTAATCAATATCGCCCTTGGCAACCATGTGGTCAATAAAGGCACGGGCGCATTTGAGCATGGAGCCGCGGAGCTTCTTGGTCGCCACGAACTTGCCACCCGTCACCTCAATGCAGGGCTTAATCTTGAGCAGATGAGCGCCCAGGAACGCGGCGTTAGACAAGCGACCGCCCGCCTTAAGGAAGGCAAGGTCGGTAGGAACAAAGCCCAGCAGCACGCGGTCCATGACGGAGTTCGTAAAAGCAAAAATCTCATCGACGGTGGCATCGGGGTGAGCCTCGATGTATTTGGCGGTCTCGACGGCAACGAGCGACTGGCCAACCGAAACAAAACGCGTGTCCATAGAGAAGACGTAGTCGCGGCCCTTAGCTGCAATCTTGGAGGACTGATGCGAGCAGGTCGTGGCCTCGGAATATGCGAGATGCAAAATGGTCGCGTCGGGCTGCTCGGCATGGATGCGGTCGTACACGTGAGCAAAATCCGCAGGCGCGCAGCCACTGGTCTTGGGCATCACGCCAAACTCGTTGCAGCGCGAATAAATCTCAAGCGGATCGATCGAGCCGTCCTCGACGGTCTCGTCACCAATCGTGACATGCATGGGCACACGCACGATGCCATAGCGTTCGCAGAGCTCCGGTGTCACATCCGAACCAGACTCAACCACGATTACGTACTTGCCCATTATCATCACGACCCATCTCGACGTTGGTTATTTATTACGCGCGCACGCCCGTCGCCCAATTGAACAACGACTCCCAAGCACCAGAGAGACGCCGCCCTTCGCCACAACAAAGGACAGCGTCTCCCTGAAATACTCCGTGCTTGCATGAGATTCTACACGGTTTGGTAATGAGTGTTACTTACTCCGCAAACGGTAGCTATATGCGATAAACGGTAGCCACCAAGAAAGCCTGTGTATCCAAAACGCCATGGTCACTCACAATGCGGCTAGCGAGCCAGACGGTAAAACTCCATCGAGGCGTCGCCCTCGGCGCGCAACTGCATCGCCGGCGCCGCAGACGAATAGGTGCGGCTCGTAAGCGCAACCTCGCCGTCGTTGACAAATACCTCGAGCATCGTGGCATCCGAAAGGACTCGCAGGCAGTAAAGCTCGTCGAGCTCAACCGACCTCTTGTCGCGTCCATAGCCCTCATCGCCCATATCAAGTGTGAGCATTCCGTTGGCAAAGCACACGACAACGCCCTCACGAACTTCCAGCTCAATGGACTTCGTCCCCCGGCACGACACGACGGCATCAAACAGTCGACCAGGAGAGCCGACGGTCTCTCCGGCGGTCACCGAAACACGCTCCTTGCGCAGTTGCTCAACCTCGCGCGCGGGCCACTGACAGAGCTTACCGTCGCGCATATTCAGCACCCTCGGCACGGTAAGCGCGCACTGCCATCCGCGTTCCACCGTCGGGTTTTGAGCCGTTGCATCGGGGCAGCCGGCCCAACCGATCATAATCCGTCGACCGTCGGCATCTGCAAATGATTGAGGGGCATAGAAGTCAAGACCCGCATCGACCATCGGGGGCATACCCTGCCCGGCGATTTTAAAGCTAGGCGCCTCCCAATCGGCCTCAATACGAAACCACACGCACTGATGCGGGTTTTGGTAACGCCAACCATCGGCGGGCACGCCCTGCGGACAGCAAACGAGAATAAGCTCGCCATCAAGCTCAAACAGATCGGGGCACTCCCACATAAAACCGAACTTCTCGCCGAGCTCAATACGCGTCGCATATTTCCAGCACTCAAGATCGTGCGAGGTATAGACGAGCACGCAACCGCGGTCGTCTTTCGTACGAGCACCAAGAACCATATAGTAGATACCGTCGTGCTCCAGGATCTTGGGGTCGCGCACGTGCGTACTAATATCGTCGGGGTAATCGACCGGACCAACAGCTATGTGCTTCTCCCCCAATTTATCGGGGTTCTCGGTAACCATGTGAATCTGATTTTGGTCGCGCCCTGTCAGCACATAGTCATAATCATCGCGGTCAAAATGCTTGACGTTACCGGTATAGAAGTAGTGAATCTTGCCGTCGTGCATAAATGCAGACCCCGAATACGCACCGCTCGAGTCTAGATCTGAATCGGGGAATAGCGCGGGACCGCGGTTCTCGTACGTCACAAAGTCCTTCGTCGTCAGATGATTCCACAGCACCGGTCCGCCGTGCGCGGCATCAAACGGATCGTATTGGTGATAGATGTGGTATGTATCACCAACCTGCACCAAACCGTTGGGATCATTGAGCCAGCCAAGCTCGGGCTCCGCATGGAACAGAAGTCTATCGGAGTCAGCCGCGATGCGAGCCGCAGTCTCATCCTGCCCGGCACGCCACAGCTCGTAGTCCGAGCGCGTCACCTTATGTTTTTGATCGAACATTCAATCGTCCTTCTTGTAGAGGAGAAGGACGCCCGGCCCATGCGAGCCAAACGCCCTTCTCCAACAGGTCGACCCGTACATTACCTTGACGGATCTGGATTAGAAGCTGACATCAAAGCCGGCGCCTGCACCCTCTTCATCGGTGGTCGGAACGCCCTTTGCCTTGTTGTAGGCAAAGATCAGGATGATCGGGACGAAGAAAGCGATCAGATTGCCAGCCACATACCACACGAGGGTCTCGGGCGTGACGATGAGCAGGCCAAGTACGCCGGTCAGACCCTGGCCGATAGCGCGCACCTCAAAGAGCTTCACGAAGGCACCGCCGCAGCCTGCACCGATGCAAGCGCAGATGAACGGAATGATCGAGTAGCGCATGTTTGCAGCAAAGATAGCGGGCTCGGAGATTCCGACCAGCGTCGGGATAAAGGACGACATGCAGATGTTGCGCTCTTTGGAATGCTTCTTGTGAATGAGATACATGCCGATGGCGCCGCCGCCCTGGGCGATGATGGAAACGGACCAGATGGCCTGGATGTAGTTGAAGCCGGTCGTGGCAACGAGATTAGCCTCGATACCCTGAATGAACTGGTGCGTACCGGTAACGACGAGCGGCTGCAGGAACGCGGCAAAGACGAAGGCACCAAAGACGCCCATCCTGTTGTACAGGACATCGATTACGCCGGCAAGGACGTCGCCAATCAGGTTGCCGAGCGGGCCGAACACGGTGAACAGGGCGACGTTGGCAAGAATCAGGGTAACGGTCGGGACAAAGACGAACGAGACGACCTCGGGGATGTACTTCTGGGCAATCTTCTCGACCTTGGCCATGAACCAGGCGGTCAGGATTGCGGGGAACACGCCGCCCTGGAAAGCAACCATGGGAATGGAGAGCGGACCAAAGTTCCAATACTCAGCACCCGTCGGGTCCATAACGAACGCGTTGCGGTTCATAAGGCTCGGATGAACCATGACGATGCCGACGAGGATACCTAGGATCGGGTTGCCGCCAAAACGCTTGACCGCGCTGTACATCACCAGGACAGGCAGGTAATCGAAGGTGGTAGCGATAATGGCAAAGAAGCTTGCGAGGTTCTTGAGGAACTCGCTGTGGTCGGCAAGGCTGCCCTCCATGCCAAAGAGGCCGTTGGCAACGATCAGCGACTTAAGGCCGATGATGATAGCAGCGCCGACGAAAGCGGGAATGATGGGGATAAAGATGTCCGAGAATACCTTGAGGACCGAGAAGAACTTGCCCTTCTTGTCCGCCTCGGCGCCCTTGACCTCGGAAGCACTGATCTCCTTAACGCCCGTCAGAGCCATAAACTCATCATAGACCTTGTTTACGGTACCGGTACCGAAGATGATCATGAGCTGGCCGCTGTTGTACAGCACGCCCTTGACGCCATCGATGTTCTCGAGCTCGGCCTTGTTGTACTTGCTCGTATCCTTGAGCACCAGACGCAGACGCGTAACGCAATGCGTGGCACCCTCGATGTTATCCAGACCGCCGACGTTATCGACGACTTGCTGAGACACTACTTTGTAGTCCATGTTCCTCTCCATTCCCTTACGAAATCATAAGACGTTTTGTGGCCATTACAGAGATGCGATCGTTGCATTTGCGCACTTGACCGTACCGTCGGTGACCGTCAGCGCCACACCCTGGCCCTGCTTATTGCAGAAGCGAGCGTTAAGCGCAACATCATCGACAAAGATGGTCGCGATATCGTCGTCAACGACCAGGCGCACATGATGAGTGCCCTCGCCCTTAAAGAACAACGGACGCTCGAGGCCCATGTTGTTGACCTGGAACCACGGATACTGGGGGGCCGCCGTAAACTCGAGCTTGCCCTCACGCAGGTTGGCGCGGAACTCATAGGCAAGACCAGACTCGGCGTCCTCGGCGAGCTTCACCGAGAAGCCGGCAGCGTCACCGGCGAGCTCGATGTCGGCGTCGAGCATATAGGTGGAACCGGCATCCGCAGCGAGCACCTGCTCGACCTTGCCCGACTCGCAGGAAAGCTCAAAGGCCTCGACTGCCTTAGCCTCGCCAAAGGCGCCAAGCATGCTGTCGGGGAGTTTGGTGCCAAGCGTTCCGTCGGCACGCTGAACGATCTCGAGGGGCATAAAGGTGCCACCCCACAGGTAAGAGCTGGGGTCGCCGCCCTCGTCACGCGTAGGAACCCAACCAAAGAGAACGCGGCGCTCGCCATCAAATGCGGTACGTGCGGCATAGTACGCGCGGCCATCGAAGGAATCGTCCGCAGGAGTAATCCAGGGACCGTTGATAGAGCGAGACATGCGGTAACGGGTCTTGTTGCCATCGCTGTACTCAGAGAACACCAGATACCACCAGTCGCCCATCTTAAAGAGATCAGGCATCTCAAACATGGTGCACAGGCCCGGATTCCACCAGTCGCCCTGGAACTCCCAGGTATCCAGGTCCTTGGAGGTGAACTTGACCAGACGACCGGTCATCAGACGCTTGTCCTCGCCCACACGCGTGCCGAGGATGAGCATGTACTCTTCGTTCTCCTCATCCCAAAGCACAAAGGGATCGCGCCAGTTGCGGTCATCGTAACCCTCCTGGGGCGGAAGCAGCGTCTCGGCGATGTTCTTCTCCCACTTGACGGCGTCGTCACTCGTTGCGTGAAGAAGAACCTGCTTCATCAAACGTGCGCGGACCTTATCGCGATTGCAACCAGTGTAGAGCGCATGGTACTTGTCGCCCACCTTAAACACCGTGCCGGCATAAACATACTGGTCGACTTCCTCGTCGCCGCCACGCTCAAGGCTCTCGCCAAAGTCTTTGTAATTGACGAAGTCCTTGGTCGTAGCGAGCGCCCAGCCAAACGGCTCTCCGAAAGGTCCGGGGTTACGCGTGTCACGCTGGTGATAGAGATAGAACGTGCCGTCCTCGCCGTACGGCATGATGTCGCCTACCCAAATTCCCTCAGGCTGGTAATACACCTTGTGCATCCGAGACTTCCTTTCCCGCAAGATACTAACTCGGTACAACTGCAAGATATGTCAATCGTTTTCATATGTCAAACGTTTTCACACCAATACGTCTTTTCGCAGTTCCAGTCGTCGGCAAACGGTTGACATATGCCGGCGAACGGTCATCAGAGGCGTTTGAGGAATTCTTTTGGCACGGGATGAACTACGCGGTTTTGCCCTCAATGAGTTCAACGGGGAGTTTGATATTCGATTCGGGCTTATCGCCGTTAATAAGAGCGATGATGGATTGCGCCGCGAGCTCTCCGATGCGATCGATATCTTGGCGTACGGTTGTTAAGTCAGGCATAAACGTCATGGTACGGCGGGCACCATCCGCGCCCACGACCTTAATATCGTCCGGAGCGCTCAAGCCGCGTTGCTTCATCACGTTGAGACAGATGGCCGCCATCGTGTCGTCTCCCGCAAAGATGCCGTCAATATCGGGGTTCTCATCGAGGATCTTCGCAACGACCGCGCTCTTTTCGTCGTCGGACTTAACGAACTCGGCCTCACGGACAAGCGCGGGCAAACCGGCCTGCTCCACAACATCGTGGTAGGCATCGGTACGCTTATTGGCAGGCATACGCATGCGGCTATTGTTGCGCAGGCACAAGATGCGCGAACACCCGTCATCGATCAGGCGACGCGTGGCAAGTTCGCCGATGCTATAGCTGTCGCTCGCAATCTGAACAGAGGCCTCGCCAAGGTCGCAGTCGATACCAACCAGACTCAAGCCCATCTCGGCATACGCCTCGGCACCGATATTAAGCGAGTTGACGATGACGCCATCAACCATATTGCGCCGAAGCATATCGATATAAGAACGCTCAAGATCAGGTCGATTGGCGCTATTGCACAGCAACATCTTAAAACCGTTTTCGGCCAGGGTACGCTCAACGGCTTGGACCGCTTGTGCATGAAACGGGCTGCTGACATAGGGAACGATCATACCGATTAGATTCAGGCGACCGTTGAGCATGGCACGGGCGATATCGTTGGGCGTATAGTTGATACGCTCCATCGCGGCATGGACCTTATCGCGGGTCTCTTGGCTAATATAGCCGCGATTATTAAGCACGCGAGATACCGTAGTAGGCGAAACCCCCGCCACCGCTGCAACTTCCTTGATGCCAGGCTTAGCAGAATCCTTAGAACGAGCACCCTCGCGAGCCATAGCACCCTCCCCTCATCAACATGTCATACGTTTACATACGAACAAAGCATACCCCAACAACAGTGGGAAGACGGTAACAGTACAAGTAAGTAAACGACTCATCCAAATAATTAGGAGAGTTCCGCCTAAAGGGTGACTACACAGGACCCCGCCGGGGCTGTTTGGGCTACCTCCCAAAACTTTCCGCAGGACGCAAGAAGCCCTCGCCGCACGAAGTGCGCAGCGAGGGCTTCTTGCATGTCCGAGGACGTTTTGGGAGGTAGCCCAAACAGCCCCGGCGATCCTGCGGGAGTTAAACCCCTTTAGAACTTGTTGTGGAAGGTACGCGAAATGACCTCGTCCTGCTGCTCCTTGGTGAGCGTGTGGAAGTTCACGGCATAGCCGGAAACGCGGATGGTCAGCTGCGGGTACTTCTCGGGGTGAGCCTGAGCATCGAGCAACGTCTCCCGGTTGAAGACGTTGATGTTCAGGTGGTGGCCACCCTTCTCGGCGTAAGCGTCGAGCATGTGGACCAGGTTATCGGCCTGAGTCTCGGAAACTTCAGAAACCTTCATAATGTGTCTCCTTCGATCGATAGGCGCCGGCCGAAACCGGTGCACTAATCAGTAATCGTTATTGTTAGTATAGCACTAACAATAGTTACTCGCCCAGCTGATCAAGGTCGATATCACCAAAGAACACCTGGTCCTCCTTGCCGAGCGCGCCCGGGATGATGGAGAAGGTGTTGGAGATGCCGTCCTGAGCATCGCGGAACGGGAGCTTGGAAACCGAAGACAGCGAAGCGATGGCGCCGTGGCTATCGCGCTTGTGCATGGGGTTAGCACCCGGGGCGAAGGGCTGGCCAGCCTTGCGGCCATCAGGCGTAGAACCGGTCTTCTTGCCGTACACGACGTTGGAGGTGATGGTCAGAACCGAGGTCGTGGGCACGGAGTTGCGGTAGGTGTCGTTCATGCGGATGTACTCCATGAACTGGTGCACAACGTCGTGAGCGATCTGATCGACGCGGTCGTCGTCGTTACCGTACTTGGGGAACTCGCCCTCGGTCTCGAAGTCGACGATGATGCCGTTCTCGTCACGGACGGGGTGGACCTTGGCGTACTTGATGGCGGACAGGGAGTCAGCCACGACGGAAAGGCCAGCGATGCCCGTAGCGAACCAGCGATGCACGTGCTTGTCGTGCAGAGCCATCTGGATGCGCTCGTAGCAATACTTGTCGTGCATGTAGTGAATGATGTTCAGCGAGTTGACGTACACGCCAGCGAGCCACTTCATCATGTCGTTGTACTTTGCCACAACGTCGTCGTAATCGAGCGTATCGCCCTCGACGGCGCGGTACTTGGGGCCGACCTGCTTCTTGGAGACCTCGTCAACACCGCCGTTGAGTGCGTACAGCAGGCACTTGGCCAGGTTGGCGCGAGCGCCGAAGAACTGCATCTCCTTGCCGATGCGCATGGAGGACACGCAGCAGGCGATGCCGTAGTCGTCGCCGTGGTAAACGCGCATGAGGTCGTCGTTCTCGTACTGGATCGAGGAGCTGGCGACAGAAGTCTTGGCGCAGAACTTCTTGAAGTTCTCGGGCAGACGGGTCGACCACAGAACGGTCATGTTGGGCTCGGGGCTGGTGCCCATGTTCTCGAGCGTGTGCAGGTAGCGGTAGCTCATCTTGGTAACGAGCGTACGGCCGTCAACACCCATGCCGCCGATGGACTCGGTGACCCACTGCGGATCGCCGGTGAACAGGGCCTGGTACTCGGGGGTACGGGCAAACTTGACCATGCGGAGCTTCATGATGAAGTGATCCACGAACTCCTGGATCTGCTCCTCGGTGAAGGTACCGTTGGCAAGGTCGCGCTCAGCGTAAATGTCGATGAACGTAGAGGTACGGCCGATGGACATAGCGGCGCCGTTCTGCTCCTTGACGGAAGCGAGGTAGGCGAAGTACATCCACTGGATGGCCTCCTGCGTGTTGGTAGCAGGGTTGGAAATGTCGAAACCATAGGTCTCGGCCATCATCTTGAGCTCGCCGAGGGCGCGGATCTGCTCCTGCAGCTCCTCACGATCGCGGATGTTGTCGGCGGTCATGACCGTCGGGGTGGAAGCCTTCTGGGCCTCCTTGTCCTTGATCAGGTAGTCGACACCGTACAGGGCGACACGACGGTAGTCGCCGATGATGCGGCCGCGGCCATAGCCATCGGGCAGACCGGTGATGATGTGGGCCGAACGGCAGGCGCGCATCTCGGGGGTGTAGACATCGAAGACGCCGGCGTTGTGGGTCTTGCGCTCGAAGGTGTAGCGCTCGACAACGTTCTCGTCGATCTTGTAGCCGTGCTGGCTGGCAGCCTGGCAAGCGATGCGGATACCGCCGTTGACGTGCAGCGCGCGCTTGAGCGGCTTGTCGGTCTGGAGGCCGACGATGGTCTCCTTGTCGCGATGGGCGTTATCGATGTAGCCAGCGGGGTGGCTCACGATACCCGTGACGGTCTTGGTGTCCATATCGAGGACGCCGCCCTGCTCGCGCTCCTTGAGCAGCAGGTCGAGAACCTCGCCCCACAGCTCCTTGGTACGCTCGGTCGGGCCGGCGAGGAACGACTCGTCGCCCTCGTAGGGGGTGTAGTTCTTCTGGATGAAGTCTCGGACGTCAACCTCTCCCGTCCAGATGCCTTCCTTGAAGCCTTCCCATGCCTCCTGCATTGTGTAACCACGCTCCTAGTTACGTGTAATGCGGCGCTCTCTCACACCGCTGCTTATTGAATTCTTGAATGTTAGACCTGCATGACCGGCTTCATTCGCTTTCCGCCGCACATTAGCACAGGGAAAAACGTTTATTCACCTTGGTCTTGCAACCCTAAACCCAAGATTTCACCCGTCTGTGAAGGATAACATAGCCACCCCTCTCATCAGGGCTGTTATATGTTTCTTTTTTTATCACATTAGGTTATTTTTAACAAATCCGCAGGAAACGCAGCCGCCATCAGCTACCGTTCACCGAATTGCTTGATATTTCCCCTTGCCTTTATGCGTCCATCACTCTAGCTGTTATGCCAGCTTTAGCAGGGTAAAGTATCCCAGAGACCCTTCAGAAACTGCAGGGCGGCCACGGGATTTTCCCCGTGGCCGCCCTGTGGCGTGGCTAGTTTTTTAGCTTTGATTGCCTCTTGGCATTAGGCGGCTGCGGCGGCCTTGTCGGTCGTTGCCTTGCTGTTGCCCTGGCCCTCAAAATGCTTGTAGCACCAGCTGGTGACCAGCGGGGTCAAAATGGCCGTCACGATAGCACAGGCTGCAACCTGAGCCGTGGCCGTCGCGAGCACCGCGCCGCCGTACATGGCCTCGTTGACGCTTGCCATAGCGGCAGGCGTTGCCACGTTGGCGCCAGCGCAGCTGGAGATTGCCGCACCTGCGACACCGGTGCCACCGGTAAGCTTATCGACCGCAACAACGGGGATAGCGAAGACCACCGAGCAGATCACGCCGAGCAGGATGCCGGGAAGACCGCCGTTGATAAGCTGACCAAAAGTCATGGTCGAGCCCATGGCAAAGAAGACGAGCACGATGATGGCGGAAAGTGCCGGTGCCATCATCTTCTTAAAGCTCGGGAAGAGGTTACCCAGAATAATGCCGACGACGATCGGCAGGATGGCGCCCACGAGCGACCAGCCGATCGGAGCCTGACCGGCAGCGCCGAGCACGATCATCGTGACCGGAGGGCCGACAACCAGCGTGGTGATGGCGACGGCGCCACGCTCGGCCTCATTGCCCATGGTGCCCATCAGACCGGCGTACATAGCGTTGTTGGCGCCGGTGCAAGCGGCCAGCATCACCATGGCAGAGATGCCAAACAGGTTGTCGTTGAATACATAAAGGATGAGCAGCGACACGGCAACGACCACGATCTGCTTGACGGCGATGATGATGGCGCCGCGGGCAGCGGCGGCAGGAGCACTCTTAAACGAAATCGTCGTACCGACGATGAGCAAAAAGGCGCCAACAAGCGGGCCTGCGCCCTGCTGGGTCATGCCGAGCGTAAAGCTGCCGAGCGTTTTGAACAGGTCGGGGAACAGCGTGTTGAGCAGGCAGCCCAACAAAAGCGGCACCAAAATATTGGCACCCGGGATGGAGGACATCTTAAAGAACGACTCCTTTGCCGCCGGCGCCTCCACCGCAGTCGATTCACTCATATATATCTCCTTTGGATGCATGCGAATCGTAGCCGCACGCGCCTTTTTCAGAAAGAAGGCGACGGTCCCGAGTCGCAGGAGCCGTCGCCGAATTAACGTCGCGGGGTATTACCCGTCCAGAACGATGCCACCATCGCAGTCACCGATCTCGCCGTTCACGAAGCTAGCGAGGTCGGAAGCGAAGAAGAGCACCATCTGCGCAGGCTCGCTGGCCTGGGCGGCGCGGCCCAGAGGAATACCGTTGATGATGCGCTGAGAGTTCTCGTCAGAGAGAATCGAGGTCATATCGGTAAGGGTGAGCGACGGGCACACGGCGTTGCAGCGGACGCCAAACTTGCCGCCTTCCTTGGCGACTGCCTTGGTTAGACCGTTAACACCGGCCTTGGAGCTCGCGTAAGCCGCAGTGCCGAGCAGGCCGCCGCCGATCTTGCCGGCAACAGAGCTCACGTTGACGATAGTGCCGGCATGGGCCGCCTTAAAGTGCGGGTACACAGCATTCATCATAGTGAAGGTACCGTTGAGGTTGATGTCGATGGTACGACGCCACTCGGTGTCATCGATCTCGTCGAACTTCTTGGTGCTGATGACGCCAGCACAGTTGATCAGGATGTTGGTTTGCGGCAGGTCCGTAAAAATCTGCTCGACGGTCTCACGCGCCTTGGGCGCATCGGCAACATCGAGCTGATAGAACTTGTTGCCCTCGCCAAGCTCGACCACAGCGGCCTCGCCCTTGGCAGCGTTCCTTGCGATGAGCGCGACGTGTCCGCCGCCCGCGACGATGCCCTTGGCGATCTCGAGGCCAATGCCCTGAGTGCCGCCGGTAACGATCGCGGTTTTGCCCGTGAAGTCAAATGCCATGACTCCAACCCCCTTGATTCAGGTGTCTCCTTGCGGGAAGTTGGAGCATCGCACGTGGCGATAAATGAGTCCCAGTCGTCATGGTGGTGACAACCCCTCGCCTAACCGCGGGCATAGTAGTTCTTTGAAACGCTTCAGCAATTGAATTTTTTAACTCTTTATGCGCTCTTTATATTGCCCACTGCATGAGGCCCGAATATGCGGGTATCATCTTTCACCGAAAATAGTTTCTAGTGTTAGGGGTTTTCGGTGGAAGATACCGATTTCCATGAGCTTGGACGTCAGCTCTTAACTGAGTTTGGCAGCATGCATCATCGCATTTCGCGCTCTGCGGACAAAGCTCTCGGCGGCGAGATGGCTGTCATGCGCGCCCTCATGCTCGCTGGCGGTTCGCTCACGCCGAGCGAACTCGCAAATCGCGCCTGGGTCTCGAGTGCCCGCATCGCCAATATCTTACGCACTCTCGAAGCCAAGGGCTGGGTCGAGCGCGAGCACTCAAAGACCGACCGTCGTCGTGTACACGTCACGATGACCGACAAGGGATTCCAGAATCTCGAAATCAAACGTCGGGAATTCGAGGAGCGCACCGCGGCCTTCCTCGAGCAGCTCGGCGAAACAGATACCCAAGAGATGGTGCGCCTTCTAAGGCGTTTCAACGAAATTATCGACCGCAATCAAGAAAGGAGAGATGCCGAGTGAGGATTCTCAAGCTCTTTAAAAAGCATGTCCTGGCACTGTTCACAGCTATCGTACTTATCGTAATCAGCTGCAACGCCGATCTGGCACTGCCTACCTACATGAGCGACATCGTCGACGTGGGCGTACAGCAAGGCGGCATCGCCTCGCCCGTGCCCGACACCATTCGTGCCGAATCACTCGATGACCTTGAGCTCTTTATGAGCACCAAGGACGCCAAAGCTGTGGAGGCCGTGTTTAGCAAGGCTGACAAAAAAGGCATTCGAACGTACAAGGGCACCGAGGAAGAGCGTGCCGATGGCGGCAAGATTGCCGACATTATGAGCCTGCCCGAGACCGTCGTCCTTTCTCTCAACCAGGGCATCGACGCCAGCTCCATGGGCGACATGACCGGCGCATCCACCGAGGCAAGCAATGGCGGCGGCGCCCAGGCCATGCCCACCCCCGAGCAGATGGCGGCAATGACGCCCGAGCAGCTCGCCGAGATGCAGCAGAAGGCCACAGCGGCGCAAAACATGCAAAAGCAGATTGATGCCGACGGCGGCAAGATCACCATGAAGAGTCTGCGCCTAGGTGTCGAGGGCGGTCTGGTAGACCAAAGCAAGCTCGTCGAGGGCGCCAATGAAATGGCGGACAAAATGGGCTCTATGTCGGGCTCCATCGTGACCCAACGCGCCGTGAGCTATGTGCAAGACGAGTACAAGGCGCAGGGTATCGGCCCCGCCGACGTGCAGGACGCCTACCTGGGCCGCATGGCGACCACGATGTTTGGTCTGTGCCTGATCTCACTGGTCGCCACCATCCTAACCGGCGCCGTGGCCTCGCGCACCGCCTGTTCCATCGCACGCGACCTGCGCCGCGAGACCTTCAACAAGGTCATGCACTTCTCGCCAGCCGAGGTGGGCAAGTTTAGCCAGGCCTCGCTCATCACTCGCTGCACCAACGACATTCAGCAGATTCAGATGGCCGCAACCCTGTTTATCCGCATGTGCCTCATGGCGCCCGTCATGGGCATCGTCGCCGTCATGCGCGTCCTGGCCAACCACACCGGCCTGGAGTGGACCATCGCCGTGGCCATCATCGCGGTCTCGGCCGTCGTCGGCGTGCTTATGGGCCTCACCATGCCCAAGTTCAAAAAGATGCAGAGCTTTGTGGACCGCGTGAACCTTACCGCCCGCGAGCTGCTCGACGGCCTTATGCCCATCCGCTCGTTTAACCGCGAGGAGCATGAGCTCGAGCGCTTTGACCAGGCGTCCCTCGACCTGATGACCACGCAGCTCTACACCAACCGCGCCATGAGCTTTATGATGCCGCTCATGATGCTCGTCATGAACTGCATCACCGTGCTTATCGTCTGGTTTGGCGCGCAGGGCGTGTCCGACGGCGTGATGCAGGTCGGCAACATGATGGCGTTCATCTCCTACACCATGCAGATCGTCATGGCGTTTATGATCCTCACCATGGTTTCGGTTATCCTGCCCCGCGCCGAGGTCGCAGCAGAGCGCGTGGAAGAGGTCATCACCTGCCCCACGAGCATCAACGACCCTGCCTCGCCCAAACTGCCCGCAGCCAGCGCGCCGCGCGGTGAGCTCACCTTCCGCGACGTGAGCTTCCAGTATCCCGATGCCCGCGCCGATGTCATCAGCGGCGTGAACTTCACCACGCATGCCGGTCAGATGCTCGGCATCATTGGCTCCACGGGCTCGGGCAAGTCCACGCTCGTGCAGCTGATTCCGCGCCTGTACGACGTCACGGGCGGCAGCATTTCGCTCGACGGCATCGACGTGCGCGATATGACCCTTTCCGAGCTTCGCCGCCGCATTGGCTATATCCCGCAGCAGGGGCGTCTGTTCTCGGGCACTGTCGAGAGCAACCTCAAATTTGCCGGCGACATGGTGAGCGATGATGACATGCGCCAGGCGGCACGCATCGCACAGGCCGAGGACTTTATCGCCGAGCGCGAGGGCGGCTACGACTCCCCCATCAGCCAGGGCGGCTCCAATGTCTCGGGCGGTCAGCGCCAGCGCCTGGCCATCGCCCGCGCGTTGGCCAAAAAGCCCGAGGTCGTGGTGTTCGATGACTCGTTTAGCGCCCTCGACTACAAGACCGACGCGCGCCTGCGCGAGGAGCTTGCCAAAAACGTTACCGACGCCGCGCTCGTGGTCGTGGCCCAGCGCATCGCGACCATCATGCACGCCGATCAGATCATCGTGCTCGACGACGGCCACGTAGTGGGCACCGGCACGCACGAGGAACTGCTGCACAACTGCCCGGCATACCTGGAGATCGCACAGTCGCAGCTTTCCGCCGAGGAGTTGGGGCTTACCCAAGAAGAGATTGAAGCCGTCATGGAAGGAGGCGAGCGCTAATGGCAGACGAGACCAAGACTCAGATTCCCAAGCCCACCCGCCGGCGCGGTCCCATGGGCCGCATGGGTGGTATGGGCCGCGGCGAAAAGGCCAAGGACTTTAAGGGCACCATGAGGCAGCTGCTCGGCTATATCGGCCAGCACAAGATTGCCGTGTTTGCCGCCGTCGCCTTTGCCGTATGCTCGGTCATCTTTAACATTGTGGGGCCCAAGGTGCTCGGCCAGGTTACGACCAAGCTGTTCGAGGGCCTGGTTGCCAAGGTCAACGGTACCGGCGACGTTGACTTTGCCTGGATCGCCAAGACGCTCGGCTTTTTGCTCTGCCTGTATCTGGCAAGCTCTGTCTGCGGCCTCATCCAGGGCTGGCTCATGACCGGCGTCACGCAAAAGATTTGCTACCGCATGCGCAAGGAGATCGCCGCCAAGATCGCTGTCGTGCCGATGAGCTACTTCAACGGCCACAGCAAGGGCGACGTGCTCAGCCGCATCACCAACGATGTCGACACGCTGGGTCAGTCACTCAACCAGAGCGTGACACAACTCATCACATCGGTGACGCAGATTATCGGCGTGCTCGTCATGATGCTGTCGATCAGTCTGCCGCTCACCGGCGTCACCGTGCTCACGCTGCCGGCTGCCGCGATTATCCTGACCGTGATGATTCACTTCTCGCAGCCGTACTTCCGCGAGCAACAGCAAGTCCTGGGCGCCGTCAACGGCATTATCGAGGAGGACTTTGCCGGCCAGAACGTTATTCAGGTGTTCGACCGCGCCGAGGCCTCAATCGAGGAGTTCGACCGTCAAAACGACCGTCTCTTTATTAGTGGCTGGCGCTCGCAGTTCCTATCGGGCCTGATGATGCCGCTTATGAGCTTGGTGGGCAACATGGGCTACGTGGGCGTTGTCGTGGTGGGCGCACAGCTCGCGCTGACCGGCAATGCCACGCCCGGCGACATCCAGAGCTTTATCCAGTACGTGCGCAACTTTACGCAGCCGGTGCAGCAGCTGGGCAACGTGAGCAACACGATGCAGTCGATGGCCGCTGCCACCGAGCGCGTCTTTGAGTTCCTCGCCGCGCCCGAGGAGGAGCAGAAGGCCGACGCCCAGATTCCCGAGAAGCGCCCCGGCCACGTTGAGTTTGACCATGTCAAGTTTGGCTACACGCCCGACAAGACCATCATCCACGACTTTAGCTGCGAGGCGCAGCCCGGTCAGACCATCGCCATCGTCGGCCCCACCGGCGCCGGCAAGACCACGCTCATTAAGCTGCTGCAGCGTTTCTACGACGTGGACGGCGGTTCGCTGCGCGTCGAGGGCGTCGACGTGCGCGACTGGGACCGCGCGGCACTGCGCGGCGAGTTTGCCATGGTGCTGCAGGATACCTGGCTGTTTAACGGCACCATCCGCGAGAACATCCGCTACGGACGTCCCGATGCGACTGACGCCGAGGTCGAGGCCGCCGCGCGCGCCGCACGCTGCGACCACTTTATCCATACGCTCGCCGGCGGTTACGACTTTATGATCAATGAGGAGGGCACCAACCTCTCACAGGGCCAGCGCCAACTCGTGACCATCGCCCGCGCCATTTTGGCCGACCGTCCGGCGCTGATTTTGGACGAGGCGACCTCCAACGTCGATACCCGCACCGAGGAGCTTATTCAGCGCGCCATGGATGCGCTGATGCAGGGCCGCACGAGCTTTGTCATCGCGCACCGCCTGTCCACAATCCGCAACGCCGACGTGATCTTGGTGATTCGCGACGGCGACATCGTCGAGAAGGGCACGCACGACGAGCTGCTCGCCCAAGGCGGCTTCTACGCCGACCTGTACAACTCGCAGTTCGACGAAGCGGCGTAAATTCTGTCGCAAGGAACGAATAACGCCCGAGAACGGGGACGCAGGACAATCTGCGTCCCCGTTTTTGTTTTGCAGCCCTCGAACCGCCTCCCCTGGGACCTGATTGACGCCCTCCCTCAAGGCCCCGTGGACAAAAAATGGCAAATATGAGTACTGTCACCTTTTTAGTAACAGCCAAAACTGCCCCAAACGACCTCATTGCGGCCTAGATATGCCTTCAAATTGATCAAAATGCCCGGTAGCATGCTTCTGTGTGCCAACGTTAATGAACATATTTACTGTTGTGTCTATTATCTTGTAAGATCGATATGATACTACGCTAGCAACAGTACTCATATTTGCCATTTTTTGTCCACAGGACTTAGAGAACGCCAAAAAATCTAGCAATGCCAGCGAGCAAACCGCGTCAGCCGATGCAAGGAGTGTCCCCAAGTGCCGGCAGATAAGGAACGTCCCTAACTGCCAGGTTTGAAAGGTAGTCATTGGGGACGTTCTTAAACGACTAGTCAAACAAGAACGTCCCCAACGACTACTCATTTAAGTATGTCCCCAATGAGTGCCCCTGGAGCAAGACAACGCCGCAGGTAGAGGGCGGACAGCGAGCGCCGTTACGCGGGTTGGTAAACCCGCGTAACTAAACCCGCTCCGCGATCTCGTGAATGAGGTAGTCGGTCTTTTCCCAGCCCAGGCACGGATCGGTGATCGACTTGCCAAAGACACCGCCGTCGACCGGCTGGTTGCCGTCCTCAAGGTAGGACTCGATCATAAAGCCCTTGACCAGCCTTGAAATGGCTTCGTTGCGGCGGCAGCTGTCGAGCACCTCCTTGCAAATGCGATACTGCTCCAGCGGACGCTTGCCCGAGTTGTCGTGGTTGCAGTCGATGACCGCTGCCGGATTGGCATAGCCGGCGTGCTCGGTATAGCGCTCGGCCAGGCGCTCGAGGTGCTCGTAGTGGTAGTTGGGGTAGGTGCGCCCATCGAGACCGATGTAGCCACGCATAACGGCGTGCGCGAGCGGATTGCCGTCGCACTCGACCTCCCAGTTGCGGAAGATGAAACTCTGATGCGCCTGAGCGGCGTAGATGGAGTTGAGCATGACGGTGGTGGAGCCGGCAGTGGGGTTCTTCATGCCCACCGGCACCGAAATGCCGCTCGACACCAGACGGTGCTCCTGGTTCTCGACCGAGCGCGCGCCCACAGCGACGTAGCTCAGCAGATCGACAAGGTACTGATAGTTAGAGGGGTAGAGCATCTCGTCGGCGGTAAAGAAGCCGGTCTCCTCGATGACGCGCAGGTGCATGTGGCGAATGGCCTTGACGCCCTCGAGCAGGTCATCGGGCGCCTCGGGGTCGGGATTGTGCAGTAGACCCTTGTAGCCGGTACCCTTGGTGCGCGGCTTGTTGGTGTAGACACGCGGGATGATGATGAGCTTGTCCTTGACCTCCTCGGCGGTTTTGGCCAGGCGGTTCATGTACTCGAGGACCGAGTCCTCGCGGTCGGCAGAGCACGGTCCGATGATGAGCACCTTGCGCGCGTCCTCGCCGGTAAAGACCTTGGCGACCTCGGCGTCGAATGCCTGCTTCTTAGCGGTAAGCTCGGCGGAAAGCGGCATTTCCTCGCGGATCTCCATGGGGATCGGCAGCCTGCGTTTAAATTCCATGGCCATGCGGGGCCTCCTCAATCAATTGATGGCAACGAGAACATTGTCGAATGCTCGGCATTATCCGCTGTCGCACGCTAAAGTGCAAGCACAACCAGCCAAAAAGGGAATGGATAACGAGCGAGGATTTTCGGGCGCTTCCAACGAGAGTGGATAATCTCCCGTTTTTGACCTATGTTCGCGCTAAAAGTGGGAGATTATCCACTCTCGTCGAGCAAGCGTCCGAAAATCCTCGCTCGTGGCCCCTTTTCCTCCGTCCCCGAGAGATCGAAGCTCGTCTACCGAATGGTTGATGCGGCAGCGGTGCGCCCATGTCACACTCAGAGGTGGCCTGACCCACCTTGGAAGGAGCCTCCATGAGCCTTGACAACGTAACCCTGCGCGCCGCCACGCTCGACGACCTGGCTGGCATCGCCGCCATCTACAACCAGCTGTGGTGCAACACGCTGCGCAACCGCGGCGACGTCGAAGCTGCCGATTTCTGCGCGCGCTTCAACATTGCCATGCAGCTGCAGCGCTCCCCCATCGCGCTCGTCGCCGAGGCAGAGGGCCGCATTATCGCCGCCTGCTGCATCGGTATCTTCGAGGACGGCAAGCCGCGTACCAACCCCACGTGGGTACCCTGCTACGACGAGATGTTCGCCCAGGCAACCGAGATGGCAAAGACCGCCGATGCCAAACTCGAGGGCTCGCTCTTTGGCGACAGTCGCGAAAAGGCCACGGCCGATCGCTTTGCCGCCACGGGCGACGAGTATGCCCAGGGCCAGCTCAACCTGATCATCATTGTGCCCGAGTGGCAGGGCAAGGGACTCGGCCGCGAGCTCATCGACCTTGCGCGCGCCGAACTCGCCAAAGCCGGGTGCACCAAGTTCTTCCTGATGAGCGACTGCAACTCTGACTGGCAGTTCTACGAGCACCTCAACATGAAACGCATCCTGGAGGATCACAGCCAAGACACCGGCGACGGCTTTATCGTCTACATGTACGGAGGCGACACGCAGGATTAGCCTGAGTGCCGCCTCATGGGCTTTCTCCAAAACAGCCCAAACCAATCAGCCGCGCCAAAAGGGACATGCCAAAAAGGGACAGGTTTATTTTGGCAGGTTTTATCTGGGCAAACGCCAACCGCCGTGAGGAGAGCTGCTTGCCCTTGCGGCGGCCTTCTCGCCGAAAAACCAAGTGAGTAGACCTTTTGCAGGAGGCCGAGCACACTCCAAAACGCCACAGCTCTGACCTGCGGTTTTATTTAGCGTTTGTCGCGGTGTGCTCGACAGATCCAAAAAAGCCTACTCACTTGCATCTGAGGCGCACCGGATCGGCAAAAAACCGCCGCGAAAGGGGTCCGATCCTCTTCGCGGCAGTTGTTAATACGCCGAACTTGTTATCGCAAAAGCCAATCACGCGCCGAGACCACGCTACAGTCTTTCGACTCATACGTTGAATCCACGCGGGCCACAACATAGCGCGCATCTTTTGCAATGTCGATCTCATCGCATACAGCCTGTAAATGGCGGGCGTACTTATCGTGATACGTTCTGGATGATTTTATTTCGATAGCCTTGGGACTCCCTGAGTTTGTGCAGTCGAGCAAATCGATTTCTCGCTTACCGTCGTCCCTATAGAAATACAACTCGGGATTCTCGCCCACGTTGAGATGGCTCTTCGCCGTTTCGGAAACGATGAGGTTTTCGAAAACTGCCCCCAGATAAGAGCTCTCCAAAAGTTGCTCCAGTGATCCAATTTTGAGCAAGTAGCAGAGCAGCCCCGTGTCGTAAAAATAAAGCTTGGGCGTTTTAGTCAAACGTTTCCTGGCATTTGCATAATAGGGCTGCAGTGAAAACGTCAGGTAGCTCTGCTCCAGGATAGACAACCAGCTTTTAATGGTCGATACGTTCACACCCGTATCTCGAGAAAGCGAAGATATATTAATGAGAGCACCGGCGCTCTGGGCAATTATGGACAGAAACTTATGAAACTCCGCTTTATTGCGCACGTCAAGCAAGCCCACAACATCGCGCTCAACATAGGTATCAATATAGCTGGGGAAATAAACCGAGGACGGCATTCCGGCGGAACGCAGGCGAGGGTATCCCCCTTCGAGCGCAAACAAATCCACTTCCAACTGCCCCTGCTGGCCCCTCTCCGCTTCTCGAAACGAAAATGGCAGCAATTTTAAGATCCCGACTCGCCCGGCAAGAGACTGGCCGATGCTTTTCATCATCAAAAAGTTTTGCGATCCCGTAAGGATGTATTGACCGGCGTCTCCCCGCTCATCCGAAACAACCTGAATCATCGAGAACAAATCCGGGGCGTATTGCGCCTCGTCGATGATGAGTCCGCCCTTTCGGTTGCGGATAAAACTCACCGGATCCTCCAAGGCCGCGCGCCTCGTTTGGGGGTCCTCAAGCGTAACATAGGAATAGTCGGGAAAGGCATGCCGAACCAGCGTAGACTTACCGCTCTGCCTAGGCCCCGTCAACGACACAACAGGAAACCAACCCGCCATGCGAATGAGCAACTCATGCAAATCCCTGTTAATGTACTCGGCCATATCAACGCCCCTTATAACGCTGTTACCATAATCGTATAGTATCATTTGCCATAATCTTGCAGTAGCGTTTTCCATAATCTTGTAGTAGTGTTTTCCACAATCTTTTAGTAGCCCAGTTCAAAAACGTTATTTATAGAGCCGAAATCTCAGACCCTAAATAACAATAGCCACCACAATGGGAACTGTCCCCATTGTGGTGGCTTGCAGGCGAGTTGACTTATTCGACTATCGCGGGCCGGCCGTGTCCGAGTCTAGAGCGTGGCAAGTCGCTTGGATTCGCGGACGGCGAGGGCGATGGAGATAAGACCAGTGATGGCGTCAGCCGCCACCAAGGCAAACCAGACACCCTGAACGCCCATCATGTTGCCAAGCAGGTACATAAGCGGCACGGAGCAGATCACGTAGCGGAGCAGACCGGTGAACGTGGCGATACCCACCTTCTCAACCGCCTGGAAGTACATCGACATGGTCATGGCAAGATAGCCCAGGGCCACGGCCAGGATAACGATGCGCGTGGCGTTGGCGGCAACCTCGACGAGCGCCGGGTCGCTACCAGCAAAAAAGGCGCAGACCGGCGTTGCGGCCACCCATAGCACAGCAGACACCGCAGCAAGCGTCACGACCTGGTACTTAAGCGTGCAGGAGAGCGTTTCCTTGAGGCGCGCCCACGCCTTGGCGCCGGCGTTGAAGGCGGCAATGGGCTGCAGGCCGTACGAGAAGCACTGGGCGACCATCATGGTAATGTAGAGGATGTAGCCGTTGATCACACCAAAGGCCGCGATGTAGAGCGAACCCATGTCGCCGCCGAGCTGGCCAAGCAACGAGTTGGCAACGGTGTTGAAGATGAACGTGGCAGCTTGCACTAAAAAGAACGGGAAACCAATCTTGATGATCTGGCCGCAGATGGCCATGTCGAGTTTGAGGTCGGCGGCGCTGATCTGGAGCTGCGACTTCTTACCGCCGATGAACCAGAAGATACCGATGGCCCAGATACCGATGGAAAGACCGTAGTACACGCCAGCTCCCATAACGCCAAGCTTGAGCACAAACGTGGAAAGCGCAAGCCAGCAGATAGCGACGATGGCAGACACGGTCATGAGGTTGGCCTGGATCTGAACCTTCTCGTCCACACGCATGACGGCGGTGACCATCTGACCAATGACCGTGAGCGGCAGCAGCACGGAGAAGGTGCGCACGCCGGCAACGGTATCGGCCATGATGTCGGGCGTGGCGCCGAAGAATGCGCAGATGGGCTCGGTAAACACAGCCATCACCACAGCAAGCAGCACACTCACAATCGTGGTAAGCCAAAAACCCTGGCTAAACGCCTTGCTGGCGCCCTTAATGTCGCCGGCACCCAAAAGGTTGCCCACCACGGCGGGCACGCCGGTGCCAAACAGGTTGCCAAAGGCCAGGTTAATGTACTCGACCGACATGATGATCGAAACACAGGCCAGGCCGTGTGCACCCAGGCCCCAACCCATCACGAGGCCCTCAAGGACCACCATGATAATCTGGGCGAGCATACCCTGGCCGGTGATGATGGTGTACTTGCGCACCAGGCCGGGAATCGGCTGCGAGGCAAGCTCACGCTCCTCCTCAACAGCGGCGGTCGTTTCTTCTGCCATTGTTCTCCCCTTTCCATGAGAGATTGATGAATGGATGCATGAATGGATGGGCGGCACGCACAGGCTGCGGCACCGCCTAGCGATGCAGCAGCCCCGCTAGGCCTCGTAGACCACCTTGCCGGCAATCATCGTGAGAGACGCCGTGGCCTCGAGGACCTCAGCCGGTTCGCAGTCAAAGAGGTTACGGTCGAGCACACAGATATCAGCCTGTTTGCCGCATGCGAGCGTACCGATGCGATCCTCGGCATGCATGGCGTAGGCGCTGCCGTAGGTGTAGGCGCGCAGGGCCTCGGCCATGGTGATGCGCTCCTGCGGGAACCACCCTTCTGGGTTGGAGCCGTCCTCGAGCATGCGGAAGACCGCGCCGTACACCTCCTCCATGGGCTCCAAGCCCACAACGGGGAAGTCACTGCCCAGGTGCACCACGGCACCGCTGGCAAGCAGGCTATGCAGGGGCCACGAAAGCGCAGCACGCTCGGGGCCCACGGCATCGTCCTTGGCAAGGTCAGCCATATCGAGCAGCATGTGCCACGGCTGCATACCAGGGCATATACCCAGCTCGGCATAGCGCGGCAGATCCTCGGGCTGAACCGTCTCGTTGTGCTCCATGGAGTGGCGGCAACCCCGCTTACCATGCAAGCGCTCGCCCTCCTCAAAGCAATCAAGCACAAAACGCACCGAGCGATCGCCGATCGTATGGACGCGCGTGTCAACGCCCCATTCCTGCGCCCTGACAATGGCGGCACGGATGCGCTCTGGATCCTCCGCGGGCTCACCGCAGGTATCGGGCGTGTTGGAATAGGGTTCAAGCATCCAAGCGGTGTGGTCGGAGCACACGCCATCAAGAAACTGCTTAAAGCCGTGCCACTCGACCTGCGTACCCGAGAAGGCGTATTTCTCCTTGATCTGCTCGAGCGTTAAGGACTCGTTTTCGAACAGATCGGTGTACAGGAACACGCGCAGTGGCAAGTCGCCCTTGGCATTAAGACCTGCCAACACCGCATACGGGTTTTCCATGCTCACAAACGTAGGATTGACCATGCCGACCGTAGTGATTCCCAGGGCATTGGCGCGCCGGGCGGTTTTTGCAAACGACGCGTCAACAACCTCGGGCGCTGGGTCGTAGACCTCGTCCATAAAGAAGACGCCGGCGTTGTTGGAAAACACGCCCGTCAGATTGCCCTCGGCATCCTTAAGGATCTTGCCGCCTGCGGGATCGGGCGTCTGCGAAGTTACTCCCACCTTGTTGATGGCGCAGGTATTGGCACTAAAGGTATGCAGGTCAACCTGCTGCAGAAAGACCGGGCGGTCCGAGATGTACTCATCGATCATCGCGGCTGTGGGCATCTCGGGGACATCCCACTGGAACTGGATAATCTGGCAGCCCAGAATCCACTCGTTATCGGGATGGTCGGCCGCAAACGCCACGACACGTTCCATCGCCATCTCAAAACTGGTGCAGTCGATGAGGTTGACGGCAAAATCGGGGTCGGTCATAAACGCGCCCTGGGCAAAATGCGTGTGCGAGTCGATCAGGCCGGGCATGACGAGCTGGTCGCCAAAGTCGCGCACCTCGGTATCGGGACCGATAAACGGTGCCAGGTGAGCATCGTCACCGCAGGCAACAATCTTATCACCGCGCACGGCAACGCCGCCCTTAAACGGCTCGAGCCCATCGCCGGTAAAGACGGCGTTGCTCTTGATAACTACATCAGCCTTGTCCATGTGAGCCTCCTCAGGCATCTTTGGTTGCAACGCGGACGCACCGCCCGCGTGGGCACTCGGTTGGGAGCGTAGCGCTCCCGCATCGGCGCGTGCCTACAAGCCGTGCTCGGACGTCTGTCCCACGTCCGCGGCTTCGCGCTACACCCATTGATACACAGGGGCAAATCCGTGCCAAGGCCAGGGATCGCAAACGGTCAGTTTAAGCAGGTTTACACGCTTTACCTGCAGGTTTATTGTCTGAGATTATTACCGCGTCATTACGCCCAACGGCGTGCCCGCCCACACGGCAAGACCCGCATGCAAGGAAGAATAGGACTAGGAACGCCAAAAGGCATCTATGAGGTCATCTCGGTTGGAGACACCGCTTTTAACGTAGATGCGATGCAAGTGCGCCTTGACAGTGCCAGGGCTGATGACCAACTCGCTGGCGATGTTTTGGGCGTCGTTGCCCTTCAGCACCAGCGTGAGCACCTCCTGCTCGCGCCGCGACAGCTTATGGGCATCGGCATAGATCACAACGCGTGATGCTAGATCGTCCCCAGAGCGTGCGCTCTCGGCCGCCACGTCCTCATCGGCACGCGGATGACGGGCATACACGCGCAGGATATGGCTAAACTGGCAAAAGAGTTGGACCGCGCATGCCATGAGCAGCACGTTTTCGGAGATATTGCGCTCGGACAGATACCACAAAAAGAGACTGATGACGGGGTTTTGAGAGTCGGGGCGACAGAGCAAAATCATGTAGGTGTCCTCGGCGATTACGCAAAACGCAAGAACGAGTGCCACCTTCCAAAAGAGCTTTGAGCGGTCGAGGTCGAGTTTCTCAACACGCGTGGCCCTGTGCCGGTAATGCCAGGCGGCATAGGCAAGACATCCTACATTGCCCAGGTCACGCGTGAGCCAAAAGAGATACTGCTGCATCTCTCCGGCAGCACCGCTGCGAGGCACCAGCACCAATTGCAAGATTGAAAACGGCACGATAGCAAGTCCGAGCATGCGCGACGTCGGCCTTTTGCGCAAGCGCGCAAACATCCACAGTACCACGCAGGCATAGATGGCAATACCGAGCACGCAGCGCAGCAAGGGGTGCTGCAACGGCTCGCTAAAGGTAACAGCGTAGTCGTATTTGAGCCGATTGTACTCGTCAAAAAAAATGACCGACATATCGAGCATGTAGAGCAAAAAGCCCGCCGCGGCCACCAGGCTGTCGCGACGGCGCGTCATGAGCCAAACCACCAATGCCACGGCACTGGTCACCAGAGCCACACCCATGATAATCGTGGTGTAGATATAGAACGCGAAACTCATGCCCGCCTCCCCTGTCTAGATGCCGTGAGGATGTTGACAGATTCTTTGCCGCAAGATTAGACTCACCGATTAAACGTACTGTATCGTTTAGATAAACAAGCTGTGTCTCACCGATGAAAGGAGATGCCATGGCGCCTATCGCACCGCTCAAAATACTCGTTGCTCCTGCCGCCAAGGCCATCGTCCACCTGAGCGACTCACTTACCTACAATGACGTCCCCTGTGTCGTCGAAGAGCGTTCGGACAGCTGCCCCTATCTGGGCCACGTCCCCTTCTTTGCGCCTAAGCTCGTTTCCGATCCCGAGCACCGCGAACAGTAATCCAAGATGCACCAAGCGCTGCGCAACTCGCGGCGCTTACTGTTTTGGTGCAAAGTAACCTGACCCCCGTGCACCAACGCCGGGATTGTCGACGCTTCGGCCGCGGCGCGATATGAGGCGCGAAACCTCGCCCAATAACAGGCCAATCACTACGCCCGCGAGAATCGGCAACTTTGCCATCTCGGCAGGTGAGCTGTTGAGCGGCACAATCGTAGCAACAATCGAAAGCACGAGCTCCACCACGGGAATCGCAAGCGCCACCGCGAGCACCTTGCCCTCGAAAGGCGCACGGAACACACGCGAGCGATTATCGTGCTTGCGCAGACGCCAAAACGCTGGGAACATGGGGATATAGCTCATGAGCAGAAAGACGACGTTCATCGAGAAGAAGACCCAAAAGACGTCGGAACCCTCACCCAGCGGAATCTGGAGCAGCAGCACCAGACTGGCAAAACAGCCGTTAATGAGCGCCGAGCCGTTGGGCATGCCGGTCTTTTTGGACACCAACGCAAAGGGACGCGGCATGTTGCCATGGCGCGCGGCATAGCTCGCTACATTGTTGACGCCAAAGCTCCAGCAGATCATATTGGCGAACAGCGTCACCAAAAAGGCCACGCCCACGACCATCGTCAGCGGGTGGGTGCGCCCCACCATAGCGGCGACTGCGTCCACAATGCCCGAATCGAGTGAAAGATGCTCGGTGGGAACCGCGGCTCCAATGCCAATGCCACAGATGATGTAGATCGCCGCAATGGCCACGCCACCGGCAATAACCGCCTTGGGGATATCACGCGACGGGTTCTTCATCGTGCTGGCAAAGGTCGCGACCACCTCAAAGCCCATAAAGTTGAACAGGATAATCGATAGGTACGTCAACGAATTGGTGTCGCCCAGATCTGGAATGAAGGTCTTAAACGACATGTCGTTGGCAAAGCCGTTGTTGCAGGCAAACCAGATGCCGATGATTCCCACCACGGCGGTAATGAGCACCTTGATGACGGCGCCGCCATCCATGACCCAATCGGCCTCGGCCACCGGCTGCATTGCCATGACCGTGACGCCCCACACAAAGGTAAGCTCGATGGCAATTCGGACCCCAAGCGAAAATTCGATGCCCCATACCGCATTGATGACACTGGGGAACATGCAGGCGATACTTGCCACCCACAGTGGAAAGTTGACCCAATAGCACCAGGAGCAGCGTGCACCCCAACGGTCTCCCAAGCCCAGGCGAACCCAGTCGTACAGGCCGCCCTCGGAATCGAACGCCGTACCGAGCTCGGCCACCACCAGGCCATAGGGAAGCAAAAACGTAATGATAAGGAAGATCCACCAGAAGAACTGCACGTTACCCATGGCAGATGCCGGAGCAGCCGCCTCGATGGTAAAGACAACGCAGATAACCGAGAGGATGACCTCGAACAGGGAGAACTTTTTACCTGCCATGGCACGCTTCCCCTACAGCAAAAAGGATGGCATCTGTACCGAAGGCGCAGCCCAAGGTAGGGTTGCAGGCCGCGTCACCGGTGCAGGTGCCATCCCAAAGAGAAGAGAGGATGCAATTGTTGGACCAACGCTCGCGGAACAGGCGCGTGTAGATAACGATACGCTGGTACATAGATACTCCGATCAAAACGGCCGCGATTGCGACCGGAATCTTTTGGCAATTGAAGACGCGTCTGACCTGGGATATTCAAGCGAACAATTGGCCTAACCCGCAATAAATCCCAGATCAGACGCGTACTCAATCAAAGAGGCGGGCACTCCGAAGTGGAGGCAACGGAGTGCCCAAAGAAAACCCAACCGACCAAGACATCGGGCAAGCCGACCATCAATGCCCCAAGATGGTTCGATTCGCCGATTGTCCGATTGATCGGCTGGGTTTTCGAGGTGCCCCAGGTCGCCGCGAAAGAGGAGCGAAGCGTACTTTGGTACGCGAGCGACGGTTTGAGCGGCGAGATGGGGTGCCTCGGAAAGTCAGACGATTAAGCGGACGGCTCCTGCTGGGTGATGCAGTGGATGTTGCCGCCACCGAAGACGACCTGCTCGGACTGAACGCCGACGCACTTGTAGACACCCTCGCCCCAGACCTCGTCGTAGATCTTCTGGAGCGTGTCGACGGCCAGCTGGTCGTTCTCGTCGCCGTACTGCGGGACAATAACGCCGTGGTTGGTCACGAGGTAGTTCATGTAGGAGGCGATCAGCGGCTCGTCGGGGACGCGCGGCTCGGCGTTCTCGTCGGCGTCGATGGTGTCGCAGGAGGCCTGGTCCATGAACAGCGGGTTCACGGGCATGCAGAGCTTGTAGACCTTCATCTTGCGGCCCTTGGCGTCGACGGCGTTGGAGAGGGTCTCGTAGGCGGCGTGGCACTGCTCGTAGAACGGATACTCGGGATCGTCGGTCCAGATGCAGGCCATGACGCCCGGGGCGATGAACGTGGCGACGTCATCGATGTGGCCGTTGGTCTCCTCGGGGTCGATGCCCTCCTTGACCCAGATGACCTTCTCGACACCCAGGTAATCCTTGAGGTGCTCGTCCATGTATGCGCGGAGCTCCTCGCTCCAGGGCTCGAACTTCTTCTTGAACTTGGGCCAGATGGACTCGGGATCCTCTTCCTCCTCGAGCACCGCAGAGCAGGTGCGGCCCGGGGAGAGCAGGCACTGGTCGGTCACGACAAGGGTGCCCTCGCCGTCAACGGTGATGGAGCCGCCCTCGAGGATCATGTCATCGGGACGATAGCGACGGCAGCCGGAAAGCTCAGCCATCTTAAGGGCAATCTGCTCGTCCTTGTCCCACGGGAAATAGAGGCCGTCGACGAGACCGCCGTAGGCGTTGAAGTGCCAGTGGTTGGCGCGCTTCTCACCCTTGCCGTTGATGACGTAGGTGGCGGCGGTGTCGCGGAACCAGGCGTCGTCGGTGGTCATCTCGATGACGGTGACGTTCTCGTCCTCCTCGAAGACGGCCTTGCAGTTGGCATAGTCGACCTGGTTGGCGCACATGGTAACCGGGGTGAACTCGGCGATGGCGCGGGCGATGGCGGCATACTGCTTCTGAGCCGGCTTGGCGCCGTGGGCCCAGGTGTCGGTGCGGTGGGGCCAACCCATCCACACGCGATCCTGCGGGGCAAACTCAGCGGGCATAAAGAAGCCGTCGGCCTTGGGGGTGGACTCGGACTCGGTGATCGTACGCATAAGATTTCCTCCAAATCGAACGATCGCTTGCTGCGGGCGGGTTACCCGCAGCCTAAAACCAAGAGATGGTAGGCGCCCGTTCCCCGGCAAAGGTCGGGGCGCCCGGCGCCGGTTTTCACGGAGTCGCACCGGCAAGCGACGACGTAACCAAGTGCGCGGAGACAAAACGCACGAAGGATACGGAAGAGAGATTGGGGTGGGCGGTGGTTACCGGAGCTATCGCTCACACCCACCCCAGGGAATGGTTAGCAAACCTGTCGCTTGGGCACGTCTCCGAAGAGGCTAGAGTGCCTGGAGTCGGGAGCGACAAGCCCGACGAAGCGTACTTTGGTACGCGAGGAGGGTTGGAGCCCCGAATCCGGGTGCTCTAGTCCTCCTCGGCCTCGGCGGCCTCCTCAGCGAGACGCTGAGCTGCCAGCTCGGGAGTGAGGCCCTTGTACTCGGTCTCGCGGCCCTTGGCGCTGACGACGCGGACAACCTCGCCGATGAGCAGAAGCACGATGAAGATAACGATCATCGGGAGCTTGTCGCCAATTTCAGCGGCAGAGAGCGGCACCAGCGTTGCAACGATGGCCAGGATCAGCTCGATGCAGGGGATGGCCAGCATAACCTTCATCATGGCGCCCTTAAACGGGAACGTGAAGATGCGCTCACGGTTCGGGTCGTTCTTACGAAGGTTGAGGAACGCCGGGAACATCGGGATGTAGGTGAGCAGCAGGAAGACGACGGAGGTGCCAAAGAGCATCCAGAAAACGCCGTTGGAGATGGCGTCGATAGGAACAAGCTGCAGGCACAGCACCAGGGAGGCAACGATGGCGTTGACCAGGTTGGCACCGTTGGGCATGTCGTCATCAGAGATCATCGAAGCAAAGACCTTGGGCATGTTGCCGTGCTCGGCAGCGTAGCGAGCAACGGAGTTAACGCCGAAGGACCAAGCAGCCATGTTGGCGAACAGGGTGATCAGGAAGGCAATGCAGATGACCTTAAAGATCATGGAGTCGCCCACCATGGTCTGGACTGCATAAATCATGCCGTAGTCGGGGTCGATGGAATCGGCCGGCACAGCAGCGCCGATGCCAAAGCCAGCGAACAGGTAGATCACGGCGATGGACAGGCCACCGACGATGATAGCCTTGGGAATATCGCGAGCGGGATCGGCCATGTCATCGGTCATGGTGCAGATGACCTCGAAGCCCATGAAGTTAAAGATGATGATCGACAGGTAACCGAGAGCGTTGGTGTTGGTGAGCTCGGGCAGGAAGGTGGCAGCGGACATGTCGTTCGCAAAACCGTTCTCCATGGCATACCAAATGCCCAAAGCGCCAACGATAACGGCGACGGCGACCTTGATGATGGCGCCACCGTTAAGGACCCACTCGGAGTCGGCCGCCTTGGAGCGGCCCATGAGGTAGACGATCCACACAAAGGCAAGATCGATACCCATCTTGGCGATCAAGTTGAACTCAACGCCAAAGACCATGCCCAAAATGTCGGGGAACATGGTAGCCAGCGAGGCGATCCACAGCGGGTAGTTGACCCAGTAGTAGTACGAGATGCGGGCGCCCCATTTGTCGCCCAGGCCATCGCGTACCCAGTCGTAAATGCCGCCCTCGCCGTCATAGGTGGTACCGAGCTCGGCAACAACCATGCCGTAGGGAAGCAGGAAGGTCAGGATCAGGAAGATCCACCAGAAGAACTGCTGGTTGCCAATGGCAGCAGCAGGAGCGGCGGCCTCGCAAACGAAGACGACGCAGATGATGGTCGAAATGACCGTCAAAAAGGAAAGCTTTTTCTTTCCGTCGCTCATGATGAGCTCCTTCGCTCAGTCTTGGACAGATCCGAGGCCCTAAGGTATTAAGGCAATTGCTTGGGCCTCGGTGAGCGGGCGACAGGAGACGAGCATCCGCCGCCCGCAAACGTGCTTTTAGAAGCCTTGAGGCTTAGAGCTGCTCGAGAGCCTCGAGAGCGGCGTGGAGCTCAGCCTTGGCGGAGTACTCGACACCCTCGTCGTTGAGCGGGGTGCGCTTGCCCAGGGCGGCAAGGAGAGCACGGATGGAGTGCTTGCGGTTCTCGGCCTCGACCCAGCACAGGGAGCGCTCGGGATCGTCCATGACCTCGTCGACGACCTCCTCGTTGCGGGTGGCCGGCAGGCAGTGCATGAACTTGGAGTTGGGGCCGGCGAAGTTCATCATGTCCATGGTGACCTGATACTTGGGATAGAACACGTCCATGTAGTTCTCGCCCGAGACCTCCTCGTCGTACAGGCCATACCACACGTCGGTGTAGATGAAGTCGGCGCCCTTGATGCACTCGATGTCGTCGGAGATGACGACAGAGCCGCCGGAGACCTTGCAGTTCTCCTCGGCGATGGCCATCATCTGCTTGCCGAACTCGGCGCGCTCCTCGACGGTGCCAACGTGCAGACCGCCGTCGGGGATCTGGTGGCCCTTAGGTCCAAACTGGACGAACTTCATGCCGACCTTGGAGGCGATGAACATGAGGGAGACGCAGACCTGGGTGGCGTCGCCGATGAAGGCCAGGGTGCAGTCCTCGATCTTCTTGCCCTCGGGGAGGTTCTCGAGCATGGTCATGAGGTCGCCCATCTCCTGCGTGGGATGGTTGAACTCGGACATGCCGTTGATGACGGGCACAGCGGAGCCCTCGGCGAGGCCGACGACGTCCTTGTGACGGTCAACGCGAGCCATCATGATGTCGAGCAGCGAGCCCATAACGCGAGCGGTGTCGCCCAGGGACTCGTGACCGCCGAGCTGGATGGTGCCAGGGCCATAGAACTGAGCATGGCCGCCGAGGTCGGTCATAGCGGTCTCGAAGGAAAGACGAGTGCGGGTGGAGACCTGCTGGAAGATCATGCCAAGGCTCTTGTTGCGGAGCAGGTGCGGATAATAACCGTCAACCTTGATGGCCTTCTTCATTGCCAGGCCAAGATCCTCGATAGCCAGGATCTGCTCTTTGGTGAAGTCGTTGGTGTCGATGAAATCCTTAGGCAGTGCCATGTCGATTTCCTTTCCGCCGGTCGTGCCGACTATTGCTATGAGGCGCTCGAACATCACGCCTCGTGTTGACAAGACCATCATTCACCCGTATGCAATTTTTACCTAGTTTATTCGGGATTAAAGACCGTTCACGGAGTTACACCCCCCTCTAAACCAATATAAACCCGCAGGTCAAGAGTTTACAGGGGGTTTACCATCTAGAACCGCGAACGGTATACGGCTATGCTGTATCTCGGCGCCTAATCCGCAATGAAACGAAGGGTTGAGACGTCTATATCCCACAAGGTATACAGAGCTCGGCCATAGAATAAATGAGATGGGACGGTGACAGATGAACACCCTGATGTTCTTCTATACCCTAGCGATACTCGTAATCTGTATTGTGACGGCAGTGCTTTCGCTTGCCGCCTATGCCTCGTCCCGTCGACGCTTCTTTATCTATGGCAGCGGCGTATTTATTTGCTATGCCATCGAGATGACCGAGATTTTCTTTTTTGAATACACGCTGCAAAACCAGAGTTTTCCAGCCAGCGACTATTACTCAATTACCATGCCTGTGTTGCGGACCTTTGTGGCGACCGCTTCGCAGGCTTTTATTTGGCTCATTGCCATGGATTTGCTCGACAAACATTCAAAAAAAAGTTTGTCATTCCCGTCGCAACGTTCTTGCTGAGCGAGCTGCTGATTATCGTCGCTGTCCCCTACGGCCCCATTCATCAATGGCTCTACTACACGATGCGTCAGGTATTCCTTGTTTTCGTGGGGCTATATATCTTTTGGACGGCACGCAAGAGCACACAAGTCGAGCTGAAGGCACGTGTCAACAACCAACAAAAGCACCTGATTATCGGCGCTATTCTGGTCGGTTGCATCGTTGCCGAGGATTTCTACAACATTCTGATTGTCCCCATGAGTCTGGCGCCCTCTTGGCTGCAACTATATCTGTCCGAGCGCAACTTTAGCGAAAACGTCTTTGCCTGCTACTTTGCGATTCTGCTGATCATCTACTCCTACCACGTGCTTTCAATCCGCATGCAGGAGGCGCCCGAGAAAAAGAACGTCAGCGATCTTGATCGACACATCGAAGAGCAGATGCCCTTCTATCGCAACGCCTACAAGCTCTCCAACCGTGAGACCGAAGTTATGCGTCTGGTCGTACTGGGCAAATCGAACCAAGAGATCGCTGACGAGCTATTCCTTGCCGTGGGCACCGTCAAGACCCACATCCACAACATCCTGGTCAAAACCGAACAGCAAAACCGCACGACGCTCATCCTCCACTTTTGGAAGCGATAACCTGCCAAAAAGGGACAGGTTTATTTTGGCAGGTTTTATCTGGATAAACGCAAAAAACCGCCGCGAGAGAGCTACTTTCCCTCGCGGCGGTTTTCTAGCAGTAAAACCAAGTGAGTAGGCTTTTGGCGGGATGCCGAGCACGCCCCAAAACGCCACAGCCCTGACCTGCGGTTTTGTTGAGCGTTTGTCGCAATGTGCTCGGCAGATCCAAAAAAGTCTACTCACTTAGTTTTGAGATGCATCAGGCGGGCAAAAAACCGCCGCGAAGGGGGCCCGGCTTCCTTCGCGGCGTTTGTTCGCTGTGGTTATGCGGCGGTTTTGCCCGCTCGCTACTCGCTGTAGCGGGTGGCGATGGCGGCTCGCACCATGCCGGTACTCATGAGGTACGTTACCAGGAAGTAGCCGCCGTAGGCTGCCAAGAAAATCGCACAGGTAAGGCCCACCGTGCCGCCGATGCTCATGTTGCCAAACGTGCTCACCAGCTCGATGATCACCTTGAGCGCCACAAAGGAGTGCGCCAGACCCACTGCCAGCGGGAACAGGAAGAACACCGCTTGCTGCGCAATCACCGAATGGCGAATCTGGCGGTCGTCACAGCCGATCTGCGCCAGCACGCGATAGCTGCGGCTTCCGTCGGCCACATTGGAGAGCTGCTGGATCGACAGAATTGCCGCACATGCAACGACCAGTACAAAGCCAATATAGATGGCTAGATAGCTAATCATGCCGTTCATCTGCGCCGCCTGCGTATAGATCTCGGAGCGTGTCATGAAGATTCCCCACGACCCCGGCTCCTTGCCGTCAACGAGCAGATTGTCGAGCATGGTGTATTTAATGCTCTCGTCTGCCTTGGTCACATCCATCCCCTGCTTGTAGTTAACGAGCAGATTACTGGAATACGGCTGCAGGTTAAGCTGGGACAGCAGCTCGTCGGCTACGACCACGGTACCGGGATTGCTGCCGAGTGCCGAGTTGGCGATGGCAGCCGTGTCCTCGTCCGACTTATCGGCTGCGGGCTTGAGCTCATGTCCGCCCAAGGTGAGGGTATGGCCCCCAGCCATGTACTTGGTGTACAGGTCGCCCAACTCGCCGCCCATATCGCACGTAAGCAAGTACTGGTCGCGGCCAATGTTCACCGGCTCCTCGCCCATCATCTGGCGCAGTTTGTTGTACTGGCTCGCCGGCGTCACAAACAGGCCCATATCATCGGCATTGCTACCCTCGAGCGCCTTGGGGAGCTTTTCGCCCATGGCCTTGCACATCTCGCCCGCCGTCACCGAAGGATCCGAGCCGCCAAGCGTATAGCTCAGATACGAATCAATCTGCACATGCTCGCCGGCAACATCGGCGATATTGACCTTCTTCCCGGCCTCGTTGCCATTATCTGCCGACTTGCCCTTGATACTTTCCGCAACGTTATCGGGATCGATACGGTCACCGTGCCATGCAGAGTACAAATCGACCGTTGCGTCTGCCAGCACCATGCGATCGGCCTCGGAAGGATTGACATACTCCTTGTAGTAGTCGAGCCTATCGGACGCGTAATAGATATACGTCTGCGACATATCCGCCGGCGTATAGCGCTCCAGGTTCTCGTTCATCACGTTGGCGATCGACATGCCGCAGGTCACCGAGGTAATGGCCAGAAACAGGATCATCGCGATAACGCCCATCGAAAAGCACACCGTGTTGACCTTGGCCGCAAGCTGGCGCACGGTAAACATGTTGAGGCCGCGCCAATACACGCTGCGCAGGCTCTGCAGCAGCTTGATAAGCATGCCCAAAAGGCCCCAGAACAGGGCAAAGGTACCCACCGCAACCATGGCCGTGGTGATACCAAACTGGTTCATGGCCTCCTGCAGCTTACCCTCCGTCGCGGTGAGCGGGAACCCATCGCGCAACAGGCGGTAATAGGCCACGCCCACCAGCACCACGCCCACGACAAAGATGGCGATCGCAATCCAGGGGTTGCGCGTCTTGATGCTCTCGTTGCGCCGCTCGGCGCCCATAAGCTCGATGAGCTTGGTACGGCGCACGGCGCGAAGGTTCAGCAGTAGCGTAAGCACAAACATCGCGAGCATGCAAGCAAGGGTCAGGTTGAACGCATGCACCGAGAAAAAGAAGTGGAAATTAGCGATCTGTGTCTTAAAGAGCGAGGCCGTAAAGAATGTCATGAGCTGGGAGAGCCCCACGCCCAGCACAATGCCGGCGACAAAAGCGCCGACCGAAACAAATACGGTCTCGAGCGCCATGATCGTGGCGACGCGCCCGCGGCGCATGCCGAGCACCTGGTACAGGCCGAACTCCTTTTTGCGGCGCTTCATGATGAAGTTGTTGGCATACACCATCAAAAAGGCCATGACGCCGGCCAAAAAGTACGTCAGGTAGCCGAGCATGCTGCCCATGAGCTCGGACAGTCCCTCCTCCTTGATGCCGGCAATGTCGACCTGCATCGAGACGGTATTGAAGGCATAGAAGACCGTGACACCCAGGGTGAGCGTCAGCAAGTAGACAAGGTAATCGCGGCCGGCGCGGCGGACGTTGCCCCAAGCGAGTTTACAGAGCATCGGAGCCCTCACCGCCCATCATGGCAACGACCTCCATAATGCGGTCGAAGAACTCTCGGCGGTCGGTGTCGCCGCGGCGCAGCTCGGTGAAGATCTTGCCGTCACGAATAAACAGCACACGGCTCGTGTAGCTGGCAGCAAAGCTGTCGTGCGTGACCATGAGCACCGTGGCGCGCAGGCGGCGGTTGAGGGCCTCTAGGCTCTCGAGCAGCAGGCGGGCGCTCTTGGAATCGAGGGCGCCGGTGGGCTCGTCGGCCATGATCATGGTGGGGTCGGTGACGAGCGCGCGAGCCGCGGCAACGCGCTGTTGCTGACCGCCGGACATCTGGTAGGGATACTTGTCGAGCACCTGACTGATAGACAGACGCGCGGCTACATCCTGCACGCGGGTCGAGATCTCTGCCGAGTTTGTGCGGGCGATGGTGAGCGGCAGGGCGATGTTCTCGCGCGCCGTGAGCGTATCGAGCAAGTTGGAGTCCTGGAAGATAAAGCCCAGCTCCTCGCGGCGGAACTGCGAAAGCTTGGCCTGCTTCATGCACGTCACGTCCTGGCCGTTGATGCGGATGTTACCACTCGTGGCGCTATCGATGGTCGACACGCAGTTGAGCAACGTCGATTTGCCCGAGCCCGAGGCGCCCATGATGCCGACGAATTCGCCGCGGTTGACGGTAAAGCTGACGTCGTTGAGCGCGCGGGTCACGTTGCCCAGCGCGCCGTATACCTTTTCGAGATGCGCGACCTCCAGTACCGGGGTCGCTGCTTGCATGGTTTGCATACCGAGTCCTTTCTTGCGATTAGTCTACGGCATCTATAGTCGCAAGAAGCCGAGTCGGCTACCATCGATATGGCTTACGCTTGCCTTACCGTTGTGTAAGGTAGTGCAGGGAACGTTTTGATGTTGAGGAAGGACTCCTGTTGAAGACTGTTCATGTTGCCGCCGGGATCATTCGCAAGGATGGATCTGACGAGCTACTTGCCGTGCAGCGCGGCTACGGCGACATGCAGGGACTCTGGGAGTTCCCAGGCGGCAAACTTCTGCGCGGCGAGACGCCCGAAGACGCTGTTCGCCGCGAGCTTATGGAAGAGCTGCAAGTAAAAGTCATCAACCTGCGTGATTTTTACACCGTTGAGTATGACTACCCCGATTTTCATCTCTCAATGGAGTGCTATTACTGCTCGCTGGCTAAAGAGTCCGGCGAGCCCCAGAAGCACGACCGTCAGCTCGATATCCGCTGGATTCCACGCACCTCGCTTGCCACGGTGGAGTGGATGCCCGCCGACAAGGGGCTTATCGATGCACTGATTGAGCTAAAGGAAGACCGGCTTGAGGCCAACGGCAGCACCAATGACGCCGAGGCCGCCACGGCTGACGAGCCTGCCGCCAAATCCAAGCGCAAACCTAAGCGCCGCAGCAAAAAGCGCCCCAAGCCCGGCCTGCTGGACGGCATCGACACCTCGGACCTTTCCGCCGACGAGCGCGAACTGGTGCGCCGTCGCGCCGCCATCAAAAAGTCCATGAAGGGCAACAAGCGCGCCAACACCAAGCCCGAGCTGCTCGTACGACAGCGCCTGCGGGCAGCGGGCCTTACGGGTTATCGCTTGGAATGGAAGGTTCCCGGCAAGCCCGACATCGCCTTCCCCGGGCGCAAGATCGCCATCTTCGTCAACGGTTGCTTTTGGCATCGCTGCCCTAAGTGCAATCCGAGCCAGCCCAAGCGCAATGTTGAGTTTTGGGAGGCAAAGTTCCGTCGCAACGTCGAGCGTGACCACGCTGCCGTGGCAGCACTCACTCAAATGGGCTGGACGCCCATAACTATCTGGGAATGCGAGCTCAAAAAAGATCACATCGACGCCACGATGGAAAAGGTCATCGAGCAGGTACGGGCTGCAGAGCCGCAGCGCTAACAGCGAGCATTCACACGCCCCACACAGGCGAGCCACATCCACGTCACAAACCTTAGAAAGCCCTTAAGCCCAAAACCTTTCAAGAGTGTTACTCGATACCTCTGACCTGCGGTTTCATCGTAATGCCAAACCTCATTAAGCCTTTCTTTAGCGCTTCTTTGCGACGGCCGCGGCATAATACTGCCAACGCACGGGACCTAGCAGCAAACCTCGCGCGCAATCTTTTGGTGGACATCGAGGAGGCCGCATAAGCATGCATTCTTCCAATGACGCAGCACAGCAGCCATCCCTAAAACATGCAAACCTTTTCTCCTTCCCCCCGACACAGAGAAACGGCCTCCCCGACTCCCCCACCACAAAAGCCAAACGCTCAACCGACCAGAGCCACAACTTGCGAGCATCCTTCGATAAGCTCCAAGCATCCCTAGACAAGGCGTTCCCCGAACAGGCAAGAGCAATCTAAGCCCATCGCGCTTTATACTGATGCCATGCGAAACATGGATCACATAGAATTGCACCGCGGAGGACGCGAGGAAGCGTTTCCCGAGACCGCCGAAGACTGGCCCTATATTGCCGAACGCGCAGAATTCGCTCGCTATCCGGGCAATTCCGTCCCCTGGCACTGGCATTCCGAAGTTGAGCTTTTCTACATGGAGCAGGGAGCGATTGACTATCGAACGCACGCGGCTCATGAGCACGTACGCTTTGAGGAAGGGTCCGCCGGCTTTATCAACGGCGGCGTTTTGCACAGCACGCTGCAATCACCCAATTCGGCGCCAGCCATTCAAATGCTGCATATCTTTCAGCCGTCGATGCTCGGCGATCCCGCGGGACGTCTCCAAAAGCGCTACATCAACCCATTGCTTCAATGTCGAGGCGTCGATGTGCTCAAATGGTCGCCCACCAATCCCGACGATATGCCCTTTATCGATTTGCTGAAGAGCTCCTTTAGCCACGACCTTCAACGGCCGCAGAACGAGATGGCGCTTCGAAATAGTTTGTCAGAGCTCTGGATTCAGATTAACGCCAAGACCGAACCGCTCTTTTCTTCCGACGGCGCCTCTTGGATGACCAGCCGCGACGTACAGTTCAAAGCAATCCTGGACTTTATCCGCGCAAACTATGCAGCCGCTATAGATGTGCCCCAGATGGCATCTGCAGCCGGCGTAAGCGAAAGAGAGTGTTACCGCATTATCGAAACTTGTGCAGGAACGACCCCGGCGGCATATCTACGCGCATACCGCATAAACCGTGCTTGCGAACTTTTGGCACACACCACGAGAACGGTACAGACAGTCGCGCGCCAATGCGGATTTATAACAGCAAGCCATCTTGGCCAGGTATTTAAAGAACAAATGGGGTGCACTCCTTCGAGCTATCGAGCAGCGAGGCAGAATCTCGATAGCACCAGGCAGAAATCCCGCTAGCCCTTCTTCTGTCACTGCATCAAACTTGCAGGCAAACAACAGAGAGGAGCAATCATATGAAGCACTTTGACCATATCGTATTTGACGTTGATGGGACATTGGCAGATACAGAAGAAAGCGTTCTGTCATCGCTTGTCCAGATTGTCCAAGAAGAGACCAGCAAAACGCTTCCCCGACACGAGCTTGACTTTGCCCTCGGCATACCCGGCAAGGATGCCCTTGAGAAACTTGGGATCTACTCGCAGGCAACGTTGGATCGCTGGTGCCAAGTTGCCGCCAGCTTTAAAAGCACCATCAGCGTGTTTCCAGGTTTGCTTGAAGTCATCGCAACACTCGCCGATAGCGGCTGCAAACTTGGCATCGTCTCCTCACGTGCGCGCGACGAATACGCAAAAGAAATTGCACCCCTTGGTTTCGATAAGTATTTTGAGCACATCATCCTTGTCGAAGACACAACCGAACATAAACCCGCACCCGCACCCATGCTCGAATATCTCCGACGTGCGGGCGCGAATCCTGGCAACGTCGTCTACGTTGGCGACACCGTCTACGACGAACAATGCGCAACTTCAGCAGGGGTCAGTTTTGCCCGAGCAGCATGGGGATCACACCAAGATATCCCAAACGCCACCTACAACCTCAAAACCCCCAACGACCTACTAACCCTAACAACCAAATAACCCACGCGCCCCACCCTTTCAGCCCTAACGCCACAAGGGCGATTGAACAGGACAGCTTGGGCGGGCCCCCGTACTTAGTTTCCAAAATCATTCCGCAGCGCGAAGGCTTCTTATTATTTTCAGACCTAACGCCACAAGGGCGACGACCTCGAGTAGGTCAACCTGGGAGGGACGAGGGCTTAGTCCCCCAATCTTTCCGCAGGGAGCAAAAAGCCTCGCCGCACGAAGTGCGCAGCGAGGCTTTTTGCATGCCCGAGGACGATTGGGGAACTAAGCCCTCGTCCCTCCCCGGGATATGTAGCGAGTCGGAGTACCCTTGCTGTTACTCTGCTTTGCCCACAGAGTTGAGGTTGGTCATGCGGATCTTAACCAGCTCGGTGATCTCACGCATGCCCTCCTTGGCCGGCTTCTTAGGATCGAAGCAGGCAGGGTTCTCGGCCATGTAGGCCATGAAGCCCTTCGTGTAGGCCTGACGCAGCTCGGTGGCGTAGTTAACCTTGCAGATGCCGTTCTTCACAGCCTCGGCAACCTGCTCATCGGGCACACCGGAGGTGCCGTGCAGGACCAGCGGCACGTCGACGGCGTCGCGAATGGCCTTGACCACGGACTGCTCGATGTGAGGATCGCTCGTGTACACGCCGTGGCTGGTGCCAACGCCAATGGCCAGCGAGGTGCAGCCGGTGCGCTCAACAAACTCCTTGGCCTCGGCAGGATCGGTGTAGGGGCTCTCGCCCTCAACCGCGGGACCGTCGTCCTCCTTACCGCCGACCTTGCCGAGCTCGGCCTCGACGGGCACGCCCATGGCGCGGCCAGCGTCGGCGACGGACTTGGTCAGGGCAATGTTGTCCTCGAAGGACTCGTGCGAGCCGTCGATCATGACGGAGGTGTAGCCCGTGCGGAAAGCCTGCATGCAGCGGTCATAGCCATCACCGTGGTCGAGGTGCAGGGCGACGGGCACGGAAGCGCGCTCGGCAGCGGCCTTGACCATGCCGTAGAAGTAATCCAGGCCAGCGGTCTTAATGGTGCCCGGGGTGGTCTGCATGATGACGGGGGACTTGGTCTCCTCGGCAGCGGCCAGAACGGCCATAACAAACTCGAGGTTCTCGACGTTGAACGCGCCGACGGCGTAGTGGCCGGCCTGAGCGTCCTTGAGCATCTTTTCGGTGGTAACAAGTGCCATGAGCGTTTGCTCCTCTCCCTCGCCCGCATCTGGACATCGGGCGTACGTGTCCGCAAGGCGTTTTACCTTGCGTTTTGCTGGGCCCATTGTATGAAAATCACATCTGTCGCATGTACGAGATATCGCCGGCACGCAGGCCAAAACGCTCGTTTTTGAAAAGCAAACGGAAGGGAATCGGACCAAATCCCCCTATCCGATATCCCAGTTTTCGAGCGAATCACCTTTCTTTTGTAGAAAAGATAAGTAATCGAAAGGCGTTTTCTTGCTAGAAAAGAAAATGAACGAAAATGGTTTCAACATAATTCCTGCAAATTTAGGTTGAGGATGGAGCAGCTATGGCCCACGCAACAACACGAGCTTTCGCCGACGAACGACGTGCCGCCATCATGGAAATGCTCGAGCATAACGCCTCCGTGCAGGTGGCAGAAATCGCCCAGACCTTTGGCGTTTCCTCCGTCACTGCCCGCGCCGACCTGGACGCGCTCGCCGAGTCCGGTAAGCTACGCCGCACGCATGGCGGCGCCGTGTCGCTCCACAAACGCCTAACGGTCTCCACGCAGGATCGGCGCATCAACGTCAACGTCGCCGCCAAGCAGGCCATCGCTCAAAGCGCCATTGAACTCGTCAGCGACGGCGACACGTTGCTCGTCGACTCCGGCACCACGGCACTCGAGTTCGTCCGCCTGCTCGATCAGCGCGACGGCATCACCGTCATTACGGCCGATATCACCATCGCCGATTACATCGACGAGAGCATGCCCTCGGTCGATGTCGTCATGCTGGGCGGGGCACTGCGCAAAGGTCATCGCTATCTGTACGGCCCACTTACCATGCAGGCGCTCCAAATGGTCCACGCCGATCTTGCCGTCATGTGCCCTGGCGCTTTTGTTCCCGGCTGCGGCTTTACCACCGACTTTCCCCAGATGGCCGAAACCAAAACGACCATGATCGGCGCCGCCCGTCAAAGCGTGGCCCTCATGGACGCCAGCAAGGTTAACGGACGTGGCATGTACCGCTTTGCCGAGCTCGTCGATGTCAACGCCATCGTCATGGACCGCGACCCCGACGATGCCGTTGCCACCTCTATCGCCGAAATCGCCGACAACACCCGCCCCAACCTCATCGTCGCCAGCGCGTAAACAAAAACCACCACAAAGGTGTCCCCTTTGTGGTGGTTTGCGCGTCAAAAGTGAAGTATTGCTACTTGGAAAGCTCGTCGGCGAGGGCCTCGATCTGAGCGCGCGAGGCGTCGTTGAGCGAGCCCAGGACGGTCACCTTGTTCTGCGCCAGGGTGATGTCCTTCATGCCCTCGAGCTCCTTGGTCATAACCTTGGCAGCGACGGGCGCCCAGGAGCCGGCCTCGACGAGCGCCACCGTACGGTTCTGGTAGGCGTGCTCGGCAAGCGTGTGGATAAAAGTGCTCATGAACGGGAAGATCTCGCCCTGATAGGTAATGGAGGCGAGCACCAGGCGGTCGTAACGGAACGCGTCCTCAACGGCCTCGGCCATATCGTCGCGAGCCAGGTCAAAGACGGAAACCTTCTGGCCGCGAGCCTCGAGCGCAGATGCGAGCTCCTCAACGGCAGCCTTCAGATGGCCGTACACGCTCGCGTAGGCAATCGTGATGCCCTCGTCCTCGGGCTGATAGCTCGACCAGGTGTTGTAGGTGTCGAGGTAATAGCCCAGGTTCTCGGTCAGCACGGGGCCGTGGAGCGGGCAGATGATCTGGATGTCCAGATTGGCGGCCTTCTTGAGCACGGCCTGCACAAACTTGCCGAACTTGCCGACGATGCCAAAGTAATAACGGCGCGCCTCGCAGGCCCACCCTTCCGGATCCTCGATGTCGTTGGCGCCGAACTTGCCAAAGCCGTCGGCACTAAAGAGCACCTTGTCGGTGGCCTCGTAGGAGAACAGCACCTCGGGCCAGTGCACGTTGGGGGCGCCGACAAAGGTTAGGCTGTGGCCGCCCAAATCGAGCACGTCACCCTCCTTGACAACCATCTTGCGCTCGGGGAAGTCGGTGTCAAAGTAGTTAACCATCATGCGGAAGGCGCCCATGCTTGCCACAATCTGTGCCTGGGGATAGCGCTCCATAAAGGCGGCGATGCCGGCGGAGTGATCGGGCTCCATGTGATGGATGACCAGGTAGTCGGGCGTGCGACCGTCGAGTACAGCCTCGAGGTTACCGAGCCATTCGTCGACAAACCCGCCATCGACTGAATCGGCGACAGCGATCTTTTCGCCCAAGATAACGTAGCTGTTGTATGCCATACCGTTCTCGGACACATCGTACTGGCCCTCGAACAGGTCAATGTCGTGATCGTCGACGCCAACGTAGCGGATATCCTTGGTGATCTCCATCAGGCAAAGCCTCCTAGATAGACAAAAGAGCCCGTCTATCATAGCACTCGGCTGCATCCCAACAGCTATCTGCCGGCATCCTTACCGATTGTTATTAAAATGCGATAAATCGCCGTTTACCAGCACAAACTATGAGCGCGGTATCGCCGTGCTATGTCGAATGATGAGCTGGCCGGGAATACGAATGGCAACGGTTTTGCCCACCGTACCCGCCTCGGGAACCGCATGCTCAAACACCTCGCGCCCACGCTGATGCAAGTCGAATCGAACGGTCGTGAGCTCGTTGTGTGCTACAAAATCATCGAGCGAATCATCGACGCCCACCACGCTCACGTCCTCGGGCACGCGCAAGCCGCTATCGCGCAGCGCGGCGATGGCACCGTTTGCCATTTGGTCGTTTGCCGCGTAAATCGCCGTCATGGTGCGGTCGTGCTCGGCCAGATATCTGCCGGCTTCGTATCCGCTGTTGGCAGACCAATCGCCCTCGAGCGGCGCCTGCGGCTTAATGTGCTTACGCTCGAGTGCATCCTGCCAACCGGCGCGACGAAACTGCTCGTCGACCGAGAACGACGGGCCGCCAATATAGCGAATCTGATCGTGTCCCAGCTCAAACAGGTGATCCATAAGCAATAGCGAGCAGCCGTAATGGTCGGAATCGACTGTGGTCACGCGCGGATGCGCGTACATGGTAACGATGACCGTGCCAATGCCCGGCAACGGATCAAACGTCTCAAAATCGGGTGCCATGCGACTCATGCCGATAATGATGCCGTCCACGGGCAGCGCGGCCATACGACGCGTGGCCTCGGCAAGCGAAAACTCCTCGGTCTTGGACATCTCGACCAGCGTGATGGCGCAATTATGCTCGCGAGCAGCGCTGGCGATGCCGTCGATCATTGAGAGGTTGCCAAACTTGGTGACATCGTTGACGCACAGGCCGACCGAATGGTAACGGCCGTCGCGCAGCGAGCGACCGGCATAACTCGGACGAAAGCCGAGCTCTTGCATAGCGGCCTGCACGCGCTGGCGCGTCTGCTCGTTGACGTTAGGCAAACCGTTGGCGACGCGCGAAACCGTCTGCTGCGAAACGCCAGCAGCGCGGGCGACGTCGGCCATGGAGACCGGACGCGTACCTGTATCGTTGGACGGGCGCCTTGCCACAGGATCACCTTCACCCTTGCGAGATCTGAATAGCGTGAATGCCGGCCTGGGCAGAAACACGCCCTGCACCGAGGCCCGCTATCGTCGGACGCATGTTAACGTACTCTACTTTTTCTATCTGCATCTTTTCTGCTTTATAAGTCCATACGACAGTACCGTTCACGGCTGTATTTCTACCGATTACCAGATTCTCAAAAAGTGACAAGCGATGTGTTATGAGTACGTTAACATAGCCCGTAACGTGCGGTATCGTGGACACTTGGTTCATGCCGCTTCAAGTTGTTAACGTACTCATAACGACGCAAAACTCACCCGTGCGCGCCAAGGAAAGGACTCCCATGACCACCCCCGACGAAAAGACACTCGCCACGCTCACCAAGCTGTTTGAGGAGGAGTTTGGCCCCATCGGCGACCGCCAGGTGCTCTATGTGCACGCGCCCGGCCGCTCCGAGATCAGCGGCAACCACACCGACCACGAGGGTGGCCACGTTATCGCCGGCTCGCTCGATGTCGCTGTCGACGGCATTGCCGTGGCGACCGATTCCAACAAGGTTCGCGTCGCCGACGAGGGTTATCCTACGTTTGAGATCACGCTCGACACGCTGGATATTCAAGAGTCCGAGAAGGGCACGTCCGCAAGCCTCGTGCGCGGTATGGCCCACGAGGTCGCAGGTCTCGGCGTTGAGCCCCAGGGCTTCGACTTTGCCTTTACCTGCTCCGTCCCCTCGGGTGGCGGCCTTTCTAGCTCCGCCGCTGTCGAGGCGGCTTACGGCCGCGCCATGGAGACGCTCTGGGGCGCGCCCGCCATTGAGCCCGTCGCGCTCGCCCAGATGAGCCAGCGCACCGAGAACAACTACTACGGCAAGCCCTGCGGTCTTATGGATCAGGCGGCTGTGTGCCTGGGCGGCCTTGCCTACATGGACTTTGAGGATCAGGCTCAGCCTAAGGCCCAGAAGCTCGAGCTCAACTTTGAGGATCACGGCTATGCGCTCGTGCTCGTTAAGGTTGGCGCCGACCATGTGGCGGCTACCGACGACTACGCCGCCGTTCCGCGCGAGATGCAGGACGTCGCCGCCGAGTTTGGCAAGGCACGCCTGTGCGAGGTCAACGTTGCCGACTTTGACGCCAAGCTCCCCGAGCTGCGCGCCAAGCTGGGCGACCGCGCCTGCCTGCGCGCCGTTCATTACTGGTACGAGAACGGCCTGGTCGATAAGCGCTGGGCGGCCCTCAACGCCGGCGACATTGATCAGTTCCTGGTCCTGACACGTGAGTCCGGTGCCAGTTCTGCCATGTACCTGCAGAATGTCGTCGCCAAGCTGGGCTCCGAGCAACCTTCCATGTACGCGCTTGCTCTTGCCGAGCACGTGCTCGACGGCCGCGGTGCCGTCCGCATCCACGGCGGTGGCTTTGGCGGCACCATCCAGGCCTTCGTGCCGCTCGACCTCGTCGACACCTTCATTGCCAAGATGAACGGCTGGCTGGGCGAAGGCTCTGCCCGCCACTACGCGATTTCTGACAAGGGGGCTTACGCGGCATGGCTGTAATGACTGATGTGCGCGAAGCCGCGCAGAACCTGATCGAGTACGCCATTCATCGATCGATGATCGGCCAGGACGATCGCATCTGGGCATACAACACCATTCTGGAGTGCATCGGCACTACGGGTCCCGCGCTCGATATGGCCTGGGCGCTCCAGGTTGAGAAACTCTCGCTCTTGCACCCCAATACCCTGCCCGACTTTGATCTTGAAGGCACGCTTGCCGCGCTTTCCGAGGCCGCCGTTACCAACGGTGCCGCCGAGGACACGGCGTCGGGCCGCGACCGCATCGCCATGCACATCATGGGCGTGCTCATGCCGAGGTCTTCGGTTGTAAACGAGGAGTTCAACGGACGTATGGGCGTCAACGAGCCCCGCGCCGCAACCGACTGGTTCTACGGCCTGTGCTGCGACGCCGGCTACGTGCGCCGCGCCGCCATCGCGCGCAACATCAAATGGAGCACCCCCACCAACTGGGGCGATCTTGAGATCACCATCAACCTCTCCAAGCCTGAGAAGGACCCACGCGATATCGCCGCGGCTGGTGCCGCAAAGAACACGGGCGAGAAGTATCCCGCCTGCCAGCTCTGCATCGAAAACGAGGGCTATCCCGGACGCTCCGCCGCAGCCGACGGCGGCGCTCACCCCGCTCGCCAGAACCTGCGCATTATCCCCATCCAGCTCAACGCCGAGCGCTGGGGTTTCCAGTACAGCCCGTACGCGTACTTTAACGAGCACTGCATTGCCATGAGCTCCGAGCATCGTCCGATGCACGTCGACCGCAAGGGACTGACCTGCCTGCTCGATTTTGTGGACCTGTTCCCGCATTACTTCATCGGCTCCAACGCCGACCTGCCTATCGTGGGCGGCTCGATTCTGTCGCACGACCACTTCCAGGGCGGCGCGCACGAGTTCCCCATGATGCACGCCGCCGAGGTCTCGCAGTTTAGCGTGCCCGGCTTTGACGGCGTTACGGGCGCCGTGTTGCAGTGGCCGCTTTCGGTGCTGCGCCTGCGCTCGCACGACCGTGCTCAGTTGCTCGACGCCGCCGAGAAGATTATCCTCGCCTGGCGCGAGTGGACCGATGAGTCGGTGGGCGTCATCGCGCACACGGCCGACGGCGTGGCGCACAACACCGTGACGCCGGTCATCCGCCGCGTCGACTCCCGCGGCAATGCCGGCGGTGAGACCTACGAGGCCTACCTGGCGCTTCGCTGCAACATCACAACCGACGAGCATCCGCTGGGCGTGTTCCATCCGCATGCCGAGTATCACCATATTAAGAAGGAGAACATCGGCCTGATCGAGGTCATGGGCTTGGCCATTTTGCCGCCGCGCCTGGTTCCCGAGCTCGGCGCTGTCCGCGAGCACCTGCTGGCGGCCAAGGTCGATGCCAGCTACGACCTTGCCGCAGCGCTCGAGAGCGATGACCTTTGCCGTAGCCACGCCGCATGGGCCGAGGATGTCTTTGCTCGCCGCGCGAACGAGCTTACGGCGGACAACGCCATCGACATCCTGCACGAGGAGGTCGGCGTGGTGTTTGGCCACGTGCTCGACAACGCCGGCGTCTTTAAGTGGGACGAAGCCGGCCGCGCCGCCCAGCAGCGCTTTATCGACTCACTGTAATGATCCCTTGGGGACGGAGGAAAACGGATCATTTCGTCTTCAAGACAACGGCGCCCGCCGGCAACGTCGCCGGCGGGCGCCGTTTTTGAGTGTAGTCATTAGGGACGCTCTTTAGTCATTGGGGACGCTCTTAAACGACCAGTCATTAAAGAGCGTCCCCAATAATTACGTCGATGTTTTGGCAACGACAGCGAAAACCCGCCAGAGCGAGCAAGGTGCCTTGAAACGAGACGGCATTGACCTTCTGATCATGCCGCCGCAGTTGAAAGGCAGATTGCCGCTCTGGCGGGTTTGCAGCGTCGGCTGGTTACGGTGTTTGGTAAAACGCCGTAACTCTACAGTTCAGTCACGACAACGTTGTTGTAGATCTCGTCCCAGCGGTCCATGACCAGGTGGCCGGTCTTGGGATCCATGGCGTTAAGCTTGCCGCAGGTATTGGCGGTCTTGAGCACCGTGACATCGTCGGCACCAGCAGCAATGGCATGCGCAAAGCCGGCGATGGTCGAGTCGCCGGAACCCGTCGCGTTCACAGCCGCAATCGCGGGCGTCTTGGCGCGGAACGCGCGGCCCTCATGGAAGCCCACCGAACCGGCAGCCCCCATCGAAACGACAACCCAGGGGATACCGGCAAAGCGGTCATCGGCGGCAAGCGCCTCGCGCAGGGCATCGACATCATCAGTCGTAAAGGACGTACCCAGCAGGCCGTTAATCTCGGTCAGGTTGGGCTTTACGAGCTCAGGCTTAGCGTCAGACTCCAGCGCGGCCTCCAGCGATGCACCCGAGGTGTCGAGCAGCACCTTGGCGCCCGCCTCCTCGGCGATCTTGACGAGCTCGGCATAGTAGCCGGCATCGACGCCACGCGGCAGCGAGCCCGAAAGCGTCACAACGTCCGCCTTCGCTGCAAGCTCGGCGAACTTGGCCGTAAAGGCATCGAGCTCGGCGGGAGCGATCTGCGGGCCGCTCTCCAGCAGCTCGGTCTGATTGCCCTCGTGCAGGATATTCAGGCAAATGCGCGTCTCACCGGCGATGGGCACAAAGTCGTTCTTGACGCCGTCGGCATCCATAAGCTCGGCCATATAGGCACCCATGTGGCCGCCGAGCAGACCGGTCGCGAGCACATCGTCGCCCAACTGCAGCAGCACGCGGCTCACGTTGAGGCCCTTGCCGCCAGCGGTCTTTTCGGGCGTCACGCGGTTCACGTCGTCGATAATCAGCTTGTCGAGTTGATAGCGCGTATCGATCGACGGGTTCATGGTAACGGTCAGAATCATGTTGAACTCCTGTTTCCGGGGCACGACACGCGCAGCCCCAAACATACGATAGCTCGTTAAAGGATCTCGATCTCAAAACCGCGAGTGACGGTCTCCCCCGGCTTGGCAACCAGGCAGCCACGCTTGTGCTCCAGAATATCGTCCTCGTCGGAGCAGGTGGACAGGCCGCCCCACGGTTCCACGGCCACAAAGTCGCCCTCGGGCTTGCTCCACACAATCAGGTATGGCATATCAGGGAACGTCAGGCGCACGCCCTTGTCCTCGGTTTTCTTGGTCAGCGTAACCACGCGACTGTCGAGCACGTCAAAGATGGTCTCCGCGAAGTCGAAGAGTTCGTGGGTCAGCGGCAGGTTCTGACCGATCATGGGGTTCTTGCTGCGATGCTCGACATCAATCAGGCCCGTCGAGGGAACGGCAGTACAGAGCTCGGCGGCCTCACGCTGATCAAAACGAAGCTCATAGTCGTCATAGGACTCGTCCTCGTCGAGCGGGCACTTAAAGCCGGGGTGGCCACCCACAAAAAACGGCATGTCCTCGGTGCCCTCATTGGTCACCTCGTACGACACGGCCACCTTTTCCGAATCGATCGTGTAACGAGCAACAATCTTAAACGGATACGGATACTGCTCGAGCAGCTCGGCGTGGTCGGCAGAGCTTAGGCTCAGCGCAACCATGTTGTCACCCTGCTCCTCGAGCTTCCACTCCTGCTTGCGGGCAAAGCCGTGGCGGGCAAGCTTGACCTCGCGGCCGCCCATGGTCATCGCGCGGCCGCCACGAAGGCCGCCGCAAATCGGAAAGCAAATGGGTGCCTGGCCCGACCAGACCGCCGGATCGCCCTGCCACAGGTACTCACGGCCGTTGGCCGCAATAGAAGTGAACGACCCGCCCGCCGTGGTCAACGCCACACAAATCAAACCGTTATCAAGAACAAACTCCATAGGAGCCTTCCCTTTCTTACGACAGCCCGCCAAGTCAATAGGGCTGATAGAAAACCGGCCCGCGCCCCCTCACAGAAACGCGAGCCGTCAATTGAAAAGCTGCAGAATGCCGGGTACCGCCAAAACGAAGCACACAAGCTCGGCAAGCAAACGTGTTATCGGAGCAACTTGCCATACCAGAACGCTTCGCAACAACAGCGGTAACCCCACAGGCCACTCAGACATCAGCGAGAAGCCAGCTGGCGAGGCAAGGTGCCGTGAAGCGAGACGGCATTGACCTTCTGGTCATGCCGTCGAAGCTGAGCGGCAGATTGCCCGCCAGATGGCTTCGCAGCGTCGACCGGTCCGGCGTTTGTTAAAACGCCGGAACCCCCTTAGTCATGGTATTCGCCGCGGTCCCACTTCTCGAGGAACTCGTCAAAGAAGTGCGGGTCAGCCTGAGCCTCGGCGTCGGCCTTATTGCAAGCGTCGATCTTGGCGATCAGGGCATCGTGCTCGGGGGTCTTCTCGTAGGGCTCCTCCAGGAAGGCAAGCATGATGTCGGCCATCAGGAACTCACCGGTAATCTTGCCGCCAAAGCCCACGATGTTGGCGTTGAGCTCGCGACGGGCATACAGGGCAGAGGTCATGTCGCGAACCAGGGCGCAACGGGCGCCGGGAACCTTGTTGACGGCGTTGGTGATGCCGATGCCGGTGCCGCACAGGGCCACGCCAAAGTCGGCCTTGCCGCTGGCAACAGCCTCGCCCACGGCCTTACCGTAGATGGGATAGTGCGTACGGGTGTGGCTGTAGGTGCCGCAGTCGAGCACCTTGTAGCCAGCCTGCTCCAGGCGGTCGGCCAGATAGATCTTCTCGTCCGTAACGATATGGTCGCAACCGATTGCGATGGTCTTCTTCATCAGAACGTCCTTTCGTCTGAATTCACAAGTTGAGATAGAAGTTCGAGTTCTCGGTGGCTCTCGTTAGGCCATCTTGTTGAGCATGTCGACACGGATCTGGTGACGGCCGCCGGCGTACTGGGCGCGCAGGAACTCGCGGGCGATCTTCTTGGCGACCTCGGTGCCCACAACGCCCGGGCCCATGGTGACCATGCGCGAGCCGTTGTGCTCGCGGGTCATGTAGGCGGAACGCTCGTCGGAAATGTTGGCGACGACCATGCCCTTGATCTTGACGGCGGCCATATAGGAGCCGACGCCGTACTTATCGAATGCGAAGCCCTGGGAATCCTTGTGCTCCAGCAGGTCCTTGGCAACGGCGGTCGCGGAATCGACAAAGTCCGCAGCAGGGGTCTCGGAATAGTCGACGACCTCGTGACCGTCAGCGATGAGCATCTCCTTGATGGACTCCTTCATCGACATACCGTCGGCATCGGAAGCGATTACAACCCTCATGACATCCTCCTTGAGAGATACGCAGGTGCGTAGTTTCTGTTTGGAAGTGTTGAATCGCGCTCAGGTCCGGGCATCTGAATGTGCGGTTCTTCACTGTTCATGTTTATTTGAACACATTCGAACATAGGTTGCAACCATTATTTGTTTAACTTTGTTCTTTTTTGAACAAATACCGTTTACGGTTGATTGCCGACCGTTTGAGCCCGGCGCAGACGTAGCGACCATGTGTTCAACAAACAAAAGGGCGGCCGAGAACGTGTCTCGGCCGCCCCTTCGGCGGTATTCCCCGGTATATACAGCTGTTTTAGCTACTCAGACTGCCTGTTCTTCTTGGCATGTTTGGACGGAGCGCTCAAGAAACGACCCGTCAGATAGTTCGCGGGACCGGAGATATCAATCCCCAGCAGGGTGTGGCCCAGCCACAGAAACGCCACAAGCACCAGCAGCGGGATAACGCACGAGGTCACGATCATCACGATGACGCCTTCGATCAAATCGGTCACCTGCTGCACGATCTCATCGGTCATTTGCTTGGCACCACTGGTTACCGACGTGACCAGGCTCGAGGCACCGTCGGCAAGCTGTTCAAGCACGTTCTTGGACTCTGTGGACTCGGTCTTTTTCTTGCTTGCTTTGGAGCTGTCGCTATCTGCCGCACTCGCAGCGTCGGCCGCCTTTTGCTCGGCTGCCTCGATGCTCACTCGATACGTTTCGTCGACCTTTTGCGACACCCATACGCTTGCAGGCACCAACGCCATGCCGATCATGGCAACCACCAGCACGCGAGTCGCCACGCGGCGCAGGACGGCGCTCGTGCTCCAGCGCCCATGAATGCCAAGCGACACCGCAAAGAGCACCAACGCAAACGGGATTAAGATGCCTAGGCCAACCGACCACAAAATAGTCAGCAGATATTTCTCGAGATAGAGCACGGCAAGCACGATGCCCAAGTTGCCTGAAAGCTGCGCGAGCTGCTCGGCAACCGGCGTTCCCGTATCACCCGGCAGCGCGGTAATGCCCGCAGATAGCGCCACGCACGAGGTCGTGAGCGCCAGTACGTTACCTTTCTTTTGATCGATGACCTCGATGGTGGAGTCCCAAGTCTTGGTATCGGCAAAATGCGGACGAGCTACAAAGCCCGACAGCAGCGCCAGCACCACGAGCGCAACGATAAAGCCAATCTGCAGCTTTTTGTTTGCGCACACGACATCGGACAGGCTGGGCTGCAGCTCGGTTACCGTCGTGTGCTCGGTTATCTGGACAGGACGCCCATGAGCCATCTCGTGCGCGTCTCTTTTTTGTATTGACCCGTTATCCGGCATTTGGATACCTCCTCAGTCCGGCGTTTAATGTGAAAGGAAGTATACCCACCCAGCGAAAAACCGAACGGCAAGACGAACGGGCACCAAGACTGTCCCCAATGACTATTTCGGGATGAGTTGCGGTGGAATAGGGATTGTTTTGCGCCCGCCGGTCCCTATTCAGTCCCTATTTCACCGCAACTTGGAGGAGTGCAGAAAAAGCCCTGCCGCGGGTAGCGGCAGAGCTTTTGGAAGGGGACTTGGTTGTGAGAGCTCGTTAGGCGAGCTTAGCCTCGAGTGCGGCGATGCGCTTGTAGGCATCGATGGTAAAGCGGGTCTGCTTCTCCAAGATCATGGTGGTCATGAGGGTGTCCTGAGCGTGGGCCATGATGAAGGTCATCTCCATCTCGCCGCCGCCGGCCTCCTGCGAAAGCAGCTTGGTCTGCGTGTCGTGGGCGCCAATGAGTGCATCGCTCGCATCCTTGTGCAGCTGTTCGGCCTTCTCAAAATCACCCTCGCGAGCAGCATCGAGCGCTGCAAGCAGATCAGTCTGGGCGTCACCCGCGTATGCGACGATCTCGAATCCAACCATCGAGATTTCTTCTTTGGTTGCCATATTGCGTTCCTTTCACATATGAACCAATGGAGAGCATCGCGTCCGGGCATACGCGCTGCGTTGTGTATGACAGAAACATTAACATTCAAACAAAACAGAACAATGCAAAACGCAATTTCGAGCTATGAACGGTCGATTTTCGCCCGTGAACGGTTTTTAAACCAATGCGAACAATATCGAACACAATTAGTGGCAACCCAAACAGGTCCACACCCTAGCGTACATCGCGCACCGTATCACCCTCTACGAGCATGCCGGGGATCAGCATGTGCTCCACGCCAGACGCACCCCCCTCGGCGCCGGCAATCTTGTCGACAGCCCACATGCCGACGCGCTTGTTGTCAAAGCGCACCGTGGTCAGGCGACGGTCGGGCACGATGTCGCCCAGACTATCGTCAACACCCACTACGCTCACGTCCTGGGGCACGCGCTTCCCGCGCGACTCGAGCCCGCGAATGCAGCCGTAGGCCATGGCATCGTTGGAAGCATAGATGGCGGTACAGGTCGGATCGTCCGCTAGAGCCTGACCGGCAGCATATCCGCTCTGTGCCGTCCAATCGCCACGGACGAGTCGCGGCGGCTCAATACCATGTGCGCGCAGTGTCTCACGCCAGCCTTCCTCGCGCTGCATGCCCGAAAGCGAGCGCTCGGGGCATGAGATAAAGTGCACGGTCTTGTGCCCCTGCACCAGCAAGTACTCGACCACCTGGCGCGAGCAATCGAACTGGTCGTTATCGACCGTTGAACAGAGCGGGTGCTCCAGCATGGTAACGAGCACCGTCTGCATACCGGGCAGCGGCTCGAAGGTGCCAAAGTCCGCCGGCATGCGATTCATGATCACAACCATGCCATCCACCGGAAGTGCGCTCATGCGCGACGATGCACTCTCGAGGGTATACGGATGCCCGTCTACTTTAGTTAGGGTGATGGCATAGCCGTGTTTGTCGGCCGCAGCGGTAAAGCCCTCCATACGGTCGAGGTTGCCGGTGCCGGTAATGTTGAACATGGCGACACCGACGGTCTTAAACTTGCCGCGGCGCAGCGATCGACCGGCAAAATTGGGACGATACCCCAGCTCGCGCATGGCGGCACGCACGCGCTCCTTGGTCTCGGGGCGCACGCTGGACGAATCGTGCACGGTGCGCGAGACCGTCTGCTCCGAGACGCCCGCGAGACGCGCCACGTCCTTAACGGAAACCGATTTTTTAACAGCGGCCATAGGTCGATCTTTCTATGTCAACGATGCCATTGGCGGCACCCTACGCAGTCAAATGAACGCCTTCAAGTATATCCAACACCTCCCCCACAATACGTTTACCACCTAAAACCTACCGTTCACCGACAATCTTGCTTCCCCGAACGGCTTTTGTCGCCCAAATATTAACGTTGCCATTGCGCAAATACAGAGCCACCGGGCGGCTCAAACGTTTACGCGTAAGGAATCGATGGTTCGCAGGCATAGGAACCACTGGTTCGCGTCTTTTTTTGTGTCGCAAAATGGCAACGTCAACATTTTGGCAACCGAACGCCAAAAGCTACCATCGTTGCTAACCCACCGACTCTTAGGAGCATTGCATGGAGCAACTCATCGCCATCATCGAAAAGGGCCGGCCCTTTTTCAACGCGATCGCCCGCAACAAGTACCTCAAGGCGATCCGCGACGGCTTTATCTCCGTCATCCCCATCATCATCTTCTCGTCCATCTTCTGCCTGGTAGCCTCGGTCCCCAACATCTGGGGTTTCTATTGGCCCGATGACATCAACAACGCCCTGTGGAAGTGCTACAACTACTCCATGGGCATCCTGGCCATCGCCTGTGCCGCCACCACGGCCAAGCACTTCGCCGACGCCCAGAACCGCGACCTGCCCAAGAACAACCAGATCAACTTTATCTCGTGCATGTGCGCGGCCATCATCGGCTTCTTGCTCCTTTCGAGCGACACCATCGCCACGGACGCCGCCAGCGGCTTCAACACCACCTACCTTGGTTCCAAGGGCCTGTTGACCGCCTTTATCGCTGCGTTTGTGACCGGCATCATCTACAAGTTCTTCATTAAGCGCAACATCACCGTCAAGATGCCCGAGCAGGTTCCGCCCAACATCTCGCAGACCTTTAAGGACATCATCCCCTTCTCCGTCTGCATCACCGTCTTTTGGGTCTTTGACATCGTCTTCCGCGCTGCCTTTGGCTTCTGCTTTGCCCAGGGCGTCATCCAAGTGTTCCAGCCCCTGTTCACCGCTGCCGACGGCTACATCGGCCTCGCCGTCATCTACGGCGCTATGAGCCTCTTCTGGTTCGTGGGCGTCCACGGCCCCTCAATCGTCGAGCCCGCCATCGCCGCCGCCCTCGTTGCCAACATGACCGACAACCTGGCTGCATTCCAGGCTGGTCAGCACGCTTCCGCTGTCCTGACCCAGGGTGCCCAGTACTTCGTCGTCTGCATGGGCGGCACCGGCGCCACGCTCGTCCTGGTCTTTATGTTCTGCTTCCTGGCCAAATCCCAGGAGATGCGTGCCGTCGGTAAGGCAGCCATCGTCCCCGTGTGCTTTGCCGTCAACGAGCCGCTGCTGTTCGCCGCACCCATCGTGCTCAACCCCGTCTTCTTTGTCCCGTTTGTCTTTGCTCCGATCGCCAACATCTGGATCCTCAAGATCTTTATCGACTTCTTGGGCATGAACGGCTTTATGTACACCCTGCCTTGGACCGTCCCCGGCCCCATCGGCACCATCATGGGCTTGGGCTTCCAGCCGCTCGCCTTTGTGATGCTCGCCATCATCCTGATCGTCGACTTTGCCCTGTACTACCCGTTCTTCCGTGCCTATGACGCCCAGAAGTGCGCCGAGGAGGCCGAGATCTCCCAGGAGGAGCTCGCCGCCAAGAACGCCGAGAAGGCCGCCAAGCTCAACGACGCCTTCCAGGGCAAGGCCGATGCCAAGAGCGTTGCCGCCGGTGCCGCAGCCGAGGCCGTGAAGGCCGACGCCCCCACCGCTTCCACAGCACCCGCTGCCGAGGCAACGACCGCCAGCGACCTCAACGGCAAGCGCGTGCTCGTGCTCTGCCAGGGTGGCGGAACCTCGGGCCTGCTCGCCAACGCGCTGGCCAAGGCTGCCAAGGAGCGCGGCATCAATCTGGAGACCGCTGCCGAGGCCTATGGCAACCACGTCGACATGCTCCCCGACTTTGACCTGGTTGTCCTGGCCCCGCAGGCCGCCAGCTACCTGGCCGACCTGCAGAAAGACTGCGAGCGTGTGGGCAACAAGTGCGTCGCCTGCCGCGGTAAGCAGTACATCGAGCTCTCCCAGAACGGCGACAAGTCTCTCGCCTTCGTAAGCGAGCAACTCTCGAAGTAAGTAACGCTCAGGGCCAGCCGACCATCCAAGACCGGCTGGCCCTTCGATTTAGACGATTGGATCATCATGTCCGTTAACCCTGCTAGCGTCACCAACCCGCCTGCGCAGTTTCCCGAGAACTTTGTCTTTGGCGGCGCCACCGCTGCCTACCAGGTAGAGGGCGAGACCCGCACTCACGGTAAGGGCAAGGTTGCCTGGGACGACTTCCTGGAGGCCCAGGGCCGTTTCTCTCCCGATCCCGCTTCCGACTTCTACAACCAGTACCCCGTCGACCTGGAGCTGTGCGAGGAGTTCGGCATCAACGGCATTCGCCTCTCCATCGCCTGGAGCCGCATCTTCCCCAACGGAACCGGCGAAATCAACCCCGAGGGTGTCCAGTTCTACCATGACCTTTTCGCCGAGTGCCACAAGCACCACGTTGAGCCGTTTGTCACGCTGCATCACTTTGACACGCCGCTGCCCCTCTTTGAGAAGGGCGACTTCCTCAACCGCGAGACCATCGATGCCTTTGTGGACTTTGCCACCTTCTGCTTTAAGGAGTACGCCGACCAGGTGACCTACTGGTTCACCTTTAACGAGATCTGGGCCGACGCCTCCAACACCTACATCGAGGGTACCTTCCCCGGCGGCGTCAAAGCTCATCTGGCCGAGGCCTTCCAGTGCGAGCACAACATGATGCTCGCCCACGCCAAGGCCGTGCTGGCCTTCCACAACGGCGGTTTTAAGGGCAAGATCGGCGTCATTCAATCGCTGGAGTTTAAGTATCCGCTCAACGAGAACGACCCCGCCGACATCAAGGCCGCCAATAACGAGCACGTGCTGCAGAACCAGTTCCTGCTCGACGCCACCTTCCGCGGCGACTATGCCCCCGACACCCTCGAGTGCGCCAACCGCCTGGCTGCCGTCTCCGGAGGCACGATCGAGATCCGCGAGGAGGATCTCGAGATCATGCGCGAGGCCGCGCTCTACAACGACTACCTGGGTGTCAACAACTACCAGTGCCGTTTCCTGAAGGCCTATGACGGCGAGAACGACCTGCACCACAACGGTACGGGCGAGAAGGGCACCGGCCGCTGGCGCGTTAAGGGTATTGGTGAGCATGTGAACAAGCCCGGCATCCCCACCACCGACTGGGACTGGATCATCTATCCCGAGGGTCTGTTCGATCTGCTCGTCTACATTAAGCAGCGCTACCCCAACTACAAGCAGATCTTCATCACCGAGAACGGCATGGGCTACAAGGACCCCTACAAGGACGGTTTTGTGGACGACCAGCCGCGCATCGACTACATCGAGCAGCACTTGCGTTGGCTGCTCAAGGCCATGGAGGTAGGCGTCAACGTGGGCGGCTACTTCCTGTGGAGCCTGCAGGATCAGTTCTCCTGGACCAATGGTTACAACAAGCGTTACGGCTTCTTCTACGTTGACTTTGAAACCCAGAAGCGCACGCCCAAGGCAAGCGCATACTGGTATAAGCACGTGGCGCAGACCCGTCGTCTGGACTAGCGACTTGCGACGAGCGGCATTGCCCCACTCACATAGCTTGTCCCCATTTCTCAGCCGGGGGCGGCACGTCACACGGCGCGCCGCCCCCGGTCTTTTTGTTTTTGAGCGGGTCGGGAGCCGTTCGTCTCGATCTGTAACATCTGACCCGCGGTTTCGGCCCCAACTGTTACAGATCGAGATGAACGGGGTGGGCCGGGCCGAATTGTCTCGATCTGTAACACTAAACCCGGTTTTGGGCGTCTACCTGTTACAGATTGAGACAAACGCACAGGTCAGTCCCCTCAATCTCAATCTGTAACATCTAACCAAGTTTTCTGCTCCTACCTGTTACAGATCAAGATAAACAGAATAGGCCGGATCGAATAATCTCAATCTGTAACAGTTAGCCGAGTTTTTTGGTCCTAGCTGTTACAGATCGAGACAATCGGAATAGGCCGGGCAGAACATTCTCGATCTGTAACATCTAGCCGAGTTTTTGGAGCGCAACTGTTACAGATCGAGACAAACAGGCCGAGCAAGCTACACCCGTAGGTCTTTCACGCTGGAGCGCTCGACCAACACGCCCGAGACGAGCGTACGGCTTCTGGAGCTCGGGGCTTCCAGGCCTGCGACGACCTCGTTAAGCGCACGGATGCCCAGTTCGCGGTGACGGAACTTTACCGACGTCAAAATCGAGTTGGGCATCGTCTTGTAAAGCTCGTCATCAAAGCCAATCACGGACACATCGTCGGGCACGTTCAGCCCCTTGTCGCGCAAGGCCATCATCACGCCATTCGCCATGCAGTCGTTGGCGGCCAGGACTGCCGTGCAGTCGGGTTTATCGGCAAGCACGAGGCCCGCGGCATACCCGCTATCCGCATTCCAATCGCCCCGCAGAGGCTCGGGCGGCTCAATGCCGCGCGCCTCGAGCGCCGCACGCCAGCCTTTCATACGACATTGGCTCGACAGTGACTCTTTTTTACCAGAAACGAAGTACACGTTCTTGTGCCCGTGATTCAAGAAATACTCGCACGCCATGCGCGCGCCGCCCTCTTGGTCGTCACTGACGGTGGAGCAGGTAGGATGCTCCATCGGCGTAATAATCACCGTCTTGAGGTCTTTCGGCGCCTCAAAGGTATCAAAGTCATCGACCATCTGACGCAGGTTGAAGATCATGCCATCAACAGGCAGCTGCGACATCCTACGCGCCGCTTCGGCAAGGGTCATCTTCTCCCCCGCCCGCTTTTTGATCATCGTGAGCGCAAAGCCTCGCTCTTCGGCGGCATCGGCAATACCGTCAATCATGTCCACGGCACCGCCCGACAAGTGAAACAGCACCACGCCGATGCACCCGTAACGGCCCAACTTGAGCGAACGCGCGGCGAAGTTGGTTCGAAACCCGAGCGCCTCCATTGCCGAATGGACCTTATCGCGTGTCGACTCTCGCACGCTATCGGGCTCGTTGATCACGCGCGACACCGTCTTGAGAGAAACGCCTGCGGCAACTGCCACGTCGTTCATTGAGACATTTTTCTTGTCCATCGTTGCCACTACTTCTCCAGTCGGTTTTGCATCGCTTGTTTTTTGTGTTCTAGCATACACTACCTGCCTGATTGATAAATCAACCGTTTACCGAACAATATCGACCGCTCACCCGTATATCCTTGTTGCTCTTCCAAAAATGTCTTACGTTGTCATTAACGAAATGACAACGTTGTCATTTCGCAATGCCTTCCTCAAGCAGGAAGGTTTCCGGGCAGTCCTGACCATCCATCGACGACCAGTTCCATCCACATGCATCGCGCATCAAGCAGCAAAGGAGCTCTATGGACGCCATCGTAAAGATGCTCGAAAAGCATCAACCGTTCTTTGAGAAGATCTCGAGGAACATCTACCTCCAGGCCATCAAGGACGGATTTCTTGGGTGCATGCCCATTGTCCTCACCTCTTCGATCTTTCTGCTGATCGCCACGCTTCCCGGCGTGGTCGGCATCACGCTGCCCCAGCCGCTCATCGACTGGTGCAACAAGCTCTACAACTTCACCATGGGCGTCATGGGCATCATGGTTGCCGGCACCACTGCCAAGAACTTCACGGCATCCATGAACCGTCGCATGCCCGCCGGCAAAGTGCTCAACGACGGTTCCACCATGGTGGCCGCCCAGTGCAGCATGCTGCTGCTCGCAGTCACGCAGTTCACCACCAAGCTCAACGGCTCCGAACTTTCGGTCTTCGATTGCACCAGCATGGGTACGCGCGGTCTGTTCTCGGCCTATATCGCCGCGTTCATTACCGTGTGGGTCTACAAATTCTGCGTCTCGCGCGATCTGACCATTAAGCTGCCCAAGGAGGTCCCGGGCGCCATCGCTCAGAACTTCCGCGACATCATCCCCTTTGGCGGCGCCGTCATCATCTGCGGCATCATCGATGTCGTCGTGCGCAACCTCATGGGCGTTCCGTTCTCCGAGCTGCTTATCAAACTGCTCTCCCCGCTCTTTACCGCTGCAGAAACCTATCCTGGCCTTATCCTTATCCAGGCAGCCACCGCGTTCTTCTGGTTCATCGGTGTCCACGGCCCCTCGATCGTCCAGCCGGGCATCGACCCCATCCGTCTTGCCAACCAGGCCGAGAACCTGCAGGTTCTGCTGGCAGGCGGCCACCCCGCCCACTCCCTCACCTTTAACATGTCGCTCGTGGGTGAGTTCGGCGGCACCGGCGCCACGTTCATCGTGCCACTTCTGCTGATTCTCTTTATGAAGTCCAAGCAGCTCAAAGCCGTCGGTAAGGCCTCGATTGTTCCTGTTGCCTTCGCCGTCAACGAACCGCTGCTCTTTGGCGCGCCGATGATCCTTAACCCCTACATGCTCATCCCCTTTGTTGCCGCCGGCTGCGTCAACGTGAGTGTTGCCAAGTTCTTTATCGATAACGTGGGCATGAACGGCTTCTCCTTCGTGGTGCCTTGGGCCACCCCCGCCCCCATCGGCATTTTCATCACCACGAACTTCCAGCTTATTGCCCTGGTATTTGTCGCGATCATCATCTTGCTGGACGCCATCATCTACCTGCCGTTCCTGAAGGCATACGATAAGCTGCTCTGCGACCAGGAGGCCGAGCGCGCCGCCGAGCTGGGCCTTGAGTCCGATGGTGCCGCTGCCATCGCCGCCAACGCCTCTGCACCCGCTGTCGAGCAGACTACCGCTTCCGTCGAGCCGACCGCCGCTGCCGCCGACAGCAAGCCTGTCGCCGATCAGCCCGAGCCCGCCGCCGACGCATCCGCCAAGAAGGATGTCGACGGTCTGAAGGTCCTCGTCCTGTGCGCCGGCGCCGGCACCTCTGCCATGCTTGCCAATGCCATCAAGGAAGGTGCCGCGCAGACCGGAGAGAACATCGCTTCCTCTGCCGGCGCTTATGGCCAGCACACTGCCATCATGGATCAGTACGACGTCATCGTGCTCGCCCCGCAGGTCCGTAGCTACTACAACGACATGAAGGCCGACACCGATCGTCTGGGCATTAAGCTGCTCGCTCCCCGCGGTAAGGAATATATCGACCTTACTCGCGACCCTGCTGGCGCCATCAAGTGGCTCCGCGAGAACCTCGACTAGTTTCTCCCCTGTTGGTGCCCGGATCCCCAGTTCGGGCACCTCTCCCTATTCGTATCCCACAGAAAGGATGACTCATGACCAACCCCATGCAGTTCCCCGACGGCTTTGTGTTTGGCGGCGCCACCGCCGCTTACCAGGTTGAGGGCGAGACGCGCACGCACGGCAAGGGCAAAGTGCCCTGGGACGATTTCCTGGCTGCTCAGGGTCGCTTCTCCCCCGATCCTGCAAGCGACTTCTACAACAAATATCCGGTCGATATCGACCTGTGCCAGCGCTTCGGCATCAACGGTATTCGCGTCTCCATCGCTTGGAGCCGTATCTTCCCCAGTGGCACCGGCGAGATTAACCCCGAGGGCGTCGCCTTCTATCACGAGCTCTTTGCCACCTGCAACAAAGCTGGCGTTATCCCCTATGTCACGCTCGATCACTTCGATACGCCCGAGGCCTTCTACCAGGACGGCGGCGAGGGATTCCTGACGCGCACGACCATCGACGCCTTCGTCGAGTACGCCAAGTTCTGCTTTGCCGAGTTCACCGAGGTCAAGCATTGGTTTACCTTTAACGAGATTCCCGCGACCGCCGAGGGCAGCTTTATCGTCGGCAACTGGCCGCACGGTGAGAAGTGCCGTCTGGACAAGGCCTTCCAGCTCATGCACAACATGATGGTGGCCCACGCCAAGGCTGTCGTCGCCTTCCATGAGGGCGGCTTTGAGGGCGAGATCGGCATTGTCCAGAACCTGGAGCCCAAGTATCCCCTCGACCCCAACAATGCCGCCGACTGTGAGGCAGCTCGCATGGCCGACGTCATCAACAACCGCTGGGTGCTCGACGCCACCTTCCGCGGCCACTATGCAGCCGACACCATGGAGGCTGCGACCAAGCTGGCCCATATCGCCGGCGGCGAGCTCGACGTCCGCTACGAGGACATCGCCGCGCTGACCGCCGCGCTCCCCTACAACGATTGCCTGGGTGTCAACACCTACAAGTGCCAGTTCCTGCGTGCCGCCGAGGGCGAAAACGACATCAACCACAATGGCACCGGCGACAAGGGCTCCTCGCGCTGGTTCCTCAAGGGCGTGGGCGAGTCATGCGTACGCGAAGGCGTACCCACCACCGACTGGGACTGGATCATCTATCCCGAGGGCCTCTACGACCTGTTGCTGCGCATTAAGAACGATTACCCCAACTATAAGAAGATCTACATCACCGAGAACGGCATGGGCTATAAGGACGACTTTGAGGACGGCTTTATCGACGACGCCCCTCGCATCGACTATATGCGTCAGCATCTCGCATGGATCCTCAAGGCGATCGACGGCGGCGTGAACGTCGACGGCTACTTTGTGTGGTCGCTGCAGGACCAGTTCTCCTGGACCAACGGCTATAACAAGCGCTACGGCCTGTTCTACATCGACTTTGAGACCCAGAAGCGCTATCCCAAGGCCAGCGCGTACTGGTACAAGAACGTCGCGGAGACCGGCCTGCTCATGGCCTAGTTTCCGCCGCATACCCCCTGTCGGCCGCATGAGAATCCCTCCACGGGTTCACATGCGGCCTATATGTTTTGCCCGGGCCTGAGCCTGTCGTTTGTCTCGATCTGTAACACCTGGCAGGGATTTTCAGCCCCAGCTGTTACAAATCAAGATGAACGGAATGACTGGGCCGAAAGATCTCAATCTGTAACATCTAGCCGAGATTTTCACCCCCAACTGTTACGGATCGAGACAATTAGATGGTCAAATCCACCCTTGCATGTCATATCGCGTCACCTTGACGCGCAAAATGACGCGCAATTTTTTTCGTGTCATACTTTTGATGTGCGAAATGACGTGTAAAATTTTACATGTCATTTTTCGTGTCAAGTTGAAGCAAAACGGAGCAAAATGATGCAAGAGTCTAAAGATCTTGAGTTCAAGGAGAGCGTCACCAATTCGTTCCTTAAAACCGTCTCCGCTTATGCAAACAGCACGGGCGGGCGCGTCCTATTCGGAATCGATGACGACGGAAAAACCGTTGGCCTCGATAACCCCAAGCAGACCTGCCTAGATATCGAAAACAAGATTAACGATTCGATTATCCCCCAGCCCGATTACTCCCTAAAAATCAACGAGTTCGATGCAACCGTAGAGCTTACGGTCTTTCCCGGCAGATCGAAGCCTTACCTGTACCGATCGAAGGCGTACAAGCGCAATGACACCGCGACCATACCAGTTGATACCCTAGGCCTTTCGCGCCTTGTGCTCGAGGGTCAAAACCTCTCCTTTGAACAGCTCGCGGCAAGTAAGCAAGATTTATCTTTCACCGTTTTAGAGAATCGCCTAATAGCAAAGCTTTCGCTTGAGTCGTTCACAACCGACACTCTCAAAACCCTCGGCCTGCTCGATGAGACCGGGACCTACAATAACGCAGCAGAGCTACTCGCGGACGAGAACGGCTTCCCAGGCATCGACATTGCAGTGTTTGGTGACACCATCAATCTCATTAAACAGCGCAAAACTCTTGAGCATGCATCAGTCTTAGCAGAAATTGACAGCGCGCTTGAACTATTTGAAGCTCAGTACTGCTACGAAGAGATCAAGGGAATGGAACGAATTCGCAAGGAGCTCATTCCACTTGAGGCGTTCCGTGAGGCAATAACCAATGCAATCGTTCATAGGACTTGGGATGTTCCCGCGCACATCCGCATCTCGATGTTCGACGACCGCGTGGAGGTCGCCTCGCCTGGCGGCTTGCCAGCAAGCATGACTGTCGATGAGTACCTGTCCGACATGCTGTCCGTTAGACGTAACGGCATTCTTGCCGAAGTCTTTTTGCGCCTAGGCCTTATCGAGGCATTCGGAACGGGCATTATGCGAATCCGAGACACCTACAAAGGCAGCATCAAAAAGCCCCGTTTTCAAGTTTCGGACAACGCCATTGTGGTCACACTTCCCCTTCTCATGGATAACCCCGGGCTCGAAGGCGACGAACTTACCGTATTCGGACTGCTAAGTGGAGTACGCCCTCAATCGACAAGTGAGCTTGCCGCCAAAGTGACCTTTAGCCGCTCGAAGCTACTTCGCATCCTCAAAAAACTCGTTGAAACAGGCCTGGTTACAGCTGAGGGCACCGGCAGGGGACAGAAGTACCGCCTGCAGCGTTAGTCAGCAGATGACCTGCGTATGTTCCTCGATGGCAGCGCGGTCCTCGGCGGTAATACCCGGCTCGCACACCACGGCGTCCAAATTGTCCAGGCGGCAGAAGGTGTAGAAGTCGCGCTTGCCGATCTTGCTGGAGTCGGCGATCAGATAGCGCGAGTCCGCCTTACTAAAGGCGAGCTGCTGGATACGGCCCTCGTCCATGTTGGACGTGGATACGCCACCGTCCAAGATGCCGTTGGCGCCGATAAACGCCGCATCGATGCCCAGCGCGCGCAGGGTATCCTCGGCCGTTGGTCCCACAAAAGCGGCGGTGCGGCGACGGTACATACCGCCCACGAGGCACAGCTCGCAGTCTTCGCGCGCCTCGAGCAGGTTAAACACCGAAAGCGAATTGGTCACAATGCGCAGGCGAAACGTCGGCAGCATCGAGGCCATCTGCTCAACCGTGGTGCCCGTGCCCAAAAAGATGGTCGAGCCCTCCTCGATAAGCTCCACAGCACGGCGCGCAATCTGCAGCTTTTCCTCGGCATGCTTAGTGCGCTTTTCGCTGTGCGAATACTCATGGCGCAACATAGCGTGCGGACGGCCCTGTGCACTGCGGGCTCCGCCGTGCACGCGCTCGATCTCGCCTAGGCTCGCAAGTTCTTCGAGGTCGCGGCGAATCGTCATGTCCGAAACGCCCAGCGCATCCGAAATCTCTTTGACCGAGACCGTGCCCTGCTCCTCGAGCAGCTGACGAACCTTATCCTGTCGCTCTGCCTTAATCACGATGAATCCTCGCCGTTCTTTGCGCGCATATCATTCAAACAGTAACGAACAAATTGTATCAGACTCGTACGCGTCAAAAATGAACGCCCGCACAGCTCCAATCATCACTTTTTTGAGAAAAATACCCCCTGCTTTAGTGGGGTGTAGTGATAATCTCGCCTGTTCGCGCTACAGTTTGTCGGAAATACCTCGATGTTAGGAACCAAATGATCACTTCCGAGCTTTTCGGCACCGCGCCGTGCGGTACCCCCGTTCATCGTTACACCCTCAACGGGCCCGAGATCTGTGTTCGCATTATGGACTATGGCGCCACCGTGTTGGGCATCGACGTGCCCGACATCCCCGGCAACGTGCGCGATGTGGTGCTGGGCTTCGATAAGCTCGAGGATTACTTTGACAACCCCGCTTGCTTTGGCGCGACCATCGGACCTGTGGCCAACCGCACCGCTGGTGCCACGATCACCATCGCCGGCACGGACTGGCATATGCCCGCCAACGAGGGCGCCAACAACCTGCACAGCGATCTTGAGTACGGCCTGCACAAGCGCGTGTGGGACGTTGAGCTCGACGAGGTCCATAACACCGTGCGCATGACCACCTCGCTTAAGGACGGCGAGCTGGGCCTGCCCGGCAACCGAACCTTTACAGCCGTGTTTACCGTTACGCGCACCGGCGTCTTCCGCATCGAGTATGGCTGCGAGAGCGACCGCGCCACCTACGTGTCCATGACCAACCACACGTACTTTAACCTTGCCGGTCATAACGCCGGCATGGACTGCGAACATTTCTTTGTCGCCAACGCCGCCCACTACCTGCCCATTAACGAGCAGAACATCCCCACCGGTGAGATTGCTCCGGTCGAGGGAACACCGTTTGACTTCCGCGAGCTGCGCCCCGTCGCCCCCGGCATGGAAGCCGACGACCCGCAGATTAAGCAGGCCCGTGGCTACGATCACTGTCTGTGCATCGATGGCTATCAGTACGGCCGTAATCTGCGCCGCGCCATGCACGTCGAGGAGATGTGGACCGGTCGCGAGCTGGACTACTACACCACCGCTCCGGGCGTACAGCTCTACACCGGTAACTGGCTGGGCGACGAGCATGCCAAGGACGACGCCAACTATGGCTGGGGCGCCGGCTTTGCCCTCGAGGCCGAGATGTACCCCGACACGCCGCACCAGCCGCTGTTCCCGCAGGGCATTGTGGGCCCGGGTCACCCCTACAGCAATGTGATCGAATATCACTTTATGAGGCACTAAGCCCATAACACAACATATCGCACAGCAGCGCCCGCCGGCACCACCGCCGACGGGCGTTTTTTCATCTTTTGGGCTCATTTTCGCTGTGACTGTATGGGTGACATATCAAAACTATGTCCATTTACTACGTTTAGCCCGGGATGCTCGACCATGCACCAGTTTTTGTTTAATTCACGAGCCGTCTACCTGCGGTTTTGTTTTTCTCAAATTCGACATGCTCGGCGATAGCCGATCAAACGTAGTAAATGGGCATAGTTTTTGACAGGCGACATCGCACGCGTCCCTCGCAAGGGCAAAATGATCCGTTTTCCTCCGTCCCCAAGGATTAGTTGAACAGATTGCCGATGGGGTCGGGGGCGGAACTGGGGAGGTAGCGGATTTCTAGCTCTATGCCGAGCGCTTGCAGCTCTTTGAAGGCGGCGATGTCCGTATTGTCTACGGCAACGGTAGGCGTCACAGAACGCTTGCCCTCCCCCGCCTGCATATGGCCGATGCTGATCTTGGTTATTGGCACGCCGCCCTTAACCAGCGCGAGCGCATCGGCGGGTGAGGCCACCATAATCAGGATCCATTGACGCGGCGTTGCGGTATGAATGATATCGACGGTCCTTTGCACCGAGAAAAACCGCATCCAAACGCCTTCTGGCGCCGCGACCCTCATGGGTGCCCATTGGCGCGAATCCGCCGCGATTTCATCGTTGACGATTAGGACAAGGTTGGAACCCACGGCTTCGTTCCACAGCTCAACGTCATGCCCGTAAATGAAACGGTCATCGATACGTGTAAGAAGGATCCTGGGTTGAGCCATGGCAGCCCCATTCTGTTTGAGACCCGTAAGAGCAAGACATCGCGTCTCCAATATTAGTGCATTTAAAGTGAGAAAAGCCGTCAGAACCCTTGCGCGGATGTTCGATGTCCCGTATCATAAACAGCCGTTGACGCCTCAGTTGCGTCACCACATGGCCGCCAGCGTAGCTCAGTTGGTAGAGCACCGCTCTCGTAAAGCGGGGGTCACCGGTTCGAGCCCGGTCGCTGGCTCCATTGCATTAGTGCAGCTCAGAAGCATAATTGCTTCTGAGCTTTTTTGTTTTCTAGACTCCGCGACACTCCGCAAAGGGGTGAAAAAGGGGTGAAATATTTTTCTAAGTTTTTTTCACCCCCAACCATCTTCATGTAACCTTCATCAGTTAACGGCCCCGTACCTTGAACATCTTGCGTCCAAGGTACGGGGCCGTCACAAATAATAGAATTATACGAAGTAGCTTCGATTAGAGGAGAGCTGTCATGTCAGAGGCCCAGGCAAAAGCCAACGAGAAGTACCGCAAGGCCAACGTCAAATCTTTCAACGTCAAGTTCTTCCCGGCCGATGCCGACGTCCTGGCGTACTTCCAGGCCAAAGAGAACCGCAACCAGTACATCAAGGACCTCATCCGCAAAGATATGGAACGTTCAACGACCGACCGGCAAGATGAGTAAACCCAAAATGGCAACAAGCACCTTTTGAAGCGCAATTTATATTTTCGCCCCCATCCGCCCACAACAATTATTCATTACTGAGCTATATAGGTGAGTCACCGGACTTCCCTCCCCTACAATCGAAAGCGATGGATTTCGATACAAGGAGGCCAGATGGCCGGTAAAAAATCTGACGCGGAGTCATTCGCCAGCAGGTGGGCGAACAAGGGAAATGAGAACCAGGACACCCAGCGGTTCTGGATCGACTTCTATCAGAACGTCCTGGGCGTTGAGGATGCAGTCTCGAGGCTCGAGTTCGAAAAGCCCGTCTCCACCGACGCGAGCACGCATGAGGGCTATATCGACGTCTTCATACCATCAGCCAAAGCCCTTGTCGAACAGAAGTCGCTGGGAATCGACCTCGCCAAGGAGGAGACGCGCCAGAGCCGCAAGGTGACGCCCGCGAAGCAGGGCAACGCCTACGCTCAGGGCATGCCCCTCTCCCAACAGCCGCGCTACATCATCGCTTGCAATTTTGCCGAGTTTTGGGTCTTCGACCGCGAGCGGGACTCGCTATGCCGGGAGCCTCTTTTCAAGTTGCCGCTCGCCGAGCTCCCCAAGAACCTCGCGGCCATTCAGTTCCTCAAGGGCGGGGCGGAGGCCCCAGCCACGATCTCCCGCGCCGTTTCCGTCGAGGCCGGCAAGATCATGTCGAAACTCCATGACCAGGTCGCCGAGGCGTTCGATGATCCCGACACGCCCGAGAATCACCATGCGCTCTCTGTGCTCATGACGCGTCTCATGTTCCTCATGTTCTGCGAGGACTCGGGGCTCGTGGCCCCCAACGCTTTCCGCGACTACGTCGCCCACTTCTCGGCAGGCGATCTCAGGCGCGGCCTCAAGGACCTTTTCGTTTGGCTCGACACCAAGGACGAGGAACGCGACAAGTACGCCGAGTCCTGGCTGAAGAAACTGCCCTACATGAACGGCGGCCTCTTCCGGGAGAAGACGGAGATTCCGCCCCTGTCCGACAACTTCCGCCATACGCTCATCGTCGAGGGGTGCCAGGAGTTTGATTGGTCGGGCGTGAGCCCCACGGTCTTCGGCTCCATCTTCGAGGGCGCGCTGTCCCACGACCACCGCCGCGCGAACGGGCAGCACTTCACGAGTCCCGAGAACATCCACAAGGTCATAGACCCGCTCTTTCTCGACGGCCTCAAAGCCGAGTTCGATGATGCCTGCGCCAAGCCCGTCGCGGGCGGCGCGAGGACCCGTGCGCTCAAGGACCTGCATAAGAAGATCGGCAGCATCTCCATCCTCGACCCGGCCGCAGGTTCCGGCAACTTCCTCACCGAAAGCTATCTCTGCCTGAGACGGCTGGAGAACCGCATACTTTTCGAGCTTCAGGGCGATCAGGCATCGTTCAGCTTCGAGGACTCGGGAGACCGCGACGTGCTCGTGAGCCTGAGGAACTTCCACGGCATCGAGCTGGAGGACTTCGCTTGCTGCGTCGCCCGCACGGCACTCTGGATCGCCGAGAAGCAGGCAGACGCCGACACGGCAAAGGTGACACAACGTGTCTACCAGGAACTGCCGCTTACCGACTATGAAGGCATCGTCAACGCCAACGCCCTCCGCATCGATTGGAACGACGTCGTTCCGGCCGACGAGGTCGACTATGTCCTCGGAAACCCGCCGTTCATCGGGTATTCGAACCTCAACGAGGAGCAAAAGGCCGACCGCGCCGACATATTTGGCAAAACGGGCGGCGTGCTCGACTACGTGGCTTGTTGGTATCGCAAAGCGGCTGACTACACGCGCGAGACGCAGGCGCGCTGCGCGTTCGTATCAACCAACTCCATATGCCAGGGGCAGCAGGTCGAACCGTTGTGGAAACCACTTTTTGAAGACAAGGTCAATATTAACTTCGCCCACAAGTCCTTCGTATGGAACTCCCAAGCCGCCGACGAAGCTCATGTGCACGTGGTCATTGTTGGTTTCTCCCGGGTTAATGGCACTAAAAAAGACTTATTCGATCGCAGTGACAGCAAGAGTGAGGTAACACGCATCAACGCATATCTTGCAGCCGCACCGGATGCTTTCGTTTCAAGGAGGGCAAAGCCACTTTGCGATGTCCCTGCAATGATGGCGGGTGGTAAGCCGACCGATGGTGGAAACCTTCTTCTCACGCAGGAGGAACGCGACGAGCTGCTGTGCCGCGAACCAGATGCCGCCCCATATATCAAGCCATTTTCAATGGGTGCCGAATACATCAACGGCATACCGCGCTACTGCATCTGGCTAGATGGCGTCGACCCGGCGGTACTGACAAAGCTCCCGCTGGTCCGCAGCCACGTCCAGGCCGTAAGGGAATTTCGATTAGCATCAAAGAAGGCAACAACACAGAAGAAAGCCGCAACCCCATGGCTCTTCGACGAGGTGCGTCCGCCCAAGGGTAAGAGTTATATCGCGGTTCCCAAGGTTTCTTCCGGTCGCCGAAAGTACGTTCCCATGGGCTTTGTGACCAACGGGATGATCCCAGGAGACATGCTTTTTTCGGTTTCGAATGCCGGTCTTTATGAATTCGGCATCCTAGAAAGCCAGTTCCATAACGCTTGGATGCGACAGGTCGCCGGCCGTTTAAAGAGTGATTATCGTTATACGAACACCATCGTCTATAACAACTTCGTCTGGCCTGATGCCTCGACCGAACAGCACGGATATATCGAGTCCTGCGCACAGGAGGTTCTAGACGCCCGCGCAGAGCACCCCGATGCGACCCTTGCGGACATGTACAATCCGGACAACGAATTCCTCTTTCCGGATCTTATGAAGGCGCATGCGGAGCTTGATGCGGCGGTTGAGTCGGCATATGGCGTCGACTTCAATGGCGACGAAAACAAGATCGTTGCCCATCTGTTCAATCTCTATGCCGAAAAGGTCGGTGAGTAGCAATGACGATGCCCAAATGGCATGAGACCATGCGGCCCATCCTTGAAGCGCTGACGCATGTCGATGGATATCTGGCAGGCACCGACCTCCAGGATGCCGTGGCGATCGAATTCGACATGACCGATGACGAACGGGCCGAGCGTCTCAAGAGCGGCCAGTCGAGACTCTACAACCGCGTGTACTGGGGTATCACCGATTTGGAGAAGGCTAAGCTTCTGGAATACGGCGAGAAGAAGGGAACCTACCGTATCACCGATGCCGGTAGGACGTACCTCTCTGATTATCCCGGACCCATTACAGCCAAGGGTCTCTATGAGAACTGCACGGCATTCAAGAAGTGGAAAGACGGCTATCAGGCCGCAAGCAAGGCAAAAAACGCTTCAGAGCCCGAGGGCGTTTCGACGCTGGAGGACCAGGAGTCCCCTCAGGAGGCGATGGAGTCTGCCTACGGCGAGATTCGCGACGCGCTCGCCGACGACCTCATTTCGATCATCATGGGAAAAGATCCGTATTTCTTCGAGCACCTGGTCGGAAAGCTGCTCGTGGCGATGGGTTACGGCGAGAGCCTGGACTCCCGTGCCGACGTCACCAAAAAGAGTGGTGACGAGGGGATAGACGGCGTCGTCCGTGAGGACCGACTCGGATTTGGAACCATCTGCTACCAGGCTAAGCGGTGGGATCCACAAAGGACGGTCGGACGGCCGGAGGTTCAGGCATTCGTCGGGGCGCTTTCCGGAAAGGGCGTATCGAAGGGCCTTTTCATCACCACGGCTCGCTTCTCCAAGGATGCCCGCAAATATGCTGAGGGCCTCCTGGGGCAGACGGTCGTGCTCGTCGACGGCCCAGCGCTCGCCGGCCTCATGATCGACTACGGCGTCGGCGTGAGCACGAGACAGGTCTACGAGATCAAGGCCGTTGACACCGATTTCTTCGACGAATAGCGCGTGTCTGCAACGCGCCGCTACCGCGCGCCCTTCCGCCCGTTGCATTTCGAGCAGAGCACCTGCAGGTTGGATGGAACGGTCTTGCCGCCCTTCGCGACCGGCACGATATGGTCGACGTGCAGGCCCACGCCGTCCGGCATGTATTTCCCGCATATCTGGCAGGTGTAGTTGTCCCGGCGGGCGATCTGCTCGCGCAGCTGCTTCGTCATCAGCCTTCGCTGGTTCTTGGCGTGATAGTCCCTGAGCGTCGCCTCGTCGTTGATAGCGGCGAGGCGGCTGCGGCGCTCGACGATCCACTCCCAGTTCACGTCAAGCTCGGAATCATCCATCGACACCTTGTAGGACGTCTTCACGTAGTTGGCCTGCTTGTACCTCGTCTGGTCGCGGCAGGTGATGAACCTAAAGGCCCTGTCATCGTCGACCGCCTCGGCGTACTGACGCTCGCGCCGGCTGCGGAGCCGGCAGGTTTTCAGATACTCTTCTTGCTCGTGCTTCCAGTTCTGGATGTATGCCCTATGGGCGACGATGGCGTCCCAACTGGCCGGGTCCATCAGGTGACGGTCGATGTAGTCCTCGATCCTCACGTTGCGCCTGCCAGACACATTGAAGCGGGCCACGTAGTAGGGATACCTAAAGGGGCTCGCCAGAATCCTGCGAACCAGGACCGCGATTGCACAGACCAGGGCTATGACCAGCACGCCGAGAACGAAATAGGGCGTCAGGTCGACTATATAGTGGTACCCGTCTATCTCATAGAGCTGAGTCATGGCATTCTTCCTTCCCCAAGGATGGCAAAATGATACCAAGACGCGGGTCTTCCGGATCGCGGGCGCTTTCCACGCGATACATCCATGCCCCTCCGTCCGGACACCGCACACCGAACCCCCACACCACGTTCGCTTTACAATCAAGAACATTCGTTCGACAATGAAGCCCGTGAGATACAAACGGATGTTCGGGGGTACGCGCATGATCATGAAAAAGCACTCGCTTGCGGGAACCTGCGGCATACCCACCGATGCACAGCGCATCTACATCCCCGTGGACGCCAACGGCGCGGACGACCCCGACCACGGCCCGTCCGATCCCGTCACCATCCACTGGCCGGACGGCCGCAGTTGGAAGGTTGAGAGCATCTACGCCCGCCAGGAGTTCGGCCGCGCCATCTTCGGTAACCTCTGTGTGCGTTACGACGTCTGCATCGCGAGGCAGCGCAAAACGGTCTGGTGGGAGCACGGCGACTGGTTCGTCGAGCGCGGTGGCGGCATGGCGGTGATGCCCGGGTGATGGGCCACACAAAGGACTTCGGCGGCGGCATCACCGTTCGCGCCAACGGCGACAAGCCCGGCAGACGCGTCCATAAGCAGTACGTAGACGTCTACGCCCGCACTAACGCCGACGGAACGACGGTGCCTGTCCGCGTCTGCTGGCCGGACGGCCGCGGCTTCACGATCGACCAAATCATTCGAATAGACCCCTTCGGCGCGGTCATCCACGACGCGCAGACGGCGGTCTACACGGTGCGCTTCGGCGGCTGGACCACTCAGCTCATGCTGGAGCACTACCACAGGGAGGACCCCATTCACGGGGCAGATGACCGCCTGCGATGGTGGGTCTGGGCGTTCGAGAACACCCGCTCGAAGAACGACGTTTCCGCACCGCCTGCCGACACGCACGTCCGGTGAACGCGGGTTGGGTCGTCATGCGGAACGCAGAGGGTGACGTCGGCTAGAGCCAAGCTCCGGTCCACTCGCTCCGGTTCCTCGTCGCCGCGAGGAGCGCACCGCATGCCGCGAGCAGTTCGTAGTCCGCGATCCTGATCCCGACCGACATGGCCTCGGCGAGGACTTCAATCCTTCTGCCATAATCCTCGATCTCGGAGAATACCCCGATACCGTCCATGAGCCGCTGGGCGGCTTCGCTCGGTCCGTCCCCCGTCGTGACATGACGTTCTTCCATGCCGAAACAATCCTCTCTATGCGAGAAAGGCGATGATAGCAGGTGCTGTCCGGGCCAACATAAACAGCGTTTTACGTTTTACGGCATCCGCCGACGGCGGCCACGGCTCCGCGGCCGGGTGGCACCTCCGCTACGCCGCGTCAAGGGGGCCCATGAGACCCCGCACAAACCTCCGCTCCGCTCCGGTTGGTGGAGGTCGTCATGGACCTCCCTTGACCCGTCTTCGCTCCGGTGCGGCTTTGCAGGGAGCAAAGCCGACGACGACGCGCGGCGTCGCCATTCGGCTTTGCCCGCAGGGGCGAGATGTTGAGGGCAGGGTGCCCGGAACGGAGGAAGACATGCAGCAGCTGATGACCGAGGAAATCGCCAAGACGGTGCCGAGGCTCTATGGGCAGGACGGGGCGGAGGACCCCATCGTCCACGTCCACTACTTCTCGTGCGTGAACGGATGGGACTGGTGGCTGCTCGAGTTCGACGGCACGGACGAGGCGTTCGGCCTCGTCGAGGGCTACGACGACGAGCTCGGCTACTTCAGCATCAAGGAGATGGCCGAGCTGAACCGCCAGATGGGGTTCGCCGCCGTCGAGCGCGACGAGCGCTTCTCCCCGAAGCCGCTCAGCGCCGTCAGGAGGAGGTAGACACATGGTCACGGTCGAGTTCGACTCCATGGGCGAGGCGGTCCGCCTCGCCCTCGTGGCCGGGGAGTACGCGGGCGGCGGCCTGGCCGTCCTCCTCCTCGACGCCACGGACCCGCGCTCCGATGGCTACATGGCCGGGTGGGGCGTGCTCACGGCGAACGTGCCGTCGGCGGCCGAGTGGTGCCGCGGGCGCGGCAACATCGCCATCGACGCCGACGTGCCCGCGGCGCTCCTCGGGGCGCTCGAGGCCGCCGGCTTGCTCCGCATGGCCGGCCGCTCGGCGGCGTCCGGGATGGCCCGCTACCCGCTTGTCACGGTCGCCGGGCACGCCCTCGACGGCATGGGCGGCCTGCCCGAGACCCTCGAGGAGGCTCTCGGCTCGACGGTCGTCGTCGAGTACGAGTCGGGCGGCGACGGCGGCGCGTTCGAGGTGGGGACCGCGCCGGCCGGATCGGCCGAGCTCGAGCGACTCATCGCCGCCGCGAGGTCCGAGGCCGACGCGTTGGCGGGCGCCGGCGGATGGGCTGCCGTCCGGGTCGGTTTCGGGGATGCCGAGACCATCGACTGCGAGACGGGCCGGACGGTTTACGTCGCGGGGTGAAATGGGAGGAGGGCGCGGGCGCGGTCCGGATGGGCCGCGCTTTTCCTTTCCCGGGGATGCGGAACTCCCACCGTCCAAGTGCCTTGTACGGTGGGAGCTGGATACGACGATATACTGCGCGTGCAACGGGGACACGCGCCTCCTTTTCGGTTGACTCCACCAGTTCGTACAGAGACTTTTCGATTTCCCGTTTTGATTTGGAGGTCTGTAATTCCATATTTCTGGAATACGGCACGAGGCTGAGCTTCGAAATCGCGTCTTGCGTCGGTAGATTGTTCCGCGTCCGCGACCAGTTTTTCAAGGGTACTAAGCTGGGACTGTATTGAGGGTTCGTTTAGGTGGTTCACATTGTCCATAGCGGTGACCACCAATGTTGAATAGCTGTCTTGAAAGACTGTGTATTTATACTTGATTTAAGGCGGAGTGGAATGTGAGCGCGCAAGGAGATGCGGAATCGATGAGAGCCTCAAAAAAAATTACTGCAGTGTTATCATCTCTCATCCTCTCTATTCTTCCATTTCTGATTTTATGGGCGGCTTGGTCAGTCCTCCCTGATACAATTCCCGCTCATTGGAGTGGGGGTGTGGTTGATCGATGGGGTAATAAGCTTGAATTGTTGGTTGTTCCGCTGTTTTCTCTGATTGGTTCTATTGCAATTTCTGTGTACCTTATTGTTTCCACGCGGCGAAGAGAGTTCGCGGATTTCTCTGTTCGAATGCGACGGGACTTTGTTGCGTGCTATATTTCTAGTCTTCTTTTATCGACAACCTGCTCAGTGATAATTGCCGTTTGGATTCAGTTGATTCTTACGCAAAGCACTGCGGTTGATGGGGGACTTGGACTATCGATCCTGTATTCCCTTCCCGGGCTATATGTGATCTTGTGCGCTTTGCCGCCTTTTTATGCGAGCGGCGAGAGCAAAAAGGCGGAGCGCCTGATAACAGTTCTTATTGGCGGCGCGGAGATTGTTCTTTGTGGAATAGTGCTTGAAGGTTCGGCTGCCTCTTATGCGATGATTGGACTGATGATTCTGTTCTGTGCGTTTGAGATTGTGTCACAGGTAAGGGATAGCCGGTCCTTATGAGTTGAATTACGCGCGTGCGGATATAAAGGTTGGCATGTTAAGCTGGTCGTTTTCTCGTTCTGGGACATTTGCAGTAGGATGAGTGGGACTAGGCGCGCTGCAGTGTGATGGTGGCGGTTGAGACTTGTATCGCTGCAAATCCGCTGATGCACATTTTGCTATTGGGCTTGAAGGTGGGGCCGACAGGCCTTTGTTTGGGATGTTCTGATCGTCCAACGCGTGTTGCACGGCTTTATATTGTTACGCTCGTTCGGCGCTCCGTTGGAGCATTTCCGGGTTTGTCGGCATCATGACTTGGCCAAGTGACACGCTTGCCGGGACGGTTGTAACGCCGCGCCGGTTCCGTGTGCTCCTTCGTTGTTGGCCTGTCCAGCCGGGGGCGGATTCGGCCTCATGTTGTGGCGCACGGCCTTCAGGGGCTTCCCCTGGCGAGTTATGTTCGTCCGTATGGGTAAGGGTCGGGTTGAGCTGACAATCCCGTGTCGGAAGGGGCTTGCACCATGCGCGCGATGACAGAGATTGAGTGGCTGGACGGCCGTGTGACGAAGGTGCCGGAGCTCGCCCTGGGCGATGCGCTCGGCGAGAGCGTCCAGGCGGAGCTCGATTTCGGGTTCGACGACGTGTTGGAGGGCCTTTGGGTCGAGGTGCGCCATCATGAGGAGCAGGATAAGGGCGCACTACGGGCGCCCGGGATTTTGCGGCGCAACTCGGCGTGCCGAGTTCGTTTCCGCTGGTAGCGTGGCCGGTTAACCCGGAAGGCGGTCACGGCCCGCCGTCATACGCGCCTCGCGTGCCGTATGACGGCGGGCGGTTTTCGCAGGCAGGGCCGTACGACGCGTCAGAACCCGTCGGGCGCGGCGGACGCCTTGCGCTTCCTGCCGCCGGACGGCGACCCCTTGGGCTTTTTAGGCTTCTCCGGGATGCGCCATACCGGTGCCGGACCGGCGTTGCGGACCTCCCCCTCGAGCGCTCGCGCGAGCAGCGCGTCCTCGACCCCCGGCGGCGTCAGGCCCAGCAGCGGCCCCAGGAACGTCTCGGTGATGTCGCGGCTGGCGAGCGCCATCGGGCCCTCCGCGTCGATCACGAGCGCGCCGTTCTCGCGCGCGCTCCAGGCCATGAGCTCCGACGGTGTGATCCGAGTGGGGCGTGCTCACGGCGAACGTGCCGTCGGCTTGCTCCGCATGGCCGGCCGCTCGGCGGCGTCCGGGATGGCCCGCTACCCGCTTGTCACGGTCGCCGGGCACGCCCTCGACGGCATGGGCGGCCTGCCCGAGACCCTCGAGGAGGCTCTCGGCTCGACGGTCGTCGTCGAGTACGAGTCGGGCGGCGACGGCGGCGCGTTCGAGGTGGGGACCGCACCGGCGGGCTCGGCCGCGCTCGAGCGCCTCATCGCCGCCGCGAGGTCCGAGGCCGACGCGTTGGCGGTCGCCGGCGGATGGGCGGCCGTCCGGGTCGGTTTCGGGGACGCCGAGACCATCGACTGCGAGACGGGCCGGACGGTCTACGAAGGCGGGGCGGAATAGCCCCGGGCCGTCGCCCGCACGGGCATGCCGGCGACGGCGTGCCCGCCGCGGCGTTTCGCGGGGATGCCTCGCGCCATCCCCGGACCCCTGCGCGCCAAAGGGACAAGTCCCCTTGGGACCCCAGACGACCGCCGGCAGGCCGTGAACGGCAGGCCAATCACTCGGCTTCAACTCGCGATCGCACCGCCGTGTCACGGCCCGCCGGCTCTCGCTCCGGCTCCGTTCGATGGCTCCCCTAGGTCGCCATCACTGCGCCTCCGCTCGCCTGCCCCGTTGCACTCCGGCCGGTTCGGCCTACGCTTCTCGGGACATGCAAGATATGTATTCCGTGCAACGGAATATCTTGCCCGGCAGAAGCCGGGATGTGCGAACCGCTCCGAAGTCGCTCCCGCAGAACCGTGCAACAGCTTTGCCAGCTGTTGCACGGACCCCAGATATGGAAGTCAGTCCCGGCCTCTTCCGTCATCTGTGCTCTCGCGGGCAAGCTCCCAGGCGGCCCGCATGGCGAGGTCGATCCCCCTTGCCGTGAACCTCATGATCCGCCCGGTCGAGCGGTTGACGGCGTAGCCGAGCCTCGCGCCGTTGATCTTCCTCGTCTTGCCGAGGGACTCCGAGTGATAGCGGTATTGCAGCGCCCCCCGCTTGGAGCGGGCGACCTCAATCCCATCGGATTCCAACCGCCTTGCAAACTCCCCGAAGCGGTCGGGGCAGCTTTTGAGCCTCCCGACCTCCTCCGCCCTCTGGGCGATAATCGCTCGGACCCTTGCGTTCTCGGACTTGTCGGATCGCCCCTTCTTTGCCATCTCGCGCTCCTCGCGACCGGGCTGGCGCGCGTGCACCTTTGAGTTCGAGAGGCCCCTTTCGAGTTGCTTCAGACCGTACTCTGCGTCAAGGTCCTTCACCGTTCTCACACGGGATTTCGCCGCCGCCCTCGCCGGCCCGTCGTTCAGGCGTCGCCCCGTCTCGAGGTCCGTCCTATTGATGGCGAGGTGAGCGGCGAATCGGGCCGATCCATCCGACCTGCACCTCTCCTCATGCAGCACGATCACGATCTCCTGGTTGGGATAGCGCTTGGCGATGTAGTCCCTCGCGTACTCCATGCAACGCGAGGGCGTCATCGGCCCGCCGTTGCAGGAGCACTCGTCCGGGTTGAAGCCGATCACCTGATGCTGCATGTACGTGCACCTTGCGCCCTGTTTCCCGGGCCGGTTGTGCCCGGCCGCCTCCCGGGTAGCGTCCATTTCCTCGAACCAGCGGTCCTCATTGATGATGTGCTGGGTATCGTGCTCCAGCACTTTCTCCCTATCCCAATCGAAATACCGCTTGAGGTTTTGGAGGTGCTCCCTGCTCATGACGCTCGTCTGCTTGATTGCGGTCATTTTCCAACTCCCTTCAAAAGCCGCCGTCAGTCGACGAAGAGGCCGGACCATCCATCGGCGGCAGGTGACTCCGCGGCTTCTTCCTCGAATCCGGGAGTCCAGAGATCGACGCCGTCCGCCCGACCTGCTCGCCTTGATGTCAGCCTGGCCTGGTATTCCATTCTCTTGGCCGTTTCATGCTCGCGCGTGCCCAGATCGAAATGCCCTTTCGTCGGCATCCGCGTGCAATCGCAGACGGGAGCCCGGAAGCACCCCGCATGTTCCCTGCCCACACCGTTCTCCGCGGTCTTCACCACGATGACGCCGTCCTTGTCGGGGGACATCTCCGTCCACTCCCAGGTGTGGATCAGGTCGTCGGCATGCTCGCTATAGGATGTCGACCCTGTGCCGCCCGAGGGCCCCCTGCTCGAGCTGGTTCCCATGGTGTGGCGCGTCGTCTTCCCGGCCAGCTCGGTGAAATACTGGCGATCCTCGGCCTCGCCCAGCTTCATGGCGACCTTGACGCCGCAGTTTGCCAGGATCTTCTTCCGTCCGTCACGCTCGCCGTACTTGTTCAATTGAGAGATATTCTGAACCGCACCCATCCAGAATAGGCCATACGAACGTCCAAGGCTTAGAAGGCTCGGCAGGCACTCAACCTTCGGCAGGTTCCCCCATTCGTCACCGAGAATGGACACCGGCCTCGGCAGCTTTCCGCCAGTTGCGTCCGCGATGGAATATACGGCGGCATAAAGCTGCTCGAACAGGACCGCCGCGATCGCGTTGTAGGGGGATCCCTCGTCCATCACATGGAGGAACAGCGCGGTCTTCTCGCTCAAGATTCTCCTCGGATCAATATCATCCCCTGAGGTCATGCGGGCAATCGGCGCCGAAGCGTAAATCCTCAGGTTGACCTTCAGCGTGGAGACGATGCTCCTCAGCTCGTTACCGCCACTCGAGATGAACTGCGAGGCACGCGAGCGCGCCGGATGCTCCTGTGGCAGGGAGCGGAACAGGCCTTTCAGCGGCTCGCATGGGTCTTCGCCGGTCCCCTCCGTCCCCGAGCATATGATGTGATAGACCGTCGCAAGATGCTTGCAGCTCTGTGAGCAGCCCTCGTCCAGTACGACCAGAAGGATCGTCGCCGCGAGCAGCGATCGCGCGGATTCCGTCCAGTGGTTCGCCTTCGCATCGTTCTCCCCGACGACGAGCGTACGGGCGACGGCGTCCGCGGCCTGCTCCGCCTCCGACAAATCTCCCCCGTTCGCAAGTCTATCGACCAGCTCCAGGGGATTGAACGTGTCGCTCCTTTCGGGATGTTGAGCATCCAGCAGAAGCACCCGGTATCCGCGGCGCTCCAGCTCGTCGCCCGTTAACTCGATGAGTTCACTCTTCACGTCAGACACGATGATGGTCTGCGGGCTTGATTCCCCGTCATCCGCCCCATACGTCAGCAGATCGATTGTTGGAATCAGAAGTGCCCTGGATTTTCCAGCGCCCGTTGAGCCGTCGAGAAACATATGTCGCCTCGGCTCGAACAGATACTTGGAGCCGAACAACGTCTTCTCAAAACCGTACACGAATCCCCTGTTTTTCGGCTGTCCGTGCCCATCCCAAATCTCCGAGCCTTGGATGGTCTCAGGCCCCGATTTCACCCGCGCCTCTCCGAGCACGCCTCCATCGGCGGCCCGCTCCTTCGAGGAAGCCGATAGCTGCATGAGCATGAATACCAACAAGAACAGGGCAAACGAGGCAAGGCAGCCCGGGATGCAGTGAGGTGCCACGTTGGCCCACCACCAGATGATGCTATCCACGCTCAGGGCGAATCCGATTGAGCTGAGCTCGATCGGAAGTCCGAGGACCACGCAATCGAGGGGGATGGCGACAAGAGGCGCAAACCCCGCGGTAAGCAGCGCCGCGAAAACCAGCGCCATGACCAGCTTCTGCTTCACGTGAATCACCTAACCCCTTGCGCGGGCGAGCAGGTCGTTGACCCAGCCCACCGCGGTCGAGACGATTGAAGTCGCCCGGTTGAGGTTGTTGAGGACCACCGGGTCGGGGCCGTAGGTATTGAGGGCACGGACCGCCTGGTTGAGATTCGTGCCGATCTTCTTCAGCTCGGTCCTGATGCCGGCAAGCTCCCCCGTATCGGCGACCCTTACCGGCTTCTCGCCGCAGAGCAGGGCGGCGTCGCGCATGAAGGAAGACGCCGGCATATTCATGGCTGCCGCCTTCTCCTCGATCGCCTTTCGCTGCGCCTCATTCATTCGCACGTTGATGTGCGTATTCATGGAAGTCATAACCATCCAATCTGGACGGGGCCGGCACAGCGGCCCCGTCTCCTTTATTTAGTTGACATTGTTTGAAGCAACTGGCCGATGCGCCCAATCCTTGCCCGCGCCCATACATCAAAGGGAACTCCTGGCAATGTTCCGAGATGTAAACGGTATGGACGCCATTGCTCGCTGTAGACATCAAGAGCATCGAGCAGGCGTTTCCGTTCCCAGATGAGCTCCGCGGCCGAAAGCAATGGAAGGTCTCTGTTCTCGGCTCGAGCGAGCTCATCAGAAGACAAGCATGGGCTGGGCACCCGGTACCCACCGATGCAGGGCCCGGGTTCCATGATTATTTGACCTCGCAAAATGTTGCCGCTGGGGCATCAAACTCGAACTCCACAACACCGCATGAGCCATATCGATTTTTCGTAACCGATGCAATCACGGGGCGTTTTTTTAAAATCATATTGGAGTTCCGCTCTTCGGTCCTATTTCCTTTAATCGATAGAGACATAACGATATCAGCAGAGTACTCGAACATATTGCACCCCCCAATTGCCTGTAAACCAGTAGTTTGTTTGTCGTAGTTCGTCCGGTTAATCGAGGATATAGCGAAGAGCGGGCAATGAGTCTCGTCCACAATTCTGCGAAGCTCGGAAGCGACAAGCTTGAGCCCAATACGTTCATCGACAGTTCGGAGATCTTGAGGAAGCGCGACAATTTGAGCGTAGTCGACAATCACCAACGGAGGTTCGCCGTATTTAGCTGCAACTTTCTCGATGGGCTGGCGCATCCCGTCTTTCTCGATTTCACCGGACACTATAAACATACGGTCGGCGATACTGCCGGCATAAACTTCGACCATCTTGTCAAAAAGCTCGCGTTTGTCCGCGGACATATCGCCACCATACATATCATCATAGGTGAGTTCGCCGCCCGAAATACGAGTCAAGCTCTTCGCCAGCATGCTGGCACGACTGAGCTCGCCCTCGAAAACGATAACCGGGTGTCCCCCCATGGCCCAACGGTCGGCTATTTGGTGCATGAATGTGGTTTTACCGGTACCGGGCCCTCCGGGCACAATGCACAGGTACTGGCGTATTCCGCCGAGAATCGTATCTAGGCCTTGGTGTTCGATATGGCCGAGCGGCTTATTCCTCAAGATGTCAAGTGCGGTTTCATCAAGCCCGATGCTCATCGAATCTACAGCTTGCACGGCTCGCTCACCTCCAATTCACGAAGGTAAGAAAAGAAACTCGATTCGAGAATATAGATGCGGCGATGGAGCGCGATGGCACGTCCGCTCTCCTTCATAAGCTTTGACGCCGTAACCGGGCTGAGACCGGTTATCTTACACACTTCCGCGATACCCAAAAGGCGCTCATGGCCCAAGCTGGGACTGAAAGAATCCGCAGGTGAAGCCTGTACGGCAGCGTACGGCTCATTCGATTCAACCGGCATGGTAGAATCCTTTCTGGCTGGCTCGCCCCTCCCCTCGGTCTGCAAACTTTGATGGGAAGGGCGGGCGGCTATTAAATTGCGACCAAGTTAATACTCCAAACGTCGGGCTGGTCAGGCGTTTACTTGAAAATCAGTTTAATGCTTTTAATTCTTAGTTTTCAATCTTTTTTCAATCTTTCTTCGCTTTTCTTTTGAACTAACATGGACATACCTTCTTACCTGCGTTAACATCATGAAAAACGACAGGAGGAAATATGCCACGTCTCCCAGTATCAGGCATGAAGATGAAAAAGGTTAAAGTCGGAACAACTGTTCAGGTCCAAACCGCTGACGAAATCGACTCCCTTCGCAACACGAAATCGGATTCTATTAGAACCCCCGGCGAGGCAATCGATTTCGTCTTTAAGCTCATCATGAGACTTGACCCCGAGGTTGCGCGCTCTCTAGATAAGACCTGTGTCCAAGGCATCTCTTCGATTGACGATGAGCTGAGTCGCCTACGCCATGACGGTTCCGAGAATATGGCCGTCGCATCAAAGCGGCTTCAACAGGAGCAGTTTTCCGCACTCCACGAACATCTATCCAATCTGTACGAAGATGATGAGGTCGCCATGGGCATGAGACGAGTAGATCTTCTTGGTGACGATTTTGCCGTCTTCCCCTCCGATTGGGTCCTCCTGGAACCCGAAAGCGCTGCAAAGGCATGCAGCCAGGTTAGCGTTATCGAAATTCACGGCGGAGCCGAATACTGCGCCCCTCATTTCGTCTTTTTCCATAACGGCGAGTACGACAAGAACGATAAGCTCGAGAAAGCGACCGAATTATGGCCGCAAATGAAAGACGTCCGTCGAGATGAAGTGAAGCTCGTGGCGGACGATAACGGCAAGTACCTCAACATGAAGGAACATCTTGCCGCACCGATTATTTGCTACTTTAACCTTCTCGACGCTTCGTACTATCAGTCGGTCGAAATGACACCTCCGTATAATGCCGTAATCAATCGAATCCGTTAAAACGGTAGGGCCCCAATTGGGGCCCTATCGTTTTAACTTTTTAGGAGATCGTCCAGTACTGAAGCAGCCTTCTGGTCGTTTGCCTCGATGAAATGGCTATAGATAGACAGTGTTGTCGATGGGCTGGCATGGCCCAGACGCGCTTGTATCGTCTTAATATCCGCATTGGCTCCAACGAGCAAAGTTGCTTGAGTATGTCTCAGCTCATGAGGCTTCAGCCCGCTATAACCCGTATAGCGGGTACGTTTGACGCCGTCACTCCCAATGACTTCCCTGCTCTCCTCAAAAGTACCGAAGCCGTTTTTCGCCGCAAACAGCCTAAACGCCCTTGAATAGTTATGTCCATCCATCCGGGTCACAAGAGCCCGTTTGCCGTTAGCGGCGTCAACGACCCCAATGGAATGGACAATGGGCGTTTCTCCAGTCTGCCCCACTGCAAAGGAATCGAACTCACTCCGCTGAATGACTTTCCACCTGTCCAGATAATCGGCAAGTTCATTTCCAACCGAGATCTTACGCCTGCTCATCTTTGATTTAGGCGGCCTTAACGTCCTGTCATTCGTGTACTGCTTTACTACCCTTAGCGTCCTGGCTTCAGGGTCATAGTCTTCCCATGAAAGACCCAGGGCTTCCCCCTTCCTCAAACCGCAGAGAAGCAGAAGCATTGTGCATGTGATAAAGGAAGATGGCTTCTCCTCCAAAAGGACGGCAAGAAGCCTTGCCGCCTCATCGGCGCTCAGCGCCTTACGAGCCTCGACATTCTGCTTGGGCAGCTTCACTCCCCTACAAGGGTTTTTGCCCACAAGGTCGTTATCGACGGCATCCTCCATTATCTGTTTGAGCTTGATGTGGATGCGGCGAATTTCACTTTCGCTGAATCGGCCTTCTTTTCTAGCCTTGGCATAAGCAGTGCGAACGTCATCCGATTTAAGCCGAGTGAGATCGGGATTGCCGAACAGCTCGCGTATGTGACGAATGTCCAAACCTTCACGCTCGTAAGCAAGAGGTGATCCCATGGTCGACTCCCTGTTCGCGTGAAACCTGTCCGCATAATCCGATAGGCCCAGAGGACCATTGCCACGGTTGGAAGCGCCCTCAAGCTCAGCTCTATAGGCCTCCAGCGCCTTGGTGACTTCACTCGGCCAGTTTTTCGGGTTCTTGCTTCTGCAGTGAACCCTGCGTGACGGACTACGGCGGTACCGTCCTGTCTCCGGGTCTTTTCCCAGGGAGAAATAAATCCGATAGACGCCTTTGCTCTTATCGATACATTCCGATGTGCCGCGAGCGGTCTTTTTTATCAATCCCTGCAATCATATCCCTCGTTAGATTTTCGATTAGGCTTGCTGGCAAAGCTTTAAAGGCTTTGCCAGCAAGCCTAATCGAAACTTTTCACACTTTCAAGTCTCACTAAGTGTGAAAAGAGTGGGAAATCCGATTCTAATAGCTAGCTCGGTATTTGCTATTTACCTATATTTACCTGCATTTATTTTAAATTCAGTGAAATTGGTCTTATCTCGGTAAATGCAAAAGTCCCGTACTCGTAAAGCGGGGGTCACCGGTTCGAGCCCGGTCGCTGGCTCCATTGCACAAGATAGCCGCCTTCGGGCGGCTTTTTTGTTGCCGATTTTGAGTGCGTTCGCGCCAATCCAAGCATCGCCACGTCAACAGCGGCCCACTCGGTGGACTTCGTGTTTAATGCATAGGGGCGGGGATTTACCAAAGTGAAATTTTAATAAAAAGAAACCCAGCTGCAACAATTGCCATGGTGAGGGCTCGAATTGGCCATATAGATATAAAATAGTCACGATATACAAATGTCGAGAGACGTTGGGGATATAGATGAAAAGAACTAAGGGTTTTCTTTTGTTGGTAATGATGTTGCTCGGACTGTACTGTCTGAGTGGCCCTTCTTGGGCCGAGGCTGCCTGTCCTGAAGGTGAGCCTCAGCAGTCTTATACGGGCAGCCTGCTGATAACTGCTAAGGAGGGCGATGCCGACTCTCAGTCTGGGGTAAATCCCCTTGCCACTTTTGAGGGGGACGGCGGAACGGTCAAGCTTGACCATATTGGTAGCGGGATTTTGAGGTGGCAAGTTCTTCCTGACAAAATTGCGAACGATCCCTTCTCTTTTGCTGGAACGATATATCTATACAAGGTTGTGAGCGGAAAACAAAAATACGTCGATTGCTATCCGACAAACGGGTCTGGAATTGCATTCACCGGCATTTCGGGGCAGATTGATACACATGTACGAAAGGGAACCTATGTGGTGCGTTGGGTTGGAGCTGCTGCAGGCCCGATATGGATTGCGGTCTTGCGCCCCGATGTCCAAATAGGTTTCTCTCTCTAGACGGGAAGTTGCTCATGGACGCCATATATGACGGAGACGACTGGGTCGATCATTATACTTGGCGCCTGGTCGGCTCGAACGACAATGGGGATGTGGTGTTTGATGGACTATGTCCAAAGCATCTCCATCCTTTTGTCTCGTCGTTAATTGAGAGTTCCGCTCGCGTTGTCCCCTACAGCTCGGCGTCGCTTCATGATACGGACGTTTTGAAGACCATAAGGGAATCAATTGACGAGGGCACGATGAGCGGCCCGCTGTTTTCTCGGCTTGTGGGGCTAGATGAGATTGGCTCGAAACGACTGCTTGCGGGCGAAAAAGTGGAACTCACTTATCGGTCGATGATTTCAATCCTGCGGCTAGCCGATGTTCTTCGCAAATAAATGAGGCTTCCCTATTCAAAAACCGAAAACCCCGCCAAACGTGATTCCCCTAGAGAAAGCACGTTTGGCGGGGTCCTAGCGTGATTTCCCTAGGGGAATCACGCCATCAGACGAACAGCTCAGCCGAGCAGCTCGCTACTCCTCCCAGTAGGCGTCGGCAAGCAACTTAAAGCAGATCTTCTTGACCGGCTGTGCGCCATCGCCCGGGAACTCGAGCGTGGGCATGTGGGGCTCGCCGGCAACGAACAGCGCGAATTTGTCGTCGGCAAGATCGCCGGCGATCGAGGCGTCGGAATCGACCAGATCATAGTCGTCCTTCTCGTCAAACTCCTGGACCAGCGTCAGGCTGCCCGTAGCGACCTTGAAGGCCTCGCGACCCTCGACATCGATCTGCAGGTCGTGATAGCGCTGATGCGTCTCATAGTGAGCCTCAGCCTCGGGACGCGTCGTGGGAGACATGACGTTCGCAAAGACCTTCTCACCCGAAATCGGATGGCTGCCGACCTCGAGCTGTGCCGGGTCGTTCTCCTCGAGCCAGTCGATCAGCACGTCGAGGCCCTTGAGCATTCCGCGGTATTCCTCGATATCGCCCAATGCACCGTAAATCATCTAAATCCCCTCTCGGATCGTTTATTTGGCAGCTACTCGGTAAATGCATTACCGACGCTGTTGTCATCCACATACGTCTCGACCAGGGTAAGGTCGGGATTGAACACGACAAACTCGGCGTCGCGCCCCAGCATAATGCTACCGCACTTGTCGTCGACATGAGCTAGCAAGCAATGCCGGGGCCGACGCCCAGGCTTTTACAGCTCGGTCACGACAACGCCGTTGTAGACCTCGTCCCAACGGTCCATGACCAGATGGCCGGTCATGGGATCCATGGCATTGAGCTTGCCGCAGGTGTTGGCGGTACGCAGCACCGTCTCGTCATCCGCGCCAGCAGCAATCGCATGCGCGAAGCCGGCAATGGTCGAATCGCCAGAGCCCGTAGCGTTAACGGCGGGGATATCGGGGGTCTTGGCGCGGAATGCACGGCCATTATGGAAGCCCACGGAGCCGGCAGCGCCCATGGACACGACGACCCAGGGGATATCGGAGAAGCGGGCATCAGAGGCGAGCGCGGCGCGGAGCTCGTCCACATCGTCGGTGGTAAAGCTCGTGCCCAGAAGGCCGTTAATCTCGGTCAGGTTAGGCTTGACCAGCTCGGGCTTAGTTTCGGACTTAAGGGCGGCCTCGAGCGAAGCACCCGAGGTATCGAGCAGCACCTTGGCGCCGGCGTTCTCGGCAATACCCGTGATCTTGGCGTAGTAGCCTGCCTCGACACCACGGGGCAGCGAACCCGAGATGGTAACGACAGCGGCCTTGCTCGCAAGCTCGGCGAACTTGGCGGTAAAGGCATCGAGCTCCTCGGGGGCAATCGTCGGGCCGCTCTCGAGTAGCTCGGTCTGGTTGCCGGCGTGGAGGATGTTAAGGCAAATGCGAGTCTCGCCCTTGATGGGTACAAAATCATTCTTAATGCCGTTGGCATCCATGAGCTCGGCCATGTAGGCGCCCATGTGGCCGCCGAGTAGACCGGTTGCCACAACGTCGTCGCCCAGCTGACCCAGTACACGGGCCACGTTGAGACCCTTGCCGCCGGCGGTCTTTTCGGGCGTCACACGGTTAACGTCGTCGATAATGAGCTCATCGAGCTGATAGCGTGTATCGACGGACGGGTTCATCGTAACGGTGAGGATCATTTTTAGCTCCTTATCTCGCAGGCTCCTTGTGCCTCGCGATACGAGTCGACAAAACGGAATTACAGAATCTCAATCGTGAACGAGCGAACGACGGTCTCCTTGGGCTTGGCGACAAGGCAGCCACGCTTATGCTCAAGCACGTCGTCCTCATCGGAGCAGGTCGAAAGGCCGCCCCAAGGCTCAACTGCCACAAAATCACCCTCGGGCTTGCTCCACACAATGAGATATGGGAAGCCCTCAAAGCTCAGGCGGACGCCCTTGTCCTCGCCCTTTTTGGAAAGCGTGACCTGGCGGCTCTCGAGCACGTCAAAGATGGTCTCCGCAAAATCGAAGAGCTCGTGCGACAGGGGCAGCGTCTTTCCCACCATGGGGTTCTTGGAGCGCTTGTCCACGTCAATCAAGCCAGTCGAAGGGACAGCGGTGCAAAGCTCTGCAGCCTCTTCTTTCTCAAAGCGCAACTCGTAGTCCGTATAGGCCTCGCCCTCATCGAGCGGGCACCTAAAGCCGGGATGCCCACCGATAAAGAACGGCATGTCCTCGGTGCCCTCGTTGGTAACCTCATAGGAGACACGCACGGCGGCGTCCTCGAGCGTATAGCGGGCGACGAGCCTAAACGGATACGGATAATCGCTCAGCAGCGCGGCGTTATCCTCCGAAGCCAGGCACATAGCCAACTCGTTCTCGCCTTGGCTCAGCAGCTTCCATTCCTGCTTGCGCGCAAAGCCGTGGCGAGCGAGCTTTACATGATGCCCGGCAAACGTCATGGCGCTGTTGTCGCGCAAGCCTCCGCAAATCGGGAAGCAAATCGGCGCCTGGCCGGACCACACGGTGGGATCACCCTGCCACAAGTACTCGCGACCTCCGGCCTCAATCGAGGTAAACGAGCCACCAGCCGTGGAAACCTTAATAGAAATCGAATCGTTGGAGAGAGCGTATTCCATTACCCATCCTTTCGAACAACTGCTTTATTTCACGCAAGCGCCCGTTTCAATCCTAACCATAGAACAAACCCGCACGCTCATCGATGCGTCCGGTATCCCGGCCATGTAACGGGGTACCATACAGACATTGATGCAATTACAGCTGAAAGGCCTTCTTATGCGAACCATCATTCTTTATGCCTCACGCCACCACGGCAATACGAAAAAGCTCGTGGACGCCATCGTCGAGGCGCACCCCGAAATCGATACCCTCGATGTGAAAACGCTCGGCAAAAACGAGTATCCCAACCTGCACGAATACCATCTGATTGGTGTCGCCACGGGCATCTATTACTCCGAGATCGACAAGGACATGGCACGCGTGCTCACTAACGTGTTGCAGCCGCAGGACAAGGTGTTTGGCCTTATGACCTACGGTGGCAAAAACAAGTGGTACGGCAAGGATATCGATGGCATCTGCCGCATGAGGCAGGCCATCTTTATGGGTGTCTACGGCTGCCCCGGCTTTGATACGTGGGGGCCGTTCAAACTCACCGGCGGTGTCCAAAAGGGGCACCCGACCGCTGAGGAAATTAAGGGTGCCGTCGACTTCTTCGACAAGATCGAAGACGAGTATGGAGACATCATCGTCGAAGAGTACGCCAAGCGCGAGAAGCGCCTAGCATACGAGAAGGAGCATCCTGCAGGAGGCCTGGTGGCCGGCGTTAAGCGTACGGCAAAGAAAATCGCTAGCAAGCTGTAACTGTAAAGGTGCTTTTGAGCGTTTAACCCGTACGGCGGGTCCGAGCAGATTCGGGCCCGCCGTCTTTTTCTTTCGTTACTCGGTAAAGGCGTTGCCGACGCTCTGGCCGCCAACATACGTCTCGACGAGGGTGAGCTCATGGTCGAACACGACAAAGTCGGCGTCGCGACCCGGCATGATGCTGCCGCACTTATCCTCGATGTGCGCGGAGCGTGCCGGCACCTCGGTTGCCATGCGAATGGCGATATCGGCGCTGGCGATGCCCCAGTCGACGATGTTCTTGACGCCCTGGGCAAGCGTGAGCACCGAACCGGCAATGCTCTTGCCATCGGCGAGCCAGCACAGGTTGTCCTTCATGATGACGTCCATGCCGCCGCTGGTGTAGCTGCCCTCGGGCATGCCGCCGCAGCCCAGGCAGTCGGTGATGAGTACCGTGTGCTGCCAGCCCTTGGCCTGCAGCAGCGCCTTGATGGCGGCAGGGTTTACGTGCTTGCCGTCACAGATGATCTCGGCGTAGGTCTCGGACGTGGACATAGCAGCACCCACGACACCGGGCTCACGGTGATGCAGCCCGCGCTGGCCGTTATAGGTATGCGTAAAGCAGCTGGCACCGGCGTTGATGGCGGCGATGCACTCATCGTAGGTGGCGTCGGAGTGACCGATGCTGGTCACCACACCCTTGGCGTTCAGAGCAGCCGCATAAGCAGCGGCACCGTCGCGCTCGGCCGCCATGGCGCTCTTAACGATGCGACCGCCCGCAGCCTCCTGCCACTGATCAAAGACCTCCTCGGAGGGATCGATAAGATAAGCGGGGTTCTGCGCGCCCACGTGCTTCATGGTAAAGAAGGGGCCCTCCAGGTAGATGCCCTGAATGCGAGCACCGCAGAAGTCGGGGCCGCGACCCTCGTCCGCCTGAGCGATGGCGGCGCAGGCGTCCTTGATCTGCTCGACGCCATCGGTGAACGTCGTGGGTAGCCAGCTGGTGGTACCGCGACGGGCGAGCTCAGTCGAGCTGATATCGATACCCTCGGGGTCGTTATCGGTAGTTGAGTGGTTGTAGAAGCCATGGATGTGGGTATCGACCATACCCGGTGCGATCCACGATCCCGTGTAGTCCTTGATCTCGCAAGAGGGCTCGTCGGCCTGCCAGGCGCCAAAGACGCCATCCTCGACCATAAGATAGCCGCCCAGTTGCGGGCCTGCCGGCAAGAAGAACTTGTCAGCCTTAATTGCGTACGTGCTCATATGCACTCCTTGCTTCTAAAGCAGTTGACTGTGGTGATGCTTATACCCAGCCCACGTAATAACAAAAAGCGCCCGCCCGCCGTTATGAGCGGACGGGCGCCCTTACAGGGGGACGCGATTAAGCGGTGAAGGGGTGAATCGTCACGCCCTTAACCACGCGGTTGACCGTACCGGTGGGGCTCGGCGTGTCGGGCGTGTTGCCCACGCGCACGGAGTTGAGCAGGCTGATAGCCTGAGCAAACATCACGAACGGCAGAGCAAGGTAGCCCTCGGGAAGCGCCTCGTAGCCCTTAAAGGTGAAGGACTCGCCCTCGTAGACGGTAGCGCCATCCTGCTGAACGGCAACGGTGTGCTGAGCGATCTTGTCGCCACCGATCTCGTTGAGGATGTCGATGTCGTACTGACGGGTGTAGGCGTCGTTGTTGACGAACACGAACACGAGGGTCTTGTCGTCGACGAAGGACTTGGGTCCGTGACGATAGCCCATGGAGGTGTCGTAGGAAGTAGCGACCAGACCGTGAGCAAGCTCGAGGATCTTGAGCTGGCTCTCCTGGGCAAGGCCACCGAAGGAGCCGGAACCCAAGTACGTCACGCGGTTGAAGTCGCCAGCGAGGTAGTCGGCAACCTCGGACTCGCGAGCGATGACCTCCTCGCCCATCTTGGCGATGGTCTCGACCCACTCGGCCTTCTGCTCGTCGGAAGCCTCGTCAAAGATGAGGGTAGAGAGCAGGGTCATGCAGGTGTAGGAGCCGGTCATGGCGAAGCCCTTGTCGTTGGCGCGCGGAATGAGCAGCGTCAGCGCATTGGGATCATCGGCAGACTCGACGGCGAGCTTGCCCTCGGGCGCGCAGGTGATGTTGAGGAACTTGACGTTGTGGACGAGCTCCTTGGCAACGGCAACGGCGGCAAGGCTCTCGGGGCTGTTGCCAGAGCGGGCAAAGGAAACCACGAGCGTGGGATCCTCAGCGCGCAGGAAGTCGCGCGGGGCGCTCACGATGTCGGTCGTGGCGATGGGCTTAAAGTCGTAGAGATCAGTGTTGCCGGCGTGACGCAGATACGGGGCGCAGGTATCGCCAACATAGTCGGACGTACCGGCACCGGTGAAGACAACGGACAGACGGCCCTCGCCCATAGCACGAGCCTCGGTAAGGAAGGCCTCGATGGCCTCCTTGTTCTCGCGATAGATGTTGAGCGTATCACGCCAAAGCTCGGGCTGCTGAGCAATCTCGGCCGTGGTGATCTGGGCGCCGAGCTCGGTGAGCTCCTCGACACTCTTCTCGAACATTTCTAATACCTCTCTCTAGAAGTAATCCTCTGACGTGCAATTATACACTTCGGTTGGTTATCTGGTAGTAACCAGTTAAATGCAAAGAATCACCATATGGAAACGATGCGGACACTAGTTGCTACGCTGGTGGTAAACCTTGTATTTAAACTGATCGGCACGAGCAACCGAGAGTGTATACTCCACAACCTCGTTTGACTCGTTATACGTAGTCCTGACTAAATCGAGCACAGGCGAGCCCTCGACAATTCCCAAAAGGTGGGCGTCGGTGGGACGGGCTATGCTCGCATAGAACTCCTCTTCAGCCACGCGTATCTTTTGCTGAAAGTCTTGCTCAATCACATCGTAAAGCGGCTTGCGCTCCAGCAGCGGTCGCTTTAGGGACAGAAATTGACGAACCGGTAGATAGCTGCGTTCGACCATCATGGGCATGTTGTCGGCAGAACGAAGGCGCTTAAGCTTAAAAATGCGATCACCGATACGCAATCCCATATGCTCGGCCAGATTCTTATCGGCCTCCATCTCGCAAAACTCGAGAATCGTGGTCTCGGGGTCGCGACCCATCGCGCGCATCTGCTCGGTAAAGCTGTAGGACTGCATAAGATTGGTTGCTTTTGCCGAACGGTCAGTCACAAAGGTACCGCGACCGTGCTGCCGAACCACCAGTCCTAAACGCTCCAGTTCCTGCAGAGCCAAGCGTACCGTAGTGCGCGAGAGACCATAGCGCTCCGAAAGTTCGCGCTCGGAAGGAATCATGTCACCAGCGCGATATTCATGGTCAATCTTTTCGGTCAGAATATCGACCAGCTGATCGTACAGCGGTTGCTTACGCGCTCCGATCGCCATCCTATCCTCCCTTTTGCTCGAATTCGGCTAACTACCTAGGGTGTTAAGCATTATCAGTCCGCAACACCCGACTCATCAAGAAAACAAAAGCCGCGCGCTCTTACGAGCACGCGGCTTTTAACATACACATGGCTTAAGGGGTCGGGGTGTGAGCCGCGTAGGGACACACCCCTCAAGCTAGAGCCTTACCAGATGCTCGGCCAGAGACCAAGCGGGCCAGCGCCCAGGATGCCCAGGACGAAGAGCAGCAGAATGCCCTTGGTCGGGGTCCAGCTGTGCTTAGCGAACATGTAGTAAAGCAGCAGCGTAAGCATAAGCGGGACGAGCTTCGGGACGATGGTGTTGAGGGTGTCGGCAACAGAGAAGTTGACCGGATCCTCGGTGACGGTGCCGTAGGTAACGGACTCCATGCCGTTGCCCAGATCGGTGACGCCGCACTCGACAGCGTTGCCGTCGGCATCGGAAGCGGTGAGGGCGTTGCCGTCCTCATCGGTCATGGCGATGGTACCGGCCTCAGCGGTCTCGGTATCGATGCCCTCCATACCGGTGAAGTTCTCGGCCTCCTTCTCGGAGACGATCACGGTAGTAGCGGAGAGGCCACGGGTGGTGCCGTTGGGGATCTGGAGGTTGATCTGGGTGCCACCCATGGTGACGACCAGGCAACCGACGACGAAGACGCCCATAATGGAAGCGGCACGCGTGAAGGCCTGCATGTTGGCAGTCAGAGCGTCAATAGCGCTGGTGCCAAGCTTGTAGGACCAGTTCATGAGCCAGAAGCGCAGAGCGAACTGGACGACGTTGAAGATCACCAGGAAGATGATCGGCGCAGCGGCGTTGCCGTTGATGGCCATGTTGGAGGTGATGCCGGCCGTGATAGGCACGAGCGTCAGCCAGAACAGGGCGTCACCGATACCACCGAGCGGGCCCATTGCGGCGACGCGGACGGCGCGGATCGTGGGGATGTCAACCTTGTTCTGCTCGAGCGAAAGCACGATACCCATAACAAAGGTGACGAGGAACGGGTGAGTGTTGAAGAACTCCAGGTTGTGGCTCATGGAAGCCGCGAGGTCGTTCTTGTTGGTGTGGATCTTCTCCAGACCGGGGATGATGGAGTAAAGCCAGCCAGCGGCCTGCATGCGCTCGTAGTTGAACGATGCCTGCAGGAAGCAGGAGCGCCAAGCCATCTTGTTGAGGGTCTTCTGGTCGAGCTGCGGAGCAGGAGTGAGATCCTCGTAGTGCTCCGGGATCACATACTCATTAGATGCCATCTTCGAAGTCACCTCCGTCAGAAACAGCTGCACCCTTCAGCTCGGTCTGCTGCTGGAAGTCCCAGAAAGCAATGCCGAAGCCGATGAGAGCGAGGATGAGCAGGGCAGGGGTTGCCAGAGAATCGTTGGCAACGGTGATGAGCGCGAGGCCAAAGCCCATGAGGAAGAAGCCCCACATATCGCGGTTCATCATAACCTTGAGCAGGACGGCGAAGCCGACGAAGCGCATCATGCCGCCTGCAGCGGACAGACCGGTCTGCAGCCAAGTCGGGATGGCGGAAGCGATGGTCTGACCGATGGTGGCGCCAGCGATGAAGAACAGGGTGACGACGACAGCGAAGATCAGGCCGAGCAGGGTCATGGCGAAGTAGTTCAGGCGCTCGATGCCCTTGGTGTCCGCGTTGTGAGCCATGTTATCGGCCGAGGACATAAGCGGGGACATAAGCGTGAAGACCAGGGTAACACCAAGCTGGCCAAGCAGAGCGAACGGAATGGCGAGGCCGACTGCCGCGTTGGGCTCGAGCTTCGTAGCGATAGCGAGAATGGCTGCCATGATGCCGCCGATGACGGCGTTAGGCGGCTGAGCGCCTCCGATCGGCATGTTGCCGATCGTCATGAGCTGATAAGTACCACCCACGAGAAGACCGGTGTTGAGGTCGCCAAGGATAAGACCGATGACGGCGCCGGTGACGATGGGCTGATAGAGAGACTCGAGGAAGTTGAACTGGTCGATTGCCGCGATGAACGTAACAACGAAGACCAGTGCGACCTGAATGATCGAGAATTCCATCTTGCTCCTCCTTTCAAAATGTATGTACGCACTTTGGATATCACGTACAGAATGTCAGGGTTTCACTCCTGACAACGTGGATCACGAGGATTACGAGAAGAGCTTGCTCGTATCCTCAACAGGCGTGCTCGGAACGCGCCTGATCTCCAACTCCACCCCCAATTCCTGCAGCTCTTTAAACGCAGCGACATCCTCGTCGTTAACTGCGACGGAGGTGGCGACTTGGCGCTTTCCTTCCGACATGTGCATGTTGCCGATGTTTACCTTCTTTATAGGCACACCGCCCTTGACGAGCGTAAGCACGTCTTCCGGTGTTTCGGCCACGATGAAAATCTTCTGGCGCGGGCTCGCCTTGCCAATGACGTCGATGGTCTTCTGCAGGGAGAAGAAACGCGTAGCGACGCCGGCGGGAGCGGCCATCTTCATGAGGTTCTGACGCATGGTGTTGGTCGACACGTCGTCGTTGGCGACGAGGATGAGGTTGGAACCCAGGGTGGAGTTCCACTGGGTCGCGACCTGACCATGAACCAGTCGGTTATCGATGCGGGTAAGAAGAATGTTGGGTTCTGCCATGTTGATCAGCTTCCTTTCGTTGATTGCTGACGACAGTTACTTAATCTCCTGAATCGCGTAACGCGAAACATCTACGACGGCACCGGATCGGACTTTAATCTGGACCTTCTCGCCTTCGATGCCCTTGACGGTTCCGTAGATACCGCCGGCGAAAAGAACCTCCTGACCCGGCTTGAGCTCGGTGTGCAGCTCTTTGAAGTACTTCTGCTTCTTCTTCATGTTGATTTGCGACCAGATGGTGTAAATCAAGCCCATGATGACAAGCAGGCCCAAAAGAGCGACCGAGGAACTCAGAACACTGGCTCCGAAATCGGCCATTAGATGCCGTCCTCGTCGCCGAAGATATCCTCATCCTCGGCACCAGCGACGGAGGCGACCGTCTGGGCGGTGATGCCCGTCTGGCCAACGGTCACGGCCTGCTCGCCAAGCTCGGCGAGCGTGGCGTTGCCGCGGAGGAACAGAAGCTCAATAACCATGGGAAGGTTAGTTCCAGTCAGAATCTCGACGTTGTCGACATCCTGGGCAATCATCATTGCCTGGTTGAACGGGGTACCGCCAAGCAGGTCGGTAAAGACGAGCACGCCATCGCACTCCTCGCGCATGGCGGTAATAGCGGCGCGGAGATCCTCACCGTAGGAAGCAGCCTGGTCGCCCTCAAAAGGAACGACGGTAAAAGCGGGTTGATCGCCAGCGACCATAGCGATAGCGCTTGCGATGCCGGGTGCGAACTGTCCATGACCGGTAAGAATAAAGCCAACCATTCAAATTTCCCTTCCGAAGGTGTGTACGATCTGAGTCCGATGTTTTCGGAAGCCAGCGGGCGGACGCCCTTAAAGCTTCTTGGAAAGCGTTCTTTGAAGACCAGTGGTCTCTCAACTGGTAGTAACCACGTGACGTGTTGTTGTCACTATATCATCACAGAAGAGGTCGCTTTCGCTGATTCACGCAGTAAAACGTTTTTGCACCGCTCACGGCGATAAATCGACCGTTTACCGCTCGTTAACACTTCTACCTGCGGTTTTGAAACCGTTTCGAAATACTTTGACGAAAGATCGGAACCTTTTCTGTGTCTAAACAACGCAGGGTGGCCAAAAAGGCATGTAGAAAAAATGCAGGTCATTGTGAAGATTTATGAATTGGTCTTTTTGACTTAATACCAGTTAGAACCAGTTTAGAAATTATCGGTGAACGGTAGTTTTCGACCGCTCAGCGGTTATTTCCAATCGTTTGCAGCTCCTTTTCCATATGAATTAGGGAGACCCGATGAAGCACTTGCGCGGTTGCGGGAAATTTCGATACTCGTCCATCCCCCACGTGCCAAACTCTCACTCCCTAAATATGCCATAAGCTCTCGCTATTCGTCTTACAAACATAACTTACTCTAATCTGTAATTGTTTATCGTTTATCATTAAGTATGTTATAAGATTTAAATATCATCCTAGACATTGGTTGGAGGAGCTATGATCCGCTGGAACGTATCCAAATCGAATGAATCCATCAACCGCGAACAGGCAATAGCCGATCTGAGGAAGCTCGCTCACATCTGCAAATGGGCCACAATCTGCACCGCCGTAGCGCTCGCTCTGGGACTTCTCGCAGTCATTGCAATCGAGCTTCTACTCATATTGCCTAGCCTCTCCCAAGGGTTCTGCCTCCAATCCGTAGAGCTTAATGCCGGCGAAGGGCCATCTCTCGCTCTCGTCGGCGCCAATGAACAGACCCCTCTTATGCTTGTCGCGCACGACGGTCATACTGCCATAGGGAGCGCCATGATGACATGCCTTGCGCTTGCCATTGTGCTAAGCGCATACAGGTTTTTCTCCGCCATTGAAAAGGCGGGCAGGCCCTTTGACCTCGAATGCATCCGCATACTACGTCAAGTAGGACATTTGTTCCTTATTGGCGGCGTTGCTGTGAAGCTTCTTGGTGCCATAGTCACGGGGCTGATACTCTCAGGATTTGGCGGCAACTTTACGGATGCGCTTGGCGGCCAGCACCTCGACCTCTCTATGGTCTTTGCAGGCCTGATTATTAGCCTGATTGCCAGCGTCTTCCAGTACGGGTGTATCCTGCAAATACAAGATGACGAGTTGCTCTAGGGGGAATCCATGATTATTCTGCGGCTCGACCGCATGCTCGCCGAACGCAAGATCTCATCCAAAGAGCTTGCGGAACGCGTGGGCATCTCCCAGGTCAATATGTCGCGCATCAAGACGGGCAAGGTTTCTGCCGTGCGCTTTTCAACTCTTGACGCGATATGCCGGGCACTCGACTGCCAACCGGGCGATGTACTGGAATATATGCCTGACGATGAAGCCGATAACCTCTTTGGACTTAAAGATTAATTGAGATTATTTAACTACCGGTACCTCCGACGTAATAAGCCCGCTAGAACGGATATCGTTCAAGCGGGCTTATTCAGATAGTTCGGCTACGCGATCGGTAAGCTCAGGCAGATCTTACGCAAACAGGCCGTAAATGCTGATGTTGACCTTGGCGTACAGGCTGTTGGCGTACTCGGTCCACTTGGAGCTGGCGCTCGAGGCCTGCGAAGAGTACTGCTGGTAAGCGGTGTAATAGGCGGTCATTGCCTGCTTATAGGTCGCGCTATCGGCCGTAAAGGCATCGTCGGCGAATGCCTTGGCGTAGGTGCCATCGGCGTCCTTCCAGGTGCCCTTCTCGCTATCCCACTCATCGCCGGCAAGGTTGATGATGTAGTCGGCGTAGTCCTTGCTCGCGGTCTCCTCGTTGCCGTCAGCAGGCTCGGTCGGGGCGGTCGGCATGCTTGCGGAGCTATCGCCCACCTTCTTCTTGTAGAGCTTCTGCAGCGTCGCGGACTGACGGACGATCTGCTTGGCCTGGTCCTTGGACACGCCATACTGCTTGGCCATGGTCTTGTAGTCGGAGGTGCCGATGGAATCCTCGGCGTACTTCTTCATCTCCTTAGAAGAGACGGTAATGCCCTCGTCCTCGGCAGCATCGAGCAGAATCTTGTTGCGCACGTAGGACAGGATGACGTCGGCAGAAGGAGCGGTGTAGTTGCCGTCGCTATCCTTGACGGTGTCGAGGCTGTACTGGCTCTCGATGGCCTCGCGCGCGGTGATGTCGCTCTTCTTGCCGTTATAACTATAGCTTGCCACGGTCGAATCGAGCTGGTCCTCGGTCAGGGTCGACGAACCGACACCCTTGCCGCCAAAGCCGCCATTGCCAATAAAGAAGCCGACCACCGCAGCGATCACGACTGCAACCACAAAGGCGGCAATCATCGTCTTCTTGTGCTTGCAAGCGTGGTCGTCCACGTCCGAGTCGTCGTCCTCGTCCTGCTCCTCGGGCATGAGGTTCTCGTCGGCGGCGTCCGCGGCGATCTTTGCCTCCAGGCGAGCGTCCTCCTCCTCGGCGGTCGTGCCGGCGGCAATATGTTCGGCAGACGTGCCGGCGACCAGGTCGATCTTCTCGTCCTCATCACCGTCGGGGCCTTCGCCGCGCTCGATGATCTGGATACCGTCGATCTCGTCCTTCTCGTCCTTCTTTTGAATCAGACCCATAGTCAGTTACTCCTTGTTAGGAAACATAGTCCTCAATAGAATACGCCCGACGGAGCGCCGGGCGTATTGATTCTTAGGTTATACGCAAACACTTAAGTACTATTTAGGCGTTTGCAGCGTGCATACCTTAGACCAGGTGCGCGATAACGGCATCGGCAAAGGCCTGCGTGCCCACCGCGCCCTCAACGGAGCCGGTCTGGGCACGACGCACGTCACCGGTAACCTGCTCGCCCTCGTCGAGCGTGGCAGACACGGCGGCGCGGATACGATTGGCCGCATCGTTCTCGCCCAGATGATCGAGCATCATAGCCGCAGACAGAATCTCGGCCGTGGGGTTGGCGATATCCTGGCCCGCAATATCGGGCGCGGAGCCGTGCGTTGCCTCAAAGATGGCGCAATCGGCACCGATGTTGGAACCCGGAGCCATGCCTAAGCCGCCCACCAGACCGGCACACAGGTCGCTCACGATGTCACCGTACAGGTTGGGCAGCACCAGGACATCGAAGTCGTTGGGGTTCTGGACCAGGCCCATGCAGGTGGCGTCGACGATCTTGTCGTTGAACTCGATATCGGGATAGTTGGCGGCCACCTCGCGCGCCACGCGCAGGAACAGGCCGTCGGTCGCCTTCATGATGTTGGCCTTGTGCACGGCCGTCACCTTTTTGCGGCCGCAGCGGCGGGCGTACTCAAAGGCGTACTCCACAATGCGGCAGCTCTTGGCGATGGAGATAGGCTTGATCGAGATGGCGGAATCAGCGGCGAAGGTCTTTTGGCCCGAACGCTCGACGAGCTGCGAGAGCTCCTCGACCTCGGCAGCGCCCTCGTCGAACTCGATGCCGGCGTAGAGGTCCTCGGTGTTCTCGCGCACGATGACCAGGTCGACGTCGCGGAAACGCGAGCCGTCGCCCGGCTGCGACAGGCAGGGGCGCACGCAGGCGTACAGGTCAAAGTGCTTGCGCAGGGCCACGTTGACGCTGCGGAAGCCCGTGCCGACCGGCGTGGTGATGGGGCCCTTGATGGCAACCTTGGTCTCGGCGACCGCATCGAGCACATGCTGGGGCAGCGGCGTGCCAAACTCGTCCATGACGCCGGCACCGGCCTCCTGGACGTTCCAGTTGATCTGGACACCGGTGGCCTCGACCACGCGGCGCATGGCCTGCGTAATCTCGGGACCGATACCGTCACCGGGAATCAGGACTACATCGTGCGCCATAATCTGTTACTCCTCGTCTTCGGCGGCCTCAGATTTTTTAACGCTAGCACGCTTCTTCTTTTTGGAGAGATCCAGGCCAAAACGTTTAACAAGCATTTCGCAAATCTCGCTCGAACGGGCCTTGAGATAGCTGCCCTTGCCGTTCTCGGCGTCGAACTTAAGGCGCAGCGCGAGCTTCTCGGCAACCTCGGCATCGATCTCGCCCTGGCAAAACTCGTACAGGCAACCGAGCATATCGCGATACTCAAGGTCGCCGTGGTAGCACTGGATGGCCTCGTCCAGGATCGGCCAAGCCTCGCGCGAACGCTCGACGCCCGTGGCTCCCCACACGCACAGCAGGCGGAAGGCGGCGTAGCGCAGCGTGGAGGAAATCTCGTCGAACAGCGCGGTCTCGGCGCCCTCAAAGGCATTGCCCAGCTGTTCGGGGCAGGTGGTGGCGAGCGCCGTCAGGGCATCGAGGGCCTCCCAGCGGGTCTGCGCCTCGGGGCGGTCGAGCGCCTCGATCAGCGCGGGCACGCAGGGCACGACGCGCTGGGGATCGCGCTCGGCAAGCAGATGCAGCACGCGGGCGGCAAACTGGCGGATGCGGCGCGTGGGACAGCCGAGCTCCTGGACCAGTCGATCGACGGCGTTCTCGTTCTCCTCTGCCAGCTGGAGCTGTGCCAGCTCCTCGTCGGTGAGCTGTTCGTCTTTGTTTTCTGCCATAGTTACCTCTTCTTTTTATTTCTTGGCGTGCTTGCCAGCACCCTTGCTGTCATCGGTGACCGAGATGAGCTGTCGGTCGGCCGCGCCATTGCGACGTGCACGGCGGCGTTCCTCGGCATCGCCCGCGTCGGCGGCGGCTCGATGAGCCTTGTTGACGTTAAAGACCTCGTCGTGCTTGCGCCACGGACCGACGGACTCGCCAAAGCTCATCTTAAGGCCGGCGATAAAGCCACCGAGCCAGCCGATCGGCGCAAACTGCACCAGCGGGAACAGCGAGAACACCCAGGTCAGCAGGACGACTGCCGCCGCTCCTGCAAAGTTGGCAATCCAGTAGTCGCGCTTGGTGATCACGCGCTTTTCGCACGCCCACTGGCCGCACAGAAAGCCGATGTAAATCGCAAAGAGAAAGAGCACCAGCGCAAGCACCACGAACGTCCAGCTCATGGGCGCTACTCCCCGTGATGGTGGCCGCAGCAGCACTCGTGGCCGTCATCATGGCCGTGGCCGCCGCAGCACTCGTGGTCCTCGCCGTGATGGTGGCCGCAACCGCACTCATGGTCGTCGCCGTGCTCGCCGCAACCGCAACCGTCCTCGTGGGCACCGTGCTCCTCGGGGCGATACTGCGACCAGTCCAGACCGGCGGCGATGGCGTCGGCCTCCTCCTTGTAGAGGACCGTGATGGCCTGGGTGCCCAGCTTGGCGCCACCGATGGCGTCAAGCATATCGTAGAGCGTAAAGGCCACGTCGGCACCGGGCAGCGCGAGCTCGCGGTCGTCGGCGTAGGCAAGGGCCAGGCGCAGGTCCTTAATGAAGTGCTCGACCATAAAGCCGGGCTTGTAGTCGCCGTCGAGCGCCTTGGGGGCCAGGCTCTCCATGGCACCGGACTTGCCGGTGCCGCCCAGGATCATCTGGCGGGTCTTCTCCAGGTCAAGGCCGCTCAGCTCGGCAAATGCCATGGCGTCTGCCATGCCGACCATGCAGGCGCCCAGCGACACCTGGTTGGCGAGCTTGGCAGCCTGGCCCTTGCCGGCACCGTCGAAGCAGCAGATGTTGGCCGCAAAGGTGGCAAGGATGTCGCGGACCGGCGCGATGTCGTTTTCGGTAGCGCCAACGATAGCCGTAAGCGTGCCGGCGATAGCACCCGACTCGCCGCCGGTGACGGGGCAGTCAAACGCCATGCGGCCGGAAACCTGGGCGGCCTCGGCAATGTCACGGGCGAGCTCGGGCGAGCTCGTGGTGAGGTCGATCAGCACCGCGCCGGGCTTAGTGCAGGCCAGCAGGCCGTCGCCCGCCAGGTAGAGCTCCTCGACCTCGGAGGGATAACCCACCATGGTAAAGACGACGTCGGCGTTCGCCACGGCATCTGCCGGCGTATCGGCCCAGACTGCGCCGTGCTCGATAAGCGCCGCCGCCTTGGACTTAGTGCGGTTGTTGACCGTGACGAGATAGCCGGCGTCCAGAATGTGGCCGGCGATGGGGGCACCCATGATTCCGGTGCCGATAAATGCGACAGAGAGCTTGTTTGCCATGAAACCTTTCCTTTTGGGTTGGGTGTTATTACCAGGTTGAATACTCGGTGCCAGCGTTTGGGCTGTGAGTTGGGATCGATTACGGCCGCGTTACTTGCCTACTGACCGCGCACGCGGCGGGCGATGCGGTCGGAAAGCGACGCCTTGTCGGCGCGGTTCTTACCCCAAAACGCGCAGGCCACCATGCCGGGGCCCACGTGCGAGCCAATGGTGGGACCCACGGAGCTGCGAATGATCGTGACGTCGGCGCAACCCTCCTCCTTGCGGATGGCGGCTTCGAGCCAGTCGCCGTCCTTTTCGGCATCGGCCGTCATAATGGCGATGGGCATGGTGCGATCGGGCACATAGTTCTCGCGGAACGACTTGAGAATGGACTTGAGCGCCTTCTTGCGACCGCGGTTGACGCCGATCAGCGACAGCGAGCCGGCCAGGTCGTAGGACAGCTCGGGTTTGACGTCGAGCTTTGCCGTGAGCTGTGCCGCCGCGGGCGGAATGCGGCCGCCGGCAGCCAGCGCGTCAAAGCTCTCGAGCGTAAAGTAACCGTGGACATAGGTCTTAGCCTCGTTTGCCCAGTCGACCAGCTGCTTGGCGGTCAGTCCCGCCGAACGCTGGCGCACGGCCTCGAGCGCCAAGAGCGCGCCGGTCGCGCAGGGCAGAGCGTTGTCGACCACGTACAGCTCAAAGTTGGGATACTCGGCACGCACGGCGTCCGCCGCCTGGCACGCGGAGTTGTAGCTCGACGACAGCGCCGAGGTAAAGCACAGGTAGACCGTGGGCGTGCCCTCTTTGGCGCACTCGGTAAAGAACTCGATATAGCGACCGAGCGACACAGCCGAGGTGGACACGCGGGCACCGGCGCGCATGCGATCGTAAAACTCCTTGGGTGTGATGCTCGACCAGATGTCATCCGTGCGCTCCTCGCCATCGATAATGAAGGGGAAACCCAAGATATCGACATCGAGGTTCGCGGCGACCTCGGGGCTAAAGTCGCAGCAGGTATCGACGACGATGCGGCAACGGTCCGAATGACCGGCGGATGCGGCCTTGTCCATCAAAGCGACTCCTTACGTAAAAAGGCGGCCACCCGCATGGGATGGCCGCCAACCGTTAACTCATGCAAGTTAACGTATTTTACTCGTCAAGTGTTTCGATGCGGGGCTTGATGATGCCATATCCACCATTCTTACGGTGATACACCACATTGATGAGACCGGTCGTCGCGTTCTCGAACACGTAGAAGTCGTGGCCCAGCAGATCGGTCTGCACCAGCGCCTGCTCCTCAGTCATCGGGGTGACGTCGATAACCTTCTCGCGGACGAGCAGGTCGTCCTCCTCCTCGGGCAGCAGCAGGTCGGCCAGATCCTCGACGCGCTCGACCGGCGCGACATCCGCGGCGCTGGCACCGCCCTGGCGGTTGTCCACGACCTTGGTCTTGAACTTACGCAGCTGGCGGGTGACCTTATCGGCGGAGAGGTCGATGGCGGCGTACATATCTGCACCGTGCTCGGCAACGCGAATCACCGAACCGCGGGCGCGAACCGTAACCTCGACGATTGCCGGGTTGGGGTTCGAGGGGTTCTTCTCATAGCGAAGTACAACGTCGACCGTCATGGGCTCGATATCGAAAACCTTGAGCGCCTCGCCGATCTTCTCATCCACATGCGCACGCAGAGCATCGGTTACCGTCGTCTTGCGTCCAGAAACCTTGATATCCATACGTGGCTCCAATCTGCCTCGGGGACTTACTGTACTGGCTATGTACCCATTGCCGTGCATTTAATCACGCGGATTCCTAAAGACCCGAATAACGATTGCTTGATACCGCATACCGAAGTCTCGCACTTTTCCGTGGCAAAGTGCGCTATAGAAGGGAGCCGACAGCTTTGTATTTGGTCCCGAAAATTGGCTTTGACCTGCTGGTTTTATAGGGATGAAAAAGCCGGGCTCCCCTATTGGGGAAGCCCGGCAGTGCGTGTTGAAACCGTGAAGAGGCGTCCTTTCCAACGTATAGGAGACACCACCCCTAGCAATAACTAGCTATTAAGTTTGTTAATGTCGTCGTCGGTGATGGTGCCTTCCTGGCTGGACGATTTGTCCTCGGAGGATGCGGTCTCATTGTTGGAATCGGAGGACTCGCTGCCGGAAGACGTGGTCTCACTGGACTCAGAGTCACCCGGCTGCACGTTAGCGCCCGAAACCGTCTTAGTGGTGAGGTCGTAGGGCATCCTGCCATACCAGACAGAGTGGACCGCCTCGAGCGTGCCGTCGGCCGTAATACCGTCGAGGGCATCGCTCACGGCACGGCACAGTTCGTCATTGGACGAGAGGCCCGCAACACCAAGCGTCGAGGGCGCCTCGAGCGAACCGGCATAGGAGACCTCGCTCATCAGGCGTGCAAGGTAGCCGCCGGCCGTGGAGTCGCAGATTACATAGTCGACCTCGCCGGACTCGAGTGCCTCAAAGCACTCGTTGATGTTGGAGTAAGTCTTTTGGTTGGCGGCGATGCTCTGCTTAGCAAGCGCCTCCTGCGAGGCCGAGGACATCTGGACACCCAGAGTAGACGTGTTAAGGGTATCGGTGGAAACGCTTAGCGACCCACCATCGCTGGTTTTACCGAACACGGAAGCGGCATCGTACAGGCAGGTGCCGAGCGAGCTAACGTCCCCGTCCGTGGAGTTGATCTCGCCGATAAAGATATCAGCCTTTTTGTCGCCGAGCGCGGAACCTGCCGAGGACGCATCGACAAAGGCGACCTTAAGGCCCATGCGGCTTGCAAGGGCGCGGGCGGCGTCAACCGCATACCCCGTGAGCTCGCCGTCGGCGTCCTGCATGGCCTGCGGCGCATCGGAGGTATCGAGGGCAACCGTCAGGGTTCCGGGAGTGACCAGGGCATCGTCCGACACCGCCGGCGTGACGGTCTCGTACTCGATCTGGTCGATCGTGGGAGTCGTGAACGTAGACAGCGGGTTGAACGCGCATCCGCTCAGGCCCAAAACGGCGATGACCGCTGCGGTCCCAGCACCTAACCGAGCCGCGTGCATCAAGCTGCCCCTCACCATGTCCACTACCCTGCCTTCTGTGTCGTATACGATCCGTGCGTTGCGCGGAATATCAGGTTGTTCCCACCAGCTGACCTGGTATTTGACCCCACACTTGCGCACCGGGGCGTTTGCTCGGGAGGCCGCAGCCACCTTCACGACTGGCCCGCTCGCCCGCGAGGCGGTATTGCCCCAAAGAAAGTAGAACGGACGGTGCGGCTTACATCTAGGACGCGCCATGATCGCGCCGCGCGCACGCGGTCGCTTACGTGGATCCCTTTGACCGCGTCTGTCTTGGACTAGGACGGGCATTTCGTCCGTCCGCAACCACAGCCTGGCAGGAACGTAGCGCATTATAGCTAAGTTCAAGCTAAAGTTTAAGGTTAGGGGCGTCATTCGCATCGCGAGTACAGATTTCGCAGGTCGGAGTGGGCTATTCGTGCCCCTGTGAAGCCCGGAGCTCCCCTATGGGGAGCTCCGGGGCACCCTTCCTAGGGTGCTGTGGCCAAAAAATGGCAAATATGAGTACTGTCACCAATTTAGTAACAGGCAGTTTTAGCCTCTCGGACAGATTTTGCGCTCAGTGTCGGGTAGCGCGCAGAGATGTGGTGTAAGAGGCGGGGAATGCCCCGCCTCCGCCCT
>CAJMPU010000002.1 GCA_905215505.1 uncultured bacterium
TACCTCGAGTGCCGTCGCCGCGCAATAGCGCAGCAACGACAACTCGCTCCACTCGCATGCGCTCACGATATTAGCCACGTAGATACACCCGGGGTTCAGGCTGCCTCGCACCAAACGCAACGCCTCAACGGTCGCCAGCTCGCGTACGGGCTCGGCACCGCCAAAGCAATCGCTCACGACCACGTCGTAGCGACGATGACCCACGCTCGCCACGCCCAGATATGAGCGAGCCTCAGCGGTTATCACCCGCAGGCGATCGCCCACCGCGCGCTCCAGCTCGTCCAGGTAGAACCAGCGGCGTGCCAGGCGCGTAATCTCGGCATCGTACTCAATGACGTCCATGCGCAAGCTCTCGTGCGACATCAGCGCAAACTTGGGATAGGCAAACCCGCCGCCGCCCAGCATAAGCATGCGGTCGATACCGTGACCATAAGCGTCACGCATTGCATCCTCGGCCTCAAACGCATCGTCAAACGCACGATAGTACGCAAAGACGGGCTCTGCCCAACGCTCGCCAACGTAACTCGCGCTTTGGTAGACGCCGCCTTGCACCAATACGCGGACTTCGTCGCCGCCCTCATCGTGCACGCGTTTCACACGCGCCAACCCATTGCGGGTTCGCGCAACCTGCAGACAGGCAGCGCGAACAACAACGGCGGCCGCGCCGAGCGCCGCAGCTCCCAGGGCAACGCCGGCAACGACGCCGGCAGAAACGCTCGGCTTGTTCATCTAGAGCTCCTTTTGCAGATAAAGGCCATGGTCATAAAATCCAAGATGGCGATAGTACTCGCGTGTGCCAATCGCGCTAATCACGTTAATGCGCGCATAACCCGCATCTCGGGCAATCTCGCACGCACACTCTACGAGCAAACGCCCCAACCCGTGATGCTGCGCCGCCTGCCCCTGATCGCCCACGCGTGCCGCCATGCCATACACGTGCACCTCGCGAATCATCGCCTCGTTCGGCGTCGTCGGCAACTCGTCCGCATGCGCGGCAACAAACGAATGGTCAGGCAGCGACAGGCGCAAAAAGCCCGCGATCTTGCCCTGCGGCGTCACCCACTGCAAAAAGCGCTCGTGCGTCACCGGCGTCTCGTACGCCACCTCCTCGTCAAGGGTCAGCTCATCCAAGTCGGCACCCGCCGTGCTGATCTCGCGATAGCGAATCTCGCGCACCGTCGCGCCTTCCCCACGAGCAGCCAAGCGGTTTTCGACGAGCTGACGCAGGTTGGGCTTCTTGTTGCCCACCATGATGTCATCGGAGCTAAAGTCGCGGATCATGCGACTGATACGGCAGAACGCCGGCGTCACCACGATGTCGTCGGCCAACACATCGAGCAGCTCTTCCTCGGTATAGGGGCGCCACTCGCCGCGCTCATAGCAGCCCACCAGACGCGAGCCCTCGATGAGCGCACACGGGTAAACCTTGACCTCGTCGGGCATAAAGGCCCCTTCGGTCATAAAGCGCTCGTAGTCGCGCTTGTCCCCCTCGGGTGTGGCGCCCAGCAAGTTGAGCATAAAATGAGCGTGGATCTTAAAGCCAAACAGGCGCGCGAGCGAAAACGCCCGCTCGATCTGTGCCACCGAAATGCGGCGCTCGTTGATATCGAGCAGGTGCTGGTCAAGGCTTTGGATGCCCATCTGGATCTTGGTGCAGCCCAGGCGGCGGATGAGCGTGAGGGCCTGCGGCGTTACGGCATCGGGGCGCGTCTCGATAACGAGTCCCACCACGCGATGCTTCGCCGTCTCGTTGATGCGCTGCTGGCGCTCAAGCTCCTCCATCGTTGCCGTCTGCCACTCGGCGACCTCGCCCCACGGCGTACCGGGGCCGTACAGACGACGTACCGCACGGTTATAGCCGCCCACGGCAGCATCCACACGCTCCTGCTCGTCGGCAACGCCGGCAGCGAGCTCGACCTCGTCTGTCGCAATGCCGGTGGCCCGATAGCGCTCGCGACGCTCCGCTACCACCGGCGGCAGCGCATCGGCGGGCGCGTCATCGAGCAGGCGCCCCGCCTCGGCACGGCTGATGCCCGGACGCGCCAACATGGGGTTAGCTGCCACACCAGCAACGGCGTCATCGTTCAGCGCACGGAAAAGCTCCGACATAAACCACGTTTGATACCCTTGCGGATAGTCGCTCCAGGTGCCACCGAGCACGATAAGCTCGATCTTGTCGGTCGCATGACCCATCTGCGAAAGCGCCGTCAAACGGGCACTCACCTGCAGATACGGATCGAAGCAGTTTTGCTCCGCACGGGCACACGCCGGCTCGGCGTGCAGATAGCTCTTGGGCATGCGCAGGTCGTTGGGGCAAAACAGGCAATCGCCCGAACACGGCCACGGCTTGGTGATGACGGTAATGGTCGCCACGCCCGAAGCCGTGCGGCGCGGCTTCATGCGCAACACCTGCAGCAGTTGACGCTCCAACTCGGCATCGACATTCCACCCAGCCCAACGAGCCGGCTCCTCGCGCTTCACCCGCTGGTAAAACGGCAGCAGGCGGCGCTTTGCCAAGTCGCGCTTATCGGCACCCTCGCGGCGTGCCTCGGCATGTATCAGTTTGACGAGCGCCTTGTCGTCTACAGTCTCGCCGCGACGCAGAGCCTCGAGTATGTTCAAGATAATCTGTTCCATGCCCCCCATTGTAAAGGCAAAGGCGCCGGAGCCGTGACGGGCTCCGGCGCCTCCATCAAAGAGCGTGCCTATATGTACCGATCTCCGAAAACCTCATGTCACTCCGGATCAAACGACATGTCGCCCGAACCGACCTTAAAACGATACGTGGCTGACTTATCACCGTTGTCGAATTCAAGATTCAATATGGTCTCGCCATCGTAGCCAAGCGGAAGGAAATCGCTCTCGAAGTCACCACTGCCCACGGTGAGGCTCGCCTTAAAGCCCGTAGAGTTTGGAACCGTTATCTCCACATCGCCCGAGTCCACGCTTACGTCCATCGACTTCGCGGGGGCCTGGTAGAGCTCGAACGTCACATCGCCCGAACCGACCTTGGCATTCAGGGTGTCGGTTACAGTGCCCGCGAACTCGACGTCTCCCGAGTCCAACGTCAAATCGAAGTCGTGGCACGCAATGTCCGTAATCGTCAGATCCCCCGACCCCACATTCGCCGAAATGTCCATCATGTTATCGGCAAGCTCGCGCGGCAGCTCGATGGTGACCGTACGGTCAAGCGCACGCTCGTCATCGCAGTCGAACTGGTTAATCTTGAGCGTAGAGCCCCTAATCTCGGCCAGATTTTGAGTGGCAGCATCGTAAGCAGTTACTCCTTTTGCAACGCGACAACTTTCGATGACACGCACCGGTCCATCGGAAACGTACTTGATATCGACCGTACCCGACGTCACATCCAGGTCAAGGGACTGGAATGAATCGGCATCGAAGGTTTCACTCGAAAGCTTTTGAGACTTAGCGGAGTAAATACCGTCATCCAAAACATCGTCCTCGTCAAACGCATCGCCCATACCAGACAAGCCGGATACAACATCGTCGAAATCCCACGGTCCATCAAAATGAATCAAAGTCCGCGAAGTGCCAAAGACAAGTCCAATGATGAGCACAAACGCTCCGATGCCAATGCCCAAGCGCCTCTTAGACTCATGCGAGAGCTTCATCATTCATCACCTTCTTTGGCACTCGACTCATCGGTGGTCGCGGTAGCCATGTCAGCGTCAACCGCTGTGGAAACGTCCTCCCCCTTAGTCCTAGTTGTCACCGGTGCCGGACCAACCTGAATATCTCCGCGTGCCCAATCACCATCGAGCGCACGCGCCACCCAGTGATAGATGGGAATCGTAAAGAAGATCAGTGCGGCAAAGAAGACGCCATTAAACAGGAACATCAGCAAAAAGAACAACAGCCAGCACACGGCCCAATACGGGAACGACTGGAACGGGCCCTTCACCGGAGTCGAGCCAACCGCGCCGCCACTCGTCATCTGCGCCGTAGCGGCATTGGCGGCCTGCGCACTCCAGCTTGCCGCTTGCGCCGCCTTGGCCGCAGCATCACTCGCCTGCGTAGCTGCCTCCGTGGCGCGCGCCGCCGCCTCATGGGTGCGGGCACGTTCCGCCGCCTCGGCCTCGCGCTGACGGGCGCGGTCCTCGTTCTCAAACTCGATATCGTCCTCGATCTCGTCGCTCGGATTGAGCAGCTCGTCCAGACTCACGCCATAGAGCTTGGCGAGCGAGATCAGGTTCTCGGTATCGGGCGAGCTCTCTGCGCGCTCCCATTTACTGACCGCCTGGCGCGACAGTCCCAGCTTTCGTGCAAGCCCTTCTTGGCTAAAACCCTTGCTGCGACGAAGGTCGGCGAGCCGCTGCGCAGTTTCTACATTCATGGTTCCTCCTATGTGATGCCAGCCGTGCCGCCGGACCGTTTTTGTTCTTAAGGCGCCTTGCACAGTTAAAATCTATCCGCCACCGCCAAAAGCATGCCACCTATTCTAGTGAGATTTTTGACAACCGGCGGTTGCGGGTGCATATGAGCTGCGGAAATGTGTCCAAACAAAGCAATGACCCGCGGCTCGGTTGTCCCCGTTGCGGCGTTAACGGTAGTATGGTCGTACTGTTTATTCCGCACCGCCAACGGAGGGAGTTCCGCGCCGTGAACCGCGATTTCGCCTCATCGCTCATCCAGCTCAACAACACGTTCTATCGCGAGCACTCCGCCTCCTTCTCCGATACGCGCCAGGCCCCGTGGCCCGGCTGGGTACGTACCATGGATATCGCGCTCGAACAGCTCGACGTCGCCACAATCGAGTATCCCGTCCGCGTCTTCGATCTCGCCTGCGGCAACATGCGATTCGAGAACTTTGCCGCCGGCGGCGCACTTGCCGCCAAGGGCGTCGACGGCGCAAACCCCTCGGCAGACGCCAGCTGCCCGTTTGAGTTCTATGGTGTCGACTCGTGTCAAGATTTGGCTATCGATGCACATGGCCACGCCCTGCGCATTCCCAACCTGCACTTCCAGGAACTCGACGCGCTCGATGCCCTCATGAAGCTCAACCCCGCCGAGACGCCCGATGTCCTTTTCGACGCACCGCTCGCCGACATCTCGGTCTGCTTTGGCTTTATGCACCACGTGCCGTCATGCGAGTATCGTGTACGCGTGCTCGACGCCCTGGTGCGCCAGACGCGCCCGGGCGGCATCATCGCTATCAGTTTTTGGGAGTTTATGAACGACGAGCGCATGGCGCGCAAGGCCGTTCGCGCCGAAGCCCGCGCCGAGCTCACCCCGCCGTTTGAGGGTTACGATTCCGCGCAGTTTGAAGCCGGCGACCACCTTATTGGCTGGCAAAACGACCGTCACGCCTACCGTTATTGCCATCACTTTGACGATCAGCAGATCACCGACCTGGTGCGCGGCGTCCGTACGTTCTACAAGAGCGGCGAGGTCCCCGTGCGCGAGCTTGAGCGCTTCCATGCTGACGGTCGCAGCGGCGATCTCAACCGCTATGTGATTCTCAAGCGCCTGTAGGCACCGACAACTCGCCGTCGAGCCGCACCGCGTCTTTCGGGCAAACTATGCCCACCCCTTTTTCAACCCATTGATGGAACGCGCAGCCATGCGTTCCATACTTATGACCAAGGAGCCTCATGGGAGCCGTCCACGTTCGCACGCCTAAGAACTTTGTACTCGAGAAGCGCCTGGAGCGCTACGCCGATGCGATTGAGACGAACCCCGAAGCCTATGCCGGAGATTGGCGCGAGGCTTGCGCGCCAGTTGGCAGCAAGCCTTTCGAACACCTGCACCTGGATCTTGGCTGCGGCAAGGGAACCTACCTTGTAGAGCGCGCGGTCAACGAGCCAAACACGCTCTTTATCGGTATGGACCAGGAGCCCATCTGCATCGCCTATGCCGCGCAGAAAATCTGCGAGCAGGAACTATCAAACGCACTCGTCCTGCCCCGAGGCGCTGCATCGCTGCCGCAGTTGTTTGCCCCAGGCGAGCTCGATGCCATCACCATCAACTTTCCCACGCCGCAGCCCAAGGCCAAGTACGCCAAAAAACGACTCGTCCATGTCGACCATCTGATACTCTATCGCCCGCTCTTTGCAGCTGGCGCCACCGTAACGCTGCGTACCGACAGCAAGCCATTGCGCGACTACGCCTTGGGGCAGTTTGCCGCGGCCGGCTACGATACACTTTGGGTAAGTAACGACGTTCGCCGCGACCATCCCGAGCATCCCGAGACCGAATACGAATGCCGCACGCGCGAGATGGGTGCCGTCGTCTATGGCATCTGCGCCACGCCCGGTGCGCTGCCAACCGACGAACAGCTCGCGGCGGGCCGCGTGCAGGAACAAAGTCTTGCCTGCTACCTACCCAATAACCTCGATGAGCTCACCTATGTACCTCTGGGCATGGAAGAGGCCGTCGAGAACTTTAGAAACCGCGCCCGCAAAGGCAAAAAGCGCCTTCCGCAGGAGTCATAGGGGCTTTTGGCGGTCGCTACGCCAGCGAGCAAGCACAAATAGGCACCGATGAACGACCCTCAAACCTAAGTGAGTAGACTTTTTAGCAATAGCTAAGCACAACCCGCATAGGAAGAAATAAAACCGCAGGTAGAGCCCTTGCGCAAAAGTCATGTGCTCGCGATATTGCAAAAAGTCTACTCACTTAGCTGACAACTGCACCAAACGGCTGAGCAGAACGCCCATTTCCTGCATTTTCTTTCGCGCTGGCGCCCCGCACCGCCGCTACGCCATAATGGATGGCGGACAAACGGCGAGAGAAAGTACCCCCACATGGCACAGACCACGATAGATACCGCCGCCAGCACCGTCTCTGGCGCCGGCGCCGCCAGCTCATTCTCGGGCGGCACGGGAACCGAAGCCGAATTCGGCTCACTCGGTGCGCTCTCCCCCACCTGGTGGGAGCCCGAGGACGGCAGCGAGCCCGAACCGTGGCTCACGCCCGACCAGGCCTTCGAGCGCTTCTTTGAATGGACGAGCAATCGCGGTATTGAGCTGTGGGACCACCAAGAAGAGGCCCTCATGGATCTAGCCGCCGGCGATCACGTCATTCTGGGCACGCCGACCGGCTCGGGCAAGTCGCTTGTCGCGCTAGGTATGCTCTTTATGGGCATGGCGCAGGGCAAGCGCTGCTACTACACGGCTCCTATCAAGGCTCTGGCCAGCGAGAAGTTTTTCGACTTGGTGCAGGTGCTCGGCCGCGATAACGTCGGTATGATCACCGGCGACACGCATATCAACACCAAGGCGCCCGTCATCTGCTGCACGGCAGAGATCCTTGCCAACGACGCACTGCGCGAGGGCGAAGATGCCGATGTTGGCTGCGTCGCCATGGACGAGTTCCACTACTTTGCCGACCCTGATCGCGGTTGGGCCTGGCAGGTGCCGCTGCTCACCCTGCCTCACACGCAATTCATGCTCATGAGCGCCACGCTCGGCGATGTCACCGCGATTGCCGCCTCGCTCGAGGAACACACCGGCGCTACCTGCGACTTGGTCGTCGATGCCCCACGCCCTGTGCCGCTGAGCTACGACTATGTGACGACCTCCCTCGAGGGCACCGTCGAGCTCGCGATGCGCCGCGGCGAGGCCCCGCTCTACATCGTGCACTTTAGCCAGGATGCCGCCCTTGCGACGGCACAGTCGCTCGCCAATTTTGGCATCGCCAGCAAGGAGCAGCGCGAAGCCATCAAAGAAGCGGCAAAGGGAACGAGCTTCTCGACGGCCTTCGGCAAGATCCTCAAGCGTTTGCTCGGCTGCGGCGTCGGCGTGCACCACGCCGGTATGCTGCCGCGCTATCGCCTGCTGGTCGAGCGCCTGGCGCAGCAGGGCCTACTGCCCGTCATTTGCGGCACCGACACACTCGGCGTCGGCATCAACGTGCCCATCCACACCGTGGTCCTCACCGCGCTCACCAAGTTCGACGGCTACAAGATGCGTCGCCTGCGCGCCCGCGAGTTCCATCAGATTGCCGGTCGCGCCGGCCGCTCGGGGTTCGATACCGAGGGCATGGTGATTGCCGAGGCACCCGAGCACGAGATCGAGAACGCCAAGCTCATGGCCAAGGCGGGCGACGACCCCAAAAAACTCCGCAAGATTAAAAAGAAGAAGGCCCCCGAGGGCTTTGTCACCTGGAACAAGCAGACCTTTGAGCGCCTGATCGAGACGCAGCCCGAAACGCTCAAGCCGCGCCTGCGCATCACACACTCCATGGTGATTAGCGTGGTCGAGCAGGGCGGCGATGCCCGAGCCCGCGTACACGACCTCATCGAGACGAGTCTGCAGACCCCTGAGGAAAAGGCAAAGCTCGAGGTTCGTGCCGACGAGATCTTCGCCACGCTCATCGATTCCGGCGTCGTCGTTCGCACCGAAGTGCCGCCCGCACCCGACGCTCCGGCTGACGCCGCGCCGGACATCGACTACGCGCTGACGGTCGACCTGCCCGAGGACTTTGCGCTCGACCAGCCGCTCTCGCCGTTTTTGCTTGCCGCGCTGGAGTTGCTCGATCCCGAGAGCGAGACCTATACCATGGACCTCATCTCGATGGTCGAGGCAACGCTCGAGGATCCCAAGCAGGTGCTGCGCGCACAGGAGCGCGCCGCACGCGATCGCGCGATGGCCGAGATGAAAGCCGACGGCATTGAATATGAGGAGCGTCTGGAGCGTATTCAGGACGTCACGTACGAAAAACCGCTCGAGGATTTGCTCGACGCCGCCTTTGACAAGTACTGCCAGGAAGTACCCTGGGCCAACGACTACCAGCTCTCGCCCAAGAGCGTCCTGCGCGACATGCTGGAGAGCGCGAGCGACTTTAAGGGTTACATTCAAAAGCTCGGCATCGCCCGCTCCGAAGGCATTCTGCTGCGCTACCTGGCAGAGGCTTACCGTTCTCTCGACCGTACCGTGCCCATCGAAAAGCGCGACGAGCGCCTTCGCGACATCATTTCGTGGCTCGGCTTTGTGGTGCGCTCGGTCGACTCGAGCCTGGTGGACGAGTGGGAGAACGCCGGCAACCCGGCGGCCCTCGACGCCGCACCGCCGCAGGGCATCGACGAAGTCGTGGCTGACCGCCGCGGCTGCACGCTGCTGGTGCGCAACGCGCTCTTCCGCCGCGTGACCCTTGCCGCCCGCGAGCACGTTCGCGACCTGGGCGAGCTCGACGAGGACTGGGGCATGAGCGAGGTCCGCTGGCAAAAGGCGCTCGACGCCTATCACGAGCAACACGAGGAAATTCTCACCGACGGAGATGCCCGCAGCTCCGCGATGTTTTCCATCGACGAGAGCGACGAGAAGACGCAGCACGTGTGGCATGTGCACCAGATTTTTGCCGACGAGGATGGCGACCACGACTTTGGCATCATGGGCGATGTCGACCTGGACGCCACGCAAGACGGCGGCGAGGTCATCTTCAAGAACTACCGTGTCGGCTTTATCGAGGACCTGCTCGAGGACTAGCCGGGCGCAATGGAACGAAACGAAGCGGGGCCGCTGGCAACATCGCCAGCGGCCCCGCTTTTTGCGCGATACGTTATACCTTACTCGGCATCCTCGACCTCATACGAATCCGCCTCGGCTGGCTCCTCGTTTGTCTCTGGCGCAGCCCCGCGCGCCTCGTCAAAGGCGGCCTTCATGGTCTTGTTGCCCCACGTGAGCTTGCGAATGGTAAGATCGTCGGCTTTCTTGTTGGCCAGGCGCAGATTGTTCTCGGAGGACAGCAACGCCTCCTTGGTTTTTTGCAGATGGCTAATCGTCTTGTCAATCTCATCGATCGCCGTCTGGAACTTGCGGCTCGCGATCTCGTAGTTACGACCGAAATCATTCTTGAACTTTTCCATCTTGGCTTCGAAGTTCGTGACATCGATATTCTGCTGTTTGTACTCCGCTAGCTCCTGCTTATAACGCAGCGAACCCATGGCGGCGTTGCGCAGCAGCGTGATCATCGGAATGAAGAACTGCGGGCGGATCACGTACATCTTCTCATAGCGGTAACTCACGTCGACGATGCCCGCGTTATAGAGCTCACTCTCAGGCTCCAGCAGGGTGCAGAGCACCGCATACTCGCAGCCTTTCTGGCGACGATCGTGATCGAGTTTCTTAAAGAAGTCCTCGTTTTTATGCTTGGTCGCGGTCTCATCGTTCTCGTTTTTCATCTCGAACATAATCGAGATGATCTCGTTGCCGCTCGCGTCGCACTCGCGGAAGATAAAGTCGCCCTTGGTACCCTCGGACGCATCGTTATCTTTCTCGAAGTACGCGTTGGGAAACGCCGTCATGCGCAGACGGTTGAACTCAGTCTCGCAGTGCTGCTCGAGCGACTCGCCCACCATCTTGGTGGACAGGCGGACCTTCATGTCCTTAAGGCGCTCAATCTCTTCATCCTTGTAGCGAATCAGGTCATCGCTCGCGCGCTTGGCCTGCGCAAGCTCGAGCTCGTGTGCCGCCTTGGCTTGCTCCTCACGAGAATCGCGCACCGCCAGCTCGCTCGTCAGTTTGGCACGCGCCTCATCGCGCTCTCGCTCCGCCGCGGCGACCGCCTCTGACAGGTTCATTTTTGCCATCAGTTCCTGCTCGCGCAGCTGGGCACGCAGGCCCTCGGCCTCCTGCTCAGACCGAACCTTTGCGGCGGAAAGCTTCTCCTGCACCTTCGCGCGGTAGTCTGTGAGTGTGCGTTCGGCCTCGCTGCGAGCGGCATCGAGCTCACGCTGAGACTCGGCCGCGGCAGCGGCAAGCGCCATCTCCTGGGCCTTGTCCGCCGCGGCAAGCTTGGCCTGCAACTCGGCAATCTGGGCATCTCGTGCAGCTACATCGTTTTGAGCAGCATTGCGCGCCGCCGACTCGGCAAGCTTGGCTTCGTCATCCTTGCGCCCCAGCTGCGCACGCAAGTTGTCGATTTCGCGCTGGAGCTCGGCGTTCTCCTTTTGAGCGTCGGCACGGGCCTCAACCGCCGCGCGCTGGCTTGCGCTCTCGCGCTCCGCGGCAGCGCCCTCGAGTTTGGCGTGCAGCTCGGCAAGCTCCGCATCGCGCTTGGCGAGTTCTTGCGCCAGCTGCTGGGCTGCAGCGTTCTTCTGCTCGACAAGCTGAGCGTCGCGCTGAGACTCCGCCTTTTGCAAAGCAGCCGTCGAGCGCGAGCGCTCAAGCTCCAGCGCCTGCTCGCCCTCGCGCTGAACAGCCTTCACGCGCTCGTCCAGGTCGCGCGAGAACTCGGCGTCGCGCACCTGCTTGACGATATCCGCATAACCGGACGCATCGACCTTAAAAACTTCACCGCAATGCGGGCACTTGATCTCGTTCATGGCAGCTCCTCGATGGACGCAAATTTCAACCGCCTACACTCTACCGCGCCGCACGGACAAAAAAGGCGCCGCTGCCATAATGGCAGCGGCGCCAGAACCACCATAAAGGTGCCTGTCCCCTTTGCGGTGGTTTGTGTGGTGGTTCGAGAATTACAGCCCAAAGAAGTCAAGGATTTGATCACGGCTTACGGGCTTGTAATCGTTGGCATCGAGACCGACATCATAGCGAAAGATAGGGCGCTCGCGATCGCGGTTGCGCGCGTTGGTGCGGTCTCCCCTGCTGTGGATATGCCCGTGCAGCATGATGGCGCCGCGCGCCTTGCCATTCCAGCTGAGCATGGGGTAATGGCTCATAACTAGACGATGGCCCTTGGCATAGCCGGGAGCAATCTCCAGGTAATCGCGTACCTCATCCCAAATCTGCGGTACGTCGGGATCTTCCCAATCACCGTCATGGTTGCCACGGATGAGCGTTATGTTCTGGCATTCGATTCGTTTACGCAGGCGCACCGCTTCCGCCATGGGCAATCGATACGTAAAGTCCCCCAGGATATAGAGGAGGTCGTTCGCAGCCACGCACTCGTTGATGACATCGATGACCTTGCGGTTCATCTCCTCGACCGAATCAAACGGCCGATCCATATCGTGCAAGATATTCGTATCGCCCAGGTGCAGGTCGGCGGTAAACCACATCATCGTCTCTGTCCTCATTTCGCAACGCGTCCAACACGTGCCTAGTATACAGACGCAGCGATGCGACAGTTACCCAAAGAGCCCGCCGAACAGACCTCGGCGGCGCTTGTCCTTTTTATTCGAACCTTTATCCTGGGTGTTCTTATCCTTTTGCTTTTTGCGATCCTGCTCCAGCTCATCGTCATCGAGCAGCATATCCCACTCAAACGGATCGTCCGTCAAATCGAACAGGTCGTCGTCAAACATGGCAGCCTCCATTGCCGACTAGCGAGCATCCACCACATAGAGCCCAACGCGCACCTGATGCCACGGGCTGCGCTCGGGGGCAACCTGTTGCACACGGGCCTCAAATACGTCCTCGTGGCCGTAATACATCATCAAGGACAGTGGGCCGACCTCGTTTCCTGGAACGTAGCCAAGTTTGGTCTTGCCATAGTAGATCGCAACTGCCTCGGGGTCATGAGGATTATCGCGCTCGGCACACAGCGTCAGTTTATCGCCCGCTTTAAGATCGCCTAGGACCAAAGCGCCGTCGGCATATTGAAATCCTGCGATGTGAAACGACAGAAGAACACGTGAAGGCTCGTACATAGCAACTCCCCTAACGGCCGAATAAACCGGCACTTAACCTTACTGAGAAGCTTACGGGCCCGTGCGGACAAAATTTCACCCGCTCGCACCTTTCGCCCATTTGCCGCAACGCTTGCGAGACAGAGCGCTTGCAGATAAGATAGAGGCACGGATGGCACCCGTTGCAGCGGGTCTTGCCAACTCCAGTGCACGTTTACATCGTGAGAAGTGGCCGTCTTCGCTTACGCGGGGGCGGCTATTTCATTCGGCCGATAAACAGGCCGAGTTCGATAGCCGCGATTAACAACGCCAGTAACGAAATAACATCGCTTACGTTCATACCAATTCCCTTCTAAAGGGAGTTGGCCCATCCGTACCCCATAGCAGTAGTCTAACGTAAATGGCAGGTAATAGGAACACTTGTTCGTATTACCTGCCATTTTCTAATGCACAAACATGCGCACGAACCTGTGCTTCCAGCTTGCATAAGGGGCGTAGCGGAATGGCACGTCCAGCCATGTTGCCTTGTTCACGATGCTCTTCTTGTGGCTAAACGTATCGAAGCTCTCGCGGCCATGGTACTGCCCCATACCGCTCGCGCCCATGCCGCCAAAGCCCATATGGCTCGTAGCCAGATGCATAATCGTGTCGTTGACGCAGCCGCCGCCAAAGGGCACATAACGCACAAAGCGCTGCTGAACCGCGCGGTCCTGGCTAAAGATATACAGGGCCAGCGGCGTCGGGCGATCGGTAATAAACGTCTCGACCCTGTCTAAGCTCTCATACGTCAGCACCGGCAGGATGGGGCCGAAAATCTCCTCCTGCATCACGGCATCATCGGGCACCACGCCGTCCAAAATCGTCGGCTCAATCTTGAGAGAAGCCTCGCGCGCGGCGCCTCCAAGCACGACCTTATCGGGATCGATCAGTCCGCGCACGCGCGCAAAGTGCTTGGCGTTGATGACGAGGGCGTAGTCCTCGTTGTCGAGCGGATGCTCGCCAAACATACGATGGACCTCCTCCTTGATGAGGCCCAACAGCTCGTCGTGCACGCGCGCATCGACCAACAGGTAGTCGGGCGCCACGCAGGTCTGCCCCACGTTGAGCCATTTACCAAAGGCGATGCGCCGTGCCGCGACTTTTAAGTTTGCCGTGGCATCCACAATGCAGGGGCTCTTTCCGCCCAGCTCAAGCGTCACGGGCGTCAGGTTTTTACTTGCGCGCTCCATGACGAGCTTGCCGACCGGAACGTTACCGGTAAAGAAAATCTTGTCCCAGCACTCATCGAGCAGTGCTTCGTTCTCGGCACGGCCGCCTTCTACAACCGTCACCAGGCGCGGATCAAATGCCTCTTCGCAGATTTGCTTGAGCACCGCGCTCGATGCCGGGGCATAGGCGCTCGGCTTGATGACCACGGTATTGCCCGCGGCAAGGGCTCCAGCGAGCGGCTCGAGCGTCAACAAAAACGGATAGTTCCATGGAGCCATGATGAGCGTGACGCCATAGGGCACGGCCTGCGTCTTACACACGCTCACGGCGTTGGCGAGGTCGCACGGGCGCAGGCGCGGGCGACTCCATCGAGCAACATGCGCAATCTGATGACGAATCTCGGAAAGCGAGGTGCCGATCTCACACATATAGGCCTCGTCATGCGACTTTCCCAAATCGGTCTTGAGCGCATGGGCAATATCGGTCTCGTGTGCCCGCACCGCCTCGCGCAGGCGCACGAGGGCGCGACGTCGAGCATCGACATCAAACGCGGCGCGCGTCTTAAAGTAGGCGCGCTGTTCGCCGACAATGCGCGCGATTTCCTCGGTGTTCATGGGCCCTCCTAGTTCTCATCCTCAAACATACCACCCGCGACGACCTCGTACATACGCTCGAGCTCCAAACGGTCCATCAAAAGTGGAACGGGGTATAGCGGATTGGCCTCGGCATCGGCATGGGCCGCCATTTGCGGAATATCGGAGCGGCGAATGCCCGTCACATATTTGGGAATGCCCAAGGCGGCATTCATGCGGTCGACCCAATCGATAAAGGCCTCGGCCGCAAGACTGTCCTGCGCGTTAGCCGGCGCGATACCGGCCATGCGAGCAAGATCGGCAAGCTTGGGGGCGGCGGCGTCACCATAAGCGCGAAGCATGTGCGGCAGGATGATCGCGTTGGCCAAACCGTGCGGAATTCCGTATCGGCCGCCCAGACTGTGCGCGATGGCATGCACGTATCCGACATAGGAGCGGGTAAATGCAACACCCGCTTTATACGCCGCCGAAAGCATATTGCGACGAGCGCGCATGTCGTCGCCATGCTCATAAGCCTCGGGCAAATTGTCGTGGATGAGCTGGACCGCCTGACGCGCCATCTTGCGCGTGTAGGGCGTGGTGCTACGGCCGATAAAGGCCTCGACGGCATGCGTCAGGGCATCCATGCCCGTCTGCCCCGTAATGGAGGCGGGCAGGCCGCGTGTAAACTCGGGGTCGTGCACCGCAAAGCGCGGGATAAGCACAAAGTCGTTAATGGGGTACTTGTAGTGCGTCTCGTCATCGGTGATAACCGCCACGAGTGTGACTTCGCTTCCCGTACCGGCGGTAGTGGGAACCGCAATAAGCAGCGGCAGGAGACGGTGGACGCGCAACAGGCCACGCATCTTGTTGATGGGCTTATTTGGCTGTGCGATGCGTGCGCCCACACCCTTGGCGCAGTCCATGGCCGAACCGCCACCAAAACCGATAATGGCCTGGCAGGCGCTCTCGCGATACAGGGACGCCGCTTCCTCCACGTTTGAGACCGTGGGATTCGCACGCGTTTCGGCATAGACCGTAACGCCAATCCCCTGAGCCGTAAGCGCACGCTCGAGTGATGCCGTGAGTCCCAAACGAGCAATACCAGGGTCTGTCACGATAAGGACCTTCTGGATCGAGCGCTTTTGAAGCACTGCGGGCACATCCTCGGCATGCTCCAAAATGCGCGGCTCGGTATAGGGCAGGATCGGCAATGCGATGCGAAAAACCGTCTGATATGTTCGGCACCAGGCGCGGCGGGCTAGATGCATAAAGGAAACTCCTTCATTTGTTGATAGGTCAACATTTGTTCGACCGATTGTACTCATCGGCGTCCGCATATGGCTTGCAAATCGTTAATCAATCAACATCTTCACATGCCGAAAATTGTTTTATTAAAAATCATTCCTAATAGGCTTCACATTCGGTCGCATTTATGGATAATAGAACTCGTCAAGACGCACGTCCGGAGAGGGCCCTTACGGGACCGGACAAGCGCCCCATCGCCATCGATCGAAAGGATCGAATCATGAAGTTTGTTTGCCCCGTTTGCGGTTATGTGGAAGAGTTCGACGGCGACCAGCTGCCCGAGGACTTCAAGTGCCCCCAGTGCGGCGTTCCCGGTTCTCGTTTCCTGAAGCAGGAGGAGGGTCAGCTCGAGTGGGCTGCCGAGCACGTCGTGGGCGTCGCCAAGATGGAGGGCGTCTCCGAGGACATCGTTGCCGACCTGCGCGCCAACTTTGAAGGCGAGTGCTCCGAGGTCGGTATGTACCTGGCCATGGCTCGCGTCGCCCATCGCGAGGGCTATCCCGAGATCGGCCTATACTGGGAGAAGGCTGCCCACGAGGAGGCCGAGCATGCCGCCAAGTTCGCTGAGCTCCTGGGCGAGGTTGTGACCGACTCCACCAAGAAGAACCTCGAGATGCGCGTTGAGGCCGAGAACGGCGCCACCGCTGGCAAGACCGATCTCGCTAAGCGCGCCAAGGCCGCTGGCCTCGATGCCATCCACGACACCGTGCACGAGATGGCTCGCGACGAGGCCCGCCACGGCAAGGCTTTCGCCGGCCTGCTCAAGCGCTACTTTGGCTAAGCCAACCGCTTGAGACATAACCTCTAGCTCGATGAGGCCCGGACCGTATTGGTTCGGGCCTTTTTCGTGCCTCACGAACTTGTTAACGCCCTGAAATAGGACCGCCTTCGGCATCGGCTTCTCGTCAAAAACTAAGTGAGTAGACTTTTTTTGAACTTGCCAAGCAGGCCATCCATATCACTTTATAAAGCCGCAGGTAAATGCCTTGTTACAAAACGGCCTGGTCACCAAAGTGCCAAAAGCCTACTCACTTAGAACCGCAGCCGTCCACGATCGAGCTGTTTTGTGTCTAACGGGCATCTTTCCGTCAATTACTCCCAATTTTGTCCAGTCAACGAATAGTTCAGACCGGAGTAATGTCTCAGCCCTTTGCTCATCTGAGCTTTTATCACGATATTCAGCATCGAGCATCCTGCATATGGCCTTAACGATCGCATGGAATCTATCCTTATCGGATATCTGCCCATGTGTCAGGAGAAGCACATCGTAGCCCATAGCCTGAAGCGCCGTCATGCGATCGGCGTCACGCAAGCCGTCCCCTGCGCGCCCGTGCGAGGCCTTTCCCTGACATTCAATGGCCACCTGTCGCGCTCCGTCCGGCGAAGACAGAAGCAGGTCGATAAAGACGCGGGACTTTCCCGCAATCGCTCGAGCACTTGCACCTAGCCTCACTTCGACATTGAGCTCTATGCCGCAAAAACCTTCGCCTCCTAGTGTTCGCGGCAGTGCAAGTAGCAAATACGCCTCGACCTCAAAAGGCGACGCGGCACCCAATGGAACGAGTTGCGATACCGCTATAAATCTATTGCCGTAACGCATCCCGCAAACATCTGAACAAAAACGGTCAAGGTCTCCGCCCAAAACCAAAGCGTCTCGACGCCATAAATTTGAGGCGGTGCCGTCCTCGGACGGGCAGCGCACCCAACCGAACGTTGTCGAAATCGCGCCCTAATCAATTGCACGCGAAAGCTCCGCCTCAAGTGCCGCCGGCAGGGCGCACACCGCAAACAAGCCACACATCTCCGCCAATACCAAAAGAAGCTGAAGATCCGTCAGATGCCGCAACATGATGAATGCCGTCAGTAGAGGAGACGTAATCAAAAACCCATGCTCCGTTTCCAGCACGGATTCCCCGGGAAGCTCACCAAGAAACAGCCGCTGCCTCATGCCGGCAGGGCAAGTCCGCTTGTTTCTCGTTCGAACCAACGTATACAACGGAAAGCCGAGCGCAACCTTAGCCGTCGGGTTGCGGGCGAGATCATATCGCTGCCGGTCTTCTTCCGGTCGTGGAAGAGGCGGACACAAAGCGCGGACTTGAGGAGGCAAACGCCAGTACCTAAAAGCCGATATATCACAAAGTAGATCTTTCATAGGCACAGGAAAACACGGATTTCAACCCAGTCAGTCACGCATTGGCGCGAACGCACCAAAAATGGCGCCGAACGGACTGCCGAGTTTTCAACATCCCTCCCCAACTGGCCAAAAGCTTGCCAAGAGCTGGACGAAGCCCTGTTGAAAACCCCATTTTTTTCTCATGCAGGAGCTTTGCGCGGCAAGTGAGTAGACTTTTTTGAACATCCCGATCAGGCCGGTCATCCTGCTTTTCAAAACCGCAGGTAGATAGCTTGTTACAAAACTGCCTGGTCGCCAAAGTGCTAAAAGTCTACTCACTTAGGTTGCAGAGTGCCCCCCATTAGCTGCAATTCCAAGGTAGTTAGTACTTTTGGACTCAGATCGTCATACTGAACAAGAATTTGAGTTGAGTTTTCAGGGACAGATGCGCCATCGGCACACCAAAAACAGTCACCGATATCGATAAAAGGGATGCTCGAGCGCGTGAGGGCCCGTGCAAAAGTGCTTCCGCCCATTCCACGCTCCGCAACCACGATACAGTAAAGGCCCGCGTCTGCATGATCGATCGAAACCTCCCCTGCCGGAAACGCTTTCCGTACAAGCGCCGCCAGGCCATCACGCGCCTCGCGAGCACGAACGCGCACGCGGTTCACATGTCGCTCGTAATCACCCGATTCCAGCAAACGCGCCAAGGCAACCTGATCAACAGAACTTACCGACGAGGCGTAGAAACCAAGGTTGCGTTTAAACCTCTCCATTAGCTCATCGGGCAGCACCATGTACGCCAAACGTAACGCCGATGAAAGGCTCTTCGAAAACGTGTTGGTGTAGATAACCGACTGGGCGGCATCGATCGACGCGAGTGCGGGAATCGGCTTGCCGGCAAGACGAAACTCACAATCAAAGTCGTCTTCGATGAGATACCGACCTGGCCGCTCGGCGGCCCAGCTCAGCAACGCATAGCGACGTGCAATGCTCGTCACAAGACCGGTCGGATACTGATGAGACGGCATCAGGTGAAGGACATCGGTCCCGGTTTTCTGCAGCGCGCTCAAGTCCACGCCCTCAGCATCCAACGGGACATGCCGCACTTCGCAACCCATGGCCTGATAGATGCGCGTCAAGCGCAAATAGCCTGGATCCTCGACGGCATACACCTTGTCCGCGCCAAGCAACTGAACCAACATGGTATCGAGCAGCTGGGCGCCCGCACCGATAACGATATTGTCGGGATTGACATTCATGCCCCTTGTCCCGCGCAGATGGTGCGCAATCGCACGTCGCAGTCGAGCGGTGCCCTGCGCCGGTGCGGGCGAAAAGATTTCACGTTCGTCTTCGGACGTCAGCGTCGCCCGTAGCGCACTTTGCCAAAGCCGCGCCGCCTCCAAAGCGGAAGGAGAAAGTGCGTCGAATCGCTCTGCCTGCCCCATGGCATCATGCGCGCTGGGACCAACAGGGACAGCTTCTCGGTCGATATCCCCCGCAGCCAAAGCCAAAACCGGCGCATCCGGAAGCTCGCACGCGTAGTAGCCACGACGCGGCATTGAGCAAATATAGCCCTCGGCAAGCAACTGGCTATATGCATTCTCGATGGTAATGACACTGATACCCAGATGACTCGCAAAGGCGCGCTTAGACGGAAGATGCTCCCCCGCCGCAATGCGTCCAGCAACGATATCATCTCGAATTTGCTGGTAAACATACTCATAGAGCGATGCTTCGCCGCGGTTTTCCAAATTATAGTCAAGCATGAGTTTGTCACCTGACCTTATCGAGTCATTCAATCTGATATTACTCTGACCTTGTTATTATCTCGAAAACTGAGTATTTCGCCATACCCAGCTCCCCGATAGGATGTTCCGTCAAGCAATGCACATGCCAACCAAGGGAGCAACCATGGCAGAACAGACCAGCAAGGCCGATCGCGTTAAACTCAACCGCGAGCTCGCGCAGATGCTCAAGGGCGGCGTCATCATGGACGTCACCACGCCCGAGCAGGCACGCATCGCCGAAGAGGCGGGCGCCTGCGCCGTCATGGCGCTCGAGCGCATCCCGGCCGACATCCGCGCCGCAGGCGGCGTCTCGCGCATGAGTGATCCCAAGATGATCAAGGGCATCCAGGAGGCCGTCTCCATCCCTGTTATGGCCAAGTGCCGCATCGGCCACATTGTCGAGGCGCAGATCCTGCAGGCCATCGAAATCGACTACATCGACGAATCCGAGGTCCTCTCCCCCGCCGATGATGTCTACCACATCGACAAGACCCAGTTTGACGTGCCGTTTGTCTGCGGCGCCCGTGATCTGGGCGAGGCGCTGCGCCGTGTTGCCGAAGGCGCCACGATGATTCGCACCAAGGGTGAGCCGGGTACGGGCGACGTCGTTCAGGCCGTGCGTCACATGCGCAAGATCCAAAAGCAGATCCGCGACGTTGTTGCCCTGCGCGACGACGAGCTCTTTGAGGCAGCCAAGCAGCTGCAGGTTCCGGTCGAGCTGGTGCGCGAGGTCCATGCCACGGGCAAGCTCCCCGTCGTAAACTTTGCCGCCGGCGGAGTCGCGACCCCCGCCGACGCCGCCCTGATGATGCAGCTGGGCGCCGAGGGCGTCTTTGTTGGCTCGGGCATCTTTAAGAGCGGCGACCCCGCCAAGCGCGCCGCCGCCATCGTCAAGGCCGTGGCAAACTTCACCGACGCCAAGCTCATCGCCGAGCTTTCGGAGGACCTGGGCGAGGCCATGGTGGGCATCAACGCCGACGAAATCGAGATCATCATGGAGGAGCGCGGGCGCTAGTCCAGCAGAAAGGATCGCACATGAGCGATTATGCAGACCAAACGGTCGCCGTGCTGGCGGTCCAGGGCGCTTTTGCCGAGCACGAGGCAAGACTGTCCGAGCTGGGCGCACGTTGTATCGAGATGAGGCAGGCGGCCGATTTGCAGCAGAACTTTGACCGCCTGGTCCTCCCCGGCGGCGAGTCCACCGTTCAGGGCAAGTTACTTGCCGAGCTTGGTATGCTCGATGAGCTTCGCACCCGCATTGTTGAGGGCATGCCCGTCCTGGGCACCTGCGCCGGCTTGATTCTGTTGGCGCGCGATCTTGCCGCCCACGACGATAAGGGGACGCCGCGCTTGGCAACCATGGATGTGCTCGTTGAGCGCAATGCTTACGGCAGACAACTCGGCAGCTTTCGAACCAAGGGGCAGGTAGCCGGCATCGACGGTGAAGTGCCGTTGACGTTTATCCGCGCGCCCCGCATCGTCGAGGTCCACGGCGACGCCAAGGTCTTAGCAAAAGTCGACGGCCGTATCGTCGCCGCCCGTCAGGGCAACCAGCTTGGCGTAACCTTCCACCCCGAACTCGACGAAGACACCCACCTCCACGAACTGTTCCTACAAATGTAGGCAGAAAACAAACGAGCGTGGATTTTCGGACACATAGCAAATGAGAGTGGATAATCTCCCACTTTAAGCTTGAATGCAGGCTCAAACCGGGAGATTACCCACTCTCATTCTTTGGTGCAAATGATCCCTTGGGGATGCCGATGTTTTGGTACCGACAGCGAGCGCCCACCAGAGCGAACAAATTGACATGAAAAGAGGACGGCATAGACCTTCTGGTCATGCCGTCCTCTTTGAATGACAAGTTGTCGCTCTGGTGGGCGCGCAGCGTCAACTAGTTACGCGGTTCGTAGAACCGCGTAACCCCTAAAAGCGGTTGCCGCGAAAGCCGCCACCGTTGCGGCCGCCACGATCGCCACCGCGACCGCCGCGGTCGTTACCACGGTTGCCGCCGAAGCCGCCACGGCTGCCACCGCGATCGCCATAGCCACCACGGTTGCCACCAAAGCCGCCGCGACCGCCACGGTCGCCGCCACGGTCACCAAAGCCGCCACGGCCACCGCGATCGCCACCGCGACCGCCGCGGTCACCACCACGGCCACCGCGATCGCCAAAGCCGCCGCGACCGCCACGGTCGCCGCCACGGCCACCGCGATCGTCACGGCCGCCGCGAGGACCGCGGTCCTCGTCCAGGCCCATGGCGACGAGCGGAGCGATGACCTTATCGAGAGCAGCCATCAGCTCGGTGGCCTCCTCGTAAGAAAGCTCGGGCAGGAGCTTCTCCTTCTTGTTGGCAAGCTCGACCAGGCCCTCAGCGGCATCCTCGGCAGCAAAGACGACGATCTTGCGCATATCGCCCTCGGCGTCGTCGATGCGGCCGACCAGATCGGCAGCCTCGGCCTCGGCCATCAGGCCATCGAGCTCACGAAGGCGCATGCCCAGCAGGTCGGACATTTCCTTCTGCTCCATCTTGGGCTTGAGGTCAAGAAGCTTGATGGCGCGCTCGATGTTCGCCATGCGCTCGGCCTTGGCCTCCTCCTCCTTGGAAATAGCAAAGCGACGGCTGCGCAGCAGGCGGGCGGCCTTCTGCATCTTGTCCATCAGCTCTTCGTCATCGTAATCAGCGGCGGCCTCGACAACCTCGGCCTCCTCGGCGGAAACCTCGTCAGCAGCCTCAACCTCAGCAGCTTCGGTCTCCACGGTCTCGACTGCCTCGACCTCGGCAGCCATGGTCTCGTTCTCGGTCTCGTTCATGATCTCTTCGTTCTCAGACATGAGACTCCTTCTTGGCCCTCTCGGGCATCATCGCCCCATTCGCGGGGCCCGTCGCGCACTCTTTGCGCTTTATACATTCATGCCTCTCGGCAAAACGTCCATTAGTTTATGGTGTCGCCATCCAATCTAGCTGCAGAATCTATGTGCACACATTAATGCGACATGTGCGACTCGCGGCGAGCGTACACCAGCGACACCGCGAACCCGACAACGGCAATCACGGCCGCCACGCGCACGGCGGCTGCAAATCCTATCGCCTGGGCAACGTCCGACGCAACGCCTGCGGCGCCAGCAGCCACCGCAGAACTCGAAAGCAGGCCGATAAACAGCGACGGACCAAACGACGCGGCAATCATGTTCCACGTGTTAAGCAATGCCGTTCCGTGAGGATGCTCAGCGGCGGGAAGCGTCTCCAAACCGGCGGTCTGCGAGGGGCTCAGTACCAAACCGACGCCGGCATACACCACAACGGTCAGCAGCACGACAACGCCGATGTTCATGCTTGCCGCGGTCATCGAGATTGCCGTCTGCCCCACAGCGATCAGGGCAAAGCCGACCGGCAGCAGCGGCCACGCACCACGGGCATCCATCACGCGTCCGCCCACAATCGAGGTCACGGCGTTGCAGGCGATCGCCGGCAAAATGAGCAAGCCCGCAACAAGTGCGGTCATGCCGTATGCGCCCTCAAAATAGAGCGGCAACAAAACACTCATCGAGAACGTTGTCATCATCGACACCACCACAAGCAGGCACGCAGGCCAAAAACGAACGCTCGCCATGGGACGCACGTTGAGCACCGGATGCTCGAGCTTGAGCTGACGAACCGCAAACAGGCCGAGTAGCACAACGGCGGCGAAAAGCGTCACGATACCGGCAATCAGATTGGTCGAGAACTCGCCTACGGAATACACAAATGCCGTAATGCCGGCAGCGAGCAAAACAACCGACAGAATATCAAGCGTGAAGTTCGAGCGCTTTCCGACATTCCGAACGAGCCTTGCGCCCGCAGCGGCGACCACGACACCGCCCACCAGTGGCACTACGAACACTGCCCTCCAGCCAAACAAGGTGCACATAAGACCACTGATCACGGGTCCAAACGCCGGCCCCAGCGTAATGCAGGCACCGCCCAGGCTCAGATACAGACCGAGTTTCTCGCGCGGGGCGCAAGATAGCACCACATTCATCATGAGCGGAAACAAGATACCCGATCCCGCAGCCTGCAAAATACGACTTGGCAGCAAAACGGCAAACGACGGGGCGACCAGGCACAGGACTTCGCCGGCGACCATGCATCCGCATGCGAAAAACAGCAGCTTGCGCGTCGAGAAACGACCGGACAGATAGGCCATGATGGCCGTAAAGATCGATGTCACGATCATGTAGCCCGAAACTAGCCACTGCGCCGTGGTGGCACCCACCGAAAAGGCCGCCATGATATCGTGCAGTGCCACGTTAATGATGTTCTCGTTAAACGCGGCGACAAAGGCTGCAATATACATTACGACGAGAAACGCCGCAGTGGCCGATGGCGCTACTTGAACTTGTTGCTGAGATTTGCTCCCCATGCATTTCCTTCCTCTTGGAACGACAGTCGCATCGCCCCAGAGGAACAGTCCAGGGCGAAAATGAGCCCTAGACTTACGCCAGACGCCGCACACGACGAATCTGACAACATGGTCCAACGTCGAAAGATTGTAACGCGGACGCGCAGCTTTCCTTCCGCGCTATTATTAAAAGTCCACGAAAGCATAAGACATGAGGAGCCCGCCATGATTAAGCCCATCATGAAATCCGAGTTCTTTTTGCGCCTGCCTTCCGAAGACGCGGCCCCGATGACGCCGTGACTGGGCAGGACCTCCTAGATACGCTCCATGAGCATGAGCACGAGTGCGTGGGCCTCGCCGCCAATATGATCGGCGTGCGCAAACGCATCATCTGCGTAAAGGACGGCAACAGGGCGCTGTTGATGTACAACCCTCAAATTCTTGAGCAGGTCAATGCCTATCAGACGAGCGAAGGATGCCTCTCGCTTGCCGGCGAGCGCCCCTGTACCCGTTATCGCCGCATTAAGGTGGAGTATCTGGACGAGAACTTCGTCCACCGCATCAAAAACTTCTCGGGCTACACCGCCGAAATCATCCAACACGAAATCGACCACTGCCAAGGAATCGTGATCTAGGTTACTTGCCGACATGAGGGAACCGGAGGCTACCCTATGGATATCAGCCGTTTTGGTGAGTTCGCCATCTTGGCGCAGTCGCGTACGTTTCTCGATGCGGCGGAGCTGCTCTTCATGTCGCAGTCGACTCTCTCCAAGCACATTATGGCAATGGAGCGCGAGCTCGGCTGTAATCTCATCGATCGGAGTCAACGCCACGTTACGCTCACCGCGCAAGGCGAAGCGCTCCTCCCCTATGCACAAAAGATAGCGACGCTCCAGCATCGCTATCTCGCTGCCATCCAGATAGCCGCAGATGAACCACTCGAACGCATCACCGTGGGCTCCATCCCCATCATGGCTCCCTATGGAATCACGGACGCCGTCATCGATTTCCAGCAGGCGAACCCCTCGTATTCCGTTGAGCTCATCGAGGGCGAAGGCAGCGCACTCAAGCAGATGCTCTTGCGCGAGGACATCGACCTCGCCTTCATCCGCGACGGCGGCGTCATCGAGCCGGAGTTTAAAAAAATCCCCTTTACAACCGACCGGCTCGTGGCCGTTATCCCGCTCGACCATCCACTCGCCAAGCGCAACGCCATCGAGATCGACGACCTTATCGATGAGAATTTCCTTATGCTTCCCCAAGGCTCGTTCGTGAGCGAACTCACCCTCTCCCTTTGCCGCAAGGCAGGATTCAGCCCACGTGTCACGTTTACCGGCAAACGGGCAGAAAACATCATCTCGCTTGTCGCGCGCGATGCCGGCGTCTCGCTGCTCATGCGCAAGCCTGCCGAATCACTCGCCGGCGGCAAGGTGGCCCTCGTGCCGCTCGAGCCTGCAACGACCTCCGAGGTCAGGCTCTACCTCAAACGGAGCGCTGCGTACTCGCAAGCCGTCGTCTCGTTTATCGGCTTTCTCCCCTATCGCCAGCTTCTACAGGGCGGCCGCATGACCTCCGAAGCGCCGCAGTCGTCGTAATCCCAGCACACACCGCCACTTTTGAGATGCCCCACAAACCAACCGGCAACGGTACAAAACGCAAAAGGCCCCGGACAGCACAGCTGCCGTCCGAGGCCTTTTAAATCAAAGCGGGTAGATGGACTAGTCCACCGAGATGTTGAGGGTCTGACCGCCCTCGTCCTTCTTGGTGCCGATCACCATAGCGGCGATAAGCGCCAAAATAAAGGCGACCAGACCGGAGATGACAAGACCGATAAAGCCCGAATCGATGCCAGCGGGGTTGATAAAGCTCGGGAAGCCGAGCGGACCGGAGGCACCGAAGGCATAGAGCTTGGCACCCATAAGGCCGGCAATGGCGCCGCCGACACCGGCGGAAATGAAGGTCGCCCACATGAGACGCTTACGCGGCAGCAGGATGGCGTAAAGCGCGGGCTCGTTGACGCCGAAGATCGACGAGACGAGAGCAGGGATGTTGATGACAGCGTTTTCCTCGGAATCCTTGGTTCGAATGATCATGCCGAGCACGGCACCGGCGATGGCGCACCCACCTGCGTATACGAGAGGGTTGATGAGGTCATAGCCGTAGGTTGCGACATCGATGAACCACAGCGGAATGACGCCCCAGTGCAGACCGAACATGACGAGCAGGCTCCAGAACGTGCCGATGACAAAACCGGCGATGGCGGGCTGGAAGTTGATGAGCGCCAGGATGATTTGGGCAACGATGTTGGAGAAGAACGAGCTCACAAGCGCGGGCAGTGCGCCAGAAAGGAATTTGTGCACCTTCGAGGCGATCCAGACGATGAAAATCGCAGGCAGAATCGTCGATGAATAGTTCTGCATAATCAACGGGATGCCAAAGATATCACCGTAGACATTGGACTCAAGGACCGTACCGGTGCCGAGCGTGTAAAGCGGGTCTCCACCCATAAGGGCAACGAGCGTCGGGTAGACGAGGATGCCGCCGAGGGCCATACCCATAACGGGCTTAAGTCCGAACTTCTTGGCAGCCGTCCAGCCGATGATAAGCGGGAAGTAATAGAAGACCGAATCTCCGATTGCCGAGAGCGTCACATAGGTATTGCTGTCCTTGGCGAGCCAGCCGGCAACCGTGCAGAGGGCGAGCATCGACTTGATGAAGCCACCGGCCATAAGCACGCCAAGAACCGGTTGCAGGATCTCGGAAATGATGGCGAGTAGGCGCGAGAACGGATCGCCCTTCTTGACATTGTCGCCCTCATCGATATCAAGCGCGGGCTTGGCGTCGAACCCGCCGATCTGAACGAGTTCATTGTAGACGGACTCGACGGTGGCACCGATTACGACCTGATACTGTCCACCGGCCTGGATGACGTCAACGACACCCTTCATGGCCTTGAGCTCATCGGTCTGGGCGAGCGATTCGTCCTTGAGGTGAAAGCGGAGACGCGTAATGCAGTGACTCACGTCCAGCACATTGTCTCGGCCACCGACCTTTGCGATGATTCCATCGCAAAGCTGCTGGTATTTCATGGTATTCCTCCTTTTTCTGAGCGGGGCATGGCATTGATTCCAGACCCCCGTAGTCGACGTGGGGAGCCACAGAACCCGCCTCCCCTTTAAAATCCGCGGGCGCATATACGTCCGGGATGGGAGATAACAAGGGAAATAAGAACGCCGATCACACGGCCGCGACCCTCATGGGTCCCATGCCGTGGCGGCAAAACTACAGGCGCGAATCTGGCGCGCCGAGAAGGCGCGCGGTTTGACAGAACTTATCGCATAGGCGCTCCGGTTCGCCTTGGGGAATCTGGGTACGTTCGGTCTCAAAGGAGAGGCCGTATTCACGCGCCGGAAGGAAGTACTCGTAATAGCCGTTGGTATAACCGCAGACAATCCCCTCAACCGGACATTCGCGCTTCATGCGAACGCCAAGGTCGCTGCCGAGCTCGCTCGGAAACACAAAGAGGTGCATACCACCCAAGCTGATAACGGCGCACTTGAGCGTGAGCGAAAAGTCGTCATGGGCAACGGTGTGATAGAACGTCTGAGGCTCGATGCGGTCGAGAACGACCTCGCGATCGAGCTTGATCTGGGAAATCGCCTCGGCAAGACCGGTCGAAACGCGCTCGACCTCGGGAATGCCGCGTCCCTGGCGAAAATTGCGGTCGCTACAGTCGCCAGCAGCACCGACGACCATGGCCGGATAGTAGCCAAGACTCTGAGCGAGCTTTTTGCCGGTAAGACCGGCGAGTTCGCTCGTGAGCTCCGTGCAGTCGGGTCCGACGCAAGCGGAATGCACCGCCCAGTTCACAAAGCCCGCAAATGGCTTGCCTTCGGTATCGAAGAACGATACGACAATGACCTCATTGTCGGCGAGTTCACCTGGGATGATGCGGTTGTCGTAGAAACCGGTGATGACCTGCTTGCCCAAGCGACAAATCGCGGGCTGGGCGTTGGCGCGGCACTCCTCAAAGCATTGGCAAATGGTATCGAGGAACCAGCGGTAGTAGTTCTCGTCGAATTTTCCCGTCCACCAGCTGCGGTGGTAAGCGACGATTGAAGTATGGTCGTGCGTCGCCGAGAGCAGAACGCAGTCACGGTCGATTCCATAGCGCTCGGCGAGCATTGTCTTGACTTCCTCGGCCATGCTTTCCTCGAACTCGAGGACATCGGCATTAAAAAGAAACACTTCACGTTCGCCTTGCTGGAAGAGGATGGCGTTGGCGAAGACGTCATCATGGACGCCCGTTGCAGGTTCAAGACGGTTGGGAAGATTGCGGTAGCCAATCAGGTAGATGTCGCCCTGTGGGGTAATTTTGCGGCGCGCGTGTCCAATGTTCATGCACGTTCTCCTTCTGTGTCACGCCGCATTCAAGGCGGCAATGATGATTTCGACGAGGCGCTCATGGGATCCGGCGGCAAAACCGGAGTTCATAGCCTCATAGGTGATTTTTTCGTACGCGTCGGGAGCCGGTAGGTACTTCTGTCCGCCGTTGACGAGCGTGGCAAAGAGCACAGAGCCGGACCGGGCGGCGCGCACAGTGGCGCCGAATGCACTCGAGACCTCGGGTTGTACGCCGACAAGCTCGACGTTTCCCAGCCGGAGCAGATAGACCCTCGTGCGCTGCTCGCCAGCGGCATGAAACTCATACGTTCGGTGCGGAGCCAAAGAGTGAAAATCGGCGCGTGTCTGAGCGGGCAGGAGAACGTCGACCGTGCGGGCATCGATGCCGGTAGCGTCATCCTCATGCGCCATGCGAGCGGCCTCGATCAAAGCATTGCCCAAGGCCTGCCCCTGCTGGTGCAGCATGCGGTATCCGTCCTCATGGGCATCGACCGTCTGCTTAACGCCGGCCGCATCGAACATGACGTTCATGGCGCGCTCCGCCGGACCTTGGTCGCCCGCGGCGCCTGGCAGCAACAGGGCAACGCCGCCCAGCTCGCGCTCGAGTGACATGGCGGCAAAACCAAAGAGGTCTCCGCTCGCCATGCGCCTCCCCTCGGAGTCGCGCGACCCGTCGAGCACGGAGAACTGAACGTCCGCCGTCGCGAGCACGGCAACATACTCGCCCCCGGCATCCCTTATGGCGAGTACGGGCATCGTGTGGTCGGCAAACCCCCTGGGATTCGAGCCCAACCACCAGCCGGCAGGCGTCTCAATGTCGCGATTAACGTTCACGGGGCATTCGCCCTCCACAGTGGCGAGCGTGGCAGAGTGAATGCCCGCAACAGCGCGCTCGACAGCCGTGCGGGCGGCAGCGACGAGCGCTGCGCGATAGCGCTCGTTGCGATTGCGGGTAGCATCGTCGGCAAGATGCCCGGGAGTGCGGACGTGAGGCATGGAAAACGTGTGGGTAGGAACCACCCAAGAATAAGCACCGCTGCAATTGGCGGCATCCTCAACAACCTCACGCAGATCGGCGAGTAGAGCCGGAGCGATCGAGGTGACCTCAAGCGAAAGGACGCAGGCGCGTCGCCCCGTCCCCTCGATGATAAGGGCACGGGCGAAGACCTCATGACGGAGTTCGTCGAAACCGTCGAACGGCAACACGTCCCCAAGATCGATGGCCACACGAGCGGCCCCAGCCCTCATCTCTCCTTCGCCCATGGCAGATACTCCCCTCTGATTGCCGCTCACTCGACACCGTACAGTTGCTGCGCCGTACCGCCAAGCACAAGGTCGCTGTCTGTATCGCTCAGATTTGCAGCGCGAACGCAGGCGACACCCTCGGTGAGCCACTCGCGTTTGACGGGATAGCTCGTGCCAAAAACAATATGGTCTGCACCCAGCACGTCAACCGCGCAGGCGAGGAGTGTCTTGCCCCAAGGCTGGGCATGGGACATGTCGAAATAGATGTTGTTCTCGAGGTGCCTGGAAACGGTCTCGGTATCGACCTGAAAACGGCCAGAAGCATCAGGGCGCTTGGGACCATGAGGCAGCAGCATCTCCTTGAACGCAAAGTATGCGCCGCCGAGCATGGAGTGGACCATCTTGATATTGGGATAGCGCTCAAAGAAATCACCAAAGATCTCTCGGCCGATCGCCGTAGTTTGGTCGACGCAGCGGCCATAAGAGCGGCGAAGGTTGTCGTACGCGAGAAGCGACTCGTTCTCGACCGGCACGGGAACATGGTGCACGTAAACGGTGACATGGCGTTCGTTCAGGTGCTCGAAAAAGCTCGAGAAGACCTGGTCGTCGAGATAGCGCTTGCCGTAGTGAGCGCAGAGCTGCACGCCCGCAAAACCATCGTCGAGCCTGCGGTCGAGCTCCTCCAAATTCGCTTTGGTGCCAAAGGGCGGCACGGCGACAAGCGGAATCAGACGGCCATTTGACGCCTTCGCGTCAGCAGCCATACCGTCGTTGAAACGCCGGCACATCTCGAGCGACATCCACTCGTGGCAGCCGGGGAGCTTGAGGATCGCCTTGTCGACCCCCGCCTCATCCATATCGGCCAAGCGCTTCTCGAGGGTGTAGTCGCCCTCAATGTAGTTAAGACCCGGAGAACCGGCGGGCATCTCGATCACGATCTGTCGTTTGCCGGCGGAATTCATGGTCAGATAGCCTTCGGTGTCATAGGCGCGGGGTACCTCGGCCAAAAACTGTTCGCAGAGCGTCTCGTCATGAAAGATGTGCTCGTCGAACCAGTAGGAATTTGCATCGATAATCATTGGTTGGAACCGCCTTTCATCTTGTTGAAAACATTCTAGAAAAGCAGGTACCCGGACATCAATTCCAGCTTAAGCCCACTGTATTCCATTTTGGAATAGAACTTACCGCTCACACGCGAACCTCGCCCGCTCAACGAGACAAGCGCTAACAGCACGGGCTTAGACAGAAAACGGTCGGCCCGCATCCGTTGCGGGCCGACCGTTTCATTACAGGCTACCTTTGCCGTTACGCCTGGCGGTAATGGTCAAAGAAGTCGGCGAGGTCTTCGAGGGACTCTTTGAGTACTTCCATGCGCGGCAGGTACACGATGCGGAAGTGGTCGGGCTCAGCCCAGTTGAAGCCGCCGCCGCGCGTGATCAGGATCTTCTTCTCGTGCAGCAGGTCGAGGGCGAACTGCTCGTCATCGGTGATGTTGAACTTCTTCACATCCATCTTGGGGAAGATGTAGAACGCCGCGCGCGGCTTAACCACCGAGATGCCGTCAATCTTGTTGAGCGCCTCATACACAAAGTTGCGCTGCTCGTAGACACGGCCGCCGGGACGGATGTAGTCGTTAACGGACTGATGGCCACCGAGTGCCGTCTGAACGATCGACTGAGCCGGCACGTTGGAGCACAGGCGCATGTTGGAGAGCATGTTGATGCCCATGATGAAGTCGCTCATGCAGCGCTGGTTGCCCGAAAGCACCATCCAGCCAATACGATAGCCCGCAATCATGTGCGACTTGGAAAGGCCGCTAAAGGTGACGCAGGGCAGGTCGGGGGCGAGCGAGGCAATCGAGACGTGCTCGTAGCCGTCCATGCACAGGCGGTCGTAGATCTCATCGGCAAAGATCATCAGCTGATGCCTGCGTGCAACCTCGACGATGCCCTCGAGCACCTCGCGCGGATAGACGGAACCCGTGGGGTTGTTGGGGTTGATGATGACGAGGGCTTTGGTCGCGCTCGTGATCTTGGACTCCATATCCTCCAGATCGGGATACCAATCCGCCTGCTCATCACACAGATAATGTACGGGATGACCGCCGGCAAGGGTTGCGCACGCCGTCCAGAGCGGATAGTCAGGGCTGGGAATCAGGATTTCGTCTCCATTGTCGAGCAACGCGTTCATCGAAAGCTGAATGAGCTCGGACACGCCGTTGCCCGTGTAGATATGCTCCATCTGAACATTGGGCAGGCCCTTGATCTGCGAATACTGCATGATCGCCTTGCGCGCGGAGAACAGGCCGCGCGAGTTGGAATAGCCTTCGCAGTCGGGCAGCTGCTGGCGCATGTCCTTGATGACCTCATCGGGCGTGCGGAAACCGAAGGGCGCCGGGTTACCGATATTGAGCTTGAGGATGCGCTCGCCCTCGTCCTCCATACGGGCGGCCTCGTCGACGACGGGGCCGCGAACGTCATACAGAACGTTATCGAGCTTGGTGGATTTAGAAAAAGTGCGCATGGTGGTGCTCCTTGCAATTTGAGCTGAAGGATGGGGTTCGGGCTTGGACTCGTTGCGGGGTGATGATGCCTCGCCTTGATCGGCGTCGCCGGCAAGCAGCCAGGTAACATCGACCTCCAAAATACTGGCGAGCAGCTCAGCCACATCGCGCCGCGGGATCGTCTTGCCGCTCACATATTGGCTCATCTGACTCTTGCCGAGTTTTTTGCCGAGCATCTCCGATGCGCGGATCACGTCCGACTGGCGAACGTCGCGATCGGACATAGCCTGTCGCAGGCGATCGCTAAACGTCTCTTGGGCCACTAGAACCTCCTTGCTGGCAAAGTTCAATTTATAGAACACGAATTGAACCAGGGTTCAATTTAGCAAGCAGTATAGCACCGTACCTCATTCGAAAGTTCAATTTCATAAGAAAATGTATCGGACTCCGAGATTTGCCCAAAGCGAACAATGGCGTGTACACGTTTAGAGGTATTCGAGGAAACGAGCCGCCGCAAGCGAAACGTCAGCGGTGCGGTATATGGCGTTGATCTGCCGATGAGGACGTCCCTCGAGCGGGCGCACGGCAACATCGAACTGGCAGCGCCGCAAGATGAGCGCCGGAAGAATGCTCACGCCCAGGCCGTCCTCGACCATAGCCATAATCGCATAGTCATCCCAGGTCGACAGCTTAGAACGCACCGCCAGACCCGCGCGGCGAAACAGCGGCGTAATCTCGTCGTCGCTACCGCGTTCCAGCAGAATAAACTGCTTGTTTGCCAAATCGGCAAGGGAAACGACCTCCGCGGTGGCAAGCGAGGAGTCCGCTGGCACCACGGCCATCAGCTCGTCTTGCACCAACGGCCGCGACGCCACGCCGGCGTCGCGTGGCTCGCGCGGAATAAAGCCCAGGTCGCAGCGGCCTTCCGCCACCCATCGCTCAATCTCTGAGTAATCACCCATCAGCAGCTCATAATCGACATCCGGGTGATCGGCGCGAAAGCGCGCGATCACCGGCGGCAGTACATGAGTCGCCACACTCGAAAACGTACCGATACAGATCTTGCCGCGCATGAGCCCTCGCATCTCGTCCACGCGTCGTTGCAAGCGAGTGAATTCCTCGCATAACGCCTCGACTGCCGGCATGACCTGCCGCCCGTCGGCAGAAAGCACCACGCCCTCGCGGCTGCGATCAAGCACCTTAAAACCCCAGTCTGCCTCAAGGTCGCCCACCATACGGCTCACGCCCGACTGCGAATAGCTCAACCGCTCGGCGGCGCGCGTAAAACTGCCGGCGCGCACGGTCTCGAGCAGCACCTGCATCTTTTGAATATTGGTCTCCACGGCACGTCCCCACCTTTGCATGAGTTTTTGTCATGTTATCCATGCATTATATTCGCTTTTCTTCTAAAGCCAGTTCACCCATAGTGAACATGCTCGGATATAGAGGGGATGTCAGCGCATGAACAACGGACTGTTTACGTACTTAGCAGCATTGCTATTGTTTGGCTCCAACGGCATCATCGCCGCTGCTATCGCGCTGCCGAGCTCCGATATCGTGCTACTACGCACGTTTTTGGGCGCACTCTCGCTTGTCACCATCCTCGCCATCACCCAACGCCATAAGCTGCAGGCGCCGTCTCGTCCCCGCGAAGCCGCGGCCCTGATCCTCTCGGGAGCAGCGCTGGGCGCCAGCTGGTTTTTTCTGTTCCGCGCCTACCAGACGATCGGCGTTGGCGTATCCTCGCTGCTGTACTACTGCGGCCCCATCATTGTCATGGCGCTGTCCCCACTCATCTTTGGCGAAAAGCTGACCGGCGGCAAAATCGCTGGGTTTATCGCCGTTGCTTGCGGTGCTTTTCTCATTGCAGCGCAGGGTCTCGGCGGCAATATGCCCATTGCTGGTATCGCCTGCGGCATTGCCTCGGCCTTCTGCTATGCGCTGATGGTCATCGCTAGCAAGGGTGCGCCACACATCGAAGGCCTCGAGAACTCCGCGCTCCAGGTGAGCGCCGCCTTTGTGACCGCGTTGGTCCTCACGCTCATCACGCAGGGCGCTCCCTCATTCCTGTCCGCCGGTGTCGCCGCCAGTATTGATTGGCGCGCCGTCGCTATGCTCGGCGTCGTCAACACCGGCATCGGTTGTCTGCTCTACTTTAGTGCTGTCGCCAAGCTGCCCGTCCAGACCGTCGCGGTCGTCGGCTACCTCGAGCCGCTTTCGGCCGTCGTGTTCTCCGCCGTCCTTTTAGGCGAAGCCATAACACCAGTCCGCCTGATGGGCGCCGCACTTATCATCGGCGGCGCAATTTTTTGCGAACTCGCCGGCAAACGCACAAACGCCAAAGCCGGCATCGCCCAGACAGCACGTGCTTAAAAGCCCCTCTTCAGTTTCAAAGCAGGGGCGCGTCCGTGGTTACCACATTGCAGCAAACCATACAGCGAATACGCCCCTGCTTTGAAATGCTACCTGCGTATATGAATAATCCCCAGATGGGGATTATTGTCTAAAACATCCCGATGTGCCAAACTGCTCTTATATGTATAAAGATGGCATAAAGGTCCACTGCTCTTTGCAGAGGCCAGATGTCTAAGGGAGTCCACGTGGCACACAACAAGCTGGAGGCAAGCCTCCAAGGCCAGCACGGGCAGGGCGGGCATGGAGCCATCCCCCTTTCCGCTGGCATGCTGCTCGTAACGCTCGGCGTCGTCTATGGCGACATCGGCACGAGCCCCATGTACACCATGAAATCAATCGTCGCCAACAACGGCGGCATCGGTACCGTCAGCGAGGACATGATCCTGGGCGCGCTTTCGCTCGTCATCTGGACCATGACGCTCGTGACCACGGTCAAGTACGTGGTAATCGCCATGAAGGCCGACAACCACAACGAAGGCGGCATCTTCGCCCTGTTCAGTCTCGTGCGCAAGGTGGCGCCATGGCTGATTCTCCCCGCCATGATCGGCGGCGCGGCGCTGCTCGCCGACGGCATCCTCACCCCCGCGGTCACGGTCACCACAGCCATTGAGGGCCTGCGTACCATCGAGTGGGGCCACGCGCTATTGGGTGACGGTCAGACCAATGTGATTATCATCACCATCATCATTATCTGCGGGCTGTTTGCCATGCAGCGCGCCGGCACCTCGTCAATCGGCAAGCTCTTCGGCCCGCTCATGACACTATGGTTCCTGTTCTTGGCAAGCGCCGGCCTATTCAACATGCTCGGCAACCTGTCCATCCTACGCGCGCTCAACCCCAGCCGCGGCATCATGTTCCTGTTCTCGCCCATCAACCACTCGGGCATCATGGTGCTCGGCTTCGTCTTCCTGTCGACGACCGGTGCCGAGGCGCTCTACTCGGACATGGGCCACGTGGGCAAGGCCAACATCTACGCATCCTGGCCGTTTGTTAAGGCGGCCCTTATCCTCAACTATCTGGGCCAGGGAGCTTGGCTGCTCGCCAATAACTCCAACCCCCAGATGCTCGCGATGGATATCGTCAACCCGTTTTATATGATGCTTCCCGAGCCCCTGCGCCCCTTTGCCATCGTGCTTTCGGCCGTGGCGGCCATCATCGCCTCGCAGGCGCTCATCACCGGCTCGTTCTCGCTGGTATCCGAGGCAACGCGCCTCAACCTTATGCCGCACCTGCGCATCCACTACCCCAGCGACACCAAGGGTCAGCTCTATATTCCACTCGTCAACAACATCATGTGGGTCGGCTGCATTTTCATCGTGCTGCTGTTCCAGAACTCCGAGCGCATGGAGAGCGCCTATGGCCTCGCCATTACCGTGACCATGCTCATGACCACGACGCTTTTGACGAGCTATATCGCCGGCATTCTTAAGCACAAGCTGGGCGCCTGCGTCTTCGCCCTGCTCTTCGGCGCCATTGAGCTGTGCTTCTTCGCCTCGTGCCTCACCATGTTCTTTGACGGCGGTTACGTCATGATCTTCTTGGCCTCGCTGCTGTTTGGCCTTATGTACGTGTGGCGCCGCGGCACCGCCATCGAGCGCACGCAAACGATCCTGCTGCCCGTCTCCAAGTACATCGATCAGCTCAACCGTCTGCGCAACGACGAGACCTATCCCGTGCTCGCTGACAACCTGGTGTTCCTCACCAACAGCCCCGATCCGCTCACACTCGACCGCGACGTGCTCTATTCCATCCTGGATAAGCATCCCAAGCGCGCCAAGGCATACTGGTTCATCAACGTACACGTTACCGATGAGCCCTATACGCACGAGTATTCCGTCGAGACCTTTGGCACGGACTTTTTGTTCCGCGTACGCCTGGACCTGGGCTTTAAGGTCAACCAGCGCATCAACGCCTATCTGCGTCAGATTGTTGGAGACTTGATGGCATCGGGCGAGCTGCCGCCGCAACATCACACCTACTCCATCTACGAGACCCGCGGCAACGTGGGTGACTTCCGCTTTTGCATGCTGCGCAAGATGCTTGCCCCCGAAACGGACATCAACCGCAACGACCACCGCGTGATGGCCATCAAGTACGCCGTCCGCCGCGCCTGCGGAAGCCCGGCACGCTGGTACGGTCTTGAGAACTCGGCCATCATCATCGAGTACGTGCCGCTGTTTGCCCGTATGCGTCCGGCCGTTAAGCTCGTGCGCACCCAGGTGCCGCTCGAGGTTCAGATCGAAGAGGCCGAGGAAATGGAGGTCGACATCTTCTCGGACGACTTGGTCAACGGCAACGAAGCCGGCAAGAGCATGAACGTCGATCCCACCGAGCTGCTCGAGAGCGTCGCCGATATGCCCGAACAGCAACAGCTCGACGGCCTCGAGAACGAACAACTCAACGACGCCAACTTCTAGCGACGCCACAAATCAACGACAGCGGCCCTGCACCTCACGAGAGACGCAGGGCCGCTTTGTATTGCGGTGAAGCTAACGGCTACGAACGACGCGGCTCGGGAACCACGAGCCTATCGGGGCTCGCGCCCTCGGCATCCATCAGGCTCACGTAGCGAATCGACGGATCCCCATACATCGCGTAGTAATAATTGCCCGTGCGCGCGCTAAAGCATCCGGTATAGATAGTCTTCTCGAACTTGCCATCGCCCATCCTGGACGCCCCCTCAATCATCACCACGCCCTCGAGTGAACGGAACATGCGGACGACGTTTTCGGTCTCGCTCTCCTTTTGCGGGTAATTGGCATTGAGGTACGCCGCCTTTACAAAACGGCTCGGCGAATAGCAGTCACCCGGAATACCGCGCATGCCGGCACCCGCGCCATAGGGCTTGAGCTCGGCACCACGCCATGTCGCCGTCTGCGGAAAATCGCTTGTGGCGGTGATATAGGTGCGGAGGTTTTCCATGTGCCACGGGAAGGTGGGCTGATTGGCAAGGGTGTCGACCGGATCGTCGTATACATGCAGGCCGTCAGCCATCATCTCGACCACGATGCTGCGCTGGCTGTCGCCGATAATCCAATGGAGCAGCGACACGCCCAGCCCCTCTCCGGCAGATTTAGCGACAATCACCGTGTCGCGCAGCACGGCCTCGACCTCATCGACCGTCGAGAACGTCGCTGCCACCCACAGGGGAAACTCATAGGCCGCGATATTGTTCTTGCCGTCGACAGGGCCCTCGGCATACTCGGCATAGCCGGGAAAGTTGAGCCCCGCCACAGCCAGACCCGCATCGTTACCGCAATCGAAAAACATGGGATAGTTCTTGTAATCGATGCACATACCGATCACCGCGTGTGCCGCTGTCGCGTCGTCGATAAACGAATACGGAATGTGGAACCCGCGCGGCATCACGCGAACCTGTTGGCCGTAGTCAAAGCTCCAGTCGAGGTTGCGGCCTAGATACATGTGGCCAGAATTATCGGTAAATCGAATGCTCGTACACATAGCGCCTCCTAGCTTTACGTTCCTGCTAAGGTTATTGTCACCAAACAAAAAGGCGCTAAACACAAAAGCCCGGACATGACAACAATGTCACGCCCGGGACAAAAGCACAGGTTCAATCCCCGATCAAATCACTCGACCGGAAATAACCGAACAGGTCGGTTTAAAGTGTCGAGGTGCCGCAGATTGGCGTGAAAGAGGAGCGCAGCGTACAAACGGTACGTAAGCGACGATTGAACGCCAAGGTGCGGTGCATCGGCGCTTTAAACCAACTTTCCTAGACAGTGGTCGATCATATGCTGGACCATCTGCGCCTCGAAGCCCACAAAGTCCTGCTTGCGCTCGCGCATCTTGCCATCGACGATCTGGTCAAAGGCAACCTTGCACTTGATATAGCGCGTGGACTTGGTGACCTCCTCGTGCGTCAGGCAGCTCTCCTCCATCTTGCTGGCGCCCAGGCCAAACACCAGACGGGGGTTGTAGAGCACGTGGGGCTCGCCGGCGTCGTCCAGGTAGACGCAGACCTTCTTGGTAACGCCGATCTGGTTGGCGGCCAAGCAGCCGGCATCATCGAGCGACTTGATGGTATCGATCAGGTCCTGAGCAACCGACTCGTCCTCGACGGTCGCAACCTCGCAACGCTGGGACAGGATAGCCTCGTCGTGGCAAAGCTCTTTAATCATACGTTCCTCCATAGGGGTCGTTGTAACCGCTTAAGTATACGGTACCCACACATTTTCATGCGATAAATACCGTCCGTCTGTTACAAAGCGCCGAACATCAACATGCGAGGAACAGCAAGGTTGTAAAGGCGATATAGTAAATGAGTTCGTGTCAATCGGCCTAAACTCGGGGCCGAACAAGGAAAGGGTATGCATGGACGAACTTTTTCACGTCAGTGAGCGCAAGTCCACAATCGGGACCGAACTTCGCGCTGGACTGACAACATTCCTGGCGATGGCCTACATCATCGCCGTCAACCCCGCAGTGCTCTCGGGCGCTGGCATTGATGCGGGAGCGCTCGCCTGCGCCACCTGCCTGGGCGCCGGCATCATGACCATCTGCATGGGCATCTTCGCAAACCGCCCGCTCGCCTGCGCTTCAGGCCTGGGCATCAACGCCATGATCGCGGGCATCACCACCACCATGTGCGGCGGTGACTGGCACGTCGCCATGAGCGTTATCTTCCTCGAGGGTATCGTCATCTTGCTGCTCGTCCTTTGCGGCCTGCGCGAGGCCATCATGGACGCCATCCCCGTGGTCCTGCGCCACGCCATCTCGGTGGGTCTGGGCCTGTTTATCGCCATGATCGGCCTGTGCGACGCCGGCATCATCACCGCTGGCGCCGGTACGCTCGTCGGCCTGGGCGACATCGCCTCCCCCACCTTTATCGTCGGCATCATCTCCATCGTCGTGACGGTTGCCCTGGCTTCCCGCAACGTGCCGGGCTCGCTGCTCATCGGCATCATCGTCGCCGTTATCGCCGGAATCCCGCTGGGCGTCACCCATGCGCCCGAGGGCCTCATCGCACCGCTCGACTTCTCGACCTTCGGCGCCCCGTTTGCCAGCACTGCCGACGGCAACCTTGCCATCGTGAAGGTCCTGACCGACCCGATGCTGCTCGTCGTTGCCTTCTCGCTGCTCATGAGCGACTTCTTCGACACCATGGGCACCGCGATGGCCGTCGCCAAGCAGGGCGAGTTCTTGACCGAGGACGGCAATGTCGAGGACATCCGTCCCATCCTGGTCGTCGACTCCGTGGCCGCTGCTGCCGGTGGCTTTATGGGCGTCTCCTCCATCACCACCTTCGTCGAGTCCACCTCTGGCGCTGCCGACGGTGGCCGCACGGGCCTCACCTCCGTCACCACCGGCGTGCTGTTCATTCTCGCCGCGTTCTTCTCCCCCATCGTCACCATCGTTTCCAGCGCCGCCACCTGCGGTGCTCTGGTCTACGTCGGCTACCTCATGATGAGCGAGGCCTCCGAGATCGACTGGTCCGACGTGTCGCAGGGCTTCCCGGCGTTCATGATTGTCGCCGGCGTGCCCTTCACCTACTCCATCTCTGCCGGCATTGGTCTGGGCTTTATCGCCTACGTGGTCGTCGCGCTCTTTAAGGGCGAGGCATCCAAGATCAAGCCGCTCATGTGGATCGCAGCCCTTGCCTTCCTCGTCTACTTCTTTGTAGCGTAGGCGCAAGATTCGCAATACCAAACAGCAAAGCGCGGAGTCGCATCGAGCGGCTCCGCGCTTTGCTTTTAAAGCCAGGCGCCACACGGACGCGCGATGTATTGCTTCGCAAGTTTTGGACGTTTTGCTCTCCAAACGGCACTACCGCCGGCTACATCCTGCAGATATGCTGGGCGTAATCGCATAGGCCCTATGAGGATGGGAGTAACCATGGCCGCCTTGTTCACGACCCCCAAGCGCAATGACAAAACCTCTGGAGCCCATTTTGTCGAGCCCGACGTGCGCCGTCGCACGCTGCTCGCACACGGCAGCTGGCGCCGCGTGACACGCCGCATCGTTGTAGGCGCCGTATGCGCGCTCACGGTAAGTTCGCTGCTCATGCCGAGCGTCTCGCTCGCGGCCGAGTGGGTGGACGTCGGCGGCACCCAATACAACGCCGGCACCGCGGCGGGCGACGCCGCCGGCACCTGGAGCTGGGACGGCGCCGACGACATGAAGCTCAACGGCTATAACGGCGGCGCGATCGAGGCAGCGGGCAAGCTCAACGTGAGCTACGAGGGCAACAACACCGTCACTAACGACAACGGCCGCGGCATCAAGGTTAAGGATGGCGCGAACGAGAACGCCGAGCTTAATATTCAGGGCGACGCGTCCAGCACGCTCAACGTGACATCTTCTCGTGACGCCATCACTTCCGTCGGCAACATCAACATCGACGGCGCTGGCACTGTCAACGCCACGAGCACCGAGCACGATGCCATCGATGCCGGGGGCGATGTCACCATCAAGGGCTCGGGAAACGTTAACGCCACGGGCGATTCGGATGGCATCAGGGCCGACGGCAACATCACGATCGACAACAGCGGAACCGTCACCGCCAAGGCCACCGAGGATCAGGGTATCGATGCTAACGAGAACCTCATCATAAAGGGCGGCGGCAAGGTAGAGGCAAGCTCTACCAAAGACAATGCGATTTGGGCCGACGGCAACATCGAGATCTCGGGTGGCAGCCAGGTCAAGGCAAGCTCCGAGGAAGACGCCGCCATCGACGGTAAAAACAGCCTCACGGTCACGAACGCTTCCCTCAACGCAAGTGGCGTTGGGTATGGCATCTATGTCTACAAGGGCATCACGCTCGATGGCGCGACCGTGACGGTCCGCGCAAGCTCAGATGGCGGGGAAGCCAGCGCACTCTTCACCGATGAGGACAACATCGTCATCAAGAACGGCTCGACTGTGGATGCGCTCGCAGAAGGCAGGTTCTCGGTTGCAATCTCCACCAGTAATTTCTACTCCGACGAAGCGGGTGGCCATATCTACATCAGCGACTCCGTTGTCAAGGCCATAGCCCGCTATGCCGAGACCGGCGGCGACGGCCCCGACCACTACAGTGGAGACCAAAACGACGAAATCATCCCTGAGTCCGAGGGCCTGAACATCGGCATCTTCGCGCAGACCGAGAAGGGCATCACGCCCGCGACCATCTCGATCGTCCGCAGCAAGGTCACGGCCGAGGGAGACACGGCGGCTATCTTCGCCCTTGCCATGAGCGCGGACGGCAAGGCGATCGGCACCATCGAAATCAAGGACGCCATCATCCAGACGCCTGCAGGCGGCAAAGTCATTGACTATCGCAACAAGGAAGAGCTCAGCGACGGCATCGTCTACGAGGCGGGGCAGACCATTGGCACGGGCGATGCCACGATTGACTCCCCCTATGACGCCGCTGTCGCCAAGAGCACGGTCATCGTGCCTCCCGAGGAGACCAAGCCCGAGGAAAAGCACGGCAAGACCAAGCCCGAGGGTTCCAAGTCCGAGGGCACGAAGACAACCAAGACCGTTGCAGTTGCAGCCAAGGGAGCCAAGACCGTCGGCAAGCTCGCGGCAACCGGCGACACCTCGAACGCAGCCATCGTGGCAGCCGCCCTTGCGGGAACAGCCGCCATCGCCGCAGGCGCCCTGGCGAGTCGCAAACGTTCGTAAACACTTTTTCGCACAGGACGGGTGGATCGCAGCCCTTGCCTTCCCCGTCTACTTCTTCGTAGCGTAAGGGCAAGGCTGCAAAAGCTGAACAATAAAGCGCGGAGTCGCCATGCGGCCCCGCGCTTTTCTTTTAGCGTCGGTCCCTGCGCCGGCGTGCGGCCTATTTCTCCCCCATTTTGGCCATTTTGCCCTCCAAACGGCACTACCGCCGGCAACATCCAGCAGATACGCTGAACCTAGCCGTATAGGCCCTATGAGAACGGGAGCAACCATGGCAGCCTTGTTCACGACCCCCAAACGCAATGACACTACCGCCGGAACCCATGTTGCCGAACCCGACGTTCGCCGTCGCATAGGACTCGCGCACGGCAGCTGGCGCCGCGTGACGCGCCGCATCGTCGTAGGCGCCGTGTGCGCGCTCACGGTGAGCTCGCTGCTCATGCCGAGCGTCTCGCTCGCGGCGGAATGGGTCAAGGTCGGCGAAACCAAATACAACGCCGGCACTGCGGCGGGCGACGAGACCGGCACCTGGTCGTGGGACGGCGCCGACGACTTGAAGCTCAACAACTATAACGGCGGCGAGATCCAGGCCGCAGGCAAGCTCAACGTGAATTACTCGGGAAACAACATCGTCACTGCCGACTGGATCGAAGGCATCAAGGCTTCTCATGGCAAGAATGAGAACGCCGAGCTCAATATCCAAGGCGACGCGGGCAGCACGCTCAGCGTGACATCTACTGAGGACGCTATCCTCTCCACGGGTAATATCAACATCGACGGAGCCGGATCCGTCAACGCCACGAGCGCTGGGTTTGATGCCATCGACGCCGAGGGCGATCTCGCTATCAAAGGTTCGGGCAACGTCAACGCCACGGGCGTATCGGATGGCATCAGGGCAAACGGCAATATCACGATTGACGACAGCGGGGCCGTCACCGCCAGGGCTACCAAGGACAAGGGTATCGGAACCGACAAGAACCTCACCATCAAGGGTGGCGGCACAGTCGAGGCAAGCTCAGCCGATGGTGAGGCCATTTGGAGCGGCGGCAACATCAATATCTCGGACGGCAGCCAGGTCAAGGCGAGCTCCGAGAAAGACGCCGCCGTCGAGGCCAAGGGCAGCCTCGCAGCCACAAACGCCTCCCTCAACGCAAACGGTGTTGAATATGGCGTCTATGCCCACAAGGGCATCACACTCGATCATGCAAACGTGACAGTCCGCGCAAGTAAAGGCAGATACGGTGACGCCATTGCCCTCTTCACCTACCAAGACGTTATCGTCGTCAAGAACGGCTCCACCGTGGACGCGTTTGCGGAAGGCGAGGTTTCGGCTGCATTCTCCACCAGAAACGATCGACCCAACGAGGAGGGTGGCCACATCTACATCAGCGACTCCGTTGTCAAGGCCATAGCCCGCTATGTCGAGAACGGCGACGGCCCCATCCCCTACAGCGAAAACCAAGATGGTGAGACGAGCCCCGAGCCCCAAGGCGAGAACATCGGCATCATCGCCCAGACCAGCGAGGGCGTCACACCCGCAGTCATCTCGATCATCCGCAGCAAGGTAACGGCCGAAGGAGATACAGCGGCAATCTTTGCCCGTGCCATGAGCGCTGACGGCAAGACAATCGGCACCATCAAGATTGAGAACGCCGCCATCCAGACGCCCGAAGGCGGCAAGGTCATTGACTATCGCAAGCTCCGTGACGGCATCTACGAGGCAGGCCAAGCCATCGGCACAGGCGACGCTGTGATCGACTCCCCCTATAACGAAGCTGTCGCCAAGAGCATGGTCATCGCGCCTCCCGAGGTAGCCAAGCCGGAAGACCCCAAGCCCGACGAGACCAAGCCCGCAGAAAGCAAGCCCGCGGAGTCCAAGCAGAGCCCCAGGCCTGAGGGCTCAAAGCCGACCAAGGCCGTTGCGGCTTCAATCACGAAAGCCAAGACTACCGGCGTGCTCGCGGCAACCGGCGACACCTCGAGTGCGGCCATCGTGGCAACCGTCCTTGCGGGAACAGCCGCTATCGCCGCAGGCACCATGGCGAGCCGCAAGCGCTCTTAGACGCCTCTGCGCACATGGCAGCTCCCGCGAAGGCCCCGAGTCCCAGCACCGTTTAACAACGCCACCGCCGAGCTCCCCTCCGGCGGTGGCGTTTTCCATATGCGTCCGCAGGGTATGCACGAGATTGTCTTTGGTCTAGCCCAACCTGCATGAGCCGGCGTGCGACAATGGGGGCCGTCGATATCACAACGCCGAGAGAAGCCCGTCATGGAAGCGCATCAAAAGCAGATAACCGTTCATGCACAGCATGCCGAAAGCGCACCAGTCATCTATCTTCCCGTGGTCATGGGCGACGGCACGGAGGTTTATGAACGCTGCCGAGAGCTCAACTGCCCGCCCTTCACGCTTGTCGGCATTGGCAGCCTCAACTGGAATCGCGAGCTGAGCCCCTGGGTATGCGACGGTACCGTGCGCGATGCCGAGCCCTTTGGTGGACAGGCCGCTGGTTTTCTTGACGAGTTGTTGAAGCAGATAATCCCAGAGGCCGAATCATCGCTCCCGCAACCGCCCACCTGGCGCGGCGTTGCCGGCTACTCGTTGGCGGGTCTTTTTGCACTGTGGGCACTTTGGCAAACAGATGTCTTTGAGCGCGCGGCGAGTGCATCGGGGTCGCTGTGGTTCCCCGGCTTTATCGACTACGCGCGCGAGCGCACGATGACAGCTACGCCCGACGCCGTCTATCTGTCACTCGGCAAAAAGGAAACCAAGACGCCCAACCGCATGATGCGGCACGTACTCGACGATACGCGCGCGATGGAAGAGCTGTTTATCGAGCGTGACATTCCAACAACGCTGGAGCTCAACCCCGGCAATCACTTTACCCAAACTGACCTGCGCATGGCACGCGGCATCCACTGGATACTGACGCATTAAAAATGGCATCCACGCGTACATACGCATGGACGCCATTTTTAATTTGGCTGAACGCAGCTGCTATTCAGCAGTCTCCTCAAGCTCGGAAGTATCGAACTCAAAGTCGTTACCGGGCAGGATGGCGTTGAGCACAATGCCCACCAGCGAGCCCACGGCAAGGCCCGAAAGCGAAATCGTCACGCCGCCCAGCTCCAGCACGATGGCGCCGGTGGTACTGTAGGCAATGCCGAGCGAAAGCACGAGCACCAGAGCCGCCACCAGCACGTTGCGGTTGTTCTGGAAATCAACCTGGTTCTCGATAAGGTTGCGAACGCCCACGGCACTGATCATGCCGTAGAGCACAAGCGACACGCCACCGATAACGCATGCCGGCATAGCAGCGATCACAGCAGCGAACTTGGGGCAGAACGAAAGCACAATGGCACAGCAGGCGGCAATGCGAATCACGCGCGGGTCGAACACGCGCGTCAGGGCAAGCACACCGGTGTTCTCACCATACGTCGTATTGGCAGGGGCGCCAAAGAGCGATGCCAAGATAGTCGCCAGGCCATCGCCGAGCAGGGTACGGTGCAGACCGGGATCGGCAATGTAGTTGCGCTCACAAGTCGATCCGATGGCGGAGATATCGCCAATGTGCTCAATCATGGTCGCAAAGGCCAGTGGCATGATGGTGATAATGGCCGTCGTGGCAAGACTGCTATCGAACTGCGGTCCAAAGAGCGCGAACACGGTGTTGTCCCACACGACAGGTAGACCGACCCACGGCGCGGCGGCAACCCCCGAAAAATCAACCTCGCCCAGCGCGGCCGCAACGGCATAGCTCACCACAACGCCCAGCAAAATCGGCACGATCTTGACCATGCCGCGCCCCCAAATATTGCAGATGACGATCACGGCCACAGCGACAACGGCAACAAGCCAATTGGTCTGGCAGTTGGCGATAGCAGAGCTTGCCAAGATCAGGCCGATGGAAATGACGATGGGGCCGGTCACCACCGGCGGGAAGAAGCGCATGACGTGCTTGGCGCCAAATGCACGGAACAGCGCTGCCAGCACCGGATAGAGCAGGCCGGCGCAGGCAACGCCCAGACAAGCGTAGGGCAAAAGCTCGGCCTCGCCGTTGGGTGCAATGGCGGCATAACCCGCGATAAAGGCAAACGACGAGCCCAGGAACGCGGGCACCTTACCGCGCGATAGAAAATGAAACAGCAGTGTGCCGATGCCGGCGAACAGAAGCGTCGTCGAAACGGAAAGGCCGGTGAGCACGGGCACGAGCACCGTGGCTCCGAACATCGCAAACATGTGTTGCAAACCCAACACGAACATGCGCGGGCGGCCGAGCGACGATGCATCGTAGATGGCATCGGTGACGGCGGGCGTCGAGGATTGGGACATGGAAGTCCTTTCATGATGGAAGGGCGATCAGGCATATCGGATAACCTGCCCGAACGATACGATCCGAACCATTGTACGTGATACGCCATGTCTCGCACGCGCCGTCACCTGCAAACGGTAGCGTTACTTCCAAACGCGCTCGGAAATGCGCTTGACCAGCGCGATCTTTGCCCACTGTTCGTCCTCGGTCAGTTTGTTGCCAATCTCGCAGCTGGCAAAGCCGCACTGCGGAGACAGATACAGGTTCTCGAGCGGCACGTACTTTGCCGCCTCGCGGATGCGCTCGACGATAACATCCTCGTTCTCGAGCTCTGCCGCCTTGGTGGTCACCAAGCCCAGCACCACCTTCTTGCCGGGGGCAACGTACTTGAGCGGCTCAAAACCACCGGCGCGGGGTGTGTCGAACTCCAGATAGAACGCATCGACGTTCTCATGTGCGAACAGGTACGGCGCGATGGGGTCGTAGCCGCCCTCAAAAGCATAGGTGGAATGATAGTTGCCGCGGCACACGTGCGTGTTGATGACCAAATCGTCAGGCTTGCCCGCGATGGCGGCATTGTTGAGCGCCACGCCCAGCTCGGACACCTTTTGCAGGTCGACCGGGCTCATGCCGGTTTTGGCGACAAAATCGGTATCGCAGTAGATGCCCCAGGTGCAGTCATCAAATTGGATGTTGCGGCAGCCCGCGGCATACAAGTCGGCGATCACCGTACGATAAGCGGCTGCAATGGCGTCGGCAAGTTCCTCATCGGTCTTATAGACAGCGCGCAGGCTCTCCTGCTGGCCGTCGCAGCGGTCGAGCGTGACTTCGGAGAACGTCTGGATCGGCGCCGGAATGGTTTGCCGTGCGACCTGGCCCTCCCCCTCAAGCGCCTTGACGAACTTAAAATGCTCGACGAACGGGTGGTTCTCGCCGCTAATGGAACCGGTAACCACGGCGGTGTCGGCCGTCGTCTCCTCGTCATGGAACATATAACCCGTGCGTGAGGTGCGGCGCTCAATACCGTTAAGGCCCCACATAAAATCGAGGTGCCAGTAGCTGCGGCGGAACTCGCCATCGGTGATCACCTGCAGGCCGGCGGCCTTCTGCTTGGCCACCAAATCGCGAATGGCATCGTCCTCGACGGCCTTAAGGCCGGAAGCGTCGAGTTTACCCGCGACATAGGCGGCACGGGCGTCCTTTACAGCCTGCGGACGAAGAAAGCTGCCGACGATATCGGCGCGAAACGGCGCGTTCGGTTGAATCGAAGTGCTCATAGATATCTCCCTTTGCATTGGTTGCTTTACTGGGACAGAGTATGAGCGCTCATATGGCTATCGTAAAATATACGTTTATAACAGTTTGATATAGATGCTTCCTATATCAGTCTGGACTGCAATAAAGAGACTTGAACCGTGCGGAGCACAGCACCCTAGATATGCTGACGAATCGCTTCGATATAGGCCTGCCCATAGCGCGTGAGCGTCGTATTTTTGCGCGTGATGATGCCAATCTCCATGTACTCGTCTACATCGAGCGGAATCGAGATGATGCCGGGACCGTTGAGCTCGTGACTGATCACGCCCGAGCATACCGTGTAGCCGTTGAGGCCCATGGCCAGGTTGAACAACGTCGCACGGTCGCGCACGCGGATATTCTTGCGACGCTCAAAAGTCGAGGTCAGTTCCTCGGAATAGTAAAACGAGTTATAGCTGCCCTGCTCGTAGGACAGGAACGGGTAGTCTTCCAAGTCCTCAAGCGTCACGCTCGAGCGGCCCGCCAGCGGATGGTCTGCGCACACGAAGACATGCGGCGTGGCGCAGAAGAGCCCCTCGAATACGAGCTCGTTGGCGGCAAGCATGCGCTCGATAACCTCGCGGTTATGCTCGGATAAGTACAGGATGCCCAGTTCGCTTTTCATATGCGCGACATCCTCGATAATCTCGTGAGTCTGCTCCTCGCGCAGGGTGAAGTCGTAACGCGCGGCATCGAACTCGCGGATCACGTCAACAAACGCGTTAACGGCAAAGGAATAATGCTGGCAGCTCACACTAAAGTGCGGCACCTGCTCGGATGTGCCCTTGTACTTGCCCTCGAGCAGGTCGGCCTGGTCGAGCACCTGGCGCGCGTAGCCCAAGAAGGTCTCGCCCTCCTCGGACACAATGACGCCCTTGTTGGTGCGCTCAAAGATATGCACACCCATCTCGTTTTCGAGATCGCGGATCGATGCGGTAATCGAAGGCTGCGACACAAAGAGCCGGCGCGAGGCCTCGGTAATGCTGCCGCATTCGGCAACTTTGACGACATATCTGAGCTGCTGGAGCTTCATGGCTGTCTCCTTAGCTGTTCGTGAGATTCGCGTCGGCAGTACCCGGCAGGCGCATAAACGACGGCATCTCCCCCGTCGTGGCGCAGGCGGCGATCTGATGTAGAGCCCCGGCGACCGCATCGTCTGCCGCAGTGCCGATATGCCAGCGCGCTGCCGCCGTGACGGCCTCGTTGGCATTGGCGACTGCAACGGAGTTGGGAACGGCATCGATCATGGGCAAATCATTATCAGAATCACCGAATACGGCCACCTCGTCGGGCGTCAAGCCCAAAGCACGCGCCAGCTCCAGCGCAGCGCAGCCCTTGTCCCAACCAGCCGGAAGGATGTCGAACAGACGCACTCGGTTGTTGGGAAACACAAGCGAGAGTTCCGGCACCTCGGCGGCAACGCGCTCGCGTAGCTCCGCGAGCTCCTCACGCGAACGGGCACTCCAGATATTCGCCTTAAACACCGGCGCGTCATCGACAACGGGACGACACGGGGCCTCTTCGCCTTTGAGCCACGCATTGCCGCCTGATTCCATGGCGCGGCGCACGCGCTCGGCATCACGTGTCACGCAATAGGCATCGTTATCCCAAAAGTCATCACCTAAGCTGTAGACCTTCAGATAGGTATCGTCGGTTTCTTCTTCCAGATAGGCGGCTAAACGCATTAGTGCGTCGCTATCGGTCGCACGCGAGGCGACCGCCTCGCCGTCGACAAACATGACCTGGCCGTTACAGAATGCGCCGGTCGAATAGCACTCGGAACGATTTTTAAACATCCAGCCCATCGCAGACGGCTGACGACCCGAAACCGGCCCAAAGTGCAGGCCCGCCGCCTGCATGGCATGAATGCCCTCGATGGCATAATCGCTGGCGCCGTTGCGCCCGGCCGGAATCAGCGTATCGTCCATATCGGTCAGCACAAGTTTAATCATAAGGTCCCCTCGGTCATTCTTAATCCCGTCTATTGTACCGACCTGCCAAAAAGAGACAGGTTTATATTGGCAGGTTTTATCTGGGAAAACGCAAAGCCCCAGTTGTTACCTGCCAGAATAAACCTGTCCCTTTTTGGCAGGTGCGCTAGTATAGGGAACAACAGATTCGATGCGGGAGTGCCGGCGGTGCAAACCACAAGGCTGAGAGGGCATGGGGCCCAATCCTTTGAACCTGTCAGTTAATGCTGGCGTAGGGAGCATGCCGCCTTTTTAGGGGCGCTGTCTATGCACAGCGCCCCTTTTCTATGCCAAGGAGGCATGTGCAGTGATCGATTCGGAACAGCTTAAGCAAAACGTGATCAAGGCCGTGGAGGAGATTCGCGCCACCAATCCGATGGCGGGCTCCATCACCAACACGGTGACGATCGACTTTGTCGCCAACGCACAGCTCGCCGTGGGCGGATCGGCCGCCATGGTCTATCTGCCCGACGAGGGCGAGGCACTCGTTGCCGGCGGCGGCGCCATCTATCTCAATATGGGCACGCTCTTTCCCATCTACGAGCAGACGATTCCCCGCGCGGCCAAGGCGGCACACGACGCCGGCAAGCCCTGGGTGCTCGATCCGGTTGGTCTGGGCATCGGTAGCCTGCGCACCCAGCTGGTAAACGAGCTCAAGCAGTACAAGCCCGCCATCGTGCGCGGCAATGCCTCCGAGATCATTGCACTCGGCGGCCTGTGGGGTCTTGAGGGCGAGGCGGCTGATCTGAGCCGCGTGCGCGGCGTCGACACCACCGACACGGTCGACGCCGCCCGCGATGCCGCCGTGGCGCTCGCCCGCTACACCGGCGGCGCCGTAGTGGTCTCGGGCGAAGTCGACCTGATTACCGACGGCACGACCGTGGCCAAGTCCCACGGCGGCAGCCCGCTCATGTCCAAGATCACCGGCTGCGGCTGCTCGCAGGGCGGCGTGCTGGCCGTGTACGCCTGCGCCGCCGACCCGTTTACGGCAGCCGTCTGCGGCACCGCCGTCTACAACGTTGCCGGCACGCGTGCCGCCGCCGTCGCCGATGCCCCGGCAAGCTTTAAGGTCGTCTTTATCGACGAGCTCTACCGCGCGACCGCCCAGGACATTGCCGATAACCGACTCGAGCTCGAGGAGGCATAAGCCATGTCCGAGCCCGCAACCGATGCCGGCATGAACACACTCGTCGCCGTGGCCATCGCCCCATGCGGTACCGGCGATGAGCTGTCCGCCGAGGTCGCCGAGGTCGTGCGTGTCATTCGCGAGAGCGGCCTTCCCAACCGCACCACCTCGATGTTCACCGAGATCGAGGGCGACTGGGACGAGGTCATGCAGGTCGTGCGCGACGCGACCTTTGTGTTGGCGAGCAAGGGCATCCGCACCGAAGTCGTGCTCAAAGCCGATATTCGACCCGGATTTACCGACACCATGACCGGCAAACTCGAGCGCATGGAAGCACAGATCAAAAAGCAGGAGGAAGCACGATGAGCATCCGCGACAACCTTGATATCTCGGCCTATCTGGTACTCGGCCCCGAAAACACCCTCGGGCGCCCCGTGGGCGATGTGGTGGCCCAGGCACTCGACGCCGGCTTTACCTGCATCCAGGTGCGCTCCAAGGTGGCAAGTGCCCGCGAGATCATCGCGCTGACCGGCGACGCCGCGCAGGCAATCGCACGGGCCGGCAAGACCGGTCAGGTCGCCTTGCTCATCGACGACCGTCTGGACTGTGTGCTTGCCGCGCGCGAGCAGGGTATTGCTGTCGACGGCGTGCACGTGGGTCAGAGCGATATTCCCGTCGAGGTCTGTCGCAAGCTGCTGGGCCCCGATGCCATCGTGGGCCTTTCGGCCCGCTGCGAGGAAATGCTCGAGTACGTCAAGACCGCCGACATGAGTCTGGTCGACTACCTGGGCATCGGCCCGCTCCACGAGACCGAGACCAAGCGCGACTGCGGACGCACGGCCGACGGCTCTATCATCACCAAGAGCTTTGAGGACCTTGCCGCACTCCACGCGGCAAGCCCCGTGCCCATCGTGGTGGGCGGCGGCGTTAAGACGGCCGACTTGCCGCAGCTCAAGGCCACCGGCGTCGACGGCTTCTTTGTGGTGAGCGCCGTCTGCAGCGCCGATGACCCCTACGCCGCGGCCAAGGAGCTCGTCGACACCTGGCAGCAGGCATAGGCATAGGCCGAACAGCTGATTCGCAGCCTCATATCTTCAATAGCGGAAAGCGCATCCCAGTTTGGACCTCCATTCCGGGATGCACTTTCCATATAGAGGCTCAACGGGAAACCGCATCCCAGTCTGAACGCATATTCCGGGACGAACTTTCCGAAACCCCACCGTTTGGGAAACTGCAACCCGTTCTGAGCGCTCATTCTGGGATGCGCTTTCCGTAGCAGCCCTTACCCCGCCAGATACGCTTCCAGCGCGGGCAACGTCGCCTCCGCATCGCGACGGCCGATCTGGTAGATGCGCTCGAGTTCATCGGGCTCGCGGCACAGCGACGGCACCTTCACCGATTCGCTCGGCCGCACCACAAAGATCTCGCCAGCGGCTTCGCGACGCGCCAGGTCATCGAGCGTGGCATTGTAGACCTCGTGCCGATGCTCAAGCGCCGCAACAAACTCCGGATAGTGACGATACACGCGACGCAGCATGGGCATCACGCTATTGGGCTGCTTTACAAAGCCCGCCGGCTGCGTCAGCACCACCACGTTGCGGTCATAGCCTTGCTCAAACAGCCAAGCGCTGGGAATGGAATCGGCAACACCGCCATCCAAGTACTTACGACCCTCGATGGCAACAGGACGCGTCGCCACGGGAATCGCCGACGACGCACGGATCCACTCGATATCGCGCTCGTCGCCATAGGGCAGGTCATGGTAGACGGCCTGCCCCGTCTTAAGATCGGTACATACGCACGTAAACCGCATGGGGCAGGCGCGATATGCCTCCAGATCGATGGGATCGCGCTCGATGGGTACCTCATGATAGGCAAACTCGGCATTGAACATATCGCCGGTTCGCAACCAACTCGTCACGCTCGCATAGCGCTTGTCGGCGCAATAGGCCTTGTTGTAGCGAATGGCGCGGCCAATCTGGCGCGATTTAAAGTTGTAGCCAAACGCCGCGCCCGCCGAGACACCCACCATATGGTCGCAGGTTAAGCCGTGCTCCATCCATACGTCGAGCACGCCCGCCGTATACATACCGCGGTAGCCGCCTCCCTCGAGCGCAAGCCCCACCGTGCGCGTCGTGTCTGGCTGTGCCATGCGACCATCTCCGTTCCCGTGTTTTAAAGCGGAACAAGTATACCCGCCAACATATATCGACTCAGTCGCATTTATATCGAGCATCGCATCGTCACGCTACCGATTGGCGAATAATAGCCGCCCGCGGCAGGGGCACCCATATACAATCCTCTATTGTTGTTTATACTACTCAATAGTTATCAGCAGCGAACACGGACCGACATATTAAACCAGCGACGCAGCAAGGCGGGGGCCTGGATACACGCAAAGCGTTGAGCAGCAACGCGTGTGTACAACGAGCTCGCCCGACGCAATACACCCCGACCTCAGGAAGCCGCTTACAGCATGGATATCGCCAGCAATTACACCGAGACGCTCGAAAAGACCATCCGTGACCTTCTCGAGCGTCAGGACGATCTGATCAGGACTGCCTTTACCGACGAGCTCACCGGTCTTGGCAACCGCGGCGGCTTTACCCGTTCCCTCGAGGAAATCTGGGAGCAGGAATTGCCCGTAACCATGGCGTTTATCGACATCGATAACCTTAAGCACTGCAACGACATCTTTGGACACGACGAGGGCAACCGCTATATCTTGCAGGTGAGCCTCTATCTCAAGCTGTATATGAAGGTGGACGAGGCGGCATTTCGCCTGGGAGGCGACGAGTTTGCCATCCTGTCCACAATCGCGACCGAGGATGACCTTGCCGAACGTCTGGAGCACTGTCGAGAGGTCCTGCTCAAAAATAACGATTCCGAGATGCCTCACTCGTTTAGCTACGGAGTGTCACACGCCGACCCCGCCCTGGGCGAAGCCTCCAATCGCATGACGCTCGATGCCGACCATCGCATGTACGACTACAAGCTGCGCCATGCCGTGCACCTTGATCGACGCAATATCACGCAAGTCCACGCCGACGATTTCGAAGTTAGCGATCGCATTTTCGACGCCCTTTCGATGCTCAACGAAGGCCGCTATTTCTTTATCGAGAACCTGGACAAACATCGCACCCTTTGGTCACAAGGCGCTATGCGCGATCTTGGCCTTCCTTCGGAGCATATAGACAACTGCCACGATTACTGGAAAACGCGCGTCCATCCCGATGACCTCGAGGCCTATAGCGACGATATCGACCAGATCTACAACGGCTCCAAGCACCGTCGCGTCATGCAGTACCGCGTGCGCAACGCCGCCGGCGATTACATCCTCTGCCGCGCTCGCGGGTTTCGCATCGACGGCGACGAAGGTATCCCCTCGCTCTATGTCGGCGAGCTCGTCAACCACTCGCTTGCCGAGACCGTCGACGCCGCCACGGGTCTCGGAACGCAGCGCATGTTGCTCAACGCCATCGATGCCTGCCGTCGCGACTGTTGCGAGACGGGGCTTATAGCGGTGCGCGTTCGCGGCACGACAAAGCTCAACGAGCTTTACGGAGCCGAGGCTGTCGACAACATGCTTGCCGAATACGCAGGCCGTATGCTGTCGATCACCCGTGGCAGGAGTCGCGTCTACCGCTCACGAAGCGTCCAGTTCGTCGTGCTCAGCAACGATTTGGACCATGAGGCGTTCGAGCAACTGGTCCATCATCTAAAAGAGGCCGTTTTCGCTCCCGTTCGAATCGCGGGCGATACCATTACTCCCGTCTGTCTTGTCGTCCCGGCCTTCTACGAGCGCCTAGCCAACCAAGCGACCGCCGTTTTAGGCGAACTCGACCGTCGCCTTCGCACGGCCGGCGGACTTGTTCCCAACGACAGCCTCCCCATACCCGAGATAGAGCGCAAAAGCGCCATCGCCGAACGCATCGATACGCTCACAGGCCTCTGTCGACCCAGCGAGTTTATGCGACGCGCCAACGCATTTCTCCAGACAAGGCGTGACGGCGCCTGGTGCATCGCCACCGTCGACATGGGACACATGCGACTGTTCAACGAATGGCACGGACAGGCCGAGGGCGACCGCACGCTCGCCGATGTGGGCACGGTCCTCAAGGACATCGAAAATGCCGACATGGGCGTCGCAGGGTACTGGGGCCAAGACGACTTCTGCATACTCATCCCCTTTGAGCACGACACCGTCCATCAAATCTATAACAGCGTTCGCGAGGCCGTGGCCAAGCATGATGACGGCGTGGGTTTCTGGCCGTCCATGGGCGTCTACCCCATCGACTCCAACGAGGAAATCACCATCGATGCGCAGGCCAAGGCCATGTTTACCAATCGGCGTGCAAAAAACGACTTTAAGGAGCGCATTGCCATTTTCCGCCCCGAGGAGTACGAGCGCGAAATCTCGTTCCACCGCACGCTGACCGAATTCCAGTATGCGCTCTCAAACGGCCGCATTACCTACTACCTGCAGCCCCAGGTCGACATGGAAACCGGCGAGATCACTGGCGCCGAAGCGCTCACGCGCTGGATTGACAAGGACGGCTCCCTCATTTCACCCGTCACCTTTATCCCCGCTCTCGAGGAAAGCGGTTTTGTGGTGACGCTCGACAAATACGTTTGGCAGGGCGTTGCCTCGTGGCTGCGCGGGCGCATCGATCGAGGGCTTCGCGTGGTTCCGATCTCGCTCAACGTGTCGCGCGTGGATATCCTTGCCTGCGACGTTGCCGAGCATATGGGGGCACTCGCCGACCAATACAATCTGCCGCCCGAGCTCATGCGCATCGAGATCACCGAGACGGCTTATACGGGAGAGTCCGAAGCTGTGGACAAGCTGACGGCCGACCTGCACAACCGCGGCTTCTCGACCTACATGGACGATTTTGGCACCGGCCAGTCCACGCTCGCGATGCTCAAGAACGTCAACGTCGACGTCATCAAGCTCGACCGCACGTTTGTGCCCGTCGACGGCGATCAAGGCCGCAGCGTGCAAATCATTTCATCAATGCTCGAGATGGCGCAGTCGCTCCATCTGCCCGTTGTGGTCGAAGGCATCGAGACAAATGAGCAGGCAAACATGCTACGCCAAATGGGCGCCCGCTACGCTCAGGGCTTCCTCTACTACCGTCCCATGCAGGCGGAGGATTTTGAGGCACTGCTCGACGGTGGCGACAGCAACTAATACGCTCGTGCGCAAACGTCACCGTCGAGGGAGCGTTTGTTCCCATGAGCTAACTAATACCCCAATCTAAACCAAATTGGGAGTAAGATACAAACCATTGTTCCATCCAAGGAGGTCATCCATCATGAACGAGTCGTATCGCCTGGGCGAGCAATCAATCATCGCTCATCTTCAGCGACTTGCGAACGGGGCCTCAACCACCGAGCTCGATGTTGCCGCGCTGCCCCCGGAGTTGCGTGCCATCGGTGAGCAACTGCAGAAAACGCTCGCCATCCTGCAACAAGAACGCGAGCTGCTTGAGCACGGCGCCTATATCGACTCGCTCACCAATCTTGGCAACCGTGGCGGACTCGACCGCCATGTCGATCAGCTCTGGCGCAAAGGCACCCCCTTCACCTGCGCCTATATCGATATCGACCGCCTTAAGCATTGCAACGATAAGTTTGGCCACACCGAGGGCAATCGCTACATTCTGAGCATCTGCCGCGCACTCACCGAGACAATGGAGCACGATGAGTTGCTGTTCCGTATCGGTGGAGACGAATTTGTACTTATATCCCCCACGACAGACGAAGCCGAGCTCGAGCAGCGCCTGGAGCGGACGCGTGCCAATCTTATCGAGGCAACATCAGGCGACAAGGCGCCCATGATCGCCAGCTTTAGCTTTGGCTGCTCGCGCGTCGACCCGCTTGCAGGCGATACGCGTCGCCAGATGACAAAGGACGCCGACCGCAAAATGTATCGCTACAAGCTCATGTACCGTGTGCAACAACCGGAAGAAGGCGATGCGCCGCAACGCCCGGTCACCGAACAACCCCCCCCCTGCAACGACCGAGTGTTCCAAGCGATCTCCATGAGCTCCGAGACGCGCTATCCGTTCATCATTAACCTCGACACCGGCGAATCGCAATGGTCGGTTAATGCCGTGCGCGATTTTGACCTACCCTCCCAGCATCCCTACAACTCGCTCGATATATGGCTTGCCCGTGTTCACCCCGAGGACCGCGACAACGTACGTGCCGAGCTCGATATGGTGGTAAACGGCACGTGGCACTTCCACTGCATGCAGTATCGCGTCATGAATACCGCCGGAAAATACGCGCTTTGCAACTGCACGGGCTACCGCCTGGACGGCACCGATACCGAGCCCAACATGTATGTGGGCATTGTTACCAACCGAAGCTTGGCAGATACGACCGATTCCGTGACCGGCCTGGGCGATATCCACGCCCTGGTCAACGCCATTGGCGAGATGCGTCGCGTGGCACGAAACGCGGGCTTGGTCGCCATTAAAATCGACGACATCGCCAAGGTCAATGCCCGCTTTGGCTTTGATGCAGGCGACCGCGTTTTGGCAGAAAGCGCCGCCTGCCTCATGGATTGCTCGCGCGGCAAGGGTCGTCTGTTCCGCTCGACCGGACCGATGTTCGTGGCGCTCTTTGACGAGCTTGATCCCGAAGAGACCGACGCGGTTGCAGACGAAATCGAACGGTTCTTGGGATCGCCCGTGCTCCTTGGCTCATTTGAATATCAGCCGCCCCTTCGCGTGGCGACGCTTCATCTGGACGCCGTCGACCGACAGCCCGTTTCCATTTTGAACGAACTTAATGCGCTGATTAGAGAGGCGCCACAGGTACCGGGCACCAAGCTGGACTAGCGTTATGGGGCGCGATGCGAAACACAGCCCGTTTCGCATCGCGCCCCACGCCATCTGCCCGCTCGTGCGATAATCCTCCGCAGAAGTCACCGACAGCAGAGGGAGTTAGTGATGAAGGTTCTTTTGGTCAATGGCAGCCCCAAGGCAAACGGCAACACCGCCCGCGCACTCGCCGAGGTCGCCGAGCAGCTCAACGCCGAGGGTATCGATACCGAGATGTTTCAGCTGGGCGCCAAGCCCATTCGCGACTGCATCGGTTGCGACCAGTGCGGCAAGCTCGATTGCCGTTGCACCTTTGACGACGATATGGTCAACGAGCTGATTGCCGCTGCCGAGCAGGCAGACGGCTTTGTCTTTGGTTCGCCCGTCTACTACGCGCACCCCAGCGGACGTATCCTCTCTGCCCTCGACCGTGCATTCTATGCCGGCAGCAAGGCCTTTGCGCACAAGCCGGGCGCCGCTGTCGCCGTTGCCCGTCGCGGTGGCACGTCGACCACCTTCGATGTACTCAATAAATACTTCACCATCAACCAGATGCCCGTGGTCGCCTCCACCTATTGGAACAACGTCTTTGGTGCCATGCCAGGCGAGGCCGCCCAGGACGCCGAGGGTCTTGCTACCATGCGAAACATCGGCAAGAACATAGCCTGGCTCCTTCGTTGCATCGAAGCAGGCAAGGCTGCCGGCATCGAAGCCCCCGTGGCCGACCGCGAGCGCACCAACTTCATTCGATAAGTCCAGCGGTGGTCACCTCGATGTTCGTTAGAACGGCGGAACATAATATGAATATTCAAATCTTTGGCACCAAAAAATCCTTCGATACCAAGAAGGCGCAGCGTTATTTTAAGGAGCGCCGCATTAAGGTGCAGTTTATCGACCTTAAGGAAAAGGAGATGAGCAAGGGCGAGCTCACGAGCGTGATGCAGGCGGTCGGTGGCATCGACAAGCTGCTCAACCCCAAGGCCAAGGACGAGGAGATGCTCGCGCTCATCCAGCACCTCACCCCTAACCAGCGCTTCGACAAGCTGCTCGAGAACCAGCAGGTTCTGGCCGAGCCCATTGTGCGCAACGGCAAAAAGGCCACCGTTGGTTATTGCCCTGATGTATGGGGAGCCTGGGAGTAGCCTGTGTTATTTGCCCGCGCGTGGGTATAAGAGCAGGCGTTTGGCATAAGATTCAACTGTAAGCCATGTCTAACAAAGGAGGGCACATGCCCAACAAACCCGTGAAGATCATCATGCTTACCGGATACCTCGGTGCCGGCAAGACCACGCTGCTCAACCACATCCTCGCTAACGACGGCGGCATCCGCGCCGCCGTGATTGTCAACGATATCGGCGAGATCAACGTCGACGCCAGCCTTATCGCCGACGGCGGCCTTTCCGAGACCGACGACCTCATCCCGCTCACCAACGGCTGCATCTGCTGCACGCTTTCGGACGACTTGGCCAACCAGCTGCAGGGCATCGCCGATTCGGGCAAGTTCGACTACATCATCATCGAGGCCTCGGGTATTTGCGAGCCTATCCCCATCGCCTACACCATCTCGAGCTTCTGCGACGAGGCCAAGGTGGGCGGCGAGCCCAAGCTCGCGCTCGACAACATCGTGGCCGTGGTCGACTGTGCCCGCATGTACGACGAGTTCAACGGCGGTCGCGACCTGCTGGCCGAGGATATCGACGAGGACGACATCGAGAGCCTGCTCATCCAGCAGATCGAGTTTTGCTCCACGCTGATCCTCAACAAGACCGATACCGTCACGCCTGAGCAGATCGCCGAGCTCAAGGCTATCGTGCGCAGCCTGCAGAAGGACGCCGTGATTGTCGAGGCCCAAAACGGCGAGGTCCCCATGGAGGAGCTGCTCGACACCGACCGCTTCGACTTTATGCGCGCCTACAACTCCGCCGCCTGGATCGAGGCCATGGAGCATCCCGAGGAGCACGACGACCCCGAGGTGCTCGAGTACGACATCGAGACTTTTGTCTACTCGCGCCGCAAGCCGTTTGACCTGCAGAAGTTCACCGATTTTGTCGAGCAGGAGTGGCCCGACGAGGTCATCCGCGTCAAGGGTCCGCTGTGGCAGACCGGCGATCCGGACATGTGCTACATGTTCGAGCAGGCTGGCCACCAGATGCGCCTGATGGAAAACGGCCTGTTTGTCGACTCCGCGCCCGAGGGCGAGAAGCAGAAGATCATCGACGAGAACCCCGAGATCATGCAGATTTGGGACGACGAGACGGGCGACCGCATGACGAGCCTGTGCATCATCGGCCGTCACATGGACAAGGATGCGCTCATCGCCTCCCTCGATGCCTGCCTGACCGACTGGCACCGCGCCTAGGTTTATCCAAGCGGGCATTTTACGCCCACGTAACCGCCAAACCGCCACGAAGGTGCCTGTCCCCTTCGTGGCGGTTTTTCATTCTGAGCCAAGGAGATTCATGTTCAATATCGTACTGTACGCGCCCGAGATTCCGGCCAATACGGGCAATATCGGCCGTACCTGCGTGGTTACCGGCGCACGCCTGCATCTGGTGGAGCCACTGGGCTTTTCGCTCGACGACAAGACGGTGCGTCGCGCCGGCCTGGGCTACTGGCATAACTTGGACGTGACGACCTATGCCGGCTGGGAGGATTTTCTTGCGCGCAACGGCCTCTCCCCCGCCGACGAGCGCCTGCATTTGCTGACCAAAAAGGCACGCCGCACCTATGCGCAAAGTACCTACCGCGATGGCGACTACTTGGTCTTTGGCAGCGAGAGCTCGGGGATTCCCGAGCCACTGCTTGCCGCGGCGCCCGAGCGCTGCGAGCGCATCCCCATGCTGCGCGATTGCGACTCACTCGATAACGCCGAGGCTTGGGAAGCCCACGAGGAATCGCTGGGGCATACCGAGGACAGCCACGAAGCCATCCTGCAGCAGGATATCTGCGGCAACTTCGTCGACCCGGACGACTACCGCATCAGCGCACTCAACCTCTCCAACAGCGCCGCCATCGTCCTCTACGAGGCTCTGCGCCAAACAGGCTTTCCGGGAATGTGACAAAGGAGCTGTCCCTTTGTCACATTCAGTTATAGATAGCGGCCGGTAATGCTCTTAGGACAGGCTGCAATGTCGCCAGGCGTGCCGGCGCACACGATTTGCCCGCCCGCATCGCCACCGCCCGGACCCATGTCGATCACGTAATCGGCGTTACGGATAAGATCGAGGTCGTGCTCGATCACGACAACCGTGGCGCCCTTGGCAACAAGGCCGTCAAACACGTTCAACAGCACCTGAACATCGAGCGGATGTAGTCCGATCGTGGGCTCGTCAAATACGAATACGGCATCGTCCTGCACGCGGCCCATCTCGCTCGCAAGCTTAAGGCGCTGCGCCTCGCCGCCCGAAAGCGCCGGCGTGGGCTCACCAAGCGTGAGATAACCCAATCCCAGGTCGTGCAAGGTCTGCAAGCGCGTCTGAACTTTCTTGAGTCCCAGTGTGGCGTCGATGGCCTCGTCCACGCTCATGTCCATGAGCTGCGGCAACGTAAGCAGACTCCCGTCCTTGCCCTCGCGATGGATATGCGAAGCCGCGTCTGCATAACGCGAACCACGACATGCCGGGCAGACGATCTCGACGTCGGGCAAAAACTGCACGTCGAGCGATATCGAGCCCGTGCCATCGCACGTAGGGCAGCGCAAGGCGCCAGTGTTGTAGCTAAAGGCACCCGCCTTGTAGCCGGCTGCTTTGGCCTCGGACGTACGGGCGAAGGCGCGACGCAGCTCGTCATGAATGTCGGCATAAGTCGCCACTGTCGAGCGCACGTTGGCGCCGATAGGCGTAGCGTCAATCAGGTTTGCGCGGGCAATGCCTTCGGCATCGACCCAGCGCACATGGCTTGGCAGGTGCTCACCAGCTGCCTGCGCCTTAAGCGCCGGGATGAGCGTCTCGAGCACCAACGTCGTCTTGCCCGAACCCGAAATGCCCGTCACCGCGACAAGGCGACCGCGCGGGATATCGACTTCGAGCGGCTTGACGGTATGGATGGCATCGGTCGCCATGCGGATATGGCCCCGGTCAAACATTTCGTCGTCAGGCACCTGCGGACGCAAGCGCTCAGGCTCCGAGCGCAAAAATGGGGCGATGCGGCTGCCCTGCGATTCTTCGACCTCGCCTACCGCGCCCGCGGCGATCACATTGCCGCCGCCTGCTCCGGCAACGGGGCCCATCTCGACCAGATAGTCGGCTTCCGCCAGTACGCGCGTGTCGTGGTCGACAACGACCACGGTGTTGCCGTCATCCACCAAATCGCGCATCACGCCTACCAGGCCGTCGACATTGGCAGGATGCAAGCCAATCGAGGGCTCGTCCAGCACATAGAGCACGCCCGTCGATCGGTTACGCACCACGCGGGCGAGCTGCACGCGCTGACGCTCGCCCGTGGAGAGCGTGGCACCGGCGCGGTCGAGCGAAAGGTAATCGAGGCCCAGATCGACCAGTCGACGGGCCGTGCTCAAAAACGAATCGCAGATATCCGTCGCCATGGGCTGCATCTCGGCCGGCAAGGATGCGGGCACCCCGCGCACCCACTCAATCGCCTCACCCAGCGTCATAGCCGCGGCCTGCGCCAGATTGATACCGCGCACCTGGGGATGGCGTGCGGCCTCGGAGAGACGCGTGCCGCCACAGTCACGGCATGGCCCCTCGCGCAAAAAGCGCGCCACGCGCTTGAGGCCCTTGTCGTCCTTAACCTTGGCGAGCGCATTCTCGACGGTATAGACAGCGTTGTAATAGGTAAAATCGAGCGGCGTGGCGCCCTCGCCGTTTTTGGGAACGTAGAGAATGTGCTTTTTAACCGCCGGACCGTGGAACACGATGTCGCGCTCTTGAGGCGTGAGCTGGTTAAACGGCACGTCGGTGCGCACGCCCATCTCGCCAGCCACCTGCTTCATCAGATCCCACATGAGTGTGCCCCAAGGAAGCACCGCGCCCTCGTTGATAGTCTTGGACTCGTCGGGCACCAGGCTCGCCTCGTCCACCTCGCGCATGACGCCGGTACCGCCACAGGTGGGACATGCACCGCCGCTATTGAAAGCCAAATCCTCGGCACTCGGCGCGTAGAACTCGCGGCCACATGTCGGACACGTGAGCGACAGGCCTGCAGCCACGTTAAGGCTCGGCTCCACGCGCGCCCCGCAATGTGGGCACACGTGATGGGCGCAACGGCTAAAGAGCAGACGCAGACTATTGTTGAGCTCGGTCATGGTACCAAAGGTCGAGCGCACGCCCGGCACGCTCGGACGCTGGTGCAGCGCGAGCGCCGCCGGCACGTGCAATACCTCATCCACCTGGGCGTGCTCGGCCTGTGTCAGACGACGTCGAGTATAGGTGCTGAGTGCTTCCAAGTAGCGACGCGAGCCCTCGGCATAAAGAACCCCCAGCGCCAGCGAGCTCTTGCCCGAGCCCGACACGCCGGCAATACCCACGAGCTTTCCCAGCGGAATATCGATATCGATGTCCTTAAGGTTATGGACGCGCGCACCACGCACCTCGATAGCCTGCGGGCTCATCTTCTGTTCCGTCACCTTTATCACCCTACTCATGCCATAAAATGCGATCGCGAATGTACTCGCCCAGCATGGGCACGGTAAACCGGACAAGGCCGTATCCGGCAGCCTCGACGACGCGCTCGCGAATCAGACTTGCACGATATTTACTCGCCCAGCTCTGGGTACGGTCACAGCGTTCAATGATATCCGCCGTGCGCGTCGGCTTGTCCTCGTCAACCGCCATAGCCTCGATAAAGAGGCGCTGAGGGCTGCGCAGACCGTAATACAGAGGTGCGTCAACCGCTTCGTAGAACTCGGAGACGGCATCCGCATGGCCATTCTCGACATCGCGCCTTTCGATGACCTGCGAGCCACGCCGGACAGCAGACCGCCACATGTAATAGCCCACCAGCTGAACCATATAGGGATGCCCCATGCTCTTGCGCGCCGCAAGGTCCGCCGTCTCCGCGTCAACGTAAAGACCAGCGTCTTTGACCGTCTGGATATACGAATCGCGCACTTTGGGCAAAGATATTGCCCCCAACGTACGCTGCTGGGCACGCCGCAAAAACGTCACGCTCGGCTCTTCGAGCAGATCGTCAACCATACTGGGCAAGCCGGCGAACGCCAGCGCAAGACCGCGCTGGTCGCTATCGGGCAAGCCCGTGGCATCCTGGTCTCCGAGCACCTGCTGATAGAGGACGGCAAGAGCCGCCAGTTCCTCGATAGACGCCGATTGTGCCTCGTCAATCGCAAACAAGACGCCCTTGCCCGGACCGAGCTTCTTGAGACGCTCGTTGACCAGCCCTCGCAATGTCTCGCCTTTTGCCCGCGCCGCCTCGACCGACATCCGGCCAAACGACGGCCCAAACTCCATTGACGTCACAACGGGTTTATTCGAGCGAAGCGCGTCGACCAAGCGGTCGCACAAACCAAGCGAAGCGGAATCGGAGACAACCGCCCATCCGCGCTCGCTGGCTAGACGTTGCAGCTCCCGCAGGAGAACCGTTTTGCCATAGCCGCGGTTTCCCGTAATGAGCATGAGCCTGCCCGGCGCTCCGGCGCCGTTGTCGAGCCCTTCCTCAAAATCTTCGATGACCGACTCGCGACCGATGAGTATCGGAGGCCGCTTACCAGCTGTGGGCTTAAAGGGATTTGGATTCATATCGGCCTCCTCGGATTGGCAAACCCTGGTAACAGTTATACCAACTTATACCGAGTTATACCAATAGCATGTGACAAAGGAACTGCCCCTTTGTCACATGTGGCCGAAAAACTCGGCGTCTGCTGCTCGCCAGGGGCGGAAGGTGGCGGGATCGACCTTTACGTGCGCCGCAGCGGGTGCGTCGTACCATTTGACCGTGTAGCCGGCGCCGTGGGCGCAAAAGACCGAGTCGGGCGTGTTGGGCAGATCGGCCTCGGGCTCGTAGGCGGCAGCCTCGATTACGCGCTCGCCATCATGGCAAGCCGCATAACCGGCGAACTCCAGGTACAGATGCCCGCGACCGCTCGTGTAGGCAGCCACCTCCAGCGCATAATCTTGCACCTCGGATGCCGGAACGCGACCCACAAGCTTCGCCCGGTCTCCCGCCATCGTCGGCGGCTCGTACTCGGCACTCATGCGCGTGGCATCCGAGAGCGCCCGGCCCACGCACTCCCCCGGCACCTCGAGCTCAAAGCGATACCACGGCTCCAACAACACCGCCGCGCCGGCCTCGCGCGCCTGCATCAAACCCTGGCGAATCGCGCGGTACGTGGCCTGGCGAAAATCGCCGCCCTCGGTGTGTTTGGCATGCGCGCGGCCGCCCGTGAGCGTAATGCGCACATCGGTGATGGGCGAGCCCGTCAGCACGCCCAGGTGGTCGCGCTCCATAGCGTTGGTGAGTGCCAAACGCTGCCAGTTAAGATCGAGCTCGTCGGTCGAGGTCACGGTGCCAAACTGCACGCCCGAACCTGCTGGCAACGGCTCCAGGCGCAGATGCACCTCGGCATAGTGGCGCAGCGGCTCAAAGTGGCCCACACCCTCAACCGGCTGCGAGATAGTCTCCTTATAGAGAATGCCGCCGGGCTCAAACTCGACCGCAAGGCCAAAACGATCGGCCAGCACGCGCTGCACGACCTCGAGCTGCACGGCGCCCATCAACTGCAGGTGAATCTGCTCAAGATGCGTATTCCAGCTTACGCCGAGCATGGGATCTTCGTCCGCCAACTCAGTCAATGCTTTGAACACCGTATGGATGTCGTGTTCGCCCGGCAGCACCGTATAGGTGAGGACTGGCGCAATGACGGGCGCATCGCCCGCGGGCTCCGTGCCCAGGGCGTCCCCTGGGCGAACGTGCGCAAGACCCGTCACGGCGCAAATACCGCCAGCAGCAACTTCTTGGGCAAGCTCATACTTCTCGCCGTTATAGATGCGTACCTGATCGACCTTCTGTTCCCACGCCTCGGCACTGGAATGCCCGCTGATCATCTGTTTTGCGCGCAGCGTGCCGCCGGTCACTTTAACCCAAGCCAAGCGCTCGCCACGATCCCCGCGGCTGACACGATAGACGCGCGCGGCAAACTCCGGGAGCCACGCCTGTTCACGCATCAGCGCGCATATGCCATCCAGCAACTCGTCCACGCCTTGGTCCTTGAGCGCCGAGCCGGCAAAGCAGGGAAAGAGCTTGCGCTCGGCAACCATGCGCGACAGCGTTGCGACGGAAAGCTCACCCGCTTCAAGAAACTCCTCGAGCGCCGCCTCGTCCAACGCAGCAGCATCCTCCTGAACGGCACCGCCCGCCAGCAGTTCGTTGGCATTCAGGCAGCCCTCGGAAAGACGCTGCCCGAGTTGTGCCAGCAAAACATCGCGGCCGGGATTCTCCAAATCGATTTTGTTGATATAGATGAACGTCGGAATGTCATAGCGCGCAAGCAGGCGCCACAGGGTTTCGGTGTGCCCCTGCACGCCATCGTTGGCGCCCACAACCAAAATCGCGTAGTCGAGCGCGCGCAGTGTGCGCTCCGCCTCGGCCGAAAAATCGACGTGGCCGGGTGCATCCACGAGCATGACGTGGGTATCGTCGTGGTCGAGCACGGCCTGCGACGAGAAGATCGTAATGCCGCGCTCGCGCTCGATCGCGTTAGTGTCCAGATGCGAATCGCCATCGTCCACGCGGCCGCGCTTGCGAATACGACCTGCGTTGAACAACATGGCCTCGGCCAGCGTGGTCTTGCCGGCATCGACATGCGCCAAGATTCCAACGACCGCTTGTTTCGACATGGCTCTCCTCTTATTGCAAGCCCATCGCACGCGGCAACGGGCGCTCTCGTTCCACACTGGATGATACAATTTACGGGCCGGCGGGCGAAGCGGGCCCTATCCCCCGACCGAGCTCATCGCCCCGCGTTGCCGCGCAGCGATTTTCGTAGGTTCGCGCCTTGCGAAAGCCGGCACCTCCCCTTTTTGTCTGCCCGGGTTCATCTGGAACGGCAGCGACGCGAGCCCCACAACAACGCGTTTTGCCAAAAAATGGCCCCACCCGGGGCCATTTTCATTTAGATGGAGTGTTGGTATGCGCCTGGGCGCTTATGCCTCGCGCAGCCAGTCAAACGCAACACGCGGTGTGCCGTCCGACACATACACGACGCCGGCGCGCTCGAACCCCGCTTTAACGATCGCACCCTGCATGGGAAGGTTGTCCTGATGCGTGTCGATGCGCAGGTGGTCGGCGCGCTCCTTGGCAAAGACAAACATCGCAGCCGCGATGCCGTGCACGGTGCCGTCGGATGCCACACGGTGCAGCACGGCGTATGGAGTGTCGCTACGCCATTGGCCGCCCTCAATCACGTCATAGCACTCGTCCGGACCCGGTAAAAAGGCAAACGTCGCCACCACGCGACCGTCGACTTCGCACACATAGCTGCCACCGGCGGCGATATCGGCAGCCACCTGCTCGACCGAAGGCGTGCCCTCGGGCCACTGCGTGGCGTTGCCATGCGCGCGCATAAAGGCGCGGGCCGCGTCATAGATAGCCATGACGGCGGGAATGTCGGTATCGAGGGTTTTTCTGATCATCACGCGGCGACCTCACGTTTATTGGTATCACTTTGATTGAGCAATCATACCAGCGTTTGGAAAGGGCAAGGAGCGGATGGGAAGCAAAAAGCGAGCCGGCTGGTCAAAGGCCAAAAGCGAGTTTTTGGGCGCTGCCACCGGCGGCGATATGAGCGACCTGTTTGCGCGCGAGGACGAGCGCCGCGACGCCCTGGACGCCGAGCGCGATGAGGCTTGGCGCTATAAGTCGTGCGAGCGCAAAAACCGGTACGACACACGCGCCGAGGCCGAGGCCGTTATGGCCGACTGCGAAAACCGCGGGCGGCGTGGTTTAGCCTGCTACAAATGCGAATACTGTGGCGGGTGGCATCTGACGTCGCACCCTTGGGAATAGACCCCGCATCTGCACGGTGTTGACGGAGCGCCAACCATCGCACGCGAGCTACGGGCGCGGCGGCACCAAAACATCGTAGCGAACGGCCTTGCCCGCAAGTTGATAGCTCGGCTTAACGCCGGCAAGCAGCGGCCCCTTCACCGGCCGCTTGATAACGACCTTGCGCGGGCGCACCGCAAGCGCAGCTTCGACCAGCGACTCCTCATCGGCGCACGGCTGTTCCAGATGGTGCAAGAGCTGGAACTTCTTTTTCACCGCCGCGCTCTTGGTGCGCCCGGGAAACATGGGGTCCAGATATACCACGTCAGGAGCGGTGAGCTCGCCCTGCCCGATCAGCTCGGCTGTATGGCGAAGGCCGGCAATGCTGTCCTCGCCCGCATGTAAGCGCATGCGCGCCACGGCTGTCGCAAGCGCCGGATCATCTGCCGCGCGATCCAAAGCATCCTTGAGGAGCGCCGCGATCACGCAATCCTGCTCATACAAATCGACCGCAAAACCCGCGGCAGCCAGCAGCAGCGAATCCTCGCCAAAGCCTGCCGTGGCGTCAATCGCCCATGGGCGCTCGACGCCCTTTGTGCGCGCAGCCTTCACCAGCAGCTCTTGCTGCAGACGACCCTGCTTGAGCCGCGGAAGCATGCGGCCAAAATCGGCACGCAGCTCCATCGTGCCATCGGTGAGCGTGAGGCCCTCGGACGTCCGCACGAGCTCGAGCCCAGCAGCCCGAGCAACAGAAAAGGGATCGACGACGCCCATGGACACTCCTTAGCAAGCAAAACGAATACGTGAGCGCCACCTCAGTTGGCACCCAACCGTCCGCTATTGTCCCACACGCGACATGGTCCACAGCATCCCAATGCAAAGCACCGCCATCAATCCCGTGCACACGGCAGCGATCACGGAATCGCCCATACGCCTTCCTAACGAACGCGGCTCACGCACTTGCCCTGCTCCGTACATCATGGCTCCTCCTTGAGACCAGCTCCTTGTTACGGCCCCATCATCTCAGCGCCGCACATGAGCTGCCATCGATTTGGCTTACGTCCAGCTTTCCTTTTTGAAAGGTTGAGGTGCGCAGGCCTAAAGCGCTTTCAGGCCGTGCTTACCCATCCCGCAATCAAGCAACTAAAAAGGGCCGATCGCGTTACTGCGCGATCGGCCCTTTACGTTTGCCCAGATAAAACCTGCCAAAACAAACCTGTCCCTTTTTGGCAGGTTGTTAGCTGTGGCGGTACTCGGCGATGATGAAGTCGGTATCGGTCTGAAGGGTGTCCAGGACCTAACGCCCATCGCAGCATGCTGACATCTATTTAGCAATAAAGTGCCCGATGCCGACAGATTTTATCCTCCGCCTCAACCCTTTGTTTACCTGCCGCTTCACGACTATTCCACAGTTACCCGTCCATATCATTAAAGAACTGAACAATCGTCGTGAGGAATGCAAATGGACCATTCAGTCACACGCCGAAATGCCTGCCGGCTGGCAATCTCGGCAACCGGAGCCGCACTTGCAGCCATGTTGCTACCAGCCTGCTCAAACGGCAATTCCGGCATGCCTGGCAAGGGCAAGCTGAGTGTAGGCGTCCGCTCGGATATCGTCGGGTTTAGCGAACGTAACCCCAACAACGGCAAGTACTACGGATTCGAAATCGACCTCGCCAACGAGCTGGCAAACCGTCTCGGTTATGGAGACTGTTCGTTTATAACCGTAACGCCCGAGACGCGCGAAGAAATGCTCTCGTCGGGAAAAGTCGATTGTCTGATTGCTTGCTACTCGATAAGCGACGAACGCAAAAAGCTGTTTGACTTCTCTCCCGCCTATTACACCGATTCGGTAATTCTTGTTGTCGAAAACACATCGCTCATTCAATCCTTTTCCCAGCTTGAAGGCGGAACAATTGGCACGGTAGCCGGAACGAACGCCGCACCTCAACTTGCCGCGAAGTTTTTGGAACTGGGGCTTTCGGACGGCATACCCCGGCAACAGGATGCCGAGAGCGGCAGCATCGACTACGACACATGGCATCTAAGCCAATACGCGAGCTACGCCGAGCTTTCCCAAGCATTGGAAGCCGGCGACGTCGACGCCATGGCGACGGACGGCGCAATTGCCAAAACCTATCTCGATGGCGAGCGCACCGTCCTGCCCGATTTTGGCATCAACCCACAGCGTTATGCCGTCGCAACGAAGAAGGGCTCTGAGCTTTCGCCTAAGATTGCCGCCGAAGTGCGCTCAATGCTCAAAGACAAAACAGTCGATAAGCTCATCAATAAATGGAACTAAGGGAGCCTACCCATGTCCAAGCGATTAAAAAAGAAGTCTGTGGCGCTTGCCGTTGCCGTAACCGTCTGCGCATTGGCGATGGGACTCCTACTCGCCTCGATGCAAACGCGTCTATCGCAAGAGGAATACGCTCTGGAATTTGATCGCGTTGCCGCCGAACTCCCCGATCTCGTTAAAACGGCTCGGGCGGAAACGAAAGCCAACACCCAAACATTTGATGACCTGTATCGCACGCGCGCCGCAAGCATCGCATTTATGGCGGCTAACGATGCCGGTTACGAAGCGACCGATGTCAAAATGGCCGAACTCAAGGACCTGCTCAAGGTCGATAACGTTCTCGTCGCCCGACGCGACGGCTCTATCATCGCCAAGGCAGCTGACACCAAAGCCGATTTTAGCCGCGCCCGCTTCAACCAGCTACGTCAGTGCTTCGAGACCGGCAAGCCCTCCGATCCGGTCGAGGTCGATCTTCCCGATCAAGACTGGCTCATGCGATACTATGCCGCCAAAATCGATGACGACACCATGGCCATCGTAGAACAAAATCCCCAAGAGCTGCACGCCCTTGTCAAGGACACCGGATCGACCGAGAGCATGCTCAAGAACATCTCACTCGGCAGCCACGGATTTGTCCTCGCCGTATCGGCAAAAACGCATCTGATCACCTACCATCCCGACCAGAACATGATAGGTACCGATGCACTCGACAACGGCATCGATATTAGCAATCTTGAGGACGGCAAAACATTCTTCACTTCCGTCAAGAACACAAGCCTGTACTGTCGCGTCAAGTTGGTCGATGACACCTATTACATTCTCGCCATTCCCGAAAGCGACACCGCCACCGCACGCAACATCACCGTGGGCGTCATCCTCTTTGCCTTCATCGCAATCGTCGCCGCCGTGGCGCTCTATGACCTGTTTGTCCTTGCGGATGACGAGCATAGCGACCAAGGCGATCACGAATACGTCAAGATCGGTCGCAACCTTAGGTTTAACCCCGCCGTGGGCAGGCGCGCAACAGCCTTGTCCGTTGCAGGACTCGTCTTGCTCCTGGCGGTAACCTTCTATATGCAAACGCTCTTTGCCCTTTCGAGCCAAGCGACGGTCAATCGAGAGCGCGTAGAGCAGATTGATCAAACGCTCAAAAACAATGCAATGCGCGAGGATGAACTTACGAGGCAATATAGTGACCACTACGCCACTACCTGCCATATTATCGCCTACATCGTTGAGCACAATCCAGAGCTCGCCACGCGAGCCGATCTGCACAGCTTGGCAGAAACGCTTGGCGTCGAGTCAATTTACCTCTACGACGGCGACGGCAATATGACGAGCTCGAGCACGTCACAACGATCCTATAGTCTTTCGACCAAGTACGGCGACTCCTCCTACGAGTTCCGCTCGCTTTTGGGCGGCAAGGATGAGTATATACAGCCCCTCTCTATCAACAGAACCACTGGCGAGACATATCAGTACATCGGCGTCGCACTCTACGATCAAGATGGCATTGCAGACGGAATCGCTCAGATTGCCGTGCGCCCTATGCGCTTAGAAGAAATGCTCAAGAGCACCAAGATCGGCGTGGTGCTCGACGGCATCAAGGCGGGCGCCGGAGGCTTCGCCTTTGCAATCGAGAAAAAAGACGGCACCGTTGCATATCATCCCAACAATCTTCTTATGGGGAAAAAGGCGTCCGAAATAGGACTGGCTGACGAGCACCTTGCAGACGGCTTTAGCGATTTCATTTACATCGACAACCAGAAACTCTACGCCTCCTGCCTAGAGACTGACGACTATTACGTTTACGTCGCGGCACCCGAAGACTCTTTTATGCACCAGCGCGTTCCGCTCACCATCGCAACCGGAATCATCGCCGCCATATGCTTTGTCCTTATCTACCCTCTGCTGACACTCGACACTATAAGAGTCGAAGAAAAACGTTCGAAGCGCGAAGACGATTTCACGGCAAGACGGCACAACATCACAGTCACGACATCCGACGGCCGTATCAAGCACAGCGAAAGTGCCATTGGCCGATGGCTCAACATTTCCTTTAAATGGGAAGACAAAACCCCCGAGCAAAAACTCGGCACGGTCCTTAGATGGTTTACCGGTATCGGAGTGTTTATCGTCTTTTTGGCCGTCTTGTTTAAAGACACTCTATTTGGCCCGCGTTCGGTATTCACCTACATTCTGGGCAATGACTGGCAGCGCGGTCTCAACATATTCGCGCTCACCGCTTCAATCATGTACGCCTGTGTGGCGCTCACAGTGTGCGCAATCGCACAGTCACTTCTTCGCATGTTGTCCAACGTGCTTGGCGCGCGCGGCGAGACGATATGCCGACTTCTCTCGAGCCTGACAAAATACGGAACCCTCATCGCCATGCTCTATTGGTGCCTAGGCGTTTTGGGTGTCGACACCGCAACGCTTTTGGCCTCGGCAGGCATCATTACACTCGCGGTCTCCTTTGGAGCCAAAGACCTCATCACGGATATCTTGTGCGGGCTCTTTATTATCTTTGAAGGCGAGTTCCGCGTTGGAGACGTCATCTCGGTTGGCGGCAATACCGGCACCGTTATGGAAATTGGCGTGCGAACCACAAAGATCAATGACGGCAACGGCAATGTTCTACTGCTGCGCAATAGCTCGATTTCGAATGTCACCAATATGACCAAACTTAATTCTTACGCCAGCATAGACATCACCATACCGGTGGGAGAATCTCTACCCTATGTCGAAAAGGTGCTTAAAGACGAGCTCAAAAGTGTGCATGACCGCGTTCCCGCCATTATCGAAGGCCCCTTCTACAAGGGCGTGGTCGACCTTAGCAGTACCGCTATGACCATTCGCGTTGTCGCCACCTGCAAGGAGACAGACCGCGGCAGCGTCATGCGCTCTTTGCGCCGCGAGGTAAAGCTTATGCTTTCCCGCCGCGACATCGCCCCCTATCAACTCGTTTTCGATCATTGCGATGCCGTTGAGTCCGCTCCAAAGGCAGCTACCGCCGAGGAACTCGCCGAAGCGGACGAGTTTAACGAAGAACAGAAACTCGCCTCGCAAGATCTGGGCAACGAACCCCTCAATCAGTAATTCATGGCGCCAGGCAATACGTGCACGGTGCCATAACGGCTCAAGGGAAAGGAACTGAACATGAGCAACAACCGTAAAGTCCTAAAGGTCATGTCCATCATCTATCTATTGGGAGGTATTTTTAGCATCGCCGCGGGAGCGTTGGCACTCACTGCGGCTTCGGGCGACGCCAGCGGCGACCTCTCGGTTTACAGCGTTGTCGTCATCGTGATGGGCATCGTCGAAATCATCGCTGCCATATTGGGCATCCGTGCCTCAAATAACCCCAGCAAGATTGGCATCGTTTGGGTCTGGGCTATCATTTGCCTAGCATGCGCCGTTGTGAGCCTGCTGCTTTCCGAACCCTTCTTGGGCGGAGTCGGCACCAGCGCCACCGATGTCACCGCCGTGGTCGTAAGTGCCGTGTACTTCGTTTTCGCCAACCGCGTTAAAAAGGAAAGCCAGGAGCGCCTGAGCTAGGCATCGGGCTCAACTGTACAAAGCGCCACGCATAAAAACCGCCCTCCGTTTCTCAGACAGACGAGAAACGGAGGGCGGTCTGCTATTGATGGCGTTTGCGTTCATTCGATTGCGACACACGGCACAATCGACAGTATGTCGTCAGGCAGCAAAGCCGACAGCGGCGAGCGCATCGACGGATATGCTAGCGAGCGGCGGACCCGTTGGCGCAACCCACCATGCGAATCAAGTAGTTTTCTACGACGTGATAAGCTTGGGGTTTTTCATCTTTAAGGGAAACTAGGCACACCGGAACTGTCAGGGCCCCTTTACCCGCAATGGGGACAACCTCAAACCCGCTAGCAATCTGACCGGGAACGGGAAGAATCGCATTTAAGAAAAAGCCGTGCTCTGCCACCAAAAACGACCCAAATTGAGCGGGGCCATCGATAATGCGCGTCTCACCAAGGACACCGCGGCTTTCGTACTGCCAAAAAATCGAATTATTAAAGTTATCAAACGCAGCCGACTGTCCTGCCGGATATGAGCTCAAATCAGCCACAGTCACAAAAGGCCTCTTAGCGAACGGATGGCCGGCGGCGACGACAATACCCGTGGGCAGGGTTCCCAGCTGCTCGCAATCATCATTGGTATTGTCATATGTGCCCACCGTAAGCAAGGCGTCGAGGTCACCCTGCTCGAGCTCCTGCTGAGCGATCCCGGGATGCACGGTACAAAACTTCACGCGCACGCGGGCACCACGCATGATAAGCGCAGACAACCCCTTATATAGCTTATCGTCGTTATCGAGTGCGGGAACGCACAGGCCAATCGAGAGTTCCGGCATCGCTTGCGCCCCAGAGGCCGACGGGACGGTCAGGTCGCATCCAAACGGATCAAAGTTTTCAACCTCACGATACGCCTCGACGGCGTTGCGAGCCTTGGTATAAAAGCTACGGGCGGCCCGAGTCGGCTTTACGCCACTATTTCCACGCTCAAAAAACTGAACGTTAAACAACTGCTCGAGCTCGCTAATTGACTTGGAAATGGCCTGGACGGTCACGTTGCGCTGGTGTGCCGCGGCGGTAAAACTCTTCGTCTCAAATACGGCGACAAAATAGCCGACCTGCTTGATATTCACCATTCACCTCAAATAAATGCACAGTATGATCCAGTTAAACAAAAACCTAGCACAACGCAAGTGCCGGCATGTCGCGAACGGAGCGTTCAACTATTGGATGAACGTACGCAGCGCCTTGTTGAATTACAATATGCTTCGCGACATGCGCCATGCATGCGCATCAAATACGTCATGTCCACTTCGAAAGGACCAGCCATGAGCTACACTCGCAAGACACTCAAAGTCCTTGCCCTCATTTACTTTGTTTTGGGCATCGCCAGCCTCGTCATCGCCGGCGTCGGCATCGCCAAGGGCAGCCTCGATTCCACGTACGGGTCGAACGCCATGCTCGCCGCGGCCGTACTTGTCATCAAGGGTCTTGTCGATCTTGCCGCAGGTGTTGCGGGCATCAAGGGCGCCAACAAGCCTTCGCAGGTGGATGGTGCGTTTAAGCTCGGCATCGTCGCCGCAATCGCCACGATTGCGCAGGCCGTGCTCACGCTTCCCGCGTTTGGCGGCGACGCCATCAACTTTGGCGCCTTTGTCATCGTGGTGTACGACCTGTTCTTTATTCAGCAGGCACACGACATTAAGGCCGAGAACAAGGACCGCCTGTAAGCGCTCGCTTCTCATAACCTTTGTAGCCAAGCAACTAAAAAGGGCCGATCGCGCATCTCCGCGGTCGGCCCTTTACGTTTGCCCAGATAAAACCTGCCAAAATAAACCTGTCCCTTTTTGGCAGGTTGTTAGCTGTGACGGTACTCGGCAATGATGAAGTCGATATCGGTCTGAAGGGTGTCCAGGTTTGCCAGGCGCTCTTTATCGGCAGGGCGCGTGCGGTAGTAGTACGGCGTCATCTGGAACACCGCCTCGATGTCGGCCTGCGTCTGGAGCGTAATGTTCGCAGATACCCGTTGCGTTCCCACCAACTCGAGCTCGGTCGTCTTCGGCAGCTTCTCATCGTTGAGATATGGCGTGTCGTAGAGCACCTCCTTGAGCCCAAACAGATGCCGAGCACCCGGCACCACGGTGTAGAGCGAGCCCTCGGGCGCCAGCACGCGGGCAAATTCACGCTCGTTAAAGGGGGCGAAGAGCTCGGTCACCATATCGAAGGCGCCATCAGCCACGGGGATATCCTTCATGTTGGCCACGAAATAGGTCGCATCGCCGCGCTTGGCAGCCAGGCGCACCATCTCTTTGCCCAAGTCGAACCCGAAAGCCTCCACGCCCGGCACCGCACCCATGGCGCTCGTGTAGTAGCCCTCGCCGCAGCAAATATCGAGCAAGGTCATGGGGGTGCCGGTAGATGCCGCACACCCAGGCGCCTGCTCGCGCACCAGCTCGACCATCGCATCGCGCAACGGCGCATAGTAACCGCGGTTCAAAAAGTCGCGACGACTGCGCGCCTGCGACTTGGGATCGCCCATGGAGTCGCCGCTCTTGGACGAGCGCAGCAGATACAGATAGCCCTCGCGCGCACGGTCAAACCGATGTCCGCCCGCGCATGCAGCACCGCGCTCATCGTCCACCAACGGCTCATGGCAAACGGGACACAACAACATGGCAACTCCTTAGCGCGGACAACACAACGCCCACCATTGTCTCACGCCTCCCCCACCTAGTCATTGGGGACGTTCTTGAATGACTAGTCGTTTAAGAACGTCCCCAACGACCAAATGACTAGTCTGAAGGAGTGTCCCCAGCTGCCGGCAGAAAAGGAACGTCCCTAAGTGCCGGCTGGATGCATTAGGAGTATCATCGTCTGCGCAAATATCTAGCGAATCGCATAGTAGAGATTGAGAGCGTATGACTGATACCGCGTCCAAGCACATTGACATGACTACCGGCTCGCTGTGGCGCAATATTCCCCTATTCGCCTTTCCCGTCGCCGCCACGAGCATCCTTGAGCAGCTATCGAACCTCATCGCCACGGTCATCATCGGCAACTTCTCGGGCGACCAGGGAACCCTTGCCATGGCAGCGGTCGGCTCTAATGTTCCGCTTACCAGTCTTATGCTCAACCTGTTTATTGGCATGTCGCTTGGCTCCAACGTGGTCATTGCCAACGCTATCGGCCGCAACGATCAGAACATGGTCAAACGTGCCGTCCATACCTCGATTTTAATGGCGCTCGTGGGCTTTGTCGTCATCGCACTGGGCGAGATCTTTGCCGAGCCCATGCTCGCCGCGCTCAACGTGCCTGCCGAGACCATGCCGCTCGCCTCACTCTACCTACGCGTCTTTTTGCTGAGCATGCCCTCGATCTTGCTCTACAACTTTGAGGCCGCGATCTTCCGCTCCGTCGGCATCACCCGCATGCCGCTGCAGGCGCTTGCCGTGTCCACCGTCCTCAACATTGGCCTGGACCTCATCTTTGTCCCCGTACTCCACTGGGGCGTCGCGGGCGTCGCTATCGCCACCGCCATCGCCTACACCGTCAGCGCCGCCACGCTCTTTATCCGCCTGCTCAAGACCGACTCCGTCGTCCGCGTCACCCTACACGACCTAGCTATCGACCCCGTCGCCCTCAAGCGCATCGTCAAGATCGGCCTGCCCGCCGGTATCCAAAGCGCCGTCTTTGCCGTCGCCAACATCATCATCCAGTCCGCCATCAACAGCCTGGGCACCGAGGTCATGGCGGCATCCAGCGCCGCCATGAGCTTGGAGTATGTGTGCTACAACCTGCTCAACAGCTTTAGCCAGGCTTGCACCACCTTTGTGGGGCAAAACCACGGCGCGCGCCAGATCGACCGCTGCACCAAGACGCTCAAGGTCTGCCTGGTCGAAGGCGGCATCGTCGCGCTCACCACCATCGTCATCATCGTCGGTCTGGGGCGCGAGATCCTGGCGTTGTTCAACAGCGACCCCAACATCGTCTCGATCGGCTATATCCGCGTGTGTTCGATCTTCCCGGCGTACGCCTTTAGCATGTTCTACGAGAACATGTCCGGTTATCTGCGCGGCTTTGGCATCTCGCTCATGCCCGCCCTCATCACCATGATTTGCGTCTGCGGCATCCGCTTCTATTGGGTGTTCTGCGTGTTCCCGCACTTCCGCACCTTTGCGAACATCATGATGGTCTACCCCATCAGCCTGGGCACCACGGCGTTCTTTATGGTCGTGGCGGTACTGCTCTGCCACCCGGCACGCACCTACCGTCTGGCGCAAGCCAAAGCGACAGCCCGCTAATCACCACACTCAACGCCACGCCAGTCATTAATTGACAATATGCGAGCTCATATAGTCGATAAAGCGCCTCGTGGCGATAGGCATGGTGTCCCAGCTGCGCCAAGCCGCCACGACGTCGCGCGAGGGAGCATGCACGATGGGGCGCACACAAATATCGGCCCGCATGCCCTCGACGGTACGGCGGTAGAGCATGCTCACACCGAGGCCCTCCTCCACCATCGCCATAATGGTGTAGTCATCGGTGACCTCACTTGTCACGTGCGGCGACAGCCCGTGCGCCGTGAATGCATCGAGCACCAGGCTCTGCTCGCCCTCATCCAGCAGCACAAACGGTTCGGACGCCAGGTCGGCGAGCGTCACCTTTTCCTTTGCCGCCAGCGGATGGGCGGCCGGCAGCAGCGCCACCAACTCGTCGTGATAGACCACGCGCTTCTCGAGCCCAGCGGTAAATCCGCGCGCCGTAAAGCAAAAGTCAACCACGCCATCGTGCACCCACTGGGCGTTGCGCGTGTAATCGCCCTGCTTGAGGGTAAAGCGTACGCCCGGGTGCAGCGCACCAAAATCGCGGATCACACGCGGCAGCACGGTACGGCTCACGTTGGTAAACGTCGCAATGCGAATATCGGTCGACGAAAGCCCCAACAGCTCCTGGCGCTTGCCCTCGAGCTCGGCCTCGGCGGTCACAATCTGGCGCAGGTACGGCAGATATTGTTTGCCGTCGCGCGTCAGTGAGACGCCCTGCTTGCCGCGCTCGATAATCGTGGTGCCCAGCTCGCGCTCGAGCGCCTTGACAGCCTGGCTCACCGCGCTTTGCGTATAGCCCAGCTCGTCGGCCGCGCCCTTAAGACTGCCGCGATCGACCACCATACAAACAATCTGATACCGCGATGCCATCGTGCCTCCACATCAATGCAGCCGTAAAACGTTTTGCCAGGGCCTTTTCTGCTTACATTAGTATTTCTTAATAATACTGAAGATACATTCGCTTTACTACATCCATATCTGGGAGCAGAATCCTTTTTACGAAACCGTTCTGTAACAAAAGGAGTCCCATGGATCGCAAGAAAGCAATCGCGCTCTCATTTTCCGTTCCCGTCGCATGGGGCTTTTCGTACCCCCTCATGAAGATCGGCATGGACAGCATGAACGCCACGAGCATCGTCGCGCTACGCTGCATCATCGCCTTTGTGGCCTGCCTGCTGCTCTTCCACAAGCGCGCTTTCCGCATCAACCGCGACCTTATGGTCCGTGCCGCCATCATCGGCGCCATCATGGCAACCGAGCTCACCTGCATGTGCCTGGGCTCCAGCCTCACCTCTGCCTCCACTGCCGGCTTTTTGCAGAGCCTGACGGTCGTGATCGTGCCGTTTGCCAACGCCGCCCTGCTGCGCCGCGCCCCCGAGCGCAAAGTGCTCGTCGGCACCGCCATCGTCACCTGCGGCATGCTGCTGCTCTCGGGCGCCGACTTCACTAGCCTGAACCCGGGCGCGCTCATCATGCTGCTCTCCGCCTTTGTCTACGCCGGACACATCATTGTCGCCAAGCGGTTTGTCGAAGAAGTCGATCCGCTGGCTCTGGGCGTTTGGCAGCTGGGCTTCGGCGGTTTGTTCTCGGGCGTCGCGGCATTCACCTTTGGCGGCTTCACGCTTCCCAGCACGCCCAGCGAAATCGTCGTTGTCGTCGCGCTCGCACTCATCTGCTCTGCCTACGGCTTTATCACCCAGACGCTCGTGCAGCCCCACGTGCCCGCCGAGACCACCGGCTTCGCCTTCTCGCTCGAGCCGGTCTGCTCCGCCGTCTTCTCGTTCTTCCTAGTCGGCGAGGTCCTGAGCCCCATCGCCTTCTTTGGCGCCGCCCTCATCCTCACCGGCGTCATGGCGGCAACCGTCGAGCTTCCGCGCCTTCGCGCACATGGACAGGCTCGCATGGCAGGAGCGCCCGAGCAAGTCTCGTAGACCCCGCTCTTCATACAGCCGTGGCATAAAGGCAACCGGTGCGCCTTTACAATAGATGCCAACAGAGCATCTGCCATAAAGGAGCCCCATGGACACCGCAACCCGCGACCGCAACATAGCAACTTGGTTGGGCGATGCGCCGCAGCCGGTACGTGACACTACGAACCAGCTGCTCGAGCGCATCGCCCTTTTGCGTGCCGAGCAGACTATCTACCCGGCACAAGACGACATCCTCAATGCCCTCGCCTACACGCCAGCCGACCAGGTCAAAGTTGTCATCTTGGGTCAGGACCCCTATCACGGACCCAACCAGGCCATGGGGCTGTCGTTCTCGCTCCCCGCAACGCAAACCAAGTTGCCGCCGAGCCTGCGCAACATCTATAAGGAACTCAAAACCGATCTGGGTTGCCCCATTCCCGCCACGGGAGACCTAACCCCCTGGGCACAGCAGGGCGTCCTGCTCCTCAACACGACGCTCACCGTGCGCGAGCATGCCGCGAACTCGCACGCCAAACTGGGCTGGAGCACGCTCACCGACTACATTATCGAACGCTGCTGCCAGCTGCCCCAACCGGTAGTCTTTTTGGCATGGGGCCGCTTTGCCCAGCAGATGGTCGAAGGCAAGCTCGCCGCGACCGGCGCGGGCAAGGCGGGCGGCAAGTTCTGCCTTGCCTCCACGCACCCCTCGCCGCTTTCGGCCAACCGTGCCACGGCAGAACTCCCCGCTTTTATGGGGTCGCGTCCCTTCTCGGCAGCCAATGAATTGCTCGAGCAAAACGGCAGCAGCCCCATCGACTGGGGCTGCCTCGCTTCATAACCTGCCTAGCCGGCGATCCAATATTGCGGATACTTATTGATATCAATGGGGTCGCCGAGCTCGCCGATATCGCTTATGGCCTCCATGCCCATCAGCGAGCGCAAGCGATTCTCGCACTCCATGATGGGCTCATTTACGGCCTTATTGAGCACATCGAACGTCGGCGACTCAAACGTATCCATGTTGACGTTGCCGAACCACTTGCTCTCAACGTAGTCGGCCTCCTCGTCGTCTGTGGCAACCCCCACCATCTGACGAGACCACGTCTTGAGCAGCGGCTCGCGATCGGCCTCGGCGATATCGAGCACTACGTTGCCGCCAAACGAGAACGGCATGCTCTCCATCCCGCCCAGCAACTCCGGCAGCGGACAGCCAGTAGGCAGCGTCACCGTCACGCCGCTGCAGCCCGCAAACGCACCGCTCTGGATGCCGACCACCTTATCGCACAGTGCAATCTCGGTGAGGTTCGAACAGTGCGAGAAGGCGTTCGAGTCGATTACGGTTGGCTCCGTCAACACACTCGCTAAATCGGCCCGTTCGATATCAGACGGCGCCGAGACCAGCGCGGCAGTACCGTCACCGTTGTCCTCTATCTCCCATTCATGGCTCTCGGCCGCATCGCCACCCGCCTGTATTACCGTAGAGGCCTCGACCAGCGGCAGCCCCATCATGGTTCGCAGGCGATTCTCGGGCTCCAATAGGTTCTGAGCCATCTGCGCCCTAACCGCATCGGCCGTCGGCTCCGGACCCTCCCCCATAAACCAATCGGAGAGCATGCCAAATTCCACAACGCCATAATACGTGTCGTAGTCGTCGTAGCCAATGAGTCCGTAGACCCATGCATTGAGATAGTCCTGCTCCATGCCGCTGGGCACCGACAGGCGAATGCGGCTGGCCTCCTCTTGGACATCGGTTGCGCCGTCCAAGAAGAAGCCCACGCCTGGCGACGGATAGCCCAGCGTCGCGATACCGGCGCCGACCGTCAAGTTCGTAAAGTTGGCATCGTTGCCAAACACCGATGATGCCAGGTAGTTTCGAGAGCCCGCACCCGTAGCTGCGTCGTAGTCGCCATTGGTATCCGCCACAAACGATGCACTCGCGAGCCTCGGGCAGCCCATGAATGCCTGATCGCTGATTTCGATCGTTGCCGCGTGCACAGACGCCGAGACAAGATTCGTACAGCCTTCGAACGCCGACACGCCGACGTAGATATCGTTATCGGGAAGATCGATGTTCAGGTCGCCGGCGATGCCGGAATTCCTGAAGGCATAGCGATCGATATATGCCAGCTTGGGAGCCGAAGCCCAATCGACACCCCACGCGCCTCCGGTCCCCTCAAAGGCACCAGGCAGGTCCTTGGCGCCAGACAAGGAATAGCCGCCAAAGATCTCAATCGTACTCGGCAGCAGCTCAATCGTACCGTTGAGCATCGAGGGCGCACCGAGCAGGATGCTTGGCTTGCCTTCCTCGTCGCCATCGTAATAGCCGTAGAGAAGGGGCGCGTCGTCGCTTTGGGCATCGCAAGCAAAATCGTAAATGCCGTCGACAGTGACAAAGCGGCTGTCGTAGCCCTGCAGCTCGCCATCGGGCGCATACCAGGTGCAGCCGGCCGGATTGGGATTCTCGGTCGTGGCAAAGACAGCCTTTTTAGCACTCGACGCCACAAAGCCCAGGCCCGTGCAGCCCTTAAAGACATCGGCACCCACCTCAATGCTATCGGGCGTGCCGATAAACACACCTTGAAGGTTTTGGCAGTTCTCAAACGCGTTACGGCCGATGGCACTCGTCTTCTCGCCCAGATTGACAAACCTGAGCTCCGCATCGCCCGAGAAAGCATACGGTGCGATGGAATCTACTTGGAGCTGCTTGCCGCCATCCGCAAGCAAGGTGCCGTCAAAGGTCGCGGACAGGTTGCCATCCTCATCGCCTGCAGCGGACAGCAAAATCGTCTTGTCGGCGTTGGCATAATACAAGTATCCGTCTTGAGACAGGCTCATCTTAATCACGCGCGCATCGGGTGCACCGGCGGCAGCCTTGCGCTGTTCGACATACGCGACCTGCTCATCGGTTGCGCACACGATGGTCCGCACGGAACCGCCCTCAAGACTGCCGTCCTCGAGCGTCACCTTATCGTCAAACCACGGCATGAGTACCAGCGTGTCCACCGAAGTGTTGCCCGCAAAGGCACCCTTCTTGATGGTGTTGGAAATCTGCACCAGGGCAATATTGGAACCCGTATCGAGCACATAGCACAGGTCGCTTTCGAGCTGCGAATTAATGTTGTACACCAGCCCCTGTGAGTACGTGAGCTGGACACTGGGGTTGGTCGCGGGCGACACGTATACGCCGTAGGCATTCTCTAGTTCGTCCGCGTGCTCGGTAATAAAATCGAGCAGCGCGGCATCGTCGACGACCAGGGTGCAGTCCTGCAGATTGCTCACGTCAATCTGGGGCAACTCGCCCTCTTTGGACGCGTGCAGAACAATACGATCGAGCTTATTGCGATCGGGAATGACGACATGGGCAATATCGGCGGGAACATCGAGCTCGCGCGTATGGTAGGGAACGCCCAGATACTCCTTGCCATCGCGAGAGGTCAAGATACCCTCATCCGTTGCGGCATAGACGGGGTTATCCGACGCGACACGGTAGGCATCGAGCACTTGAAAGCCCGCATTGACGTTGACGTAGTACACCGAGGACGGTAGCTCTAGATTGTTGATCCGCCACGTAAAGACTTCACGCTGACGACTGTCGGTATAGGCGTCGACCGCCTGCACACCCTGCGGAACGCTGAGCGTCTCGCCCCCGCCATCGACCGACACGACCGACTCATCCACATCGACAAGCGTCTGCAGGCGTGAGTTATTGAGGCTGGTAGGGTCGTCGTCAAAGCGATAGTCCTCGTCGAGAGCATAACCCTGAAAACGCACCTTGTAGGCGGGGTCGATGGACACGATGTCGCCGGGAACCACCACATGGCGACCGGGTGTCAGCGTGTAGAAATACGGGACGGCCGCCTCGTTCTCGCGCCACCCCAGCAACAAGGCATTGAGGTAGCCCCCCGAATCGACATGGCCCGCCTGCTTCATAAAGGCTTCTTGTGTGTTGACACCCAGCAGGTTCTCCTTGGAGCTCAGCGTGCTCCAAATCACGCTTCGCTGGCCCATCGAATCGGGCTGGCCGACCACAAACAGGCGCGACCGCGCCGGTTGGATGGTAACGTTACGCGTCGTCCACGCCGTATCCTGCGACAAGCGCAGCGAGACGCTTACCGTGAGCGGCTGGCTCGAGCACAGCGCCGGATTCTTCTCGCCCGCGGCATTGGTCCACGAGTCGATGCGGAGATACGGAAACGAGGCGAACTCGTCCTTGGTGCAGGCAAGATAGTAGAGGCCCTTGTCGTCACTCCAGTGGACATCCATGGCGCAGAACAGCGTCCAGGCGTCGAGCATCTGCCCATCGTAGATTGCATCCTCCATGGGTGAAATCTGCACCTCATGGGGATCGATCAATCCATTTGCACCGTTAAACTGCGTAAAGAACGTTGCGTCTCCCATGGGGGCACCCTTTTGGGGCGCGGGGTCCGCAAGAAGATACTTGTAGGAATTGGCCGTCGAGGTGGCCGAGCCGCCACTACCGCCGTTACCGCCCGAACCGTTTCCGCCCGCACCGCCGCCGGCATTGCCGCCAGATGCTCCGCCCGCATTGATAACGGGAACGTTTTGCCCGCCTCCCGAGCCGCCAGTGCCGCCCGCGCCGCTGCCCGAACCACCCGCAACTCCTACGCCCGTTCCATCGGCGCTGCCGGTAACGTTGTAGGCGGTCGTGCCGCTTTGCCCCGTCAGATTTACCTGTCCCTGCGCATTATCGAGCCGCGCCTGCTGCTCACGTGCGCTCGTGTCCCGGCTGTCGCTATCCTCGTCATGACGATTTGCCTCGGCATCCGTCGAGAGCGGACTGATCCGATACGCCTCGCCGGACTCCGCGTCACCGTGACTGTATGCAGCGATATACCCCGAAGGATCAAAGCTCAAATTACTCTGGGCCAACTCAAAGGCGACCGCGCCAAATACGCCGACCGCAGCAACCGAAACCGCCGCTGCCACAACGCGCGTTACAGCCAAAGGCTTGGCGCGATACATATTTTTAGCGGCATGCTGAACGCCCGCGGACGCATTCCGCGGGCCTTTTAATTTGGCCGACGCCGCGTTCTTGTGCGAAGCCATATGTTGAGGATATTTAGAAAACACGTAGACCTACTCCCTCTACAACGCGTGCAGCATGTAGCGACAGAAGCGTTCAATAACAGTTTGCGGAGCCGGCATGCTCCGATGCAGGCGTTCGGTAAAACGTCGGAGCGTGCGCAACTCGTTCGGTTTAAGCTGGCGGCCACCAAACGCATAAGCTTGATGAAGTCGAATCGCTCGACGGTATTCCCACGGGTCAATCTGGGGGAACACTGCAGCAAAGGCATCCAGGCAATCGAGCGGCTTGGTCTCGTCAAAGGCGTCGAGACCGCTTTGGTTCATCACAAGGGCAAGATAGCCGTAGAGCGCCGGCACGCATATATTCTGCTCATCGCTCTCGATAGCCCGCTTGCGTCGAACGCGCAAGACAAACCTGCGAATGAACAGGGCGAGCAGGACGGCAATCACCGCGCCGATCAAACCGACCCCAACTTTGGCCACAACGGGAATGTTATGCATTGCCGGCACATCCTCGCGATGCTTATCCTCGGCCTGTCCTGCGACCGAGCCCGCATCGAGCGTCTTATCGTTGACGCCGTTGCTCCATGCCTCGCCCACATCGATAATCTTATCGGCATCGAGCGTCTGGCTATAGTATCCAGGGGTGACCTCCACGGGCGTCCATCCCTGACCGTCAAGGTAGATCTCGGTCCACGCGTGCGCATCGGCAGCCGTCAAGTTGAGCGCCACGCCTGCCCCAACAGCAGCGGCCAGCTGATCATCTGCTGCCCGATAGCCCTCGACATAGCGCGCGGAAATTCCCTGAGATCGAAACGCGAGCGTCGCCGCCGTGGCAAAGTAGGCAGAGTTGCCCTCGTGCGCCGTGCCCAAGAACCACGCGACAAACGACGTCGCCCCCGTATAGGTTGGCGGGTTATCCGTCTGCCCCGCAAGCGAAGCCAACATCGTGCGCACGCGACTGATCACGGCTGTATCCGAAACATTCGCCCCAGCATCCCAGCTGTCGCTCGAGAACAGGTATGTATTAACGGCATCCCGCTCCTCTTCGGGAAGGTCCAGGTACTTATCGCGAACGAAAGCGGCGTATACCCGCTCGCTTTTTGCATAGTCGCTCTTGGAGGACGCCAGCCAGCTCGAATCTGCAATGACGTCATCTGATGGCACGTTATCGACGGTCACACTGTATGTTTTGGACGGCAAAGGGTCCATGCTTAGCATCGTCGAGCCCGTCAACATTGCGTCGGCACCGCTCAGCGAGCGCAGTGTATAGGGAGCATAGGTGTATCTGCGGTTGGCGCCCGAGGCATTGACTGAAATCTCAACCGCCTCGACAGGCTCGCCGCCCTCACGCTCGGTCTCGGTATCAAACGCGGCGCGTTGCTCGGCTACCGTCAAACCGTTCTGACGCAGCCATTCACGCATGCCGGACCATTCGCCCTCGTAGGACATCCAGTCGCCGCGCCCCCAAGACATGCCATCAAACGTCGTGCCCACAAAACCCTTCATGAGCAGGTCGTCATCGAGCGTCTTGTCGGCAGTAAGCGACAGCGTCGTGGACGCGCCTTCGTTCATGTCCGCCGCTTGCGAAAGGTCGCCCTCGGGCAGCGAATCATCCCCAAATCGAACGCCCTGGACTGCTTTGACGGCAGACGCCGACAGGGCGGACAACGCGGGAAGAGGCTGCACAAGGGCAACGGTCAGTGCAAAGAGAACACCGCATGCGGCGCACAGGCCACCAAGACCAAAAAGAACCTGGGGCAAACCTACCGTAGAGCCCCGCAACTCGCCAGCACGGCACTGGACAAGCCAGCCCGCAACGCCCAGTGTCATAGATATCGCAGAATCACCAGCCTGCAGCGCCATGGAAGCCGAGCCGCAGATAACGATTATTAAGAGCGTGGGCCACGAAACGCTCAAGTTGGCAAAAAGCCAGGCGAGTGAGCCGGCAAACATGCCGGCGAGCACTGCCAGCGGCACAGATTCACACAGCAGGCCGGCGTCTGCCACCAATGGAATATACAGTTCACAGATCGAGTTGACGCGAGCGATAACGGTATTGACGCACGCATAGAAGCCCCAGCGTGCCGAAGGAATCAAGAGCGCGCATAAAAGCGCTACGGACGCCGCAGCCAAGGCAATCCAGAGGGGAGCCTTTTTCGAAGCCATCAAAACGCCCAAAGCGCCCAGCGCAACGGCCACGCCAACGGCAACGGCCAGCATTATCCCCATGTACGTTGCACTCAGGCACCGAGCAATTGTGCAGCAGAAGCCCGCAGACAATAAAACCGCGGGAGCCACCGACAGGAACATAGCAACAACGCGACCATTCGAAGCGATGCGCTCCGTCGAGGTAAGAGTCACAAAGTTCATCTTAGAGCTCCAGACTCTTGATACGGGCCGAATCACTCGATACCGGGCAATGCGTGATGATGTAGTTGGCTCCGTGCTCGATGCTATACGACTCGACCGAATCCGACACATGGAGTACCGATAGATCGGTCAGACGGCCTATCTCGATATAGGCCTGTTCATCGACGCCCACCGTTACCAGCACCGTTTTGCCAATGCCCTTTGCTGCCACGAGCTTGGCATAGTGCTCGTGCGATGTTGGATAGGCAGGGCCGAGCGGCGTTGCCGTCAAAGCATCAAGCATCCTATTGAACCCACGTCGGTCATCAACGGGATAGACAGCCAAAGAGCCTTCGGGGGCAGCCACGACCACATGATGGTATCCCTGACGCATAAGCGCCAGCGATATCGATGCGGTAAAACCCAGCACCGCAGAAAGAACCTCAGCGTGGCTTGCGTGCTCAAAGTCGCACGCAAACGCACCAAACAAGATGGCAATAGCGTGGTCTTGTGGGCGCGAAGCCTCGCGCACCAGCATGTCGTCAAAACGCGTCGACAGCTTCCAGTGAATCGACTTAACGGCATCACCCTCGTGATAGGGCCTTATGTCAAAGACCTCGGAGGCATCTTGGCCGCTTCGATGGGGATCGTAGCTCGTGCCCTCAAGACCGGCAGAAGCACTTTGGTTAGGAACAACCTGGATGTCGAGCACCTCGGGATAGACCGTAAACAACCCATGAAAGTCTGCATTCCCGAGAGCAAGCGACGTAAAGCCCATCTCATCGACCAGGCGCGCGGTGTCAAGGGTAATCGTGTGCGCACCGCAGACGGTCGAATCGAGCTCCAGCTCAAACAAAGCGGGCCTGCCCGTCGCGGGGGCAAGACTTACGGGATAGACTGTCCGCGCTCCCGTCAGCTGGTTATAAACCGAAAACGACAGCTCCATACGACCGCGAAACATAAGCGGGCGATCCAGTGTGATGCGCAATACAAGAGGCGCGTTTACAACACACGACCGAGGAAGCTCAAAGCTAAGCTTAAGCAAGGCAACGCTCGAACGGCACGCCGCCACCGTAATCACGGGCATGGCGATCAACGCCGCGGCAGCAGCAAGCGCAGCCGCATTGGCGGTAAACACGAACGTGGCGAGCAGGAGCGCGACGGACACGATATAGGTAATCTTGTTGGCAATCATGGGCGTAACGTAGGACGCAAAAGGTAAACGATCCGCTACGAGCGGCCGCGAACCTGACCCATAGACGGGGCGGGAACGGCAGCGAGGATGCGGTCGAGGACGTCGGCGGCGCCAATCGATTCAATACGGGCCTGGGGGCGTAAAACGAGACGGTGGGCGCAAACAGCCTTAAATACCTCGCGCACGTCCTCGGGCACCACATAGTCGCGCTCGCGAATCAAAGCGCAGGCGCGCGCCATACGCGTGAGCGCGATAATGCCGCGGGGGCTCACACCCAGCTCAACAAGACCGTCATTACGGGTCTCCTCGCACAGGCGGACGATATAATCCAGCACCGTGTCGGCAACCTGTACATTGCCCAGGTAGTTTTGGATATCGAGCAGGTCATCGCAGGCAACCATGGGCTTAATGTCGTCGAGCGGGTTGGCATAGCGACGTGCCTTGAGGATATCGATCTGGTCCTGGCGCGACGGATAGCCAACAGACAGGCGAACCATAAAGCGATCGAGCTGGCTATCGGGCAGCGGTTGCGTGCCCGCCGAGCCCACCGGGTTCTCGGTTGCGATACACACAAAGGGACGCGGGACCTGATGCGTCTGCCCGTCGATAGTCACCGCGCGTTCTTCCATAACCTCGAGCAGGGCCGACTGCGTCTTTGCGCTGGTACGGTTGATCTCGTCGCCCAGCAGCATGTTGCAGTTGACGGCGCCCCACACAAAGCGAAACGTACCGGAGTCGCGGTCGAACATCGTAAAGCCCGTAATGTCCGAGGGCAGCGTATCGGGCGTAAATTGCACACGCTTAAAGTCCAGACCCAGCGTGCGCGAAAGCGCCAGGGCCAGCGTCGTCTTGCCGGTACCGGGCACATCCTCTAACAGGATATGACCGCCAGCGTAGATAGCCATGAGGGCCTTCTCAATCACATCGTGCTTGCCCAGCAGGGCGCGGCTCACTTCGTTGATGATGCTGCTTGACTGTTCGACGATCACGGTTACTCATTTCCTCGGTAAGCTGCCTCTGCCATCGCGGCCGCCAGCTGTGCTTTCAAAACGTTCAGATCAATGGGCTTGCCCACATGTCCGTTCATGCCCGCGGCGAGCGAGCGCTCAACGTCCTCGGTGTAGTCATTGGCGGAAAGCGCAATGATGGGAATGGCGGCGGCATCCTCATGATTAAGTCCTCGTATCTGCTCGGCCGCTTCCCAGCCGTTGAGCACGGGCATCTGAATATCCATGAGGATCGTATCGTACGTACCCGCGGGCATGCTCCGGAATCGCTCAACGACCGCTTGGCCGTTCTCGGCACGCTCGACCGCCGCGCCTCGTCTTGCCAGCAGCTCAATCACGATCATGGCATTGATTTCGTTATCCTCGGCCAACAGGAATCGCTTGCCCTCAAACTGGTAGGTAAACGACGAACCAAGGGAATCGGGAGCCGTCTCGAGCGTCTGCCCTTTAATCTTGAGCTCCTCGACCTGCTCCGGCGTGGCAAGTCGCAGCGGAATGTAGGCCGAAAACGTTGAGCCGCGTCCGGGCTCGGTATCGACGACGATCTCGCCGCCCATCAGGTCGACGAGCGCGCTCGTGATGGCCATACCCAAGCCCGTTCCGCCGTAGCGGCGCGCAATGGTGCGGTCCTCCTGCTCAAACGGCTTAAAGATCTTGCTGATGTAGCGCGGGTCCATGCCCTTGCCCGTGTCGCGCACGCGCAGCATATAACTCACGCCGTCGTCTGTCCGGTACATCTCGCGCAGGGTTACGGTAACGCTGCCGCCCCGCTCGGTAAACTTGACCGCGTTGGAAATAAAGTTGATGACGACCTGCGACAGGCGCATGCGATCGCCCACGACAAAGACGTTTTCGCAGTCCTCGAGAATAACCGAGTACGTAAGCCCCTTGTCGGCTGCCTGCGAGGTAAACATGCGTTCAATCTCGTCGGCAAACAGACGCAAATCAAACGGTGCATCGTCAATGCGCACGCGCCCGCTGTTGAGGCGGCTCATGTCGAGCATGTCGTTGATAAGCGAAAGCAAATAGACAGAAAGCTGCGAGGCGCGAGACAGGTCATCCATCAGGCGCGACTCATCCGCATGATGCTCGCGGGCAAGCGAGATCATGCCCTCGATGCCATTGAGCGGCGTGCGGATCTCGTGGCTCATCTGGTTCATATAGTCGGTGCGCGCGTTGGCGGTCTCGACGGCGCGATCGCGCTCGGCCTCCGCCTTGGCGATGCGCTCGCTTTCGGTCGTCACGTCGACTGCAGAAACCAGGTACTGGGTGCCGTTCTGTATGAGCGAAATCGTAAACCTTATGCTGAGCTGCGATTTTGCTCCATGGGGCGCATGGTAGGAGCACAGAAGGTTTAGCGGAGTCGCCCGGTCCCAATCCCTCACCTGTCGCTGCATGCGAACACGGTCGCTATCGGGGATAAAGCGGTACAGCGTCTCGATGTCGTCGCTAATACGCTCGGGCGATACACCAAATATGCGCTCGAAATTTGGGGTGATATAGAGCGGAAGACAGTCGTCGACGCGCAAAACCAGCGCAACGTTGGGCCCTTGCTGTGCAAGCGCCTCTTCAAACAGTCGACGCGCTCGGTCCGCGTCGCGCTTCTCGTGTGAACCGAACAGCCCCAATATGCCCCCTTTTTTCATTCAGGCGTTCATTCTACCAGCCCAAAAGCACTTTTCAGAGATGATGCTCCACCAAAGTACCCTATTAAGATGCAAAAACGCGCCCGACGGCATCTTGCCATCGGGCGCGTTTTGTTACTCGGGCCAAATAAACTGCGTGCGGCCGGCCTCGCCACCGTCAATGAGCAGACTCTGCCCGGTCATAAACCGGTTGGTCACGCCCACAAAGTAGATCCACTCGGCGATCTCTTGGGCGGTGGCCCAGCGCTTAAGCGGCGTGAGCTCCATAATCTGACTCCACAGGTGCTCGTCCTCCATCACGCAACGGTTGAGCGGCGTGATAACGCCGCCCGGGTCCACACTGTTGGCGATGGCCTGCGGCGCCAGGCGGTTTGCAAGGTTCTTGGTGTAGGCGATAACGCCGCCCTTGCTGGCAGCATAGGCGGGAAACTCCGATCCCGTATGTCCGCTCGCCGACCCCACATTGACCACGGATTGGATAGCAGGCGCCGGCTTGGCGGCAAGCCCCTCCCCCGCAAAGGCATAGCGCTCGGTCACGTTGATGGTGCCACGCAGGTTGGCAGCGATGTCGTCGGCCGAATCTTGCGTGCCGGCAACGTTTACGATCGCCTGAGGCTCAAGGCCGTCTGGAAACGAGTCCGGCTCGCGGACATCAACGATCAGATGGCGATAGCGCTCGTGCTCGACGGCCGCCGGCAGCAGATCAAAGCCCACGACCTCGTGGCCCTCGTCCAAAAAGCGCTGCACGCACGCGGCTCCAATGCCGCCCGAAGCGCCCGTGATCAAAACCCGCATAGGTGCTCCTTAGGCAGCTGCGTGGCGCTCGAGGTACTCGGAGCCCACATTCTCGCGCTCCCAGCCGCGCACGACCTTATAGCCCACGGGGCTCAGAAAGACCTCGCACAGCAGCTCGGCGACAGCGCCGGTCAGCGAGCACATAAGGACCTGCACCCAGGTCCAACCAAAGAACGTGTGGCTCACCACAATGGCAAAGACCAAGTTGTCGATAAACTGGCCAACACCCGTGGACACATAAGAGCGGAAGGCAAAGCTCGCAAAGTTATTCTTTTTGAGCATGCGGCCGAGCGACTGGTTGAGCGTGGAGTTAACCACGGCAGAAACGAGCATTGCCAGCGAAGAGCCCAGCACCACGTACCAGGTGCCGCCGATGGTGGCGTTAAGGGCGGCGTTGACCTCGATCATACCCGTGTCGTAGTAGGCACCCCACATGCCGGGCGTGAGCGAGCATGCCCAAAAGCACAGGCTCACGGCCAGGTTGACCAGCAGCGCGAGGATAGAGATTTTGATGGATGCCTTGGCGCCAAAGCGCTTGCAGATCATGTCCTGGCACAAAAACGAAACCCAGCTCACCACAAAGCCGCAATCGAGTGCCAGATACGGCAGGCTGATAAGCTCTTTGTTGGCCAGCAGGTTCATCATGATAACGCTCACGAAAAACAGCGAAACCGTTGCCGCGGGAATGCTCCGCAACAGGACCTTGTAGTCCTCCATGACCTTCTTGATCATTATGTACTCCTTTGGTTTTAGGTTTAACGAGCAGGATATCGGACCCGAACTGCTCGGACGCCCCGGTCTTGAGACGACGGTGGGTATGATAGCCGCTCACGCGGCGGCAGGCAAGCAAACGGCGCGGCAGCCCCGCAAGGCCACCGCGCCGGCGCACTAAAACGTTACGTTGCCAAACTCCGACAGGACAAGGTCGGGGTTGTGGTCGGTTGCCCAGTCCACGTTCCACGGGCTCGTGAACAGCAGCAGCTTACCGCCGCGCATGTCCTCGACGCGCAGGGTATCGCGCGTGAGCGAAAGGCCCGGGATGTCGATGGTGTCGGGGTCGTTTTGGATCCAGCGGATGTCCGTATAGGGCAGCGGCTGGCGACGGACCTCAACACGGTACTCGGCCTTGAGGCGGCGCTCGAGTACCTCAAACTGCAGCACGCCGACCACGCCCACGATGACGCTCTCCATGCCGGCACCCAGCTCGCGGAAGATCTGGATGGCGCCCTCCTGGGCAAGCTCCTCCATACCCTTTACGAACTGCTTGCGCTTGAGCGTGTCGACCTGCGTAATGCGAGCGAACATCTCGGGGGCGAACGTCGGGATCTGTGGATACTGCACGTGGCGCTTGCCGGAGCACACGGTGTCGCCGATGCTAAAGATGCCCGGGTCGAACAGGCCCACGATATCGCCCGCGTACGCCTCGTCCACGATGGCGCGGTCATCGGCCATCATCGACGTGCCCGTGGCAAGCTTGAGCTTGCGGTTGCCCTGCACGTGGAAGGCGTCCATGCCACGCTCGAACTTGCCCGAGCAAATGCGCACAAAGGCGATGCGGTCGCGGTGGTTCTTGTCCATATTGGCCTGGATCTTAAACACGAAGCCGCTAAAGTCGTTCTCGGCGGGCGCGACCGGCTCGCTGGTGAGTGTATCGGTATAGGCGCGCGGCGTCGGGGCCAGACGCAGGAACTCTTTAAGGAAGGGCTCCACACCAAAGTTGGTGAGTGCCGAGCCAAAGAACGCCGGGCTCAGCTTGCCGCAGGCCACGGCATCCAGGTCGAGCTCGTCACCGGCGCCATCGAGCAGCTCGATGTCGTCCATCAGGTTCTTGTGGTTCTCCTCGCCAATAAGCTCGTCCATGGCCGGATCGCCCAGCTCGGCCTCGACCTCGGCGACCTTCTTGGTGGCGTTGGCGTGGCCGTCGCCCTCAAAGGCAATGACGCGACGGGTCTGACGATCGAACACGCCGCGGAAGTTGCGCCCGCTGCCGATCGGCCAGTTCATGGGATACGTATTGATACCCAGGACGTTCTCGATCTCTTCCATGAGCTCAAACGGATCGCGAGCCTCGTGGTCGAGCTTGTTCACAAAGGTAAAGATGGGAATATGGCGCAGCGTACAGACCTTAAAGAGCTTTTTGGTCTGGGCCTCGACGCCCTTAGCGCCGTCGATGACCATGACTGCGGCGTCGGCGGCCATAAGGGTACGGTAGGTATCCTCCGAGAAGTCCTGGTGGCCGGGGGTATCGAGGATGTTGACGCAAGCGCCGTTGTAGGTGAACTGCAGCACCGAGGAGGTAACGGAAATGCCGCGCTCCTTCTCGATGTCCATCCAGTCCGAGACGGCATGCTTGGCCGAGCTCTTGCCCTTGACCGAGCCGGCGGTCTGGATGCTGCCGGTATAGAGCAGCAGCTTCTCGGTAAGCGTGGTCTTACCGGCGTCCGGGTGGCTGATGATCGCGAATGTGCGGCGCGACGAGATTTCATCCGACAGGCTTGCCATGCGGATCCTTTCTTGCATTGAGTGCATTACGTCGTTGTAACCGCACTATTGTAGCCGCCAAATCCCGCCATAGGGCACCTATCAGGACAAATTCATCAGCTGAGCTCGCTCTGTAGCGGGCAGCCGCCTCAAGGATTGTCTCGATCTGTAACAGTAAGACGGGTTTTGAGCCCCTACCTGTTACAGATCGAGACAAACTGGCAGGCGGGCAGCCAATGTCTCAATCTGTAACATCTAGCCATCAAAATCAGGCCTAAGTGTTACAGATTGAGATAAACCAGCAGGAAGATCGAGGCTGTCTCGATCTGTAACATCTAGCCGCCAAAATTGACTTCAGATGTTACAGATCGAGATAAACGAACGGAGGGACAGACGAGCCCATATTTCCCTCTTGCGCAACTGTGCATAGTGTATATATACTGTGCTTACCGGTTATATACACGTGTAGCCCAACAGCTAAGGAGCCGCTGTGGACATAATCTTATCCAATTCGAGCGACAAGCCCATCTACGAGCAGATTTCCTCGCAGGTCAAAGCGCAGATCCTTTCGGGCGCACTCGCTGCGGGAGCCAAACTCCCCAGCATCCGTGCGCTCGCGAGCGACCTCGGTGTGAGCGTCATTACCACCAAGCGTGCTTATGCCGACCTGGAACAGCTCGGCTTTATCTGCACCGTGCAGGGCAAGGGCTGCTTTGTCGCCGAGGGAAACCAGGAGCTCTTGCGCGAAAACCAGCTCTGCCATATCGAAGAGTTGCTTGCGCAGGCCGCTACGCAGGCCGAAACCCTGGGCGTCACGCGCGACAAATTGCACGAGATGCTCGACCTTGTGGCCCCCGAAACCATGCAGTAGCCATCTGCAAGAAAGGCTATACCATGCAAAACTTGCTAGAACTCAAAGGCGTCTCACGCTGTGTGAGCGACCGTTTTTCGCTACGCGATGTCACGCTCACCGTGGAGCCCGGCCAGATTGTCGGCTTTGTAGGCGCAAACGGCGCCGGCAAGACAACGACCATTCGTGCCGCGCTCGGGCTTATAAAGCTCGATGCCGGCGAGGTGCATCTGTTTGGACAGCGCTGCGACACCAACGCGCCCGACGAAACGCAGCGCCACCTGCGCTCCCGCGTAGGCCTTGTCCTGGACACGTGCCCCTTCCCCTCCACGCTCAAGGTGGGCCAGATCGAGAGGCTCGTAGGCCCGGCGTACCCCACGTGGAGCTGCGAAACGTTCGCCGGGTTCATCGACCGATTTGGCCTCGACCCCAAGACAAAGGTCAAGGACCTCTCACGCGGCATGGGCATGAAGCTGCAGCTCGCGTGTGCGCTCAGTCACAATGCCAAGCTGCTCGTTTTGGACGAAGCCACCGCGGGCCTCGATCCCATGGCGCGCGAAGAGCTGCTCGATGAGCTGCTCGCCTTTGTTTCCCACGGCCAGCGCAGCGTACTGCTCTCGAGCCACATTACGTCCGACCTCGATCGCGCCGCCGACCGCGTCATCTGCATCGATAACGGTTCGATTGTATTTGACCTGCCGCGCGAGGACATTACTGACCGCGCCGGCATCGCCCACTGCACCCAGGCACAGGCCGCCGAGCTTATGGCTTGCGTCGAAGGCGCCCGCGCCGCCCACCACGCCTATAGCGTGGACGTGCTCGTGCCCAACCGTCGCGAAGCGCTCGAGGCCTTTCCCGAGATTCCCTGCGATCGGGCAACCATTGATGACTACCTGCGCCTCACGCTGAAAGGGGCTTCGAAATGAAACGCGCCTTTATGTCCGAACTCGCCATCGTTCGCACGCTTATCCCGAGCATCGCGGGCGTCGGCTTATTTATATTCATCGTGTTGACCCTCGCCAACGCATCGGATGGTGATTCCGGCATGAGTGCCGGCGCCTGCGCGGTCAGCGCCATGTCGCCTATCATGGTCATGAGCTCGCTGGCCGGCTTCGACAATCAAAACGGTTGGGAGCGTTATCGGGCAACGCTGCCCTTCTCGCGCAAAGACATCATCTGCGCACGCTACCTGAGCATCATTGTCTTCTCGGCTGCCATGGCGTGCGCCGCCGCGCTTCTGAACATCGTCTCTATCCCGCTCTTCAACAGCGTGGGCATTCCTTCGACGGGACAGACGGTCTTTGAGATCGCAATCGCCTCGGCAGCATCGATGCTCATCTCCCTCATGATGGTGTTTTTGGCGCAGCCGCTGTTCTTTCGATTTGGACACATGGAGGCGCTGCGCCTATCCGTTGGCCTGTTTGCCCTGCTCGGATGCCTTGCCATGGCCACGCTGAGCTCCTCCAACCCCATCAGCAACTGGCTCATGTCGATTGCCGGGGCAAATCCCGATCCTGCCGTTCTGGGCTGTCTGTGCGCAGGAATTGCCGTGCTGGCCCTCGCGCTATGCGCAATCAGCTGCACCGTCAGCACCAAGGTTTATCGAGTACGCGACCTGTAGTCACGCGAGTCCCAATCCACGAAGGACGCGATCGCCCCCCCCGCAAATCCGTGACAAATGGCATATCCCCGGCACGCGCTATCGTGCTACTTGCGCAGCGGCTTGGGCAGCGGAATGCCGGCGGCGATAACGGCGGCGATGATCATGCAGACGATGCCCTTGAGCGGGAAGCACATGAGCAGCAGGCCCACGACCATGACGGGCTGGCGCATGACGGCGCCCATCGTCGAGGCGGTACAGACGGCGACGCAAAAGACCGGATCGGCGCCGGTGAGGATGGCGAAGCCGTAGCCCAGGCTCACGCCCGAAAAGATAACCGGGAAGAAGTGACCGCCGCGCCAGCCCAGGTTGATGAGGGCGGGCGTCAGCATGGCCTTGACCAGACCGGTCGCGATAAGCACGCCGGCGGGAATGGTCAGGTAGGTTTCCATGAGCACGTCGGCCTGGGTCTCGCCGGCAAACATGGTGTAGGGCAGGACCGTGCCGCAGATGGCGAGCGCCAGACCAGCCAGCATTGCCTTAACGACAGGACGCTCTCCTATGGCCCGGGCAAACGCTTCGCTCGCGTGCTCAGAGACAAAGTACAGCCAGCCGCAGATTGTTCCGATCAGCGACAGAGGAATGAGCCAGGTAAGCTCCAGGTTGCCCACCTCGGCGGCCTCGAACCTCGGCATACCCATGCCGCCGCCCACAAGCTGGCCAAGCAGCAGGTAGGTGCCCAAACCGCCAGCGATCGCGATACCGTAGACCACGGTCTTTTGCGCCTTGGGAAGCTTGATGGTGATCTCGTCGGACGCGGACTCATCGTCATTGGCATCCTGACCGTCAGCACTTCCGGCGAGCGGCGCCACAAAGCCAAAGACGGGCGCGGTAAAGAGCGCCGTCAGCGCGGCCTGGGTGCCCAACAGCGTGAGCTCCCTAAACTCGGCGCCAAAGCGGCGCATGCGGTCGCCGACCCAGCTGCACAGGCCCGCGATGACGCCAGTCAGGCCGGCCTCCGGTCCAATGCTTCCGCCAAACAGCAGCGGCAGCAACGCCGCAAGCGAAAGCTTGCCCAGGTTGTCGTACGGATAGCGGCCGTCGCGCTTTACCTTGGCCATCACCTGGTTGAGGTCATCAGTCTTGGTGCCCGTCATCTTTTCGTACAGACCGATTAGCAGACCGCCCAGCAGGCAGACGAAAAACGGGTAGGGCAGAAAACCGAACGGGCCGCTCGCGAGCTCGGGCGAAGCGACACCCAGCATATGCGGGATCTCGGTCCATAGATAGTCGATGCCATGCTCCATCGCAAAGAAGAACAGCCAGACCGCGGCGCCCGCAAACGCACCGGTCACAGCAACGCTAGCTAAAAACAGCGCACGGTTTTTGGGTTTGGCAAGGTTACCCATCGGGTCCTCCCGTGGTCAAAGTCAACATAGATACATTTTATTGTAGAGCGCGCGTTGCCCGAACGAGCCAACCGTCTGCGCTGCAAACGGCACCATTGGGAGTCATAGTGGGGCAGGCTCAAGACTTATCCGTTGATAATCGAGGCAATCTCGCGCAAATCGTCGGCAAAGTAGATTCCGTGCTGCCGCCTCGGGCTCGAAAGCCCTTTATCAATCATGTGCTCGAGCAGCGCCTTAAGATCGTTGTAGTAGCCCCCGAGGTTGTACAGGATGCACGGTGCACTCAAGTGCCCCAACGACACGGCGGACATGACCTCGGCAATCTCCTCGAGCGTGCCCGTACCGCCCGGGAAAGCGATGAACACGTCGCCGAGCTCGATCATCTTGGCCTTACGCTCGGCCATGTCACTCGTCACGATGAGGTCGTCAATACCGTCGTGTTGAAACTCTGCCTCGATAAAAAAGCTCGGCTCAACACCCGTCACGTGTCCACCTGCCTCGAGCACGCTATCGGCAAGCGCGCCCATCAGGCCCGACTTGGAGCCGCCGTATACCAGCGCGTGGCCGTTGGAGCCAATCCACGTGCCGAGCTCTCGCACTGCAGGCAGAAACGCCGGGTCGTTGCCGACGCTCGCGCCCAGGTACACCGTGATGTTCATATGCAATCCCCCTCGTCGTGACGCGCGGCACCCGTTCTATCGTTGCCGGCGACGGTACTCGCGCACGCGGCGCGACAGATCGGCGAGCTCGTCACGATCGAGCTCTTCCAAATGCTCAAGATCGTCCATAAAGCGCGCCATGGTGTCCTTTTGGCGCAGTTTAATGAGCGTATTGCAGTAGTTCACCGCCACACCCGTGAGCATGGCGATGTAGAAGATGCTGATGACGCTCAGGACGACGGTAATAGCGCGGGCGACCGGCGTTTCGGCCGGGATATCGCCAAAGCCGATCGTCGAGACCGTCTCAAAGCTAAACCAGAGACCATCGCCAAACGTAAGGGTCGTGGGCTCGGACAGCCAGACGGCCGTCGAGCACAGCAGATAGAAGACGAGAAACAGGCCCGTGATGCGCGCAAAGCCAGCCTGGCGCAAAACATCGGCAAGCGTCCTCAACTTGTTCATCGCGACCCCTTTTCCCAGACGCCCCATCACGTTGCTCGGTATTGTCGCACATCCGGCACTTGGGGACGTTCCTTTTGTGTCAAACAGATTGGGAACGTCCCTAAGTGCCAACTCCGGCAAAGAGTGTCCCCAGCGACTAGTCGTTTAAGAACGTCCCCAATGACTACCCATCTGCCGGGTGTTAGGGTGGCTGAGCTGGTATCCTTATGCGGTATTATCTCGACTCGATAGGATTGCCTGTGAAACCTTCCGCCGTCCTTCGCTTAGCTCTATATCGCACCCTAGCCGTCGCGCTTGCTGCGCTCACACTACTGAGCGCCGTCATGCCCACCCCGGCCTTTGCCGCCGACTCCGACCAGCAGGTCAAGACGGTCCGCGTTGGCTGGCTCGTCAACAACAAAGGCTTCCAGGAAGGCACGCCGGGCGAGCGCCTCTCGGGATGGGGCTACGAGTACCTCCAGACCCTCTCGTATTACACAAAGGGCTGGCAATACGAATACGTTAGCGGCACCTTCTCCGAGCTTATGGACATGCTCGAGGCGGGCGAAATCGACCTCATGCCCAACATCTCGTATTCGGCAGAGCGCGAGCAGAAGCTGCTCTTTTCCTCGAACCCCGAGGGCACTGAGCGCTACTACATCTACGCCAGGCCCGATCGCGACGACCTTGCCAAAGGCGACCCCCAGGCGCTCCAAGGCCTTACCATCGGCTGCAACGCCGGCGTTATGCAAACTATCGTCGGCCAGCAGTGGCTCGCCGACGAAGGCGTTACCTGCACCTATAAAGAAATCGACACCGGCAGTGCCCTCTTTGAGGCGCTTGCAGACGGCGAGGTCGACGCCGTCATCATGAACGACACCATTTCGTCGCCCGATGCGTCACCCATGTTCTACGTAGGCTCGAGCGACTACTATTTTGCCGTTCCCAAAAGCCGCCCTGACCTGATGAACGACATCAACGCCGCCATGGCGACCATCGCCCGCGATAACCCGCGCTATAACGAGGAAGTCAAATCGAGTTACTCGACCCAAAACAGTGGCTCGTCATCGCTCACCGGCACCGAGACCACCTGGCTCAAAGAAAACGGCAATACCATCACGCTCGGCTATCTTAAAAACCAACTTCCCTACTGTACGCAAAATGACGACGGCGAAATGGAAGGGTCGCTCGCCTCGCTTGCAACGACGTTGCACGACAAGTTTGGCATTACGGTCAATACAATCGCACTCTCGAACAACAAGCAAATGATCAAAGCCCTTTCCAACGGAACCATCGATGTCGCCCTGCCGTTGTTTCGCGACTACTGGCTCGCCGAGCAGACAGGGGTCATCCAGTCAAACTCGATGGGAACGGTTTCGCTGACCGCCATTCACAGTGGCAAAAACCTGAACAGCGACCTTAAGAACATCGCTTGTACAAAGAGCACAATCGTTAACCGTTTTGAGCTCGAAAGTCTCTTTCCGAACGCAACGGTAACCGAGTATTCGAATGACGGCGAGGTGCTCAAAGCCCTCAATGAGGGGAAGGCACGTTGCATCATTGTCTCCAGCACGCGCCTGGAAACTCTCCGCGACATCTACGACATCGAGGATTTCGAAACACAGGAACTCACCAACACGGCGCAACTATCGTGTTTAATTTCGCGCGGCAAGCCCGAGCTGCTGGGAATCATCAATAAGGGCATCGTCAATGCAGGTGAATCGCTCTCTGCAAACAGCTATTTCCCCACATCGTACTCGGCGCAAGAATCGGATGCGTTCCGACTTCTCTACCGCAACCGCATCGTCATTGCGGCAGTCGTCATCTGCATTTTGCTCACCGGCATCATCATCCTTGTCTGGTCGCTTTACCGCGCACAGACAGAACGGCAGAAAGCTGATGCCGCCAACGCCGCCAAAACCGCTTTCCTCACGCGCATGAGCCACGACATCCGCACGCCGCTCAACGGCATCCTGGGTCTTATCGAAATTGAGGAATTGAGAGAAGGCGACATGCAGGTCGCCCGCGAAAGCCGCGCCAAGGCGCGCGTTGCCGCCAATCACCTGCTGTCACTGATTAACGACATCCTCGAGATGGGCAGGATCGAGGAGCGCAAAGTGACACTCGAGCACGAATCATTCAACCTTAAAGAGCTGTGCGACAATGCGCTCGTACTGTGCAAGCTCCGCGCATCGGACCGCGGCATAACCATGCTCGACACCAGCGAGCCCTACGCTGTCGACCAATATATGATCGGCAGCCCCACCCATATTCGGCAGATCATTGTCAACCTGCTCGACAACAGCATCAAGTACAACAAGCACGGAGGCACCGTCACGTTCTCATCGACCATCAAACCGGTCGACGACGAGCACGCCGCGTTTTGCTTTAGCGTCTCGGATACCGGCATTGGTATGACATCCGAGTTTTTGGCACACATTTACGAGCCGTTTGCCCAGGAAGGCGACGATGCGCGCAGCAAGTTCCAAGGAACCGGCATTGGCATGTCTATCGTCAAATCACTCATCGATATGATGGGCGGCACGATTGAGATTTCGAGTGAGGTTGGCGTGGGGAGTACGTTTAACGTCCAGATTCCGCTCGAGATCGACAAGAACCCTCAGGCAAAAGAACGTACGGACGAGCAGGCATACAGTTGCTCGCTTGCAGACATGAACGTTCTTTTGGCAGAAGATAACGAGCTCAATGCCGAGATTGCCCAGGCTCTGCTCGAAAGCGAGGGCATCGTCGTAACTCGCGCCGCCGACGGCAACGAAGCGGTCGACCTATACGTTGGCCGTCCCGCGGGTAGCTTCGATGCGATTCTTATGGACATCATGATGCCGGGCATGGACGGCTACGAGGCAACCCGCGCGATCCGCCTGAGCGAAAAGGCCGATGCGGCCGACATCCCCATCATCGCGCTCACCGCCAACGCCTTTGCCGAAGACGCCAAGGCGGCACACGATGCCGGTATGAACGCCCATCTGCCCAAACCGCTCGACTTTAGCAAGCTCAAAAACATACTCGCCTGTATCAAGAAATACGGATCCGTTTCGCTATAGTTTGTGCTCAACCACCATGCACAGCCAGAAAGGAAGCCAACGATGTTTAGGCCCTTACGTCGAAAGAAACGCGCCATCACTGACGAGGAAGCGCGCGAGTTGCTCGCCACCTGTAAGCGCGGCGTCTTTGCCGTCAACGGCGATGATGGCTACCCCTATGCCATTCCCGTCAACTACTTCTTTGACGCCGAGCACGACAAGATTTATTTCCATGGCGCCAAGGCCGGCCACAAGGTCGATTCGCTCAGGCGTGACGATAAAGTCTGCTTTACCGTTTACGGCAACGAGTGGTACAAGGACGGCGACTGGGCTCCTTACGTCATGAGCACCGTGGTCTTTGGCCGTTGCCGCCTGGTAGATGAAGCGCCTGCGTTTATCGAGGACAAAGTCCGTCAGCTCGCGCTTAAGTACTACCCTTCTGCCGAAGAAGTCGAGGAGGAGATCGCCAAAGACATCAAGGGCGTCCAACTCTACGAGATTTCGATTGAGCATCTTTGCGGCAAGCAGATTCACGAAAAGTAGCGAATGCGAAAAACGCGCTCGCTACCCTCTGCGCCCCATGTGCCCACGCATTTTGACGGCGTGGGCACATGGGGCAGCACTCGAATCGAGCGCCCCCTATACCCCAAAAACGTAGCGGTCCAGGCGCTCACACGCCTCCTTTACCCGCGAAAGCGGCAGTGCCAGATTCACGCGGATGTGACAAGGCCCGTGGAACGGACGGCCATCCTGATACCCCACGCCCACGCGCGCCCCCTCGTCAAGCAGCCACTGAATATCGCGGCCATGCTCGCGACACCACTCGGTGCAGTCCAGAAACACCATGTACGTGCCCTGCGGACGCGAATAGGACACGCCCTCAAAATGCTCGTCAACGTAATTGCAAAAGTAGTCAACGTTGGCTCGATGACCTCATTGAGCTCATCGAGCCACTCGTAGCCTTGCGGCTGGTAGGCACCGATAAGCGCATGCATGGAGAGGACGTTCATCTCGTTGTAGTGAGTCTTGTTGGACACGGCGCACACGCGGTCGCGCAGCGTCTCGTTATAGATGATGTGGTAGCTGCCGACCAGGCCCGCCAGGTTAAACGTCTTGCTGGGCGCATAGAGGGCAACCGTGCGCATGCGGGCATCCTCGCTCACCGACTGCGTCGGGATATGCTTGTGACCCGGCAGGATGATATCGGACCAAATCTCATCCGAGATCACCACGCAATCGTGCTGGCGATAGATGTCCATGGCGCGCTCGATCTCGTCGCGCTCCCATACGCGGCCGCAGGGATTGTGCGGCGAGCAGAACACGGCGGCATGGATGTGGTTTTGGGCGAGCTTGCGCTCCATGTCCTCAAAATCCATGCGCCACACGCCCTGATCGTCGAGCTTAAGCGGGCTGTGGACAATGCGATAGCCCGCGGCCTCGATGGACTTGGTAAAGCCGATGTAGGTGGGACTGTGGACCAGCACCGCATCGCCCGGCTGGACATATGCGCGCAACGTCGACACGACACCGCCCAGTACGCCGTTTTCGTAGCCGATATGCTCAGGGAGCAGGCCTTCGACGCCATTACGGCGGGTCTGCCATTCGATGATGCGGTCGAAGTACTCGTCGCGCGGATTGAAATAGCCAAACATGGGATGCTGGGCGCGCTGAATGATGTACTCCTGGACCGTGGGCACCGTGGCAAAGTTCATGTCCGCTACCCACATGGGGATGCGGTCGAAGCCCTCGTCGGGTGCGTTCGGAGCCATGCCGGGAATTTCTCCCCAGGAGTCAACGGCGATGGCGTCCATGCCGTGGCGGTCGATAAGCGAGGTAAAGTCGTATTTCATGCTGAGCTCCCGTGCAAAGCGGATTGTTTCGGTAGGCGTTATTGTCCACCAGCGTGGGCGGTTTTGACATGGGGTTTGGCGCTTAATTTGGCGGGTGCGGACGAATGGCTGGTTAGTCTTGCGCGTCGTTGATGGCGGTTACCGTCAGCCTTGTTCCGTCGACCGTAAACGATATGTCGAGCCCGGCGTAGGCCAAGTGGTAAACGCGGTTGGGCTCGTGCTTGCTACCCGCACGGCGCGGATCTTGGCGAAGGACCTCGACCAAGCCGGGGAGCTTTGCAGGCGGGACCATATCTTTCAGCGCTTGTGGGAACTCAACATCGAGCTCTTGCCACGGCGCGTCCTCAATCCAGCCGCCCGTCGCATCCGGGTGACAGTCGGCAAATGGAATGTAGGGCTTGATGTCGTAGATGGGCGTGCCGTCGCGCAGGTCGGCCCCCAGTATATGGATGATCGGGCCATCATCGGTGAGCTCAACACGGCTGAGCTTGACGCAGGTGAGCCCGATGGGATTAGGGCGAAACGGACTGCGTGTGGCAAACACGCCCACACGCTCGGCTCCACCCAGACGCGGCGGGCGCACGGTTTTCGACCATTTTGCGTTGGTGCCGGACCTGTCCTGCGTTTTGGCATCGGCGGCTATGTCCTTAGCCGTGCCACCGGGCGTTCCGTTTTCGAAGCACCATAGCAGCCATAGGTGAGAGAAGGAGTCCAGACCCTCAACTGCAGCGTTGGAGGCAAATTCCGGCTCAAAGACGATGCGCCCCTGCAGATGGGGCGCCAAAAAGCTGTTGCGTGGGATGCCGAACTTCTGCGGCAGGTCGGTATGTATGTGTGCAATAGGTTCCATGCCGGTCATTGTACGGCATGAAGGTGTGAGGCGTCGTGCGCAATTCTTTGTCGCGGTCCCCCGTCGTGCAACCAACGGTTGCTTGGAAGGGCGTCTGCCGCCGCGTATGCTTAAAGCCATCAACCAGCAGAAAGGAGCCGCTATGGCCTTCGCAGAAAAGCTCATTGCTGTCCGTCGCGCCCATCACCTAACTCAGGAGCAGCTCGCCGCCAAGCTCTTCGTCACACGCCAAGCCGTCAGCCGTTGGGAGCGCGGCGAGGTCACACCGGGCATCGACATGATGAAGCTCATTGCCGCCGTGACCGGCGAGCCACTGTCTCATCTGCTCGAAATGCCCGAGTACTATTGTCAGAGCTGCGGCATGATACTCACGCCCGACGACTGCGGTACCGATGCTCACGGCGCAACGACCGACCATTACTGCAAGTGGTGCTACGACCACGGCAAGTACACCTACGAGACCACGATGGAGGCAATGATCGAGGACTGCGCCCCGCGTCTGGCGCAAAACACCGGCATGTCGCTCGACGAGGCAGTCTCGCTCATGGGTGCCGTGCTGCCGCAACTGGAGCGCTGGCGTACCGTGCAGGAAAACGAGGAGCGCTACGGCGCCGAGGCACGGGCGCGCTATGGCGATGAGGCTATCGATGCAGCAAACGAAACGTTACTGGACATGGATCCCCAGACATGGAACGACATGAAGGAACTCGAGCGTGCCATTCTGGGTCAGCTCTCGATTGCCATGGGCGACGGCGATCCAAAGAGCAGAAAGGCCCAAAAACTTGTTGCGATGCATCGTCGTTGGATTGGCCTCAACTGGGGAAGCGAACCCCAAGACGAGGCATACCTGGGGCTCGCCCACGGCTACCTCGCCGACCAGCGCTTTGTTGACTACTACGACAAGCCCTGCGGCACCGGAGCCACGGCGTTTCTGGTCCAGGCAATCGAGTCATCGCTGACTCGCGCATAGACCGCGGCGGCATTGGGTATCTCAATCGAAACCTCAACCGATTGGAGACCTATGGCTACTGATCACAAGCTCGAGCTGTACGTTATGACCGGCTGCCCGTATTGCATAAAGGTCAAGCGCTTTTTGGCCGATAACGGCGTGACCATCCCCGAGCGCAATATCTCGACCGACCCCGATGCCGAGCAGACGCTCATCGCCGTCGGCGGCAAGCGCCAGGTTCCCTGCCTGTTCATTGACGGCGCGCCGCTCTACGAGTCGGGCGACATCATCGCGTGGGTGCAGGAGAATTTGCTCTAGCGTTCTATTGCGGTCGGCCGGCCCCAACGCACAAACCCATACGAACCAAACATGTACGTCAGCATCCAAAGTCGACATTTTTCGACATCTTTGGATGCTGGCGTACAGCTTTTCAATCTAGTCATTGGGGACGTTCTTGAATGACTAGTCGTTAAAGAACGTCCCCAACGACTAGTAGCCACAAAAGCGGGCAACAGGCGCGAGCGGCTGCTCGCGAAAGACGCGCTCGACGGCGGCGCGGTATTCGTCGACCTTTTTGGTCTTGCGCACGAGCTTGTGCACGGTAGCGGGATCGGCGAAGGCACATTTGGCGTAGAACCACCATTCCTTCATGCGAAAGACCGCGTTGCCCCCAATCTCGTCCGCATAGGCCGCAAACAGCGTGTCGTGGAAGCGCTGCAACTCGGCAGCCGTGGCGGCAGGGCCGCCCTTAACCATGCGAGCCAGCGCGGGGTTCGCGAGCAAGCCGCGCCCCAACATTACGTGGCGTGTTCCGGGATAGGCCCCCACCAGCGCATCCATGTCCTCAAGATCAAAGATGTCGCCGTTATAGGCCACGGGAAACGGCGCCCGCTCCAACGTCTCGCCGTAAAACTCTTTACGCGGCGAGCCCGTATAACGGTCCTTTTGCACGCGCGGATGCACGATCAGCTCTGCCAGCGGCATGCGGCAATAGAGGTCGAGCACGCGTTCGTACTCGTCATCGCTTTCCAACCCCAGCCTGGTCTTGACCGACACCGGCAAGGGTGAGCGTTCGCACACGTCGCTCAAGAACACCTCGAGCTCATCCAGGTTGCGCAGAAAGCCCGAACCCTTGCCTTTGGCAACAACCGTACCCGAGGGGCAGCCAAGGTTGAGATTGACCTCGCGGTACCCCATCTCGGCGAGCACCTGCGCCGCCCACACAAACTCGTCCGCATTCTTGGACATCAGCTGAGGTACTACGTTAAGCCCCTGGTTATTGGCAGGATCGACCTCTTTAAACGCCTTGCCACCAAAGCGGTTGCCCACCCGCGGCGGCGGCAAAAACGGCGTGTAATAACAATCGAGCGCGCCAAAGCACTCCGCATGCACGCGACGGAACACATGCCCGGTAATCCCCTCCATAGGGGCCAGCGATAAATTCATCAACATCCACTCTCAAATCAATGTGACAAAGGGACAGTCCCTTTGTCACATCCCATTCAAGCGGTTCAGGAACTCTTCGCAGGCGCGAGAACGCAGGCGATATTTTTTCCACACCAGATACGATGCAATGGTGAAGGGGCAAAAGGGCAGTCCCTTTGCCCCAAGTGCCGGCTACCGGACGCAAGCTAGTTGCCGTTCGCGAACGCCGCCCATATTTCGAGGTCTAATACTTTTCCCGAGAAGTGAACGGCTCTATTTGGACCCCCGAAGCATTGACATTTTTAGGCGTCAAAACCGCAGGATTTGACTGGCAAAACCGCAGGAAATTGCACGCCAAAAGTGTCGATGCTTCGGGAGTCCGTTTTCACTCGTTCACTTCTCGGGAAAAGTATTAGACCTCGATTCCGCAGTCCCCGATGTGACAAAGGAACAGTCCATTTGTCACATTCAGAATTGACCCCCCCCCGCAATAGCTCATCGATGGCGGGATTCTCTATACTGGGTCACATATGACGGTATCGCGCCAAAGGAGAACGCCGTGACCACGTCGCAGATATCCCTGCTCGCGCTCATCTTGGTTGGGGGCATCGGCATCCTGCTTATCGGAGTGAGCGCGCTCATGAAAGCCGCCGCTCGCAAGAAAGCCAAGGCCTGTACCGCCGTGACCATGGGAACGGTCATCGACCATCGCTTTATGGGCGAAGGCAGGATGTATCCCGTTTTGGAATACGCCGTCGACGGCACGCAATACCGCGCGAAAAAACAATTCCGTGGCATAATGACCAAAAGCTTGTCGGGACTCCCCATCCGCACGCAAGCCACCGCCTACGAAGACGCCAAGGGCTGGCTGCACGTGCAGACAGGCCCCATCGCCCGCCTAGGCACCCTCGCGGAGCAGCTTTGGCCCCTCGGTAGCCAAATGACCGTGTACTACAACCCCAGCAACCCAGACAAAAGCTATGTCGAACGCCCCATCGTGGGCAACTTTGCCACACTGATGTTTAACATCGCAGGCTTCTTGCTCATCGCGATGAGCATCTTGCTCTATGTTCTTATCCAGCGCTAGCTCAAACTGATGCGCCCCGCGCCCCATGCGCCGCAACGACCGTTACGACACCAAGGACCAGCCATGGCAACAATTTCCGAACAAGAACGCAAGCGTATCCAGCGATACTGCATCTATCCCAAGATTGCCGGTGCAGCGCTTGCCATGGCGTTCGTGCTGCCTTTTTTGATCATTCCCTTCGAAATGATCGACGATATCGTCTTCCATCACGAAGGCTTCCAAGAGACGGGCATGATGACCGCCTTGGCGCTCACTGCCATCGAGCTCGTCATATTCTGCTACTGCGCGCTCGCGCCGCGCTTTGGCATGCGCGGCAAGCAGTGGAAGGAAATGCAGCACCGACTCGTCGTCGAGCAGACCGAGAAAGACCGCTCGGCACAAATCGCAGGCGTTATCGGTACGCAGGCTGCCGCGCGCCTGCTTAAGAACAGCGATAACGCGACCGTGCGCAACCTGGGCGGCGCGGCAGAAGTCGCCGCTGCCGTAGGCGCCGTCGCCACCGCAGCGGACGTACTTACCGAAAGCTATGCCAACGCAAAGGCCATGGCGGAGGCCTATAGCGTGCCTATCCCCCGTGCAAAAAAGTGGATCATCGCACTTGTGGCGCTGCCCCTCGCAATCGTGTGCGGTGCTTATATCCCGCAGCTGGCACAGGGAAACATCGAGATGCAGGAGAATGCCGCGGCCGCGGCCGAGCAGATCGCCATCGCCCGCAAGACGCTAGAGCCCGCATGCGAGTACGTGTCCGCCGATGACCCCTACGAGCGATATCAAGATTACGGCTATCATGTCCGCGGCTATCTGCACGAAGGCGACTCCGACGCCCAGAAGACCTATACGTATCTGGACTTTGACAACAAGGGAACGCTCAAGGAAGTGAGTTACATAGCAGAGATCGACCCCGACGCGAGCCTTGAGGAAAACCTCGCCCGCATCGAGCTCGACTTGGACGAACTTTCCTCTGTCGTCCAAACCGTAGACGTCAAGACCATGAGTCCCGAGCTCCTAGCACCGCAAAAGCTCCCCGAAGAGTTTAGGCAGGCTTTTTTGAACGGTTCGCTCTACGAGAGAATCTCCATCAGGACGAGTGACAACCCCATCAAAACGTACTATTCGTTTGACACGGAGCCCGAGGACGAGTTTGACGAGTACACCCATCCAAGCATCCGTATCACGTTGGTGGGCAAAACGAGCTAGGCGCCCAATGTGACAAAGGGACTGTCCCTTTGTCACATTCCATGAAAAAGGGCACCGGCGTTAGCCGATGCCCTAAAGCTGCTGCAGATTAACTCCTACAGCGTATGACTAAGACGAATCGAACTATTCGTCCCAAGAGAGGCTCTTACCAGTCTTCTTTGCCAGCAGCAAGAACAGACCGATGATGACGTTGCATGCAATACAGAAGATGAAAACGCCCTGGAAGGAGCCGACAAGCTCGTATACCTTCATCATGACGGGCATGCCAAAGGCGCCGACGATATAGCCCACGGAGCAGATGAGCGCGAAGATGCGACCAAAGTCACGGGAGCCAAAGACGTCCATCACCAAAACGGTCAGAGCGGTGCCGGCGATGACGTACATGACGTCGTTAACACCGGCAGCAAGAATGCTGAGCGTCGAGTTGCCGCTGCTCATCATGAGCATGACAAAGGAGAGAATCGAGACGGCGAGCCAGCTCAGAATGGCCTTGGTGCTGCCAAACTTATCGCAAGTGGTACCGACGATCGGGTTGAGGAACAGGTCGAACAGCGATGCGGCGGAAACCATGAAGCCACCCACCATGGGGCTAAAGCCGACCTCGGCGGCATAGGTGGGGAACAGCTGGTTCATGCAGCAAGTAAGCTGAACGAGGCAGAGGAAGCCGATGCAGAAAAAGAATGCAGGCGACTTAATAGCGCGTGCGTAGCTAACGCCACGTGCACTATCCTCGGTCGTCTCCTCGGTCTCGGCGACCGTCTCGCCTTCGACATAGCCATAGGGCAGCATGCCCTTGTCCTGGGGCTTATAGCGGATAATCAGGATGGAAGCGGGAAGAATGAGCACGGCGGAGACGCCAGCGAGCACCAGATAACCAGTCCTCCAGCCAGCAGCCTCAATGACAGAGGTGATGACGGGACTCATGATGAGCATGTAAATCGAGTTCACTGCCCAAGCGAGACCAATTGCCAGGCCGCCAGATTTTTTGAACCACTGGTCAATAACATCGGACATGGCGACGCCGGTAGTGAAGGCGAAGCAAACGCCAATCAAAGCACCAGCTGCGATGAACATCCAGACTTCGGTGTAGAAGGCCATGCCTGCGCCAGCGGCGAGCAGAATAAGCTCGACGACGGGGAGCCAAAACTTGCCAACAACCTTGGGGATGAGTTTTCCGACAAACGGAAGAGCCGCTGCAAGACCAATGAGCGTTGCAGTGAAGTAATACGAGAAGATGGAGTAGTCAAATCCGAACTCCTCGCACACGGGCGCGACGAAGGAGCCAGCGATTACGCTATAGGATCCGGTCGTACCGGCAGACATGAGGCCGAGCGCGATCACGAGAACCCATGCGTAAACCTTGCTGCTCTTTAACTTTGCATTTTCCATTGATACAGCTCCTAGAGACCCAGAAGGGCGCACATAACGGCCTTAATGGTGTGCTGACGGTTCTCTGCCTCACGGAAGATGACCGACGCGTTGGCCTCAAAGCACTCGTCCGCAATCTCAAAGCCCTCGGTGATGATTTCACGATGCAGGTCGTTCTTGCACTGGTCGAGCAACATCTTGCCAACGCGGTGATTTGCGTTGTGAACAGAGGGGAGCTCGTGCATGCAGAAGATGTCGGGGTTGTTGGTGCGCTTGCACAGCTCACTGGTGACGCGATAGGGGTACAGGGACTCGGCGTCGCCAAGCCAAGAGTTGTAGTCGTCGGGGTCCAGAACCTCGTCGCCGCACTCGGGGTTGATGTAGCGCCACTCCTCGGTAACGATTACGTCGACACCGTCCAGAGCATCAAGGTCAGAGGTGATGGTGAAGGTCCTGTTAGGCGCGTACTTGGCGTAGCAGGCCTCAACCTCCTCGATCATTTCCTTGCACATCTGGTGACGGAGGTCGTCGGGGCCGATGGCGAGGAAGTCCATGTCGAGCATCGCGCACAGACGGCCATACCACACGGGGGCGCCGGCGCAGTTGCCAACGAAGGCCATCTTCTTGCCACGGCTCGTGCGCAGGCCACCCCACTGCTCCTCCATCGTGAGAGCGTCAGCGAGCATCTGGGTCGGGTGATCGCCGAGGGTGAGGGCATTGATGACTGGAATATCGACCAAGTCGGCGACATCATAGAGGAACTGCTCGTCCTTTTGTGCACGATAGACAATGAGATCATACATGCCGTTGAAGACGCGCATGGCATCCTCGATGGTCTCGCAATCACCCATGTGGGAGTTGGTCAGATAGGTGAAGCCCATGCCCAGGTCGTTGCAAGAGGTCTCAAAGGCGCAGCGAGTGCGGGTCGAGCCCCACTCAAAGTTGGCGAGAACGTTCTTGCCGGGGAAGTAACGCTGGTCGACACCGGACTTTTTCTGGGCCTTGAGGTTCCAGGCAAGATCGATGAGGTAACGGAAATCCTCAGAGGAAAGATCGTGGATGTTGAGGTAGTCGCGACCGCGAAGGCTGTTATTCATGCCTATTTCCTTTCAATTGTTTGATGGGTAAGTGTCGAATGTGCCCCCGAGGGAAACACGGATATCCCTCGGGGACTGTAACTGTGGCGCTTTGATCAGGCAGCGCAAGTTTAAGAACTTGCTAGCAGCTGGCGGCCACGTCCTTGGTCCAGCAGTGCACGCCGCCGCCGGACAGGTTAAGCGCGAGAGAGTCGATCATGATGACCTTGCGATCGGGGAAGCAGCTCTCAAGAACCGCCTTGGCCTGCTCATCCTTCTCCTTCACGACTTCGCTCATGCCTTCGTGGTAATAACGCTGGCCAAGAACGACGCCGTTGCAGATGAGGAAGTTGCAGTAGCTTGCTGCGGCATAAAAGTGAACGGGGCCTTCGGGCCAAGGGGTGCCATCCATGAACTTGCCGCCCATTTCGTCAATGAAGCTCTTATACAACTCGTAGTCCTCATCGCCGGGGGCGATGACAACCTCGATCGGCTCGGCAGTGGGCATGCGGACGATTTCGAAGGGCTTGCCCTCCCAGTCCGTCTCGGCGCGCAGGATCTCGTAGGCGGCGTCGATGCGACGACGCGACTCCGCACCCGCCTTGCTCGAGGCGGCCTCCTCATCGGATACCTCGGCAAGAAGAATCTTGTTCGGGGTGATAAAGCGGCACATCTCATCGATGTGGGCGGCGAAGCTCATGCCGAAGACAGGAGTTCCATCTTCCTTCTCGTCGAGGATGCCCAGCCGATAGTCGTCGTCCTCAAGCATAGGCTGCGGCAGCCAGATAACCTTGTTGAGGTTGTAGATGCGCTTGTACTCGGCCTCCACTTCCTCCTTTGAGAACTCGGGGTTGCGCTTGCGACATTCCGTGTCCTCGATGGCGATCAGGGTGCCGTGACCGTCAAACTCGCGGTCGCCGCCCTCCGAAACCATTTCGGAATTGACGATATCGAAGCACCCGAGCGCAACCGCCATGTGAACAGCCGCCCTGCGTGCGGACTGGCACTCTGGGGAGTTCTTGTCCCACACGCCGTAATAGGTCCAAGCGGGGTTGACCATATAGGAATGGCCTTCGTCGTCGACCATGATGCTGGGGCCGTTGTCGCGAACGTAGAAGTTGGAGTCTTCGAACTGCGTAATCTGGATACGGTCGAGATCCACCCCTTCCTCTTTAAGGCGCGAGCAGGCTTCCTCGTAGGAGCCGGGGGTGCCACAGTTGAGGTTGACCGTAACGTCGCCGTACTCAAGCAAAGCTTTAATTACGTCAACGCAGGGCTGGCGATTATCGAAGCCCTCTGCGCGAATGTAATCGGGAAGCCATGTCACATAGACGTTGGAGCGCTTCTCAAACTCGCCCGGCATACGATAGTTCTCGTACATGGTTGGTCCTTCCGTCGGGTTTCCCGCAATGCTGTCCGGCCGCGACGATAGCGGGGTTACACCAGCTATAGTACTACTATACCTACCGTTCGGTAGGTGATTTTGTATAATTGCCATTCGCCTGTCGATACCTACCGTTCACCGTTTATAGTGGTCGTGTTTGGACACGAATTGATGTTCCGTTGCCATTCTTAATAATGTTGGCAATGCGGAAGTGATTTGCAATGGAGAAGTGAAGCGTGAGCACAAAGGGAAAAATATTGGACGCAATGTATGATCTTGTGGCAGAAGTCGGTTACGACAAGGCGTCCATTGGAAAAATCTGCGACCGTGTCGGCATATCCAAGCCATCGGTGTACTACTACTTTCCCTCTAAAGAGGATATTTTCACCACGCTCTTAGATAGTATGTTTCCGACTATCGACTATCAGCGCGACTACTCGCTAATAGTCGATAGGGACGGATTCAAGGCGGCGCTTATCGAGCTCGGCAATTCGGTTATAGGTGGCTATCGTAGTGATGAAAAGCGCCGTCGCGTGCTGGCCGAGGTCAGTATTCAGGCAAATCGAATCCCTGCAGTTCAGGAACGTCAGGCAACGGCGATCAACCGAACTATGCACGCGCTTAAAGACATCCTTCTCCATGGCCTAGAAATTGGCGCGTTTTCCGATGAAACAGACGTCATGCTGTACGTGCAGATTCTTTACACCGTACTTGAGGGAGCGAGCAATACCGTTGCCCAAGATGAAGACATCGATGAAAAGGCTGTTTGGGCAGGGGTCGTCGAACTCATGTTTAAATAGGCGCGTAATAACAGAAGCACCTTGGCAAGCGCGATGCGACGACTTCCGGGGTCGCGGAATGGTTCGAAACCCGTGTTCGCGATGATTGCAAAAAGTTGTTGAATAGAAATTGGGGCCGATTCCAGCTATGTTGGAATCGGCCCCAATTTCGTTGTAACTTGCAGAGACAAATGACAGGGCTGAAGGGCAGTTCGTTGGTCAGGTTATTTCGCGGTAGTCTTATTGAGGAGACCGGAAACTAAAGCAAATGTCGCAATCAGAAGGTTGCAGATGATACAGAAGACAAATACTCCTTGGAAAGACCCTGCCATACCGTAAACCTTCATCATGACTGGCATTCCGAAAGCTCCGACAACATAGCCCGCTGAGCAAATAATCGAATAGATCCTTCCAAAATCGCGTGATCCGAAGAGCGAGAGGAGAATCATCGGCATTGCAGTTCCAACGATGGCGAACATGACGTCGTTTACGCCGGCTGCGATAATGGAAACGGTCTCGTTGCTTCCGCCAAAGATGAGAAGCAGGAATGAAAGAATGCTGGCTCCCGTCCATGCGACCGTTGCTTTAATAGCACCGAGCTTGTCGCATGTTTTGCCTACGAAGGGATTTAGGAAAATATCGGAGAGCGAAGCCGCCGAAACCATTAGGCTTCCCACGATGGGATTGAAGCCGACCTCGCTTGCATAGGTCGGGAACAGCTGGTTCATGCAGCAGGTGAGTTGCGCCACGCAGAGCAGAAGGGCGCAGAGAATAAAAGACGGCGTTTTCGCGGCATCGCGGAGCGCCATGCCCGAAGGGGCATCTTCCTTTTCATCGGTGCTGCAGCTCTCATGGGTTTCGGAGATGGTCTCCCCGTACGGAAGCATATTGCGATCAGAGGGCTTAAGGCGAATGATAAATGCGCTTGTGGGCAATATCATGGCTGCAGAAACGGCCGCAAGTACGATGTAACCCGTACGCCAGCCTTGCTGCTCGATGACCAGTGTAATGATAGGACTCAATAGCAGCGTGCAGAGAGAATTAACGCCCCACGCAAGGCCGATGGCAAGACCAGACGATTTACTGAACCATTGGTCAATGACATCGGACATGCAGACACCCGTTGTGAACGAAAAGCAGATGCCGATCACTGCGGCGGAGACGATGAACATCCAGACCTCGGTATAGAACGCCATTGCGGCGCCGGCGGCAATAAGGACGAGTTCAACGCAAATATGCCATGGTTTGCCGATTACTTTTGGAATGAAACGACTCAAAAGTGGAAGCCCAAGCGCAAGGCCAAGAAGAATCGCGGTGAAATAGAAAGAGAAAGAAGTGTAGTCAAAGCCCAGGTCTTCACATACAGGAGCGATGAATGAGCCGGCAATGATGCTGTAGGTGCCGGTTGTTCCCGCAGACATTAAACCGAGCGCAATAACGACAATCCAAGCAAATGCGCCGCCCTCACGGGGGCGGTCCTTTTCGGCTGGTGCGATGAGAGTCATGGTTACTCCGTTTCTATCGGCAATGCAACCTATATGCCTACCGATAGGTATATAAAGAGGAAGATTCTCCGTCAAGTGTTAAGCGGGGAGCGGGGGCCCTTAACGTGCCGAACGGTAATTGGGCCCCCAATGTGACAAAGGGATTGTCCCTTTGTCACATTATTCGGAACGTAGGGCCTCCACGGGGTCTTTCTTGGATGCGCTGCGGGCCGGCAGCAGGCCAGCGACAACCGTCAGCAACACCGAAATCGCGATGAGCACCAGCGCATCCTGCACGGGCAGGCTCATCAGATTGGGTACCTGCTTGGCGGCAAGTGCCCAGGCATTAACCGGAAAGCTCACGGCCACCACGACGACAATGGCAAAGACGCCGGCGATGAGGCCTTCGATAAAGGTCTCGGCGTTGAACACGTTGGCCACGTTGCGCTTGGACGCGCCGATCGCGCGCAGGATGCCAATCTCCTTTTTGCGCTCCAACACACTGATGTAGGTGATGATGCCGATCATGATGGAGCTCACCACCAGACTGATACTCACGAATGCGATGAGCACCAAGCTGATGGTGTTCACGATGTCGGTCACCGAGCCCATGATGATGCCCATGTAGTCGGTATACGAGATTGCCTGCTCATCGTGACCGGCGGCTTTGACCTGTTTGTTGTACGCATCGATGCGATCGAGAACGCGCTCCTTGGCCTCAAAGTCACGCGGGAAAATCTTGACCGAGATGGGGTCCGCCTCGTCCGCATAGCCCAACGTGGTCAGATTGTTGTCGTAGGTGAGCTTCGATGCCTTGGCATAGCTCATCATGAGCGAACTCAGGTCCTCAGCGTCCATGTTAAAGTGGATAGCGCGAGCAAAGGCGTTCGCATCCACGCGCATGGCGCTCGCCAGGTTGGCAAAACTCGAAGACATCTGCGTCGCCATCTGGTCCATAAGCCCTGCCGCGCCCGCCTTGAGCTGAGCTGATACCGTCGTGGCAATCTGCTCGCTGACCGCCTTCATCACCTGATCCATAGACTGCTGAAAATACGGAGCCAGCTGCTTTTGCACATAGTCGCCCATCACCTGCTGCAGACGCTCGGCCAGGGCATCGCCGCCGAGCGCCCTGAGCTGAGCCAGGTATTGCTGGGCTGCGACATCATTCTCAAGGTACGCTGAGAATGCGGCAGCGAGCTTTGACGCGTCCTTAAGATCTTCGGGTGACAGCGCCTTAAACTGATCAGAGCGCATAAAGCCCTCAAACAGCTGGTTGGCAAGTGCTCCCACCTGCTGCATTTGCTCAGGCGTGAGCTCAAGACCATCAAAGATGCCCGAGAAATCTGGGGCCGGCGCTTTGGCCATGATGTCACTAAAGTCGATGTCCCTCCCAACACCCGAAAGGTCAATGTCCAGCCCGGACAAGTCGAGACCAGAAAGGTCCATACCGCCGGCTGCGCCCGAGAGCGCAGATGCATCGAACGAGAACGCGCTCTTCAGTGCCGCCTCGTCTACGCTGAACATACTGCCCAAATCCACGCCCTGCTTGGCTTCGCCCTGCAGCTCGTCGAAGGTTTTGCCCGTAAAGACATCCGTCTCGGGGTGGGCAAGCTGCTCCTGCACAATCTGCGAATCGGCAGCACGCTCCATAAGCTGGCGAGTCAGCGCATGCGTATAGACAATGCCCGGGGACAATGCGCTCGCGTTTGCCGTCTCGTTGGGTCGCACCACGCCCACAATGCGCACGTCAATACCGTCGGCAACCTTGGCTTTCATAAAGTCGGCGTCGCCAGACATGTCAGTCCACATGCCGGTCTCTTCGTTTTTGCGATAGGCATCGGCCGGCGACAACACCTTAAACGTCGTGGACAGTGCATCGTCGTAGGTAAAGTCGCTGCCGGTCTTGGGCGTCTTGACCTTGCCGTCGGCCGTCATGGCACTGTTAACCAGGTCGTTGAGCTCATCGATATCCAGCGCGCCGATACTGTAGAGCGTGTAGTCGCCCACCGTTCCGCGGCTCGAAAGCACCATCACGGCCTCGTTGGCGGACGTAGGCCAATGGCCGGCAACGACATCGTACTGGCTGTCGAGCAGGCTCTGGTCGTCAATCATCTCGTTAAAGACCGACGTTCCCATGGATTCCATGCTCACCGTTGCCGCCGAGCTCGCGCCTCCGCTCATGGCCTCGGTCATAGCGTTGGGAACAAGGCGAACGGGCTTCTCGTCGCCCTTACTCGAACGATAGACAACCGGCGTCACGCCGTAACCATACTGAATAGCGTTGACCTCTTTGTCGATACCGTTGCCGCCGTCGTCAAGCCATGCCTTAAAGCTCGTCATATCGTTAGATTTAACACTTGCGAACATGTCCTTTACGGCCGTGACCACAGGGATCTTATCGGTCCCCTGAGCCTTGCCGCCGGTAGCGCCATCGGACGAGTCCTCGCCCTTGGACGCCTCCTCATCCGTGGCCCCCTGTCCGCCCATCATAGACGACAGGTCGTAATCTTGTTTGGAAATCGTAAGCGGGTAGCTTGAGAGCGTGTCCTCCTCGACCTTTTTGATGTAGCCGTTTACGCCGTTGGAGAGCGCCAGAATCGCCGCGATGCCAATAATGCCAATCGAACCTGCAAAGGCCGTCATGGCCGTGCGGCCCTTCTTGGTCATGAGGTTTCGGGCAGAAAGCCCCAGGGCCGTCATAAAGCTCATCGAGGTTTTGCGCGTGGGTTTTGCCTCGCGATGTGCGACCGTGGCCACATCAAAGGGGTCGGAATCGTCGGTGACCTTGCCGTCCGCCAGGCTGACGATGCGCGTGGCGTACTTGTACGCCAGCTCGGGATTGTGCGTGACCATGATGACCAGACGATCGCGCGCAACGTCCTTGAGCAAATCCATAACCTGCACGGATGTCGTTGAGTCCAAGGCGCCGGTCGGCTCGTCAGCCAGCACGATTTCGGGGTCGTTGATCAAGGCGCGGGCAATGGCCACGCGCTGCATCTGCCCGCCCGAAAGCTGGTTCGGGCGTTTGTCAACGTGCTCGCCCAGACCAACCGCCTCGAGCGCCTTACGCGCACGCTGGCGGCGCTCGGCATGCCCCACGCCCGTGAGCGTAAGCGCCAACTCCACGTTTTCCAAAATGCTCTGATGCGGAATGAGGTTATAGCTCTGGAACACAAAGCCGATGCGATTATTGCGATAGGCATCCCAATCGCGGTCGTTGAAGTCCTTGGTCGAGATGCCGTCGATCAGCAAATCGCCCGAATCGAAATGGTCGAGTCCACCGATGACGTTGAGCATCGTAGTTTTACCCGAACCCGAGGGACCCAGAACGGCTACGAACTCGTTATCGCGAAAAGACAGGCTTACGCTGTCGAGCGCTACCTGCGTAAACGACTGCGTAACGTACCTTTTGCAAATAACTCTGAGATCCAGCATGGACGGCAACCTCTCTCGCGCGGGCGCGCTCGCCCGCTCCCCCGCCGTTCACGTTCGGCGCGTTTGTCCTACTCTATCCTCATTTTTGGCCGATACCAGTGAGGAATGTAACGAACCGCGCCAAAAAACGAACGGACAGCACGCCGCATGGCGCACCATCCCGCATATAACATCCCCGATGCGACAAAGAGGCTGTCACTTTGTCACATTCCAATGCGCGCTACTTTTCGAGCCCGCACGGCATAACGTTAGCGCTGCCGCGGCGAGCCTCAGTCACGGCTGCAAAGAAGCGATAGCCGCCCGAGAAGTTAAAGCACTCAAAGCCATGCTGCGCCAAAATGCGGCAAGCAATGTAGCTGCGAATGCCGCTCTGGCAAATCACGTAAACCGGCTTGGCCCGGTCGAGCTCGCCCAGGCGATTGCGCAGATCATCGACGGGAATGTTTACGAAACCATCAATATGCCCGCGCTCATACTCCCCTTCCGTACGAACATCGAGCAGCTGCACGCTGCCATCGCGTGGCAAGTTGGGCTCATCCTCCCAATGCCACTGCGCCAGTATGCCGCGATTGAGGTTCTCGATCATAAAGCCCGCCATATTGACGGGATCCTTCGCCGATGAATACGGCGGCGCGTATGCTAGGTCCAAATCCTTAAGCCTATCGCCGCGCATGCCTGCCTGGATGGCAGTCGCCAGAACGTCGATACGCTTGTCCACACCATCGATGCCCACGATTTGCGCACCCAGCAGGCGCAATCCCTGCTTCTCGAAGACAACCTTCATGGTCATGGGCGTTGCACCCGGATAATAACCCGCATGCGAACCGGGCGACAGGACCACGCTGTCGCAGTCAATTCCCGCCGCGTGTGCCGCCTTTTCGGATAGTCCCGTGCTTGCCGCCGTCAAGTCGAATACCTTGATAACCGATGAGCCCAACGATCCGAGGTAGCAGCTGTCCATGCCGGCTATGACATCGGCGACGACACGCCCCTGCTTGTTGGCGGGGCCGGCGAGCGAAATGACCGCGTCCTCGCCGGTCACCTGATGCGTGACCTGCACGGCATCGCCCACGGCATACACGTCGGCAGCAGAGGTCTCCATGCGGTCGTTGACCACAATAGTCCCCTTGATGCCCAGTTCGAGCCCCGCCTCTTGCGCCAGATGGCTCTCAGGTGCCACGCCAATGGCAAGCAGCACCATATCGGCTCCGATAGGGCCATCGCCCGCAACATGGGTGACAACGCGGCCATCAACTTCCTCAAAACCTGTCACATCGGCCTTGAGGCGCAGATCGATACCGTGCTCACGCACCTCGGTATGCAAAAGGGTCGCCATGTCGTAATCCAGGTTGTTCATAAGCTGGACGGGACGCTGCAGAAGGGTCACCTGGAGCCCCAGCTCACACAGATTCTCCGCCGTCTCGACGCCAATGAAGCCGCCGCCGATCACGACGGCACTGCTCGGTCGCCGCTCTCGAACATAGCTGTGAATACGCAGCGTGTCCTCAACGGTGCGTAGGCTAAAGATTTTATCCGAGTCGATGCCCGGCAACGCAGGGCGGATCGGCTTTGCACCCGGCGACAGGATGAGCTTGTCATACGTCTCGACAAATTCCTCGCCCGTCAGCATATTGCGAACCTCGACCGTATGCGAATCGGGATGGATGGCAAACACCTCGTGACTCGTCTTGACCGCAATGCGAAAGCGATCCCAAAAGCCCTTGGGAGACTGCAGCGTCAATGCGCTCTCTTCTTCTATCACGCCGCCAATGTAGTACGGAAGCCCACAGTTGGCATACGATACAAAACCCGTGCGCTCAAAGATGACAATTTGGGCCTGCTCGTCGAGCCTGCGCAAACGTGCCGCCGCCGATGCGCCGCCCGCGACGCCTCCAACGATAACCACCTTCATAGCCAACGCACCACCTTTCCCGTGTAGCCGCTTATGCCGCCGATATTCTTGACACTGCCATACCCAGACCGCTTAAGAAAACTCACAGCTTGGTTGCTTCGCGCACCGCTCGGGCAATGCACGAAAAGCTGCGTGCCCTTTCGACGTATACCCATGATGCTACCCCGAAGCAGAAAAAAGAGTCGCTGTTTCCAGCGACTCCCCTTCAGTTGTCTGTCCCACGGACTTACTGTTCGCTCTTCGCGAGTGCCTGATCGATCAGTTTGTTGAGCGCCTCGCGCTGCTCAGCGGAGTTGATGCCGCCCATGATCGGCTCTCCCACAATGTTACCGTTCTGGTCGATCACGTAGGTGGTCGGGAACGAGTACAGGTTGGAGGTGAACTTTCCGGCCTCGCTGTCCGACTTAAACCAGATGTTCTTATACGTCACGCCCTTCTTGGAAAGCACGTCCTTGGCATCAGCCACCTCGTCTTTGTTGCCATCGAGCGTAAAGGAATTAACGCCCACGACCTGGCCGCCCTTCTCGGCAAGCTCCTTGTTGAGCTTCTCCAGATCGCCCAGCTCTCCCACGCACGGCTTGCAGGTGGTAAACCAGAAGTTCATGACGGTGACCTTGTTCTTGGAGAACAGCTCGTCGCTGTTTACATCGTTGCCGTCCAAGTCCTTGCCCTTAAAGCTGGGGAACTTCGTCTCCCCGCTCTCGCCGTTGGCCATGCCTGCGGTCGAGGCATCGACGCTCTCCCCCTCGCCGGGCGTGCTGCCGCATCCGGGGAACTCCTTCTCCAGCGCCATGAGCTTGTCCTCGATCTCCTTGACCTGCTGCGCGCCGGCCTTAAGCGTCTTAAGCTCGTCAGCCGCAAACTGATCCTTGGCGCCCTCGATGGTATCGAGCAAGAAGTCACCGTAGTTCTTGCCGTCCTCAATCATGGGAGTGTCTTTGTTGGCCGCAAGGAACACCTTTTCCCATAGGGCGTTATCGCTCGCAAAGATCTCGTTTTCCTTTTGCAGCAGCTGCTGGTACAGCTCGGCCGCCTCCTCGGCACTCGACGGCTTTTGCGCTATGAGCTCGGCAATCTGCGCATCGCCGCTCGTGGCATCCTTCGCGTCGCCCTTGGGGGCAGAGCACGCCGCGAGAGTCAGCGCCAGCACGGGCAGCATCAACAGAGCCGCAATTTTTGACAGTTTCATGGTTCCTCCGTTTATATCGAAACTTATATAGGTACCTATTTGTTTTCGCGGGCTTGCGTGGACTGCGCGGGTTTGTCGCCCGTCACACCCAGCCCGTAGCGAAAGCTAATAGCATCGACGGGGCACGCGCCCATGCATTTGCCGCAACGAATGCACTCGGCATGGTCGGGCGTACGCGTAACGTCCACGTCCATCTGGCACACCTTGGCGCACTTGCCGCACGAGACGCATTTACAATGATCGACCTGAATCCCCAGCAAAGACACCTTGTTCATGAGCGCATAAAACGCACCGAGGGGGCAAATCCATTTGCAGAAGGGGCGGTAGAACAGCACGCTCAGCACCGCAACCGCAATGAGGATCGCGAGCTTCCAGGAAAAGAGCTTTCCCAGCGCGGAGCGGATTCCCGTATTCATGATGGACAGCGGAATCGCGCCCTCGAGCACACCCTGCGGGCAGATGTACTTGCAAAAGAACGGGTCGCCCATACCCACATCGTTAACCACCAAGACGGGCAGCAGCACCACGGCAAACAGTAGCACGGCATACTTGATGTACGTGAGCGGCTTGAGCTTTTTCGTGGAGAGCTTTTTGCTGGGAATCTTATGCAGAAGCTCTTGCAGCCATCCAAACGGACACAAAAAGCCGCATACAAAACGTCCCAGTAGCACGCCGATCAGAATGAGCGTTCCGGTGACGTAATACGAAAAGCTGAACTTAGACGATCCCACCACCGACTGAAACGACCCGATGGGGCACGCACCCGAGGCCGCTGGACACGAGTAGCAGTTAAGCCCCGGCACGCAGACGGCTTTGCCGGCTCCCTGGTAGATACCGCCCTTGGCAAAGTTAGGCAGGTGAATATTGGTCGCAAGCGTCGCCGCCGCCTGAATCAATCCGCGGAATCTCGCCAAAAGATGCGATGCAGTGTTTTTTCTTTTATCCAATTCCGATACACTCCAAGCACAGCCTGATTGCCTTGGCCAGCACGGCATCTGCCTCGCCGCGCATAATTCCAAAGCCAACCATGGCTACCCCAACGATCAGCAAAGCCACCTGCGCCACAGGCTTAATCGCTTTGAACAATCTGACCACTCCTTTCGTTTCGCGACCCATTGGACCATACCGACTATAAAATCCGTGTTAAGCGTGAATGACTATGCAAGGAGAACGTTATGCGCATCTTGGTCGTCGAGGACGAGCGGGCGCTGTGCGATGCGATCGCACGCAGCCTGCGCAACTTGGCCTATAGCGTCGACTGCTGCTACGACGGGCAGCAGGCCCTCGATCTGCTCGATGTCGAGACCTTTGATCTTGTCGTGCTCGACCTCAATCTCCCCCATGTCGACGGCATGACCGTGCTCAGGCAACTCAGAATTACCGATTGCGAGACCAAGGTGCTCGTGCTCTCGGCACGTGGCGAGGTCTCCGACAAGGTAGCGGGGCTCGATGCGGGCGCCAACGACTACCTCACCAAGCCGTTCCATCTTGACGAGCTGGCGGCACGCATACGCAGTCTCACGCTCAGGCGCTTTACGCAAAACGACGTTGTTCTAGCCTGTGGATTGTTGAGCTTTGACACCAAAGCGCGCCTCGCCTCCGTGGGCGGCGAGACCCTATCCCTCACGCGCAAGGAGACCGGCATCTTGGAATACCTGATGCTTAACCAGGGGCGGCCGGTGAGCCAGGAAGAGCTTATCGAGCATGTATGGGATAGCAGTGTCAACAGCTTTAGCAACGCGACCCGCGTGCACATCTCGTCGCTGCGCAAAAAGCTGCGCGGCGCGTTGGGGCACGACCCCATCCGCAACCGAATCGGCGAAGGCTACGTTATGGAGGACGGCAAATGAAGCGGCTGTCGCTGCAGTGGCGCATCACGTTGATGACGGCACTGCTGATATGTTCAACCTGCGTACTTATGAATTGCCTGGTTGGCTACTCCGGCATGCGCTACATGGACTCGATCGGCAATGAACTATCGGCGCACAGCAAGGTGGAGGCGGCCTCGCCCAGCTCATTTGACCCGACAAACAAAGAGCTCGACGACGCGCTGACCATCGTCGTGAACGACGCCCAAGAATCGTTTGGCGCGACGAGCTGGTATATAACTGCAGCGGTGACGCTGCTCGGCGGCGTGCTGGCCTACTTTGTGAGCGGACATGCGCTGCGGCCGTTGCGCTTCTTTGCGACGCAAGTCGAGAGCGTGCGGCCCGACAACCTCGCCGACACAAAAATCAGCGAGGACGTGCCCTCTGAACTCAGGCGCTGCAGCGCGTCGTTTAACGACATGATTACCCGCCTTGACGAGGGATTTTCCGCACAAAGACAGTTTACGGGCAATGCGGCGCACGAACTGCGCACGCCGCTTGCGCTCATGCAGGCCCAGGTTGAGCTGTTTTGCGCCGAGCGCCCCGACGTCGATGCCGATACAGCGAGCCTGCTCGGGCTGCTGCAGGAGCAGACCGAGCGAATGACGCACATGACAAAGACCCTGCTCGAGATGAGCGAGCTGCGCAGTGTCCCTTGCAACGATGTGATTGACCTAGCGCCGATGATCGAAGAAGTGCTCACGGACCTGGCACCCCTTGCCGAGCAAAAAGACATCACGCTTACAAGTGAGGGCGACGCGCAAACGATCGGCAGCGACACGCTGATCTATCGGTTGCTGTTCAACCTGACCGAAAACGCCATACGCTATAGCGCGCCCAACTCGACCGTGCAAATCAACGCCTGCGCCGAAGGCGACCGCGTGCTGCTACGCGTGCGCGACCAGGGACCGGGCATTCCCGAGCAATACCAGACGAGCATCTTTCAGCCCTTCTTTCGCGTCGACAAATCGCGCAGCAGGGCATACGGCGGCGTGGGGCTGGGACTTGCGCTGGTCTGGGAGATTGCCGCGCTCCACGGCGGCTCCATCGAGGTCGAAGAGAGCTCGGAGCGCGGAACGACCATGCTCGTGACTCTTCCCACTCGCGCACTCGGCTCATTAAAATAACGAACGGGATGGCACGCCGCGTGGCGTACCATCCCTCACATAATATCGAGGATGTGACAAAGGGACTGTCCCTTTGTCACATCTGCTAGTTCTCGTCGCCTACCAGCTGAGTTAGCTTACTCCCACTCGACCGTGCCAACGGGCTTCGGCGTGAGGTCGTAGCAAACGCGGCAAATACCGGGGACCTCGGCGGTCACGCGAGCGGTAATGCGCTTGAGCAGCGCCCAATCGAGCTCGGGCACCTCGGCGGTCATGACGTCGACGGTGTTGATGCAGCGAATAATGCAGGGCCAGTCGTAGGCGCGCTTGCCCTCGCGCACACCGGTAGCGCGGAAATCGGGCACTACGGCAAAGTACTGCCAGATGGTCAGGCCGGCCTTGTCGATCTCTTCGCGCACGATGGCATCGGCCTCGCGCAGCGCCTCGAGACGGTCGCGGGTGATGGCGCCAAGGCAGCGGACGCCCAGGCCAGGACCGGGGAACGGCTGACGCTCAACCATGTTCTCGGGCAGGCCGAGCTCGCGGCCCACGACGCGCACCTCGTCCTTGTACAGCAGCTTAACGGGCTCGCAGAGCTCAAACTGCAGGTCCTCGGGCAGGCCGCCAACGTTGTGGTGAGCCTTCACGCCGTCCTGCGACTCCAGAATGTCGGGGTAGATGGTGCCCTGGGCGAGGAAACTGACCTCGTCACCGACCTTGCGGGCCTCCTCCTCGAACACGCGGATAAACTCGGCGCCGATGATCTTGCGCTTGGCCTCGGGCTCGTCGACGTCGACGAGCTTATCGAGGAAGCGGTCGGTAGCGTCCACGTAAACCAGGTTGGCGTCCATCTGGTTCTTGAACACGTCGACGACCTGCTCGCTCTCGCCCTTGCGCATAAGGCCGTGGTTCACGTGCACGCAGATGAGCTGCTTGCCGATGGCCTTGATCAGCAGCGCCGCGACGACAGAACTGTCAACGCCGCCGGAAAGGGCCAGCAGGACCTTCTTGTTGCCGATCTGCTCACGGATTGCAGCAACCTGCTCTTCGATGAACGCCTGAGCGAGTTCGGGAGTGGTGATACGCACCATGTCGCCGGGACGCTTGTTGGGATCCATGCAAAGCTCCTTTTCGGTTCGATGGGAATGCGCTACACGTATGCAAACGCACCGTCATATGACCTCATTATATGCAGAGCGAGGTTCGTTTCCCATCGCTGCGACGGAGCTTTTTGCAGGGGTGGCAATTTTTCCTAATGTCGAGGTCAGCTAGGCTTCGGTAGCCACCTTGGGAGCATCGCCAATAGACTCTTCCTTTATACGTTCGGCATAATCGTAGGCGATAACCACAAATTCCAGTCCCGATCAACAGGGGTAAAATGGCTGCTAATGTTGCCAGCTGTTGGGAGATGGAAGATGGACTGCGATGGCTACCCGCGCATTCCCATGCCGTTGATGTGCACCGCCTTTGTGCCGGGGCAGATTGACGCTGCGGTTGCAGGCATTTCCGACCCCGATTCACGCACCATCGCCACGGCGGAAGCGCTGTACTTTCGCGGACAGGCCACACTCGCCGCCGAGACAGCACGCCCCTATCTTGACGCCACCGACCCCGCGCTGCGCTATTCCGCATGCCTTATCTGCGGATATGCCAGTCTGTCGCTCAACCGTATCACCGATGCCCGTCGTTGCCTTGCGGGCATCCTCGATACGCCAACTGACGAGGAATCGTCTGCCGTCCACGCCACGCATATCCTGTTCGCCTCCGCCGCGAGCGTCCTGTTGCACTTGCCTTCCCCGTATTCTGCCGAAGAGTTTTATCCACTTGCGGCGCATCTGCCCGAAGGCCTGCGCCTGTTCGCCAGCTACGTGATGGCGCACGCGTTGTATCTGCGCGGCGAATACGGCCGCAGCCTGGGCATGGCGGAAAACGCCCTGATCATGAAACAGGGAAGTTATCCCATCTCGGAGCTGTTCCTGCACCTGTCGGCTTCCATGGCCTGCATGAGTCTCAAAGACGTCGACGCCGCAAAAGCGCATTTTGGCGCCGCTTGGGACATTGCGCGCCCCGACGGCCTTATCGAACTCATCGGCGAACACCATGGCCTTTTGCAGGGACTCATCGAGGCATGCCTAAAATCGCAATACCCTGACGATTTCGCTCGCATCATCGAGATCACGTATCGATTCAGCTACGGCTGGCGGCGCATCCACAACCCCGATTCGGGCGAGGACGTGGCCGACGATCTAACGACCACGGAATTCACCATGGCCATGCTCGCCTGTCGTGGGTGGACCAACGCCGAAATCGCACGCCATATGGGAGTATCGCCGGGCACCGTCAAAAACCGCCTATCCGGCGTATACGCAAAGCTTGGCATCGGAACTCGTGCCGAGCTGGTCGCGCATATGTTGCGCTAGCGGCCAGACTGCCCGGCATATCGAAAGCGCTCCGGGGCCTGACGCTTTCGCGCGCTCAAATTGGACACTTTGACCCTTGAACGGCACTACCGCCACGGGGCACCTTCTTGCAAAGACAGCAACGCTCCCCTTACGGCAGCCGCTGTAGCACTCGAAAAAACACCGCCAATGAGGTCAATTCGGATAGGCCTCGCTAGCTCCTACTTACTTTTGTGAGAGACGCCGACTCGGCTCATCGATCATCAAAATGGGCTGGTTCTGAATACCCAGAGCCAGCCCATTGCGCATTAAATGTCGTCTGAGGAGTCGAGTTCTGCCTCGAGCTTGGTACGGCGTCTTTTCGCCGTGAAAAACGTTGCGCACAGGACAGCAAACGTGGCCGCGAAAATCGTCGCACCGCAGAACACGCCCGTGGCCAGGTTCGCCAACCAAAAGACGCTTTCGAGCGGTACGATCTGCGCCTCAGCGACACAGCGCATTGCGGCAATAACAAGCGCGAACGCGGTGCCGCTAAGACCGCTGACAAGCAGGAAATATCCAACAGGAAGATGCTCGGTTTGCCCAAAACGATTGGTATCGACATAGCCCTTCCGCGTTTGCAGTCCTGCACAAATCAACATCACGAGAACGAGCCACAAATACATGGCTGCCTCGAACGGCGTTGCAAAGCCATGCGACATTTCACTGGCGTCGCTGTGAACCCACGCAACCTGTCGAGCTATAAACTGGTAGAAAAAGATCATCAACATGCCAAACGAAAGCAGCACGAAACCAATCTTGTAGATCTTCGCGTTCTCAGCCTCCAGGCGTTCATCCTTTGGGCCGGCATATTCACGCCACTTTTGCACGATTTTCAGATCTTCGTATTTCATAGTGAACTCCTAAAGAGTATTAGGGTCGGCGTCGGTTTCGTCTTCCCAAAACAGATCGTTCAACGTAACGCGTAGCGCTTTACAGATTGCCACGCACAAATTGAGCGTGGGGTTGTAGCCGCCCGCCTCGATAAGGCCGATCGTTTGGCGCGTAACGCCCACGGCCCGGGCCAAGTCAGCTTGCGAAAGGCCAGCCGCCGCGCGTGCCGCCTTCATGCGTAGGTTCTTTTTGCCCGGCATGGAACTCCTTTCGTAGTAATGGACAAATATCCGTTGCATCATGCCAGAAATATATTGCATCGACTAATTGATGTCAACTATATCTGTCATCGGTATACGGATATAGCAGTTTCGATTCGTCATTCCATCTTACTCGGGCGGAACCGACTCGGTTTTGTCCGAGTAAGATTGGGCATCCGCGAACTCATCGAATTTCTGAATCGTGTCACCCATAATCGTTCGATTTTGTTTAGTAAAACTAGGTCCCTATTAAATAAAATTCGTTTGTATCCAAATTTGTTTAACAATGCCGCGCTAACACTAAACACTATACCCGTTAATTCGAACGATTGTTCGATGGATTTCGTGTTGCTTGGAATCGCCTATGGGCTGGGCTATGCTAATTTGACTATCTATATGACTAAAACGCAGCAAAGGAGTATCGAGAGAGCGAGCATGGCAAAAAACACCGCAAACTATGGTAACGACAGTATTCGTCAGCTCAAGGACGAGGAGCGCGTACGCCTGCGCCCCGCCGTCATCTTTGGCTCGGACGGGCTCGACGGCTGCGCGCATGCCGCCTTCGAGATCCTGTCCAACGCCGTTGACGAGGCGCGCCAGGGCTACGGCAAGCTCATCACCCTTACCGCCTTTCGCGATGGCTCTATCCAGGTAGAGGATAACGGCCGTGGCTGCCCGCTCGACTGGAACCCTTCCGAAAAGCGCTTTAACTGGGAACTCGTCTTTTGCGAGCTCTACGCCGGCGGCAAATACAATAACAACCAGGGCGGCGACTACGACTTCTCGCTCGGCACCAACGGCCTGGGCTCCTGCGCGACCCAGTACGCTTCCGAATACATGGACGTCACGGTTTGGCGCGACGGCAACAAGTACTCCCTGCACTTTAAGAAGGGCAAGGTCGTCGGTGCCAAAAAGAAGGCACTCGAGATTGAGCCCAGCGACGAGAACCACACCGGCACCACCATCAAGTGGCGCCCCGATCTTGAGGTCTTTACCTCCATCAGCATTCCCCACGATTGGTATCGCGAGACCATGCGCCGCCAGGCCGTGGTCAATGCCAACGTGACCTTCCGTCTGCGTATCGAGGGCGACGATGGCGAGTTTTCCGAAGAGGACTTCTGCTATCCCAAGGGCATCGAGGACTATGTGCTCGAGAAGGTCGGTACCGACTACCTTACTGAGCCCTTCTTTATCGAGGCCGACCGCCGCGGTCGCGACCGCGAGGACCTGCCCGACTACAACGTAAAGATCACCGCGTGCATGTGCTTCTCGCGCACCTTCATGATGCAGGAGTACTACCACAACTCGTCATGGCTCGAGAACGGCGGCTCGCCCGAGAAGGCGGCCCGCAGTGCTCTGACCAGCGCCATCGATGCTTACATTAAGCAACAGGGCAAGTACAACAAAAACGAGAGCGGTATCAAATGGCAGGACGTCCAGGACTGCCTGGTGCTGGTGACCAACTGCTTCTCCACCCAGACGTCCTACGAAAACCAGACTAAGAAGGCCATCAACAACCGCTTTATCCAGCAGGCCATGACCGCCTTCTTTAAGGAGCGCCTTTCGACCTACCTGATCGAGAACAAAGACGCCGCCAATAAGATCATGGAGCAGGTGCTCATCAACAAGCGCTCGCGCGAGAATGCCGAGAAGACCCGCCAGAGCATCAAGACCAACCTGCAGCAGAAGACCGACATGGCCAACCGCGTGCAAAAGTTCATCGATTGCCGCTCCAAGGACAAGAGCCGCCGCGAGATCTACATCGTAGAGGGCGACTCGGCAGCAGGCGCCATCCGCACGTCGCGCGATGCCGAGTTCCAGGGTGTTATGCCCGTCCGCGGCAAGATCCTCAATTGCCTGAAGGAGGACTATCCGCGCATCTTTAAGTCCGACATCATCATGGACCTTATGCGCGTGCTGGGCTGCGGCGTGGAGATCAAGGACAAGCGCATCAAGAACCTTGGTGCCTTTGACCTGGACAACCTCAACTGGAACAAGGTCATCATCTGTACGGACGCCGACGTCGACGGCTACCACATCCGCACGCTCGTGCTCACCATGCTCTACCGCCTGGTGCCCACACTTATCGACGAGGGCTACGTGTATATCGCCGAGTCGCCGCTCTACGAGATCAACTGCAAAGAGAAGACCTACTTTGCCTACACCGAGCTCGAGAAGAACGGCATCCTCAAGGAGATCGGCGACCAGAAGTGCTCCATCAACCGCTCCAAGGGTCTTGGTGAGAACGATCCGGACATGATGTGGCTCACCACCATGAACCCCGAGACGCGCCGTCTGATCAAGGTGGAGCCCGAGGACGTCACCAAGATGGAAACCATGTTCAACCTGTTGCTGGGCAACGACGAGGCGGGCCGCAAGCGCCATATCTCCGAGCACGGCAAGGAATACCTGGACCAGCTGGACCTGCAATAGCAGCAAATCGATAACGACGGCCCATAAGAAGTTCAAGAGGAAATCGTGGCAAAGAAGAAGACGAAGAACCAGCCAAAGAAAAAGCAGGTCAACGCCGAGAACGTCATCGGCCTGCACTCCGAGGTCACCGACCAGCCGATCACGCAGACGCTCGAGGTCAACTACATGCCCTACGCCATGAGCGTCAACGTCTCGCGCGCATTCCCCGAGATCGACGGCTTTAAGCCCTCGCACCGCAAGCTGCTCTACACTATGTACAAGATGGGCCTGCTCAAGGGCGAGCGCCAAAAGAGCGCCAACATCGTGGGCCAGACCATGAAGCTCAACCCGCACGGCGATGCCGCGATCTACGAGACGATGGTGCGCCTGGCGACGGGCAACGAAGCGCTGCTTGCCCCCTTCGTGGAGTCGAAGGGCAACTTTGGCAAGTACTATTCGGGCGACCTGAGCTACGCCGCCTCGCGTTATACCGAGGCCAAGCTCTCCCCCATCAGCGCCGAGATCTTCAAGGACATCGACAAGGACCCGGTCGACTTCGTCGACAGCTACGACGGCGCCATGAAGGAGCCGCGCCTGCTGCCCACCACGTTCCCCAACATCCTCGTCTCGGCCAACAAGGGCATCGGCGTCGCCATGGCGTCCGACATTTGCGGCTTCAACCTCAACGAGGTCTGCACCGCTACGATGCACTACCTGCAGGATCCCGACTGCGACCTGCTCGAATATATGCCCATGCCCGACTTCTCGACCGGCGGCGAGATCATCTACCGCCGCGAGGAGATGGAGAAGATTATCGAGACCGGCCTGGGCAGTTTCCAGATTCGCTCCCGCTGGCGCTGGATTCCCGAAGAGCGCATCATCGAGGTGTACGAGATCCCCTACACCACCAAGACCGATGTCATCATCGAGCGCATCGTCAAGCTCTCCAAGGAGGGCAAGGTCAAGGAGATCGCTGACATCCGCGACGAGACCGACCTCTCGGGCCTGCGCATCGCCATCGACCTTAAGCGCGGTGTCGACCCCGACAAGCTCATGGCCAAGCTCTATCGCTCGACCACGCTGCAGGACTCGTTCTCGTGCAACTTTAACGTGCTCGTCGACGGCTATCCCCGTGTTATGGGCGTGCGCCAGATCCTGCACGAGTGGGTCCAGTGGCGTATTGAGTCCACGCGTCGCCGCATTAACTTTGACCTGGGCAAAAAGTCCGAGCGCCTGCACCTGCTGCACGGCCTCGAGGCGATCCTGCTCGATATCGACAAGGCTATCGCCATCATCCGCGGCACCAAGCTCGAGGCTGAGGTTGTACCCAACCTTATGAGGGGTTTCGACATCGACGAGACCCAGGCCGAGTTTGTCGCCGAGCTCAAGCTCCGCAACATCAACGAGGAGTACATCCTCAACCGCACCAAGGACATTGCCAAGCTCGAGGGCGAGATTGCCGAGCTTGAGGAGATCCTCTCCAGTGAGAAGAACATCAAGAAGGTCATCAGCGACGAGCTGGCCGCGGTCAACAAAAAGTACGTGATGCCGCGCCGCACGGGCAGGATCGAGCCCCATGAGGTTATCGAGGTAAGCTTGGAGCCCGAGGTCGAGGAGTACCCGGTCACCATCATGCTCTCGCGCGATGGCTACCTTAAGAAGATGACAGACCGCGTGCTTAAGAAGGCCGCCACGCTCAAGTACAAGGACGGCGACAAACCCTTTATCGAGTTCCCGTCCTCCAACACGCACGAGCTGCTGGTCTTTACCAACAAGAGCCAGGTGTACAAGTGCAAGGTCGCGGCGTTTGAGGACACCAAGTCGGCCCAGCTGGGCTCGTACCTGCCCACCGATCTCGAGATGGAACCCGACGAGAACGTCATCTGGGTCATCGACCCCGAGGATTACAAGGCCGACGTGCTGTTTGTCTTTGAGAACGGCCGCGTGGTCCGCGTCGCACTTGCCGGATACGTCACCAAGACCAACCGCAAGCGTCTGAAGAACGCAATCTACAGCGGCAGCAAGCTGCTATATGCCCAGGTGCTCAAGGAAGACCGCGACCTCGCGCTGGTCTCGAGCGACTACCGCCTGATGAACTTCAACACGTCGCTGCTCAAGACCAAGACGACCACCAACACGCAGGGCGTCCAGGCCTTCACCGCCAAGAAAGGCCGCTCGGTCACCACGGTGGGCACGACCGAGGAGATTCTTGGCGCCGGCGTCTCGGCCGAGAAGTTCACCGCGCAGAGCCTGCCCTCCGCCGGCGCCCTCATGAAGGAAAATGACATGCCGAGTTTGTTTGACTAGGTACCACGGCAACGAGATCGTTAGATACTTCGCAAAGCGACGAGGCCCGGAACGCAACGGCATTGCGCCCGGGACTCGTCGTTTTTCTTCTCAACTATTTTTTAACGCAGATAAATTGATTTCTGCTTATTTTTCTGCGTAAAAAATGTCAGCGTCACTACTTCGATGCCCTTTGGTCAGTCGTTAGCAAAACTTGCAAAAGTTAGCAAAACTTGCAAAAATTAGCAAAACCTGCAAAGGAGCTACCATGGAGTACAGCAAGAACCCCTTTACCCCAACATTTGGAAGCGTCCCTCCCTTTCTAGCGGGTCGCGAGCATATCCTGCGCGACATCAACCGTGGCTTTATCAACGGCCCAGGAGATCCCAACCTGTCGACCATTTTTACTGGCGCAAGGGGAACGGGCAAGACGGCACTTCTCTCGCTCCTTTCAGAAACGGCGCTTGAACACGACTGGATCGCAGCAAATGTCTCCGCCATGCCAGGCATGCTCGAAGATATTATCGAGCGAACCAAAGAAGCCGCAGATAGCTACCTCTCACAGCCTCACGCGCGCATAAACGGTGTTCAAATTGGCCCAGTGGGCATCGATTGGACATACGCTCAAGAGGCTCAGGGCAACTGGCGCACGCGCATGAATGGCATCTTTAAGCAACTCGAAAAACATGACATCGGACTTCTCATCACCATCGATGAAGTCACCGTCGATCTCGAAGAAATGCTTCAATTTGCCTCTGTTTACCAGCACTTTGTACGCGAAGGTAAAAAAGTTGCCCTACTCATGGCAGGACTGCCCTACAAAGTATCGGCGTTGCTACGTAACGATTCCGTCTCGTTCCTCAGACGCTCCCAGTATCATCAGCTGGGACGAATCACTGATGTTGAGATTGCAAATGCATTTCGTAAAACCATTGAAGCAGGAGGACGCTCAATCACGCCAGAAGCGCTCGAGGATGCCGTGAAGGCCGTCGACGGATTTCCCTACATGATGCAGCTCGTCGGATATCGCACTTGGGATGTTTCGGAAAACTCGCCCCAAATCAGTACATCCGATGTCCAGCAGGGTTCTCTGCTTGCCCGTATGGAGCTGCGCGATCGTATTCTCGAAACGACCTATCAGGAGCTTTCCGATAAAGACATTGAGTTTTTGCTCGCGATGCTGCCCGATTCTGGCCCCAGCAGGGTCTCGGAGATAGCCAAACGCATGGGCGTCGCCAGCAACTACGCAAGCCAATACAAACGCCGCCTCCTCGAGGACGGCGTTATCGGGGAACGTGGACGTGGCCTCGTCGGCTTCGACATCCCCGCGTTCAGGGAATTCTTGAACGAGAAGGCGTTTTAGCACACCGGAATTGTCCGCGGGAGCATCGTTGCATGGCAATCAGCAATCCTCTTGGTAAGGGCAGCAAGCATTTCCGCTTGTGCTGATTGCCATGCGCTCCTCTTGTCCTTAGGCGAGCTTGCGAGCGAGCTCTCGCACCTTTTCCAGCTTGGGCGATGATACCATGCTGTCGCGCTCGGTCATACCGCTGATGGTGACAATGCCCTGGTCCTCCCACTTGCAGTACGCGCAGGTTGACTTGTACATGGCGATCGCCGCGTCATAGACGCCCTGGCTGTGGCTATCGAGCAGAAGGGCCGTCTTGGTGAACGGGAATCCCGTGGCACCGAAAGCGTACAGACGGTCGATGGCGGCCTTTTCCTGCGCGGTGATATCGAACCAGTAGATAGGCGAAGCAAAGACGACCATATCTGCATCTTTCAGCGACTCGATCACGTTGGCCATGTCATCCTTCTGCACGCAGACGCCCCCATGGGCGAAGCAGTACTGGCATCCCAAGCAGCCGGCGATCTTCTTGCTGGCAACGCGAACGACCTCAACCGTATTACCGCCCTCACGCGCGGTCTCGGCAAACACCTCGACCATGGTATCGGTATTGGCGCCCTTACGCGGGCTGCCGCTCAATACAACGATATTCATAGGATTCCCTCTCCTTCATGCTGCAGGCGCGCGGCATGTTTTTTGTAACCAAAACGAATGGAGTTAATCAATCGCCAGCAGACCATATCTCTTGTTCAAGTTCCCTAGAGAAGCTCAAAACGATTGCGATTGCCTCATACAACATCGAAAACCAAAGAGGGGCCATAGCAACGTCGCCTGCCTGAAATGGCCTGCGGTCAAAATCAACTACAGGGGATCGTGACGAGCCGATACCGCCCGCATGCCCCCTTCGGAATAGGCGCTGAGCAGCTCCTGAGCGTGGGCAAACTCGGGCCCTCGCCTCCAACCGAGCAGGCGGTTGACCGCGAGATTTCCCTGGACGTTGTGGACGAAGAGCAGATAGGCGTCCTCGCGCGAAAGCCCAGTCTCCTCCATGATCGAGGGAACCATCTGCTCGGCGCCGCGCTCGACGACGCGCTGTGCCACCCGGGCGTACGCGTCGTCATCCGAGTAGAGCAGATAATAGTCATCGTTTGCCGGCGGGCGCTGGCAGAGGGCACCCGCCTCCGTTCCCTCGAGCGGCGGCACCGCCGTCAGGGCCTCGTCGATAAGCGCGTCGAGCAGGGCGAACTTGTCCTCGTAGTGCAGATAGAACGTGCCGCGGTTGATATCGGCGCGGCGGCAGATATCCGCTACCGTCATCTTCGCGAAGCCGACCTCGGCCAGCAGCGCGAAGAACGCCTCCCGTATGACCGAGAGTGTATAGCGTCGGCGACGATCGATCTTCCCCGCTTCCATTACCCCTCCAATTGCAACGCTCGACAATGCCCGGCAAACGCTCGTTTATCGACAGCAGGCCGAAGCTGTTCATTGCTCTTAAGCAAATCGACATGGATACTTTTTATAGACACCTGTTTATAATAGCTGAAAGAAGGTATCCAGTGACCCTGTACGAGCAGCTCGTTATCGAGCTCACCAACCAATCGTTTTCCCTTCAGGCCGCCTACCGCAGCGGCGGCACGCCCTATGAGCTGAGTGACCGCGAGCCCGAGCCCTACGACCAGCAAATCAGGGACTTCGCCCGCATGATCGAGGAAGCCGATTGCGTGCTGGTGGGTGGGGCCTCCGGGCTCTCCGCGGCGGGCGGCGGCGACTTCTATTACGAGGACAACGCAACCTATCGCAGGCATTTCGGCAAATTCGCCGAGCGCTACGGTTTCAAGGGCGCTTTCGAGGGGTCGTTCTACCGCTGGCCCACCGCCGAGGCGCGCTGGGGATACCTCGCCACCTTCCTCGACACCACGCTCAACGCCCCGCTGCGCAAGCCCTACAAGGACCTCGACGCCATTCTCGCCGAGAAGGATTTCTTCGTGCTCACCACCAACCAGGACACGCAGTTTGTGAAGCTCTACCCCTGGAAGAAGGTGGCAGAGATCCAAGGCGACCACCGCTTCTTTCAGTGCTCCCGCTGTTGCACCGACGCGGTGTGGGATGCGGTCGAGCCGGTCTCCAACATGGTAGAGGCCATGGGAGACGGCCTTGAGGTTCCGACAGAGCTCGTGCCGCGCTGCCCGCACTGCGGGGCAGAGGCGTTCCCCTGGGTTCGCGGCTACGGCAACTTCCTGCAGGGCGAGCTCTACGAGGAGCAGTACCGCAAGGTGTCCGACTGGCTCGACGCGCACGCGCGTCAGAGGATCCTCTTCCTCGAGCTGGGTGTGGGCCGCATGACGCCCGCGTTTATCCAGGAGCCGTTCTGGGCCCTCACGGCGCAGTTACCGCAGGCCAGCTACATCGCCGTAAACAACAAGACGCAGTTTCTCCCCCGCGCGATCGAGGATCGGGGGCTCGCCGTTCGCGCCGACATCGCCGACGTGCTCGCCGACGTGCGCAAGACGCTGGGGAGGTAGCGCATGGAGACGGCGAAAGCAGTTCGCATAGGCAGGGCGCTAGCCGAAGCGGATCTTGTCATCATCGGCGCCAGCAACGGGCTCGACATGGCGGAGGGACTCAACCTCTTTAGCGCCGATGCCCATTTCCGAGAGGCGTACGGCGACCTCGCTCAGGCCGACGGCATCGGCTGCATACTGCAGGGGCTCGCTTCCCCGGATGCCAGCGTGCGACGCCGATGGGCCGAGCGGTTCCATCAAAAGGAGTATCTCGAATATGAGCCCGGCTCGCTCATGAACGGGCTGCGGCGTCTTACGGAGCACGCCGACACCTTCGTGGTCACATGCAACATCGACGGGCACTTCGCGCGCGCCGGGTTCGACGAGGAGCGCGTGCTCGAGACGGAGGGGAGCATACGCACGTCGATCGACGAGCGGCGTCTCGCCCATCCAGACGCCCTCGCCATGGCCCGGCTCGAGGAGCTCGAACGCCTTGTGCAAGCCCATCGCAACGGCAGGGTCGCCATCCTCGAACTTGGCGTGGGACTGCACAACGGCGTCATAAAGCGCATGCTCGCCCAGGTCGCAAGCGCCTGCGAGCACGCCACCTACATCGTGTTCAACTACGGCCAGGCTATGGCGCCCGATGCATCGTGCGAGACGATTCTCGTTGACGGCGATATGGCCCCGGCTTTCGAGGAGATCGCCCGATGCCACCCCTAGAAAGAGAAGCGCGTAGGCTTCGAAGCCTTATCGACGATGCCGACGCCATCATTGTCGGCATCGGCTCGGGCATGTCGAGCGCCGCCGGGTTCAACCATTACAACCGCGCGGGCATGGCGCGCGCCGGAATGGAGGACTGGCAGCGAGCATTTGGCTTTAAGAGCCTTTTTGACGGCTTCTACCACCTCTACCCCAGCCTCGAGCAGCAATGGGCCTACTATGCGCGTTATATCGATTTCATGCTGCGCGAGCCGGCCTCACAGCCCTACCTAGACCTGCGCTCCCTCATCGGCCACAAGGACTACTTCATCCTGAGCACCAACGTGGACACCCAGGTCGAGAAGACGTTTCCCGCCGAGAGAGTCTGCAACTACCAGGGAAGCTTCGCGCACCTTCAGTGCAAGCAGCCATGCTGCGACGAGCTCTTCGACGCGAAGCCCTACGTCGAGCGCATGCTCGCCGGCATGACGGGGTTCGAGATCCGCAGTGAGGATATCCCCCGATGCCCCCACTGCGGCTGGCAGCTCGTGCCGTGGGTGCGCGACGACACGTTTCTGCAGGGTGCGGTATGGCGCGAGAGCCTCGGACGATACGAGCGCTTTGTGCGCGAGCACAGCAGTGGCCGTGTGCTGTTGCTGGAGCTTGGCGTGGGCGAGATGACCCCCGGCATCATCACGCTCCCGTTCTGGAGCATGACCGCGAAGCTGCCGGATGCGCACCTGCTGAGCGTAAACATCTCGGGCGACTCGGCTCCGCTGCAGCTTGGAAGCAAGGCAGGGGCGATCCAGGCCGATTTGAGCACGCTGCTCTCGGCGGCGCGGGCAGGTGGCGAGTAACGCGGAGCGGTAGACGCGCAATGAGGTTTTAGCCGCAGCCTCCGAACGAGAGGGCTCGGAGGCTGGTATTCCTGAATCGCAGGTCACGATGGGTTATCGGAATCGCGAAGAGCGGATACCGCCAGTAAGCCCCCTTCGGAATAGGCGTTGAGCAGCTCCTGGGTATGGGCGAACTCGGGGCCTCGTCGATAAGCGCATCGAGCAGCGCGTACTTATCCTCGTAATGCAGATAGAACGTTCCCCGGTTGATCTCGGCGCGGCGGCAGATGTCCGCCACCGTCATCTTCGCGAAGCCGACCTCGGCCGGCAGCGCGAAGAACGCCTCCTGTATGACCGAGAGGGTGTAGCGCCGCCGGCGGTCGATCTTGGTTTCTCCCATCGCCTCTCCAATCTGAGTCGTTTGACAATGTCCAGTAGCTGTTCGTTTATCGACAGGTGCACGCGTTTGTTCATTGCCCCTGCGAAAATCAACAAGGATACTGTTTATAGACACCTGTTTTTATAGCTGAAAGGGAGCACGGATGACCCTGTGCGAGAAGCTCGGCATCGGGCTTGTCAGCCGATCGTTTTCCCATCGGGCCGTCTATCGAAACGGCGGCACGTCATACGATTTGAGCGATTGCGAGCCTGCTGCTTGCAAGCAAGATATCGAGGCTTTTGCCCGCAAGGTGGGGGAGGCTGATTGCGTGTTTACGGGAGAGGCAGGTAGGCAGGCGTTATGAGCATCTGCATCAAAAATCAGATTCAGAATATGAATATCGTCATCGGCTGCACGGTGGGGTGTCCATATTGCTATGCCCGTAACAATGTGAAACGTTGGCATATGATTGACGACTTCGCTGATCCTGCGTTCTTCCCGAGCAAGCTCAAGATGATGGAAAAGAAACGCCCGCAGAACTTTCTCCTTACCGGCATGAGCGATCTCTCCGGGTGGAAGCTGGAATGGCGAGACGAGGTATTTGCAAAGATCCATGAGAATCCACAGCATCAGTTCCTGTTCCTGACCAAGAGACCCGATTTGCTGGATTTAGATACCGACCTGGAAAACGCATGGTTCGGCGTTACGGTGACGAGGAAAGCGGAGCTGTGGCGTATCGACGCCCTTCGGAAAAACGTCAAAGCAAATCACTTCTTCGTTACTTTTGAGCCGCTATTCGACGATCCCGGTACGGTCGACCTTTCCGGAATCAACTGGATCGTCATCGGTACCATGACCGGGGCGCAGAGCAGGAAGGTTCATACGGAACCGGAGTGGGCATGGTCTTTGACGGAACAGGCGCACGCGCTTGGCATTCCAATGTTTATGAAGGAAGACCTCATCTCTGTCATAGGGGACGAAAACATGATTCAGGAATTGCCGGAAGAATTCGAAAGAGTGCTGGAGGTGCAGAGAACATGGCGGAAGTGATCGATGGAACCCTCATCAATGAGGTGGAAGCAAAGAACATCATGACCAAGTCCAGCCTGCCGGTAGGCGGCTACTCGGTCAATCCCTATGTAGGCTGCACGCATGCCTGCAAGTATTGCTATGCCTCCTTTATGAAGCGCTTTACCGGACACAAGGAGGAATGGGGCACCTTTCTTGATGTGAAGCATTGGCCGGAAATCAAGAATCCGAAGAAATACGCTGGACAGCGGGTGGTTATCGGTTCTGTGACGGATGGCTACAATCCACAGGAGGAGCGATTCGGGAATACCAGGAAACTCCTGGAGCAGCTGATTGGCAGCGATGCAGATATTCTGATCTGCACAAAGTCCGATCTTGTGGTACGGGATATCGATCTGCTGAAGAAGCTTGGACGAGTGACCGTTTCATGGTCGATCAACACGCTGGATGAGAACTTCAAGAACGATATGGACTCCGCGTCGAGCATCGAGCGTCGTATCGCTGCTATGAAGCAGGTGTATGACGAAGGTATCCGTACGGTCTGCTTCGTGTCCCCGGTATTTCCCGGCATCACGGATTTTGAGATGATTTTTGAGCGAGTAAAGGATCGGTGCGATTTGTTTTGGCTCGAAAATCTCAATCTTCGGGGTGGTTTCAAAAAATCGATCCTGGATTATATCGCCGAGAAACATCCCGATCTCGTACCGCTTTACGATGAGATCTATAACAAGCGCAACCGTAGCTATTTTGAAGCGCTTGAAGTAAAAGCCGAGGAAATGGCCGAGAAGTACGATTGCCCCTTTGTGGACAACGAAATGCCTTATGGCAGAGTCCCCCAGGGGCATCCGGTGATCGTGGACTACTTCTATCACGAGGAAGTCCGAGGGTCAGATAATAGCGGAAAAAGAAATCGTTAAACGGAAACCGACGACGATTCGCTCGAGCGATTAGCGTCCACGCGTGGCTTCTGCCGATTGGCGCAACGGGCGACGGATTAAGGGATCGCTCGGGCGGATGATCCCGCTGCAGTACAGGCGGTCGCTCAATTTAGCGGCATGAGCGTTTTCGCACGGAAAACCAGTATCCCCTGTGCCGAGTTTAATCGTAGCGAATACAATGGGCACTGAGCATCAATCGAAAGTAGTCAAGAGCCTTTTCGACGGCTTCTACCACCTCTACCCCAGCCTCGAGCAGCAGTGGGCATACTATGCGCGATACATCGACTTCATGCTGCGCGAGCTGGCCTCGCAGCCCTATCTCGACCTACGGTCCCTCATCGGCCATAAGGACTACTTCATCCTGAGCACCAATGTGGACACCCAGGCCGAGAAGACGTTTCCCGACGAGAGAACCTGTAACTATCAGGGAAGCTTCGCGCACCTTCAGTGCAAGCAGCCATGCTGTGACGAGCTCTTCGACGCGAGCCCCTACGTCGAGCGCATGCTCGCGGGCATGGCGGGGTTCGAGGTCCTCAGCGAGGATGTCCCCCGATGCCCGCACTGCGGCTGGCAGCTTGTGCCGTGGGTGCGCGACGACACGTTTCTGCAGGGTGCGGCCTGGCGCGAGAGCCTCGGACGATACGAGCGCTTCGTGCGCGAGCGCAGCGATCGCCGCGTGCTGTTGCTGGAGCTCGGCGTGGGCGAGATGACCCCCGGCATCATCACGCTCCCGTTCTGGAGCATGACCGCGAAGCTGCCGGATGCGCACCTGTTGAGCGTCAACATCTCGAACGGCTCGGCTCCGCTGCAGCTCGGAAGCAAGGCAGAGGCGATTCAGGCAGATTTGGGCGCGCTGCTCTCGGCGGCGCGGACGGGCGACGGTGCTTAAGCCTCCTTGTTGGTCGCTTTAAGGTATGCATCGTCGCCCACGGGCTCCAGCCACTCGTTGGAGGTCTCCTCGCCCGGAACCTCCAACGCGAGATGCGAGAACCAGCTGTCGGGCGCGGCGCCGTGCCAGTGCTTCACCCCCGGGGCGATGTTGACCACGTCGCCGGGGCGCAGCTCCTGTGCCGGCTTTCCCCACTCCTGGTAAAACCCTCGACCAGCCACGCAGACGAGGATCTGCCCACCGCCGCTTTTGGCGTGATGGACGTGCCAGTTGTTGCGGCAGCCGGGCTCGAACGTCACGTTGTGGACACCGACCTGCTCGGTGGAAAGGGGCGCGAGGTAGCTTTGCCCGATAAAGTACTTCGCGAAGGCGTCGTTGGGGGCACCGATGGGGAAAACCATCTCGTTTTGGTGCTGAGCCCTTGCGTCGGCGGCATCGTCGGCCGCCCAGACCTCCTTCGCCATGCGGAAGGCAGCCCACGCCTTGGGCCAACCCGCATAAAACGCCGCGTGCGTAAGGATTTCCGCTATCTCCGTCCTGGTCACTCCATTGTTCTTTGCGGACATCAGGTGATATTTGAACGAAGAGTCCGTCAGCCCCTGCGACATCAGGGCAACCACCGTCACCACGCTGCGGTCGCGCAGGGAGAGCTCACTCTCTCGGCTCCACACCTCGCCGAACAGCACGTCGTCGTTGAGCTGTGCGAATTTGGGAGCGAACTCCCCCAGGGCGTCTCTGCCTGCCGTCTGTTTAACTGCCATGATCGATTTCCTCCTGTCGATAGTTTTGGCACAAATCTGTTTCCGCGCGGCCAAACAGCCCGGCTAGATTCCCATGCCCATTCGCCGCGCCTGCTCCAGAGCGGGATGCCCGGCGATTTCGCCCACGCCGTTCACGCCGCCGGCGAAAACCGTTCCAGCGAGCGTGCAGCGGGAGAAACAGTCAACCCATCCCTGCATCGCCTTTTTCGCCCCGTCGAAGGTCGAGCGCCCGTTCTCCGCCGCCGTCGCCAACAGATATGCCTCGGTGAATGCATAATCGGAGCCAAAAAGCGGGTTAGCGCGGTCCAGCATGGTTTTGAGCTGGCCGCAGACGCTGTAGTAGTAGACGGGCGTTGCAAACACCAGCACATCCGCATCGTGCATTTTGGCGGCAATTTCCACGGCATCGTCTTGGATGACGCAACGCCCCAACTTTAAGCAGGCAAGGCAGCCCCTGCAGAAGCCCATTTGCTTCTCGCGCAGACGCACGGTCTCAACGCTGTGACCTGCCTCCCGCGCGCCGTTGGCGAAAGCCTCCGCCAGCGTCTCGGAATTGCCATTCTTTCGTGGACTTGAAGAAACTATCAAAACCGTTTTGCCCATTACGGAACACCCCTTGCGCTCCCGATTTACATTATCGACAATGACGGTAATACCTAAACCTAACTTTAGGTCAAGGAACGAGCTCGAGATTTATCCGGAGGGGCCATGTACACAATCGGACAGGTGGCGGAGATGTTCGGTCTGCCCGCCTCCACGCTGCGGTATTACGACAAACAGGGATTGTTCCCGGGACTGGAGCGGGCGTCCGGCATCCGTCGATTCGGCGATAAGGAACTCGAGGCGCTCCGGGTCATCGAATGCCTCAAGAAGGCGGGGATGGAGATCAAGGACATCCGGCTGTTCATGGAATGGTGCGCGGAGGGACCCTCGACATACCCCCAGCGCAAGGCCATGTTCGAGGAGCGAAAGGCCCATATGGAGGAGGAGATCGCGAAGATGAACCGTGCGCTGGACATGCTGAAGTACAAATGTTGGTTCTACGAGCAGCTGAGTCAGGGCGAAAACGAGGCCGAACTAAGGGCCATGATTCCCGACGGTTTGCCGACAGAGATTAAAGAGGCCTACGAGAACGCCCACGCCCGATAGTGCCGCCCGATGCTCGGAGGGCTTCGACGAGGAGTCGTTTTCGGGCAGGAATGCAAGGAAAAGGCCTCCGAACCAGAGGGTTCGGAGGCCTTTATTCCCGTTATTTCGCTGGTGGCTTTGCTTTGCGGCGATGTCAAAACAACATCAGACGATACTCGGCAGTACTAAAACGCGAGTTCAGAACACAGTTCCCGCTATTCCCACTCGATGGCTTCGGTTCTGCCGTCCCGTCATTCCAGTTACACCCAGTTTTCGGCATCGACACGGAACGCGTGCCGCCGAATGACGCGATGTCGCGTTTCGTCGGCTTCGGGGACAAAAGTTGGGACAACCTCAAAAACTTTTTTCAAACTCAGGGCTTTGAGTTTTTGTTTTTGTCCCAAAGTGCGCGGCGGGTCGCCTTTGGAGGCTCGATGGCGCCGAAAACGCCCGTTTTGAAACTCAACCGCCCTTTTGCCTGCAAGCCGCCAGCTGCAATCGCAAGTGAATTAACGCGGGCGGCTTGCGCGCCATTTGCAAAACCCCAGGTCGCAGGTCTTCGCCATTCGTGAACAAAGTGAGTAGTCTCAGGTGGCTTGCTTGTGAGTTGGCGAACGGGCCTTCAGGATTCAGGGCAAACATGCTGGTAGAATAGGATTCTCAAATCAATGACAGGAGAACGAGCATGGCCGAACCCCACGATAGGAAGCCGATCCTCACGATCGAGCAGCAGATAGAGCACCTCAAGCAGAAGGGCGTAGCCTTCGAGCTGTGTTCCGAGGAAGAGGCCGAGGACTACCTGCGCGACAAGTGCAACTTCTTCAAGCTCGCATCCTATCGCAAACTCTTCTCGAAATACGAGGGAGGCCCGCGCGACGGCCGCTACGTAGACCTCGACTTCGGCCAGCTGCGCCTGCTCGCGGCGCTCGACCAGGAGCTGCGCCACGCCCTGCTCGGCATGACGCTCGACATCGAGCACTTCCAGAAGGTGACACTGCTTCGCGAGATGGAGGACCGTGGAGAGGACGGCTACGCCATCGTGGCCGACTACATGGCATCGCTTACCACTGCAAACAGGGAGTACCGCCTGCGCGAGCTCAAGATGAGCGGCCGCAGCCCCTACAGCTCGAGCCTCTACGCGAAGTACTCCGGCGACATGCCTGCCTGGGCCTTCCTTGAGCTCACCTCGTTCGGCACCCTCATCGACTTCGTGCGCTTCTGCGCCAGGCGATGGGGCGACAGGCGCCTCGAGGCCTCCCACTACGACCTCAAGCGCGTGAAGTCCGTCCGCAACTGCGCCGCGCACGGCTCGTGCCTGATCAACTGCTTCGCCGAGAGGGGCGCCGCCCGGGGCTCGGCGTCCAGCGGCGTCTCCCGAAGGGTGGCCGCCGTGGGAATTCCCAAGGCGACCAGGAGGAAGTGGATGGGGAATACGGCCATGCAGGAGGTCGCGACCGTGCTCGTGGCGCACTCCGGCTTGGTACCCGAGGGCTCCTCGCGCTCGCGCGCCGCATCCGAGCTCGCCGAGATGTTCGCCAGGGCCGACGGCGAAACCGAGGCGCTGCCCGACAAGGGGCCCGACGCCGCAGCTCGCTCCGCGCTCGAGTTCCTTCGCAGGTTGACAGAATCGCTCGGGTTGGTAGAATAGCCTGCAGATAGCAAAACCTTCACGGTTTTAGGGGCGGACTTGCGCAAGCGACTCTGCCCTATTTTTATATTCACTCGCTATAGGAGACGGGTGATACCTGGGTCAATGACAGAACTGAGAAGCCCGGAATAATGGAGCCAGTTAGAAACCCTCGGGTTTGCGGGGCGGGATCGTGAGAGCGATTCTGCCCTATTTTTACGCTTCAGGCATGCGCAGCAAGGCTAGAAGAACCACTTGCAGTAGAGACCGCCCTGGGATATCGCATGAACGATCAGGGAGATGCCGAGGCAGACCGTCAGCACGAGCAGGCCCACTCCGAGCCATTTGGGGAAGGGGTCCTCTTCTCGGTTTGTGGAGCCCCGATCGGGCCAGTCTGGAGAATACACGTCGCCGTACTCGTCGCCCCCGCCGGCCTCGTCGGCCAGGAGGGCGAGTGCCTCATCCAATTCCCCCACGAGTGCCTCCCCGTCGGATGACGGTGATCGAGATGCGGGAGTACATGGGGGCGAGCCGAAACAAGGCTTACGACCTCATCTGGTCGGGAGAGGTCGGCTCGTACAGGCTCGGCAGGAAATTCCTATGTCGAGGGCGTCAGTGGACGCCTACATCGAGCCGAGGAGCGGAAGGAGATGACGGCGGCGACCGCCCCGGGAGCCGGGCGCGCGAGGGAGATATCAGTCCTTAGCGCATCGTTACCGATTTGCACGCCTTGTCGTGCTTGACGGCGTCGGCCACTCATTGGTGGGCTCCCAAATGGATGGGTGCCGGCAGAAACCCCTGCTCACACTGCGACCAGGGGTAGCCCCCTTGCCTTGGCGCCCTTATGCTTGCGATACGGGATTAAGTTATATTAGACTTACTTTTATCGTTCTGCTGGCAACCAAGGAGGCACCATGGCACGCACCGCCGACGAATACAAGCAGCTTTCCATCAGGGAATTCACGAAGGCCGCGAAGGTGTACGAATCGGGCCATGCTGGCATCTACGAGATGTGCAAGGATGACTATCCGCAGATGCTCGCCGAGCTGGAGCGCGAGCCATTCGCCGACGTTCTCGACGTAGGGTGCGGAACGGGCGCGGTCATTGAGCTGCTGCATGAAAAATACCACGACGCGCACTACGTCGGCCTCGACCTGACACCCGACATGATTGCCGTTGCGCAGGCGAAAAGCCTAAACGGATGCGAGTTCGTTGTCGGCGACGCAGAGGATTTGCCCTTCCCCGCCAACAGTTTCGACGCCGTCTTGTCTTCGAACAGCTTCCACCACTACCCCAACCCGGAGAAATTCTTCGCTGGCGTCGCGCGCGTGCTGCGCCCCGGCGGCCGCCTCATCCTACGCGACTACACGGCAAACGATTTCGCCGTATGGCTTATGAATACGTTCGAGCTGCCGCTTGCCCGCCTTGCCGGCCACGGCGACGTGCACATATTGAAGCAATCCGAGTTCCGTGCCATGGCCGAAGAAGCCGGCCTTTCCGTGCTGGCCATGGAGGCTCAAAAAGGCTGGCGCGCGCACCTGGTAGCGCGAAAAGAACCGAATTAGAGGCTTGAATTGCGCAGGGCTGCCGGTGATGCGCCCGAAGAAGCTCTGCCGATATCCGGGAAGCCTCCGAGTGTTGTTGCGAGAAGGAACTGCACTGTGGCAGAAAAGGTTAAACTCTCCGGCATGCCGGAAACCACACCACATCCATGGCGCTAGGCCGCAATCCACTCGTGCAATGTTGTCGAGAGCCGCCTGTCCACATCTTTTCTGGTGGCTTCGCATTCGTCCGGATGCTCTTTGGCTGAGCGGAATATGAAGCGCATAACGAATTTCAAGCCCACCGGCAATGCCATTCTGAGCATAGACTCGGGCAATACGAAATGGGTGCCGTATCGATAGGCGACCGCTTCGTATTCGCACTCATGCGGGCGCTCTTTAAGCCTCTGGTCCATTCGCCTGACATACTTGCCCGCTTCCCAGAAGCTGTCATCATCCGCGCCAAGCAAAATCAGCTTCCCCTTGATGTTCTCGATCTTTATCATTTCGTCTTCTGTGTACTTCCGCTTCTTTTCGGAATCTATAAATAAGCAGGTCGAGCGTAGAAAATCGCCCGAACCTTCCGTTCCCTCTCCGACCTTTTTCCAATAGGTTGGATGCTCAAAGGCGAAGAAAAAGCCTCCGTCCCGCCGGGAGCGGAGGCTCAATTGCCGTATTTACTCACCGCCGTCGCTGGCGGCTTTGCCATGACTCTCGTACGAAACGAAACTCAGCGGCACAGTGC
>CAJMPU010000003.1 GCA_905215505.1 uncultured bacterium
AATCGTAGCCCGAGACGGTCCCGGGCTGACAATTTCGACTGTAATGGACGTTCTTAAACGACTAGTCGCTGGCGACGTCCCTCGCCGTCGGCGGATTTTGGGACATGTGGCCCGCTTTTTGGGCCCGCCTGTCGGTACACTAAAAGCACTATGGGTACCCGCGAGCGACATATCGGCCACGCGGCCGCCCGATCCGCACCCGTGGCGGATCCCAGGGGCGGCAGGCTCTTCGCCATGCCGCGATTCCTTGTTGGTATAACACATCAGGTGTACCGTCACCGCGTCTTTGCTATCGCCGGCGCCATCACCGTGCTGTTCCTCATGCTTTTGGCAGTCTTGCCGGCGCTGTTTGCCTCCGACCCCAAGCTTTCCAACGCCGTGCCCGCCTATAGCGAGGTGTCCGAAGAGGTCGTGGATGCGCTCGTCCACTCGAGCTCTCTCCCGCTGCTTGTCGCCGCAATTATATTTTCGATCTGGGGCGTATCGGTCTATCTGCGCTGTTTGGACTATGTGTTGCGCCGCCGTCTTGTTGCCGTCGCTACCATCTGCGCCCTGTGGATGATCGAAGTCATTCTCAAGTACAAGTCGTTCACGCCGTTCTATGCCACCGTGCTGTGGTACCTGTACTACGTGCCCATGACGCTCATTCCGCTGCTCTACCAGTTGTGTGGTCTGCGCCTTGCGGGTCTGGAGCAACACCGCCTGGGTCGCCGCTACTGCGCTGCGCTTTGGATTGTGGCTATCCTGCTTATCGGATTTGTGCTCACCAACGATTTTCACCAGCAGGTCTTCCACTTTGACCGTACAAGCGACACCTGGAGCAACGATTACACGTACGGCTGGGGTTATTTCGCTGTCTTAGTGTGGACGGCCTTTAACTTTGTGGCCTTTTTTATCCTGGTGGGCCGGTCCTCGTCCTTTCGCATCCAGCGTTTCTCGGGCACGGCGGCGCTCGTACTGCTGGGTGGCGCATTCTTTGCCGTCTCGTATGCGTTGCGCGTGCCCTGGGCATGGAGGTTCAACTTTTCGCTCGTCTACTGCGTCCTGTGCGTGGTGGCGATGGAAATCTGTCTCGATTGCGGTGTCATTCCGTCGTATCACGACATCGCCGGCATCTTCGACACCTTGCCGCTCGACCTCAAAGTTCTAACGCGCGACCTGCAGGAAGTCTATGCCACGCCGGCGTCAAAGCCAATGCCGGTAGGCGTGCGCGAGGAGTTGCGGACCCAGGAACACGGGCACGCTCACGCCTTTGCCGTGGCGTCCGATCCCGATGTAATGTATCGCGCCTTTCCACTGCTGGGCGGATCGGCCCTGCTTGCCCAGGACGTCTCGGAGCTCAACGAGCTCAATCGCGAGCTGGCGCATCGTCGCATGGAGCTGCAGCGCCAAAACGAGCTGCTCGCCGCCGACTACGACCTTAAGACGCATCTGGCAGATCAAGAGGCCGAGACCTTGCTGGTCCAAGACGTGGACCAGGCGCTTGCCCGCGCGTTCGAAGAGATGTACGACCTGCTGAGCTCGCTGCCACCGTTGACCGACGAGGCGTCTTCACACGAGCGTTACCGCATGCTGCAGCGCGCCAAGATGCTCGTCGCCTATTGCAAGCGCAAAGGGTCGCTCACGTTGGCGCAGCACGGGGAGAGCGGTTTTGATCGCGACCGCATTCAACTCATTGCCAATGAGCTCGCAAGCGACCTGCGCACCATCGATGTCGATTGCGCTTCGATTATCGCCATACGGCGCCCGATGCACGCCAGTACGGTAAGCGCCCTGTACGACTGCGTGTATGACTTTGCGTTTTTTGCCTACACCACCGACCATCCGGCGCTTATGTATCACTTGGGCGACCATGACCGGTGCAGTGTCGAGCTGCGCGCCACGCTATTTTCCAACGATGATGAAGATCTTTCGCAGACGCCCGCTGCGCAAGAGCTCGAAAGCGCTCTGCAAGGGCGCAACGTGGCATACCGCCTTGAGGGCGAGCCCGGCCAGCTGCGTATGATCGTCTTGATGCCGAGGGCGGGTGAGTGACGATGCAGATTTCGTTCATCCTTCCCCAAATCGTTGCGCTCGATGTTGTCTTTGCCCTGGCTGCGTGTCTGCAGATGATCCACGTCCCGCTCATCGCATCGCGCCGCTCGTCCTATAACCGTAAGGTGATTTGCGCCTACGAGACGAGCCTTGTGCTTCACCTGATGATTTCGGCGCTCATCTTATTCGCGTCGTCTGGCTCGTATCTGGTGGCGCCGCTTGACGTTTGCGCCAGGGCAATGGGCGGAGTGCTGTGGCTCAATGCCGCGATCTTTGCCTATGGCGTGGTCCTTATGGTGCGCTATCGTCGCCCTGTCATGCTGGCCGAGCTGCTGCTTGTTGGCGCCGTGACACCGCCGGTGGTTTTTGCCATGGGCTCGGTGTGGGCCGTTGTCCTTATCGCAGAGGGAGCGTTCTTCCTGTTCCGTTCCGTCGCGGCGCTCTTGATGGACGTCCGTAACCGCCAAGAGGATATCACCGCGTTCTCGACGATTGAAACCATCAACGTGATTCCCGTGGGCATCCTGTATCTGGACTCGAGGGGCCGTCCACTGCTCATGAACCGCTGCATGCGCAAAAACCTGGCGGAGCTTCATATGCCCACCGACCTAGGCGATATGAGCGGTACATGGAACGACCTGCGCAAGCTCAGCATGCAAATGCCCGAAGGCGGTAAGAACCGCGTGCGGATCAACCTGGACCGCTTTGGTGAGGCGCGTGCGGTGGTCGAGGTTTCTCCCGCCGAGATTCGCCTGTTTGTGTGCGATGACGTTATGGTCTCGGGCCGTTCGTTCGAGCGCATAATCGGTCTGGACGTGACAGAGTATGCGCATGCGCATGACCGCCTGGCGCAGGCCAATCACCTGCTTGAGCTTGCGGGCCAAGAGCTCCAGGCCCAGATCGAAGAAGTCAAAAAAGTTGCCGACAATGCGGCCTATCTGCGCATGCGCACCCGCGTTCACGATGTGATCGGCCAGCGCCTATCAATCCTTCATCGCTATTTGGAGGAGGGGCGCTTGGACGACGAGTCGCTCGAGCAGATCGACCCGCTGCTGCGCTCAATCGCTGCCGATCTGCGCAGCGGGGGCGACACCGAACCGGCAGAGCAACCGGGCGATATCGTCCATGCCTTTGGCCTGGTGAGCGTGCAGATCGATGTTGAGGGTGCGCTGCCTGAGGACGCGCGTGTCGCCGCTGCCTTTTTGCAGATTATCCGCGAGGCCTCGACCAACGCCACCAAGCATGCGCAGGCGCATCGGGTCCATGTGCGCTTGTGGCAGGAGGGGACGGATGCTGACGCCGTCGCGCACATGACGATTTCTAACGACGGGTCTCCGGCCCCCGTATCGTATCGCGAGGGAACGGGTATCCCAGGTATGAGGCATGTCGCGCAAGATCTGGGTGGCAGCCTAGAGGTCCACGCCACCCCGCCCTTTACGCTTACGGTATCCATTCCGCTTAACGCCAACGACACGTCCCAAAGGAGAAACTCATGATCCGCGCGTTAATCGTCGAAGACCAGGCTATCTTGCGCGAGAGCCTCGCGCGTTCCGTGGGCGACCAGCCCGACATGACCGTTGTCGCCGCGATCGCCGACGCCTCGGATGCCTTGGACGTTGTGCTTAAGGAGCGTCCGGACATGATACTGATGGATGCGTGCACCGAACACGATTCCAACGGCATCGTGGCGGCGGCGCGCATCAAAGAACAACTGCCCGAGTGTCGCGTCATTATCATGACAGGCATGCCCGAGATCACCTTTGTCGATCAGGCCCGCGAGGCGGGCGTCGATAGCTTTGTGTACAAGAACGTCGGTATCGACGAGCTGTTCGCCGTGATGCGCTCCACGTTGGCTGGCTACTGCACGTTTCCCAAGCCGCCCGAGAGCATTTTTTCGGGCACGGCAGCCCTCGACGATGTCGAGCTATCGATTTTGCGCCTTGCCTGCGAGGGCAAAAGTCGTCGCGAGATTGCGGCCGAGCTGTTTATGAGCGAGGGCACCATCAAACGCCGCATCTCGGAGATCCTCAACAAGACCGGCTACGACAACATCATGCGTCTGGCTGTGCGCGCGGTAACGGAGGGTAGCATCGTTCCCAACATGGAGCGCTAACGATCGTTACGTATCGGCATACAAGCGACGGGGCCGCAGGATCATTTCCTGCGGCCCCGCCTGGTACCCGCGGATATGTCCGCCAATCCGCGGCTGTCGATGTCTGTCACCTACGCGATAGTTACGCTGTAGGAGGCGACGTCCTCGTAGGAATCGGTCAGATAGGCGTCGATGCCGATGGTCGTGTTGACCAGGTCGTCAAGGCTGTCGAGCTCGCCGCTCGAGAACGTGAATTCCTCGGTGGCGTTGGTGCCGGGCATCAGGTGAGCCGAGAACCAAGGTTCCTTCATGGTACCGTTGACGTTGGTCTTGCCGCTGGGGGCGTAGAAGGTCAGGTCCTTGTCGCTCTTGTTGGTGATGTTGACGACAAAGCCGATGTCGCCCCACTCGTCCTTGAACTTCTCGGTGACGGTGATGGTGCACAGGTCGTCATCGGCGACGGTGACGGCGGGGGAGATTTCAATGTTCTCGGTATCGTCGTCTTCGACGGCCTCATCGATCTCCTCTTCCTTCTCGGCGGCCTCGCGATCCTTCTTCACCGTGCCGGAGAGATCCTTATCGGACTTGGTAAAGATGAGCTTGTCCTCGCCTTCCTCAAGGATGAGCTTGCCGTCCTCGAGCTTCACGTCAGTCGTGTCCTTGCCAACGGTGATGCTTGCGGTGGTGGCGTCCTTGGCTTCCCACTTGAGGTCGTCGACTTCGGAGAACAAATCGAGGCTGCCCGTGCCGTCTTCGTTGAGGACCAGGATGATGTTGACGCCCCATTCCTTGAACATCTCCATGTACTCCTCGGTCAGCTCCTCGCCCTCCGAGGTTCCACCCGAGAGCTCCCAGCTGCCGACAAAGTTGGCCTTGGGGTCTTTGCCGCCGCCGCTGCAGCCCGTCAGGGCAAAGGCGAGCGCAAGGACGCATGTCAGAAATGCGAGTACGGACTTTTTGAACGTTGTCTTCATGGTGTCCTCCTTTATCGAACGAAACCCATAGAAGCAAATGCGGGGGTGGCGGATCCCCCGCCAATTACCAGATAGAGGGGCTAGGGCCTGGGCGTTCCGCAGTTGCTGCAGAACTTGCCGCCGTTTTCGCTGCCGCAGTTGGGGCAGAACCACTTGGCCGGTGCCGGGGCGGGTGCGGGACTGCCGCACTCGGAGCAGAACTTGCCGGTGTTGGTGGCGCCGCAGCTGCAGGTCCATGTGCCGGCCGCGGGAGCAGCGGCAGGAGCCGGTGCGGGAGCGGGTGCCGGAGCCGGCTGCGGGGCGGCCTGCTGCTGTGCCTGGCCGGCGGCGAACAGCTGGCTGGCGTTCATGCCGCCCATGCCACCTGCCATGCCCATGCCCATAAAGCCTGCCATCGCGCCGTTGGGATTGGCGGCTGCCGCGCGCATTGCGTCGCTCTGGGCGCTGGCAATGTTGGCTGCCGCCATGGTGGGATCGCGCATGACGGCGGCCTTCTGCAGGTCCTTGATCATCTGCTCGTCTTCTTGCGAGGCTGCGATGGAGTTGACGCCAAAACTCACGATCTCGACACCACGCAGGTCGCGCCAGTCGGCAGAGAGGACCTCGTTGAGCGCACGAGCGAGCTCGGTGGTGTGGCCGGGGATGGCGCTGTAGCGGATGCCCATCTCCGAGATCTTGGCGAAGGCGGGCTGCAGGGCGGTGAGCAGCTCGGACTTAAGCTGGCTGTCGATCTTGTCGCGCGTGTAGCTATCGGTCACGTTGCCGCATACGTTGGTGTAGAACAGCAGCGGGTTGGTGATGCGGTACGAATACTCGCCGTTGCAGCGCACGGAGATGTCGACGTCCAGGCCAATGTTGTTGTCGACCACGCGGAAGGGCACGGGCGAGGCGGTGCCGTACTTGTTGCCGATGATCTCCTTGGTGTTGATGAAGTAGACACGCTGGTCCTTGCCCGCGTCGCCGCCAAAGGTAAAGCGGCTGCCGATATTGGCGAAGGTCTCCTTGATGGAATCGCCCAGGTTGCCGCTAAAGACGCTCGGCTCGCTGCCGGTATCGAAGACGAACTCACCAGGCTCCAGCGCGACTTCGATGATCTTGCCGTTTTGCACCACGAGCATGCCCTGGCCGTCGTTGACGGCGATGACGGAGCCGTTGGAGATGACGTTGTCCTCGCCGCGCGTGTTGGAGCTGCGGCCACCGGTACGTTTGCTGCCCTTGCAGGCCAAGACGTCAGCAGGCATCGATTCGCAGTAGATAAATTCCTTCCACTGGTCGGCCATGACGCCGCCGGCAGCTCCCAATCCAGCTTTCAAGAGTCCCATGGTGATCTTCCTTTCTCGTCAAAGGCCGGGTGGTATTGGTTGGATTGCTTAGTCGTCCTTGTCGTCTTTCATGACAACGGTGGTCTCGGTGTGGCTGAAGGTGTCGTGCTTCTCGGTCAGGTCGAGCTCGCCGCAGTACTCGTCGGCGTGGGTGGCCTCGTTGGCCGTCTTGAGCTGGCCTACCAGCAGCACGTCTCCGATAATCACGATGATCAGCGGTGCGATGATGTTGATGAGGATGCCCTCGATATCAAAGGCGAGGTAATCCGGATCGAAGGCGTTCTCGCCCATAAAGAGAATCTGGGAGAGGACAAATCCGATCACAAAGAACAGCACCGAGGCAATAGCGAGCTTGGGCTTGGAGCAGGGGAGCTCGCCGACCAAGCGGCCGGTCTGGCCGTTCATGGCAAACAGGTAGCTCTTGCCGTTCCACGAGGTGGAGAGCATCCAGACGGGGAACAGGGCGTAGTCGCTGTCTTCCCAGGTGTAGTCGAGCTGCTTGCTTTCGACCGTGGCATCGTCGTATTCGTCGACGACAGTCTCGCGCAGGGCCGAGATCGTGCTTTCTTCCATACGGCGCTCGGCGCGCGCCTTGCAGGTCTCGCAGTCCTCGTCGTAACGGTTGGCGATGTAGCCGGGCATATATGCGACCGAGAACGGACGCAGCGCGTCGTAGTCAAACGGCTCGATGGCGTCCATGTGGCCGTCGGGCATCTTGGACGATTCGTCGACGGGCACGCGCTTAAACGAGATATTGCCCTTGCGATAGGCATCGTAGTGGTCGGTGGTCGTGACGGTGCGGTCGGATTCCTCGGTCACGGTCTCGTTGGTCGCGTCAAAGTACACTTCGCCGTCCACGCGGGCGCCGTAGAGCCAAAACGGCACGTAGACACCTTGGACCTCGTCGATGTGGTTGCCGGTGACAAAGCTCTTGGGCAGCAAGATCTTGCCCTTGTAGTGTCCCTTGAGTGCGGCCGTGACGTCGTCGCGCCCGAGCTTAAACGGAATCACCAGGTCGGGCGAGAAGTCGCCAGAGAGCTGGCCGGGCGCCACGGCGGAGTTGCCGCAGTACGGGCAGGTGGTGACGGCGACGGTGCCGTCGGACACGAGCTCGGCGCCGCACGACGAGCAGATGTAGCCGGCGTTTTGGGCGAGCTCCTGCACCGCGTCGTCGGCGACGGACTTGGGCGTTGCGGCTGCCGCATCGGCTTTGGCGTCGGCCTTGTCCTGGCGCTCGCGATAGAGGGCCTCGACTTCTTCGACTTCAAAGCGTGAGTCACAGTAGTCGCAGACAAGCTTTTGCTCGGCGCTGGCAAAATGCAGGGGACTACCGCAGGCAGGGCACTGATAGTTAACGCTCTCGAAGGCCATGATCGGTCCTTTCCGTGCCGGAGACTATGCGCCGATGGCGCCGCCGCAGTATTCGCAGCGCCCACTGGCATCGGGAATGGTGGTGGCTCCGCAGAAGGGGCAGGTCACCGCGGTCTTGGGGGCCTTGGCGGCCACGACGCTGTCGCGCGTCTCCTGGCGCAGCTGCACCAGCGCGTCGCGGACCTCGGTTGCCTGGCGCTTGGCCTCGCGGTATTCGATGGAACCGCGCTGATCGATGGTGGAGTCGTTCACGCGCAGGTTGATCTCGGTAAAGTACGGCGTGTTGACGTGGATGGTCAGATTAAAGTCGTAATCCAGGTCGTAGCGCGGCGGGTTGTAGCTCTCGCGCTCGCCGTCCTCGGTCTCGCGATAGATCTCGGTGCGATGCTCGTCGATATCCATATCGCAGCCGAGTACCTGCGAGAACTCGATGATGTCGGGATTGGCGTCGCGCCAGCGGCTCTGCGAGGTGATGATCAGCAGGTCCGCGTCCTCATCGAGCATGATGTTGGTGCGCCCGGCAGAAAGCGTGCGCGTGGGGTTGAACGACGCCAGGCGCTCGGCATTGGCCTCGCGGTAGGCGAGCTGCTCGCGGATATCGTCCGCGGTGCTGGAGCGATAGCCGTGAAAGTAGGGGGAGAGCTTGCCGGCGCACTCTTTGCACAGGTAGCCTTCATTGATTTTTGTCTTACCTAGAAGTCCCAGCTCGGTACCGCAAATCGCGCACTCTTTCTTCTCGAACATCTTGTCAAAGAAGCCCATGGCTGCCTCCCATCAACTGGTAGCGTGTGTCACTTTTGATGATGGGGGAGTGCACAGCCTTTCACGATACCCAGACGGCTCAACGAGTCTCCACAACTGGGACACATGGCCCATTTTTCCTACTCATTGGGGACACTCTTTGTCGAATGCGGCGGCTGCCGAATGTGGGCGCCGTTCTTGCTATGCCACGGTCACGGCGATCTGGGCGTAGCGGGTGCAGGGGCGCTCGGCGCGCGTCTGCACGGTAAGCGTGAGTACGAAGCGGTCACCGGGCTGCGCGTCGGCGGGCACGATGAAAGCGGTGTCCACCGTGCATTCTTGCCACATCGACAGATCCTGGACGCCTGCATAGCTCGATGGGTCTACGGCCACATCCCAATGTGCATCGAAGCCCTTGCCGTCGGGGTCGACGATGGTCGCTGTAAGGTTGACGCGCTCGCCGGCTGTGGCGCTGCGGTCGGCAGTGACCTCGACAACATGCGCCGGATGCGAGCAGATGGCCGGATCATGGGCACACCATTGCGCGCGGGCGGCAAAGTCTTCCTGATAGGCACGCAGATAGGGATTGAGATTGTCGTCTGCGGGCGTGCCGATGGAGGCAAAACCGGCGGGCGCGTTCGCATCGGGATGCCCATCAAAAAACATGCGTCCCAGCAGCGTATCGAAGCCGCGGTCGTCGATACCGCGCAGGCCAAACGGCAGCAGCGGAATATAGGTCATGCTGTCGCCTTCGGCCATAAAATCGCCGCGCTCAAACTGCATCGCGGGCATGCCTTCCAGGCCCCAATCCAGACGGGCATGCTTGCCAAACTGAAAGCGCTCAGGCTCGTTTTCGTAGACCTTACCATCGCCATAGAGCATATAGCGTGCCATGAGGGGGCCGTTGCCCTGCGTGAGATTCTGCTCGGGCCAGGGAGCCTTAAACAGCGGCAGCGTATCGGGCTGAGCTGTTTTGGCGTCGAAATAGTTGCCATACATATAGGGCGTACGCCAAAAGATGAGCTCGGGAAAGAGCTCGCGCCCATGGTCGAGCCACGAGTTGTCCTGTCCCACGCCATCGGCAACGCCCATCACGCGCACCTTCTGATAGACCTGCTGCTGCACGGCGGGCCACTCGGGCGTGGCGCGATAGCGCTCGGCAATACTCATGAGGGCGCGAACGATCGTATTCATACCACCCCAGCTGAGCAACCATAACGTACGCGGATCATCATCCAGAATCGCCTGCGCAATTACGCGAGACCCCTCAGTTTCCTCAGTCACATCACCCTCAAAGGCAACATTTCCCACAAAGGTGCGCTCGATCATCTGGGCGGGCGTGGGAAACGGCGGCTCACCGGCAGCGGCCGCATTTGCCTGCAACTGCGGCCAAGCCTGGGCATATTCATTACTCCAGAGACTCTCAATCCAATGCTCGGGAAACGGCCGATACTCACGAAGCTCGCCGGCTAGCGGATCGGGCTCATGAGGCGCAACAGCCCACTCATAAGAGCGCCGCCCTTTGGTCCGCCAATGCGAATTCACCTCGCCGAGCGTATGAACCCCATCCCCAAGAAAGTGATACTGCGAAGCCGTATACACCACAGCCTGAACATCAAGCAAGTTGAGATACAGAGCCAAATGAACAAGTGAGTTCATATCATCGACTTCCATATCAGTGGTAACAATCACCCGAGTCAACTTCTGGGACATAGGAACAGCTCCAATCAAAATCAATTCAGCCAGTTACGCGCAAGGCAAGACTAAACCCCGGTCCCCGCGATGGGAGGGCTTAGCGGTCGACCCTGGCCGACCACTCCCAGCAGCCCACCGGCTCGCCGTCGATGAGTACGTTGCCCCCGTCGAAGTCTTGATAACACAGGTCGTTGAATTGGTGGATCCACACGCCGTGGTTGAACGTCTTCTTGGCCGAGCCGTCGGCCTCGCGATACACGCCGGTCAGGTCCTCGACATGGCTAAAGTAGGTGAGGTGCACGTTGGCGCCGGCATCGCGCAGGCGCGCCGTGAGCGGCAGCACGGTCTGTTGCGGTGACACGAGCTCGTCGCCCTTGGAGTGCGTAAACCACAGCGGCGTCTTGGCGAGCGCGGCCACGTCCTCGTCCGTGGCGTTGTACCACGGGGCGCAGCAGGGAAGGCCCGCGGCGAAGAAATCGGGGTAGTCGGCGCACAGGCGCAGGGTCATAAAGCCGCCGTTGGAAAGACCGGCGACCACGATGCGGTCGGTGTCGATGCGGTCGGCATGCTCGGCGACAAACTCATCGATAAGTGCCTTGAGCACGGGGGAGTAGATGCTCTGGTTGGAGTGACCAAGCTGCTCGACGCCGTTGTCCATCCAAAACGTGGGCGACTGCGGTACGAGCACCCAGGCAAAGCCGCCAAAGTAGCGCTGGATCTGCGCCTGGCTGATGGCCGTCACGCGGTTGCCGATATAGGCGCGCGTGGCGCCTTCGCCCTGCGTGGCGCCCTTGCCCTCGCCGGCGCCGTGCAGATACACCACGAGCGGTGCCTTTTGGGGCACGGCCGTGGCCTCGGGCGCAAAGGGGTTGAAGCATGCCGAGTCCTCGGCCTTAAAGCTGGGCTCAAAGAAGCCGTATTCGAGCGCGATACCGTCGACGGCGGTCTTTTGCGTGTCGTTGCTCCAGCCTTTGAGCGCAGGGCAGATATCGCCACGGCAGGTGTCGAAGACCAGGCCGCAGGTGGGATCGTCGCCGTCGTTGCCGGGAAGAGCCGCGAGCTGCGTGATGTGCAACTGGTCATCGAGCATGCGCGAGCCCATGACGCCGCCTTCGATCTTTTTGGTCAGGCGCTGCTCGGCGACCTCGAGCGCCACATGGGTGCCCACGGCGAGCTTACGTCCGTTCTCGTCGCACGGATATGCGGCGAGAATGTCGATGTAACCCACGGAGGGCGCGGCATGGTCGGCGCCGCGTTCCTTGCGCATCAGAACATCGCCCGAGCGCTCGTGACGCTCTACATATATATGGAAGGTGTTCGCGTCGATGTCGTTGGCGCGCACGGTGCAGGGCAGGTCGAGTACGACCTTGCTGATCCAGGGGCCAAAGTCGCCCAAGGTGGTGACGGTTGCGTAGGTACACAATTTGAGTTCCATGAGCTGTCTCCCTTGCGCCGCGAATGCCTGGCATCTGCGGCAATACAAACTAAACATGTTTAGTGTAATCTAGAATTGAAGAATAACAAGATGAACTCGGTAAACGGCAAAATTGAACACGTCGTGAACTACTAAACGTATGTTTACTAGCTTCTAGCAGGGATTCTGTTGATGAGTTAACAGATCAGTGAGGTGTTCATCAAAATAAAATCCCACGTAAATGGCTATATATCAATAGAGGGTCAAAGAGACCATCTCCCGCCATTCAAATACGTTCACCCCCGATTTCCTACCGTTCACCGGACTGTAGACGGCAAAATTGCCATAAATTCGGCGCTCCGTGTAAACTAAAGCCCGTAAACGTTCAGTAAACACCTTGTTTACAAAAGCGTATCCAAGGGTCCGGCAACCGTAAGGGGTTATAGTCGCCGGGCCAAAGGCGTGCCTAAGCCCAAGGGGACTGGCACACGAAGATATGGGGAGGGGTCCCATGGCAGTAGATAACAAGCAGATTGCCACCGATGTCCTCGAGCTCGTGGGCGGTGCGGAGAATGTTTCCGTTGCCACCAACTGCATGACGCGCCTGCGTCTGACGCTCAAGGATAACAGCAAGGCCGACGTGGAGAAGATCAAGAAGGTCAGGGGTGTTCTGGGTTGCCAGTTTGCCGGCAGCCAGCTCCAGGTCATCATCGGCCAGAACGTGCCCAAGGTGCTCGCCGAGTTCGTCGCCATCTCCGGTGTCAAGCAGGGTGAGGCCGTCAACGAGAACCTCGATGCTCCCAAGGAGAAGTTCGAGCTCAAGAACCTGCCCAATATCATCCTCGACTATCTGTCGGGCTCCATGACCCAGCTCATCCCGCTGCTCATGGCCGGCGGTCTGTTCCGTACCATCGCGGCCGTCCTCGGCCCCACCATGCTCGGTGTGCTCTCGGCCGACGACCCGACCTATACGTTCCTCTACACCACGCTGTACGAGGCCACGTTCACCTTTATCCCCATCTACCTGGGTTATGCCGCGGCTAAGAAGCTCGGCGCCAGCCCGGTGCTCGGCATGCTGCTCGGTGGCGCCCTCATGGCTCCTTCCGTGGTGAGCGTCGCCACCCAGGAGGGCGGCGGAATCATCTCCGTCTACGGCATCCAGATCGCCGCTGCCAACTACCAGCAGTCCGTCCTGCCGATCATCCTTTCGGTGCCCGTCCTGTACTTCATCGAGAAGTTCTTTAAGAAGGTTATGCCCGACGTGCTGTCCACGGTCTTCACGCCGTTCTGCACCATGATCGTCACGATCCCCATTGCCTTCATCGTCCTCGCTCCGATCGGCAACGAGATCGGTACGCTGATCGCCAACGCCCTCTTCGGCCTTGCTGACCTTGGCGGCATCGGCATCCTGATCGTCATGGCCATCCTCGGCGCCTTCTGGCAGCTCTTCGTGGTCTGCGGCATGCACATGCCCGTCATCCTGCTCGCCCAGGTTCAGATCATCGCTGCCGGTTACGATCCCTTCGTCTTCGTTTCCACCAACTGCGCTATGGCCGCTGTCTGGGGCTGCGCCTTCGGTGCCTTCCTCAAGATGAAGAACCCCGACGAGAAGTCTCTCGCCATCGGTTACGTCATCTCCGCCATCGCCGGCGGCGTCACCGAGCCCGCGCTCTTCGGTATCCTCATGCGCTTCCGTCGCACCATGTTTGGCATGTTCATCGGCGGTGCTATCGGCGCTGTGTTCTCCGGCCTCATGGGTGTTACCTACTACCTCGCAGGCGGTGCCTCCAACTTCCTGGTCTTCACCAACTACCTGCAGGGTGGCCAGATGAACACCGTCTGGGCTATCGTTGGTATGGCAATCTCCTTTGTCATCGCCGCTGCCGTCGTCTTTGTCTCCGGCTTCTCCAAGGAGGAGCTCGCCGAGATGGAGGCCTAAGGCCAAACCGTTCGGTCGCATAAGACCTCACCTACACGACAGGGCCCCGTCAGGCGTAAGCCCGGCGGGGCCCTTCTTGCAAGGTAGACTGATGGAGGCGGGTGAGATTCGCCCGCGAGGGTTTGCCAAGCGCCGGGGGCTTTCGCGCGGGGTTATCGCGAAAGCCCCCGGCGGTTCGCAAATCCTTTATCAAACGAAAGGACATGCAGATGAGTTTGGGAAAGCTGACCGCCAACGGTCGCCAGGACGGCTTTTTGTGCGAGGGCAAACCGTTCTTCTGGTTTGCCGATACGTGCTGGAGCGCATTTACGAGCATCGCCGAGAACGACTGGGATTACTACCTGACCCGCCGTGCCGAGCAGGGCATGAACGTGCTGCAGATCAACACGTTGCCGCAGTGGGATCGCTGCTGTCCCGACCTGGGCATTTGGCCCTATGCCAGCGAGGATGGCGTGCACTTTGATTGGTCCTGCCCCAACCAGGCGTATTGGGATCGTGCCGCCGCCATGTGCCGCGCGGCCGTCGAGCACGGCATTCGTCCGGCGCTCGTGCTCATGTGGTGCAACTACGTGCCCGGTACCTGGGGTGCCAAGATCGCCGAGCGTTGCGGTGCCGAGATTATGCCGCGTGAGGAGGTTCGCGCCCACGTTGCCCGCGTCGTCGAGAACCTGGGCGAGTTCGACCCCGTCTACGTGGTGGCGGGCGATACCGACTTTGCCGGCGACGAGGCGATCGCCTATTACGAGGACGCCCTCGACGAGGTCGTCAAGCGCGCGCCCGAGGCACTGCGCACCATGCATATCAACCGCGGTAACCGCACCATTCCGGCGCAGTATCTGGACCGTCTGGACTTTTATATGTTCCAGCCCGGCCACAACTACGAGGGCCAGCCCGAGGCATGGCGTCTGCCGCAGGACTTTATCGCCAACTATCCCAAAAAGCCGATGGTCAACTCCGAGCCTTGCTACGAGCAGATGGGTGCGTCGCGCAACGTCTACTGGCGTTTTACCGCGCAGGATTGCCGCGCGAGCGTATGGTCGTCGATTCTTGCCGGCGCCAGTGCCGGCGTGACCTATGGCGCACACGGCGTGTGGAACTGGCAAACATCGCGCAGCCGGGGTTCGGTCCTGGGCGAGGGCTTTGACATGCCCTTCCGCTGGCAAGAGTGCCTGCAGTTTGCGGGTGTGTGGGACTTTGGCGCGATCGAGCACGTGCTTGCCGCCCTAGGCGTTACGGCTGCCGACGATGCACTTGCCGTGGTTCCGGCGCAGGAGCTCCTCGACGACGCGCGCGAGTCCATCCGTGTGGCGCGCGTTGGCGATCGCATCGTCGCGTACCTGCCGCGTACCACGGCGCTCAAGTTTAAGCTCGACGGCGCGCGTGGCTGGACGGCGACGGTCCTCGACATGGAGGACAAGCGCATCGCCAAGCTGCCCGTCCGTGACAACGGTGACGGCACCGTGCGCGTGGCGCAGCATCCCTTTGAGCACGACGCGCTGGTGATCCTGGCCCCCGGGCGCTAACGGCTCTTCTCCAACATTTACAACCCAGTCCCTTTCATTAGGCTGCGACGGAATGGTTCCTGCATGACGGCTTCAAGCTGCCAAGGGGAGCCATTCCGTCGCACCCTTTGCTTACTCATTGGGTACTCATTGGGGACGTACTTAAATGAGTGGCAGTTGGGGGATACTCCTTGCCGAGTTGGAGCTTGCGCGCGCCCCTTCTGGGTCATGCGGCTCAAAATCGCGGCGTCATGCGGACGGCTGGGGTCGAATTTGCAACATTTCGAACTTGGCTTCGATATTGAGATTGGTTCTTTATTAAAATGGTGTTCCGGACAACAAAGCGGGTGGGGGTTACCATGAGGGACCTGGGAGACACAACCGCATATTTGCGCCGGGGCATGCGGGAGATTCTGTGCCTAGCGCTGTTCTTCTTCACGTTTTTGGCGTGCGAGTATTTCTTTGATGCGCGCATGGCCGAGTTCGTGCCATCGAGTGAGGTCGTCATCTACGAGAGCATCGTTGTCGGCGCGAGCGTGATTGGCTTTTTCGTGCGCCCATTTCTGTACTATCGCCGTCCCCAGACGATCGATGCGACGAGCGATATTACGGGCGTGCTGTTGGTATCGGCGTTGCTGCTGATGATTATGGCAATGCGGTTTGAGGTAGTAATTGCCGGCGGCCTGGTGGCGTGCTGCGCCCTGGGCTATTGCGGATCGACCGCCCATGCCAATCTTGCGCGGCGTTTTGCGCAGACGCCCTGCCTGGCGCGCACCGTGGCGGTTTCCTATGCTGTGGGCATTTTGGTGCAGGTGCTCAACCATATGGTGATGCCTGCGGGCATTCCCCAGCAGTCTGTTCTCATTGCCTGTGCGATTGCGCTGGTGGGGCTGCTTCACGGTGTCCGCCGCGCTAAATTGCGTGATGAGCCTGCGCCCGAGTTCGAGGTCGAGATTGCCGAGCTATCGGTCGATGCGTCGGAGCGTGGCGCCAGGTGGCACGATGACCCCGAGGCAAAGGCGACCTTTCAGGGCGCCGTGGTGCGTCTGACGGTGGCGACCGCTTGCCTCACCGGCGTGTTCGCGGCCCTCAATGCCGGCCTTACGACCTCGCATGCCGCTGGCGCTATCGATCTGGGCGACTGGCCGCGCTTGCTGCTGGTTGTGAGCGCCATTGCCGCCGGCGTCCTGTATGACCTGCGTGGGCGTTCGTATATGAATATCATCATGACGTGCGCCGCCATGCTGTCCACGCTCTCGTTCTTTGTACTTATCACCGATGGCAACGGTGGCAACACGCTTGCCGCCACGATTATCTTTTACCTTGGCACGGGCTTTTTCGTGGTGTTCTTCACCGCGAAGTTCGCCGCGATTTCGATGTATGCCCGCTGGGCGTATCTGTGGCCGTGCATGGGCCGTGTTATCAACAACGTTTGCTCGATGCTCGTGACGGCTCCGGCAGTGGCGATTATCTCGAGTCAAAACGTGCTGGCGGCAGTGAGCGTCGTGCTCGTGCTGTTTGTCGGCATCGCGATTTCGCTGTTGGGACAGTTTGGACAAGACGGTGAGGGCGAGGCGACGCGCGGCAGGCTGGCGCTTGCCACCGACGATCTTGGCGTGAGCTGTGAGCCCGGCCAGGCCGACACGGTGCCCCTGGAGGCGCCGGAGCTTTCGTTTGACGATCGGCTCGATGGCTTCGTTGCCGCCTTTGGGCTCACCAAGCGCGAGCGCGATGTTCTGGAGGCACTGGTCGTTTCGGACGACAGCGTGCAGGACGTGGCGGCGGCACTCTTCCTTTCGCGTTCCACGCTCTATCGCCACATCGCTTCGATTAACAAAAAGACAGGTGCCTCCTCGCGCGTAGCCCTCATCAACTTCTTCTGGTCCTGGACACCCCAAGACTAGCTAACCACCACAAAGGGGACAGGCACCTTTGTGGTGGTTTTTTACCTGCAAAAATATGAATATGAGACATTTGTCACCTGCCGTTTTGGTGCTCAAAGGCATATGAATGTGATGCTGAGCAGAGCAGAACGGAGGGGGTGCACCTATGGCGTCTCGGGGTTGCGCGTCTAATAAAATTGCGGGCGCGCTTATCGCCGTGGTGGTCTTTGCCGCGGCGGTGACACTCTTGCGAGTTTACGTTGCCGGCGACCATGGCGCTCAGGGAAAGACTGCCGCGCAAGTGTCGCTCAACGATTGCGCTGCCGTTCCGGTGGCGGTCAAGCTTATCGAGGACGGGGAGGCGCGGACGGCCTATGAGACCGACGATGACGAACTGGTCGCATCGACTTTTGCCGCGCTCGATGGCTGCACCGTGGGGGATGCGGTGGATGAGCGGACGAGCGATGCCGGCCGAACGCTCGTCTTTGTCTATACGGATGGCTCGGAGCAATCGGTAGAACTTGAGGGCAAAAACATCGTGCTCGATAGGACGGCGTATCGACTTAACGGTGCCGATGAGTTATGGCGGCAGCTTGCCGCAATCAAAAACAGCTAACGAAATTAGGGATGTACGGGATGAGTGACTTGAGATTCTGCCCGGCGTGCGGGGCGCAGCTGCCTCGGGTCGCCGGCGTGCCGGTGCGATTTTGCCCGGGGTGCGGCGTCCGACTTGAGGGCGTTGTGGGCTACTCGGGCGCCGTGGGGGCTACAGATGGGGCGACTGCCGATGACGATGCGGACGAAGGCGGCGACCCGAGTGTGGACGCGCCGGCCGATGCGCCGGTGGAGACTGCCGGCGTCGCGTCGTCTCGTGACGCAGCCACGACGGATGCGCCTCACATCGGTGACCTTGAGCTTCATGCCGCATGCGATACCTCTGGCGGCCAGGCACTCGCGCAGGTGGCGCTGCCGCGGGGCTGGCATATCGAAGAAGCGCATCTTGAGCGCAGCGGCAGTTTCGACTGCCCGATTTCGGTTGGCGTGACGGCGGCGGGTCCGATGGGTGAGCGGATTATGTACCGCTCCGAGCTCTGCTACGTGGATGCGGGCGCCGTTGCCAAGCGTATCCCCACGCAAACCGAACGCAAGGTGTTTGTGCACGTGGAGGCAGCTTGCGACGAGCTGGCTCAGGCCTGTGCAGCACGGCTGGGCGCGCGGGCAGAGGTTGTTGCCGAGCAACCGTACCCATCGAGCGCGGCGGTCGATATCGAGCGCGAGCGTGCCCGCGTAAAGCGCGAGGCGGCAAACGACTTTGCAATCCAGGGCTTTTCGATGGAACCGAGTGATGTGGTCTATGAGTGCCGCATGCGTCGATATCGGCTCACGGGCGCTCCAGTGCCCACCGAGCTCGCGGTGGCGGCCAAAGTCGAGGGCTATATGTTTTCAATCGGCGGCGTCGCGGGTTCTATGGGTAAAGGTGTTGCCGCTGGGGCCGAGGCGCTGCTGGGCGCGGGCCTTTCGAGTGGGCTGATCGGCGGTGTTTTGGGCAAGCGCCTGCGCGAGCGCCAGGCGGCGGCAGCGGCGGGACAGGGCGTCGCGCAAGAACAGCCCACGGGTCGAGGCGGTTGCCCGGACGGAGCGTCGTTCGAGCTGGGTGCGGCCGACCTGCTGCAGTGGCGTATCAGGGACAGCTTCTGTTTGGTTGCGCCAGAAGGTCGCCTGGAAGAGGCGGCCTCCACGGCGCTTGCATCAATGGCGTCGACTCTGCGGCTCAATCCGGCGATTGCACGCGAGGCGTCAGCTCAAAAGCAACAGATGGTGCTTGAGCAGCGCCAACGCACGCAGATGAACATTGCCCAGCAGCAACAGCAGTTTGCAGCCTGGCAACAGATGCATGCCTCGCAACAGGCGGCGTTCGACAGCTACCAGCAGGCGTGGTTCGATCGCAGCGACCGTCAGCACGCCGCGAATATGGCTGCCAGCGCCGCCATTTTTTCCAGCGCGGGCGTGGGGACGGGCACCGCTTCGTATTCCGATGCCATTCGCGGGGTCAACCATTACGCCAGACCCGACGGCACCGATGTCGAGGTCTCGATGATGGCCGACCAGGCCTGGGTCAACGGTTCGGGCGATGTGATCGGTACACGCGATGGTTTTGAACCCGGTTTTGGCTGGACGGAGCTGCCTCGTCAATAGCGTGAGGCGGGTTATGTGTGAATCGATGCCGGATGTGTTTCTCGGCATGGTGATAAAGAACGGGAAAGGAACAATGATGAGGGAGACGGTACTTTCGCGCACGGCATTTGTCGCGGTGGCGGGAACGGCGCTGCTGACGCTTGTGGGGTGCGGCGGACAGCGGACGCAGGATGCGACGGGTTTTAACGACGACCGCCCGGTAAAGGACAAGATGGATGCGGGTGCGACGTCGGGCGATTCCGGCGACGCGGACAGCGGCTCGGCGGATGCGTTCGATACGTGGTCGGATGATTGCTGGGATGCGCACCGCAACATCAGCATCGCGGCGCTCCTCGAGCTTAAGGGCTGGCAGTTGCAGGAGTTTGCCTCGCAGCAGGGCTATACCTGGCAAGACGCGCTCGAGATGTACGAGGACGAGGCGGGACATGTGCTCAGCGTCTGCAATATCAGCAAGGACGGCGCGACCGAATGGCTCGGCGAGGACGAAATCGGAAAGCTCGACAAGGGCGGCACCGGAAGCACCGTGATGTTCACGCTGCAACTTTCGGGCTATTCGAGCTGCGAGGATGTTATCGCGGGCTTTTCTGTGCCGGTCGAGGACCGGGCGCAGATTACTTCGGGCTCATGGATCGCGTGCGTATACGGTTCCAACATGGCGCGGCACGTTGCCATGGCGAGCCCGATGGAAAACGGTGACTACCGCTTGGATCTCATTACCGAGGAGGCTATCAAGACCGGTAGGTTTACCCAGGGCGGCGGTGCTCCGACGATAGACGAATTTTGGCAGGAAAAGACTGGACGCGCGCTCGGCTAGGTGCGACGTGGCCAATACCATAGCGAGGAACGAACATGATGAATGAAGTGACGATGAACCGTGCGGCCTTTGTGGCAGGCGCGGGTGCGCTGGCTTGTGCGCTGGCTGGCTGCTCGGGCGGATTGGGCGGCGCGGGCGGTGCCAAGAAGGCGACCACGGCGGACGCCGCCTGTGTAGACGACAACGCCAACGTGACGGTCTATGCTGCGATCAACTTGGACGGCGCCGACCTGGTGCGCCTGCTCAAGCATCAAAACTATGAGTGGCAAGGCGAGAGCGTGGGCTACGGTGCCGCCGATGACGCGGGACTTTTCGCTTTTACCTTTTCTAAGATTTCGGATGACGTGGACGAACTTGCGAACAGCGCGATACCGCTTTCGGAGTCCGAGTACGAGGAACTTGAGCCGGGCGGCGGAGACGATAGCGTGGCGATTTTGCTCTCGGTGGGCGGCTATACGACGGGCAATCGTGCGCTCACCGGCGCAATCGGCGATGCGGCGATAGTGCAGGAGAAGTGCACAATCGACGATTCCGTGTATTGGCTGGTCAAGGCGCTCGACGGCAGCCGTTACGTGATTTCGGCCTACGACACCGAAGATGATGGCGACAGCGCGCATGACATCTATATCTATAGTGAGTCTTTTATTCACACCGGTTATCTGAGCGGCGGCGACCAAATCGATATTGACGAACTCTGGAGCCGCCTGACCAATGCCTCGTAGCGCACCAAAACCACCACAAAGGGGACAGTGAGGCGGGACTTTTTGACCGCCTGATGGGTCGAGCGTAACAACTCGTGCGTTACAGCAGCTCGCCGTGGCGGGCAATGTAGCGGCGCTTTGCCAGCTGGGTGAGCGCGATGTAGGCGGAGACGATGCCGATGAGCAGCGCGAAGAAGCTCGTCGGCAGCGGCATGAGGCCCAGTGCATCGGCGATGGGGCTTGCCGGCAGCCAGGTGACGAGCGCCAGGCCCAGTACGGTGAGAACGCACAGCGCCGGCGCGGCGTGGTCGCGCAGGCTCGGCAGGCGCGGGGAGCGCAGCATGTGGATCACGAGCGTCTGTGACCACATGGACTCGACAAACCAGCCGCTCTGGAAGAGCGCCGTAAAGGCCGTCATGCTTGTGACGTCGCCCGCGGCGGCAAGCTCGGACCAGCTTGCGCCCACGGCGGCGGGGCACACCACAAAGAAGAGCGCAGCAAAGGTTGCGATGTCAAACAGCGAGCTCACGGGGCCCAGCTCGAGCATAAAGCCCTTGATGGACGCAGCGTCCCAGGCGCGCGGGCAGGCGGTCCAGGCATCGTCGACGGTGTCCCATGGCAGCGCGATGCACACGATCTCGTAGACCAGCGACAGCAGCACCAGCTGCAGGGCGCTCATGGGCAAAAACGGCAAGAACAGGCTCGCGACGGTCACGGACAGCACGTTGCCAAAGTTGGAGCTCACTGTGGTCTTGAGGTACTTAAGCAAGTTGCCGTAGGTGCGGCGGCCTTCGATGATGCCGCGCTCGAGCACGCCCAGGTCCTTCTGAAGCAAGATGATATCGGCGGATTCCTTGGCAATGTCGACGGCCGAATCGACCGAGATGCCGCAATCGCTCGCACGCATGGCGGCGGCGTCGTTGATGCCGTCGCCCATAAAGCCCACGGTGTGGCCGAGCAGCTCGCGCATGACGCGCACCAGGCGCGCCTTCTGCAGCGGCGAGAGCTTGGCGAAGAGGTGGGTGTTCTCGGCGCGCTCGGCAAGCTCGGCATCGTCGAGCGCATCGATCTCGGAGCCGAGCAAGACGTTGCTCGCGTCGATGCCGATCTGTTCACAGACGGTGGCGGCGACGCGGTCGTTGTCGCCGGTCAGGACCTTGACCGCCACACCCTTGGCCTCGAGGATGGCGACGGCGCCCGCGGCACTTGCTTTGGGCGGATCGAGGAAGGCCAAAAAACCCATCAGCACCATGTCGCACTCGTCGGCGATGCCAAACTCGCCCACGCAGCGCGGATTGGTCTTCTGCGCCACGGCAATCACGCGCAGGCCCTCGGCGTTGAGTCCGGCGACCTGCTTACGAATCTGGGCGAGCTTATCTTCGGTGAGAGGCTGGGCGATGCCATCGACCTCGACAAAGGAACAGATCTCGAGCATTTCCTCGGCAGCTCCCTTGGTGACCATCTGGGTTTTGCCCTGGGCGTCGGCGACAACTACGCTCAGGCGACGGCGCGAGAAATCGAAGGGCACCTCGTCGACCTTGGTATAGCGGTCGCGCAGGCTCTGGCCCAGCATGGAATCGGGCGCTGTGGCCGAGGGCGTCACGTCGGCACGGTCGATGACGGCCAGGTCGATAAGGTTTTTGAGGCCGGTCTGGAAGAAGCTGTTCAAAAACGCATGGCGCAGCACGCGTGCGTCCTCGTTGCCATCAGTGTTGAGGTAGCGCTCGAGCACGATGCGGTCTTCGGTGAGGGTGCCGGTCTTGTCGCAGCACAGGACGTCCATCGCGCCCAGGTTTTGGATTGCTGGCAGCTCCTTGACGATAACCTGGCGACGGGCGAGGTCCTTGGCGCCCTGCGACAGGCTCGTGGTCACGATGACGGGAAGCATCTGCGGCGTGATGCCCACGGCCACGCTCGTGGCGAACAACAGCGCATCAATGACGTTGCCCTTGGTGGCGGCGTTGATGGCAAAGACGGCCGGCGCCATAACGAGCATGAGGCGTACGAGCAACATGGAGACGCTCGAGACGCCGCGGTCAAACGCGCTCTTCTCGCCGCGCCCGTTGAGCATCTTGGCGATGCCGCCCAGGTAAGTGTCCGAGCCGGTGGCTACGACAAGTGCCATAGCGGTGCCGTTTTGCACGGAGGTGCCGGTAAAGACGATGTTTTTGCAGGCAGAGAGCGGCAGTGCGGAGTCGTCGGCGCCCTCGACGACGGTGATGGCAGCGGTCTTCTCGACAGCCTCACTCTCGCCGGTGAGTGCGGACTCGATCACAAACAGGTCGCGCGCGGTGATGATGCGGGCATCGGCCGGCACCATGTCGCCGGCAGAGAGGCGGATCACATCACCGGGGACGAGCTCGTCGAAGGGGATCTCGACGCGCTCACCGTCGCGCAGAGCGGTGCAAGTGTTGGAGACCAGGTCCTTGAGGGCCTCGGTCGCATTGCCGCTGCGGGCTTCTTGGATAAACTTCATACCGCCCGATACCAGCAACATGATGCCGATGACGATGACCGTGGAGGGGTCGCGCTGCGGTTCGGGCACGGCGAGCACGTCGATGTAGAGCGAGACCAGCGCGAGCGCGGCGAGGATGCCGGCGAAGGGGTCGACAAAGGCGTCGGCGATACGGCGGGCGAGTGTCTTGGTCGGCGCCTCGATGGTGTTGGGGCCGGAGGCGTCCAGGCGCTCGGTTGCCTGCTCGGCGGTGAGGCCGTTTGCCGTGGCGTTAAGCAGTACGAGAGTGTCCTCAGCACAATGGGTGGCGGCGAATATGGTGTTCTTGGACGGGCCGGCGTGAGCGGCAGGGCGCGCCGTGCGGCGGCGCTTGGAGATAGCTTCGAGTACCGTGGCGGTTTTGAGCATCAGCATAGGGTCCTCCTTGTTGAAGGGAGTTAGCGTACGTGTCGTATGTGCTTCAAAAAACCTAGATGTCGCTCACGTCATGTTCGCGAGCTACCACAAAGGGACAGGCACCTTTGTGGTGGTTTTGACGGTCGGCTGTTGGCGCTTATGCGTGTGCGGAATCCTCGCGGCGTGCCGAGGGCGACATGCAGGTTTTTCGACTATGACTGCCTTCCATGGCACACCTCCTTAAGGCCGGGCGCGATGCGCTTCAGGTATCACGTACCCGTTACAATCCGCCCGTATTCTTGATGAGGGGGTTTGTCGTGTCAACCCCTTTGTTTGGAAAACCATTGCCCCTGACAAAGCCTTTACAGAATGCCGAGGCCCCAAAGCGCGCCCGCAACGCGCCCTGCCTGCGCTAAACTGGAAGGCACGTACGCGATTACGAGAGGAGCCCGCATGGAGGCTTACAAGCAAGAGTTCATCAAGTTCATGGTTGAGTCCGACGTTCTTAAATTCGGCAGCTTTACGCTCAAGAGCGGCCGTCAGTCCCCGTTCTTTATGAACGCCGGCGCCTATGTGACGGGCTATCAGCTCAAGAAGCTGGGCGAGTATTACGCCCAGGCCATCCACGATAACTTTGGCGACGACTTTGACGTGCTGTTTGGACCGGCCTACAAGGGTATTCCGCTGGCCGTCGTGACCGCAATTGCCTACCACGAGCTGTACGGCAAGGAGGTCAAGTACTGCTGCGATCGCAAGGAGGCCAAGGACCACGGCGCCGACAAGGGCAACCTGCTGGGCTACGAGCCCCAGGACGGCGACCGCGTGGTCATGGTCGAGGACGTCACCACCAGCGGTAAGTCCATCGACGAGACCTATCCCAAGGTCAAGGCTGCTGCCGATGTCGAGATCAAGGGCCTCATCGTGTCCCTCAACCGCATGGAGGTCGGCAAGGGTGGCGTGACCACCGCGCAGAAGGAGATCGAGGCCAAGTACGGTTTCCCCGTCGCGAGCATCGTCTCCATGGCCGAGGTCGTCGAGACCCTCTACAACCACGAGATCGACGGCAAAGTCGTCATCGACGACGAGCTCAAGGCCGCTATCGACGCCTACTACGAGCAGTACGGCGTTCGTTAGTTACGCGGTTTTACCAAACCGCGTAACCAGTTGACGCTGCGCGGGCCGCATTTGGACAATCTGACGTTCAACTTCAAGGGCGCGACCAGAAGGTCAGCGCCCTTTCGTTTCACGTCACCTTGTCTCAAATGCGACCCGCTCGCTGTCGTTGCCAAGACATCGGCACTCCCGTTGCTGGCAAGGGGCGGCACCTGGGGACGTTTCTTTTCTGCCGGCACCTGGGGACACTCCTGATGTGGTCGTTGGGGACGTTCTTAAATGACTACTCAGGATGAGCGTCCAAAAATCCGCGCTCGTTCGATTGGCGCATGTCTACGCAGCGTAGGTTGTCGAGCCTGGCCTTCAAATGGATACTGACTGTCGAACCGGTTCACTCCATTTCTTCAATTTGATTGGACAGCCCATGAACCAGACACGGCAAACCAATGCCTCCCATACTTTTTTGGCAGCGCATGCCATCAAGCAGCTGCGCGAAGAGCGCGGCCTCACCCAGCGCGCCCTGGCGGAAAGCCTTGGCGTGACCGATAAAGCCGTCAGCAAGTGGGAATCCGGCCGCGGCCTTCCCGACATTTCCCTCGTTGAGCCTTTGGCCCAGAGACTCGGCATAAGCGTGGCTGAGCTTTTGGCTGGTGACATTCGGGCCAACGCCAACCGTGCAGGCAATATGCTCAAAGGCGTCTTTTACGTTTGCCCTATCTGCGGAAACGTTGTGCACGCGCTCGGAGAAGGCAGCTTTAGCTGCTGTGGCTCCACGATGTTTCCCCAGGAGGCCGAAGAGCCGGACGCGGACCACGCCTTTTCCATCGAGCGCATCGAGGACGATTGGTACGTCACGCTCGATCATCCCATGACCAAGGATCACTACATTAGCTTTGTGGCATATGCGACTATGGACGGCATCTGCTTTAAGAAGCTCTATCCAGAGCAATCGGTGCAGCCGCGCTTCCATATTACCGGGCGCGGCAGGATATATCTTTACTGCAACCAACACGGACTCTTTACGTCGCTGACGCCTCGCAAATAACGGCTGTCTTCCGCCCTCCTCATGCGTTCCCAGGGGACCCAAAATGAGCGTGGATAATCTCCCGGTTTTGGCCTGTGTGCGGGCTCAAAGTGGGAGATTATCCACGCTCGTTATCTGAGTGTCCAAAAATCCACGCTCGTCGCTACTTGAGTCCGGGCAGGCGGGTGTAGGGGAACGAGCGCTCTAGGAACTCGGAGCAGCGGGCGTAATCTTTGGCAAAGTAGCTGCTATAGAGCGAATCGAGTACGTATTGCACGGCGATATGGCTGGCGAACTGCGTGATGCGGTGCGTCATGCTCTCGTGGTCGCTTACCGTGAGATAGGCGGCAAAGCCGGGGTGAATGCGGGCACAGTACGGCGTGCCGATGACGATGACCGGGACATGTCGACTGCTAAGGATCGGCAAGATCTCCTTGAGGTTGGGGGCAAGGCCGCTGTAGGAGATGATGATTGCCACATGGTCGGGACCCGAGGCGAGCGCCGTGCGCACCTGAGCCTCGACGCTGTCGTGGCACGTCGCGCTTTTGCCGGCGGAAAGCAGGCGATCGCGGAACATTCCCGCTGGATACAGGTTATGCGAGCCCGTGTAGATGTCCACGGTGCCGGCGCGCATGATGAGCTTGGCGGCGTGGTTGAGCTGTGCAGGGTCGAGCAGCTCCTGCGTTTCGGCCAAGGTGGTCTGGTAGAGCCCCTCCATGCGTTCCATCACCTGCGCAGGGGTGGAGGTGGCATCGAAGGGAAAGTTGATGTCCACGTCGCGCCGGTTGCCCGCCTCGGTCGCCTGGCGGATGAGCTCGACCTTGAGATCTTTGAAGCCCTCGAGGCCGAGCTTTTTGCAAAAGCGGTGCACGCTCGCGACCGAAACGTTGGCGCACGCGGCAAATTCCTTAATGGAAAGCCCGCGCACATCCTCGCCCATGGCGAGGGCCGTTCGCCCAAGTTGTTGCTCGGTGGGGGTGAGGCTTTTGCCCTGCGTGATCTTTCGCCTGATATCCATATGGCTCCTATGCGTTTGCGTCGCGATAAACCAATCATAGCGATAAATAAAACGTTCGGCTTGGCTGGGAGTTTTGGTCCGCCGGTCTATGAACGACGGACCGCTCGACGCTGCGCGGGCTCAACATAGGGCGTGCCCTGCCCGAGTTGTTTGCGCTCGGGCTGCTATCCGAGCACGCGTACGGGCCCCAAGAGGCCGCTGGGATCGGAGGGCTCGGTCATGCCGAACATGTCGGGGACGGCGTGGTCGAGGGTGTTGATGATATCGATCGTAAGCGCGTGCTCGCCGGCCAAAAGCGCGCCGGCCTCAAAGCGGTAAGGCGGACAGATGCGTGTGCCGAGGGATTTGCCGTCGAGGGTGACGGTTGCGGTCTCAAAGACCTCGCCAAGGTCGATGACGGTGCGGGTGGCCGCTTCGCCCAGGACAAAGGAGGCCCGGTAGCGGAATGTGCCGGCCTTGCCGGGGAACTCGGCCGAGGAAAGGTCGCGCAGGTCTGCAAGCTCAACAGACTCGCCAAAGGCATCGGTGCCAGGGGCAGAGAAGGCAACCGCCCAGGGCCCGTCGACGCATGTGGCTTCGTCTTCGGCGGTTGCCACAGCAACGGAACCTGTAGCCCCAAGGACCACGATGCAGCTCTCGTAGGGAGCCAGCTCGAGCGTGCCGTCAAAGGCGGCGGGCTCGGTGCCGTTGAGCAGGTCGAGGCGCGCGCCTGCAACGGGTGTGCCGTCGGCAAGCGCAATCTGAGTGGAGATACCCTGCTTGGGATGCTCGTTGACGAGCATCAGATAGCTCTCGCCCGCCCGCTCGTAGCGCAGTGCGCGCAGCCAGGGCTGGGGCTCGGCGCAAACCACGGTCTGCATGCCGGTATTGGCAAGTGTGTCTGCGAGCTCGGTGGTCGCCAGGAGCTTGATGTCGGCGACCGCGGCTGCATCCAGGGAGGCAAAGCCCTCGCGGCCTGCAGTGTCACCGTCGTAGCGCTTGTTCGGCAGCTCATCCAGCGCGTACACGGCAACACCTGCGGCTGCGGCACGCGCGGCAAAGTCGAGCACGGCTCCGCCGACAAACTCGGCTCCGGGCATCACCAGGCAGCGGTATGCCTGGCCGTTCACGCTAAAGCCGCTACCGTCTGCGGCAATTTCAATGGCATAGCGCCCTGCGTCCTCAAATGCCTCTGCCGGCACGATGTCAAAGTCGACCTGCGCGCGCAAAAGCTCGGAGGCGGCATGCTGCATAAAGTTCGCCTCGCCTGCCCACTCGGCGTCCGCATGGTAGAGAAGCGCCACCGGGGTCGTTGCGCGCCCGCCGCTCAGCAGGCTCGCCGTACGGTTCATGTAGCTCATGAGCTGCCCAAAGTGTGCAATCTGGGGGTTTTGGCCATGCGCATAGAAATGCGGCGGGCAGTCCCAGTCGGGGAAGGCGGCCATGCTAAAGGCATGCGGCACAAACCAATTGACGCCGCGCACCAAAAAATGATCGGCGATCCACTTCATCTCGCGTAGGCCTTCGTGCCATCCAAATGCGCCAAAGACCTCGGCCATGCAGCGCCCCTGCTTTTTGGGGTCGAGGTGTGCTGCCGAGGAGCCCAGCTTGGGCAGCACGTAGTTATAGAACTCGAGGTTCCACACGCCGCGTCCGTAGCTGTGAAGGCCGCGGTCCATGCCGGGTACCAGCTGGTTGATCACGATGTCGACGCCCGCCATGTCCTGACCGCCCACGGCGCGGAAGTAGTGCCCGGCGCCCACGCCCAGGCGCGCGTGACAGTCCTTGTCCTCGATAACGTGGCCGATGTACTGCACGCCGCGCGCGCGGCACCAGTCTCCGAGCTGGTCGCAGAAGCACTCCTTATAGAGGGTGCTCGCGATGTCCATATAGACGTGGCGTACGTGCGCGCCGGCCGGCTCGCGGTCCCACAGGTGCGGGAGCTCGGCCAGGTAGCGCTCGCCCAGTGCCGCGCGTAGGCGACGCTCAAGCTCGGCCGACCAGGGTAGGGGCGCGGTGGCCTTGCCGATGAGCGTGTCCGAGATGCCATCGGGGCCCGTGGTGCCCTTCTCGTTGGCAAATCCGGGCTCATCGGAGAAAAAGCCCAGGATCGTCTTACCAAACTCATCGCCCAGATGCTCAAAATGCGGCTCGTAGACAGCATCGATGAGCTGCGCCACCGAGGCGCGGTCGACCATATTGATGTAGTCCTCGTTGTAGGAGGTCTTGCCGCTCGTGAACATCACGCATGCCTGTGTGAGGCCCGCAGGTGCATCGAAGACCAGGCGGCTGGGGTTGCCGTCTACATCGTCGATTACTCGGTAAGCGACGTCGACGGGGCTGCCGTCCTGCATAAATGTCACGCCGTGGAAGCGCTCCGTTTTGTCGAGCATGTTGGCGAGCGCGATGCTTGCGGCGGACGTGGGGCCCACGATGTCGAACGTGCGGTGCGTGAGCACGATCTTGCGGAGCTCGGGCACGGCTTCCTTGACGACGCCGTTGGCAAAGCCCGTGGGGAAGTGCGCGTCGTCCAAGATCCAGAGCTTAAGGCCCAGCTGCTTGCACTCGTCAATGACAAAGCGCAAGTCGCGCCACCAGCCCTCGCCGCAAAAATCGGGGTGTGGGCGGCTTTCGAGACAGACCTCGTGGATGTCGGCGCCGGCGATCTTTTCCAGATACTCGGCAATGGTCTTATGGCTCTCGCCCTTCATCCACAAAAACGGAAGCACGTGGTTGTCGTATGTGCCCTCGAGCACCTGCTGATAGTACGCGGTCATGGATCCTCCTTGGCTCGATCGATCTGCTGCATAGCACAGATTATGGACGCGTCGGCGCGTTCTGCTAATATCTGAATCACGACGAACTATGACCAAATCAACGATTGGCAAGCCATGGAGATCGACGAGCTCGAGCGTAGGCTCAGCGAACTGAGCACCAGTGAGATCGCTTATAAAGACGGCATGGCATTTGATTGGTCGATTATGACCGAGCATGTCGAAATCGACGGATGCCCAGTGCGCAAGATTGGGCAGCCAGGGTTTGCCTATGCCCAGCCCGGCATGCCGCGTGGCCTGACGATAAGGAAAAACTCGCGCTTTAATGCAGTTCCCGAGCACGTGCATGATTACGTGGAGCTGAGCTATGTGTATCGCGGACGCTGCCCGCAGACGGTGGCGGGGGAGAGGCTCGAGCTGGGCCGCAACGAGGTGCTTTTGCTCGACGCCCTCTGCCTGCATGCCGTGGCGGCGCTTGGTGAGGACGACATCATGCTAAGCATGACCGTTTCACGCTCTTTTTTGCGCCGGAGTCTCGAGTCGAGCCTCTCGCGCGAGAGCGCGGTCTCGCGGTTTTTGTTCAACGCGCTCAACAGCGAGACGGACCATCGGGGCCATGTCCGTTTTCATTGCGGCGAGAGCCGTCGGATTCGGCGCTACATGCAGGAGATGCTCTGCGAGCTGTACGACCCGAGCCCCAACGGTCCCGAGATCGTCTTGCGTCTGTTTCAGCTGTTTTTGGCCGAGCTCATGGATTGCTACGAGCGCGAGCTGGTGCGCGGCGCGGCGGACGGCGCGGCGGGGCCCACTGCCCTGGTGACGGGAATGCTCGGCTATATCGATCGCGAATTCGCCGCGTGCTCCCTCGAGGGGATGGCGGCGGAGTTTGGCTTGAGCCCTAATTATGCGACGGCGCTCCTCAAGCGGCATGTGGGCAAGACCTTTAGGCAGCTTGTGCAGGAGCGACGCCTGGTACGTGCGGCCGAGCTTCTGTGCGGCGGCGCCACGGCCGGGGCGGCTGCGCATGCGGTGGGCTATGAAAACATGAGCTTCTTCTACCGTAAGTTTCACGACAAGTATGGCTGCACCCCCGCGGCATACCGCCGGTAAGCGCGGAGCGGATCGTCTTCGCTCCTTCGGTGTCAAAAAGTTTCAGCTGCAGCGCTGTTGCAGCGCGCGTCTGCGAAAAGAAGTGTCGGGTTTGGCACCCCTGCCCCTGTCTGTCGCGTGCGTGGGCGATACTCGGCCTATCGACCCGCAATGCAAAGGAGATGCTCATGGCAAACATCAAGTTCCCCGAGGGTTTCTATTGGGGTGGCGCCACGGCCGCCAATCAGTTTGAGGGCGCTTGGAACGTGGACGGCCGCGGTCCTTCGGTCGACGACCATTTCTTGGGCGGCAGCTACAAGGAGCCGCGTCAGATCACGATCGACATCGACCCCGACCGCTTCTACCCCAATCATGACGGCATCGATTTCTACCATCACTACGAGGAGGACATCGCGCTGTTCGCCGAGATGGGCTTCAACATGTTCCGCATGTCCATCTCTTGGAGCCGCATCTTCCCCAACGGCGACGACGCCGAGCCCAACGAGGCCGGCCTCGCCTTTTACGACCGCGTCTTCGACTGCCTGCGCGCTCACAATATCGAGCCGCTCGTGACCCTGTCGCACTACGAGATGCCCTATCACCTGGTCGAGAAATACAACGGCTGGGCGAGCCGCGAGCTCATCGGCTTCTTTGAGAAGTACTGCCAGACCGTCTTCGACCGCTATCAGGACAAGGTCAAGTTCTGGCTCACCTTCAACGAGATCAACTGCGGCACCCAGGACATGGGCAACCTCTTTGGGACCAGCATGATCCAGGGCTTTGAGGGCCCGGCTTCGGCGGTCCACACCACGCCGCAGGCCCGTATGCAGGCCCTGCATCACCAGTTTGTCGCCAGCGGCCGCGTCGTGCGCTATGCCCACGAGCACTATCCGCAGTTTAAGATGGGCAACATGGACTGCTTCATCCTCTCCTATGCCGCCACGTGCGATCCGGCCGACGTGTTCGCCACGCAGCAGGAGATGAATACCATGAACTGGTACTGCTCCGACGTGCAGGTGCGCGGCAAGTATCCGTTCTATGCCAAGCGCTTCTGGGCCGAGAACGATGTCGAGCTTGTGATGGAGGACGGTGACCTGCAGGATATCGCCGACGGCAAGGTCGATTTCTACACCTTTAGCTACTACATGTCCGGCACCGTGGGCACCCACAGGGATCACGAGATGACCGAGGGCAACATGACCTTTGGCGGCAAGAACCCCTATCTGGAGTCCACCGATTGGGGCTGGCAGATCGATCCGCTGGGCCTGCGCATCGCCCTCAACGAGATTTACGCCCGCTACGAGATTCCGCTGATGGTGGTCGAGAACGGCATGGGCGCCTACGATGAGGTCGAGGAGGACGGTTCCATCCACGATCCGTACCGCATCGCCTACTTGCAGAGCCACATCAAGGCCATGGGCGAGGCCATTGCCGACGGCGTCGACCTGATCGCCTACACCTGGTGGGGTCCCATCGACCTGGTGTCCGCCGGCACCGGCGAGATGCGCAAGCGCTATGGCTTCATCCACGTCGATAAGTACGACGACGGCACCGGTACCTACGAGCGCCGCCGCAAGGACAGCTTCTACGCCTACCAGAAGATCATCAAGTCCAACGGTGCCGAGGGCCTGGATTAATCGACAATATGAGTGCCACCGGGGAAAAGCGTTGGGATGGGCTCGCGATTCGAGTCCCCACCTTAGCATTTGAACCATTTGGCACTATAATCACCATAGGCATGCGCACAACGTTGCGCTTAATCAAGAGGAGAAAACGTATGGGTCTGTTTGACATGTTCAAGAAGAAGGCTGAGCCCGCGACTGCCGCTGCTCCGTCCTCCATCTCTGCTTCTGCCGGCGCCGACGTGCTGTGCTCGCCCGTCAAGGGCAAGGTCATCAAGATGGCCGATGTGCCCGATCCCGTCTTTGGCGGCGAGGTCCTGGGCAAGGGCTGCGCCGTGTGGCCCGAGGACGATCTGGTCTACGCTCCCTGCGACGGCAAGGTGACCGTCACCATGGGTCACGCCGTGGGCCTGCAGTCCGATAGCGGCATCGAGGTTCTGGTGCACGTTGGCGTCGATACCGTCAACATGAACGGCGACGGCTTCGAGGGCTTCGTCAAGGCCGACGATGTCGTTAAGGCTGGCCAGCCCATGCTCAAGATCGACCGCGCCAAGATCGCCGCTGCCGGCTACAAGGACTGCGTCGTCGTGGCTGTGTCCAACACCGCCGAGTTCGCCGACGTCGAGCTCGCCGTCGAGGCTGACTCCGCTGTCTCCGCTGGCGATGCCATCGTCAAGGTCGTCCGCAAGTAGTCTGCGGCAACATAAGGGTGTTTTGGGGTGGTCGGGTTATCCGGCCGCCCTTTTTTATTGCAATGCGGCGGAACGTTTTATTGCGCGTTGGGCGGACCGGTAAACCGTTCGGACGTTAAATCGAGCCGACTGCGCCTTTGCTTTGCCGGGGGTGTTCGTTATCGGCTAGTATGGCCTTATTGTTACGACGTGCACCGCGTCGGGAAGCGCGGTGCCGCTTGTTGGGAGGAATGTCATGAAGAAGAAGCTGCTGCTTGCGCCCCTGATGGCTGTTCTGGTCGCGTGCGTGGTTGTGCTTTCCGGCTGCGGAGGTCCTTCGGTTGAGGAGCTCATTACCGAGGATCTTACGACGCAGTTTGACGAGGTCAAGAACGGCGGCGACGACTTCCTCGCCGGCCTGGAAGAGGCCTCGGGCGACGAGTTCGAGCAGCTGGGCATCGATCCCAAGGAGTACGCCAAGAGCTATCTCGAGGGCTTTGACTACAAGATCGGCGACGTGACGGTCGACGAGGACAAGGGCACCGCAACTGCCGAGGTCACCATTACCTGCAAGTCCATGAACCAGATCGTTGAGGATTTTGCCACCCAGTATCAGGAGAAGGTGGCCGCGCTCGATTCGATGCCTTCCGATGACGAGCTGTACAAGATGGCCGGTCAGGTTATGGTCGATGTGACCAAGGCTGCTAAGACCAAGGACACCAAGGTCACCTTCAAGTATTCCTGCAATGACGACGGCGAGTGGTCTGCCGACGATTCCGCAACCAACGAGATGATGAATGCCATGATGAGCTAGGGGAGTTACACGGTAGTTCGTTACGGCGTTTTACCAAACGCCGTAACTGCCCGACGCTGCGCGGGCACCAGAGCGACAACTTGTCATTCAAAGAGGACGGCATGACCAGAAGGTCTATGCCGTCCTCTTTTCATGCCAATTTGTTCGCTCTGGTGCCCGCTCGCTGCCCGTCCTCTACCTGCGGCGTTGCCATGGTAGTCATTGAGGCGGCACTTGGGGACGTTCCTTTTCTGCCGGCAGTTGGGGACACTCCTTGTATCAACGCCGTATCAAATGCTCGGGAAAATGCGACCCGGTTTTTTGGCCGAATTCCGGGTCGCGGTTTCCGGATGGGGCGGGTTGCGGAAACCGCGACCCGGAATATTGCTCTGAAACGGGATACGGTTTCCCCGACGCGCCTCAAACGGAAAGTGCATCCCATTTCGGAGCTCCAAAACGGGATGCACTTTCCGCGTGGAAGAATTGTCGCAGCTGCGTTAAGCGGTGTCGCTCGCTACTCGCCCAAGATTAGCTCGGCGAGTTCGTCCTGCGTATCTACCACGTAGTCGGCGCCGGCGGCTTCCAGCTCTGCGCGGCCGCGGAAGCCCCAGCTGACGCCCGCGCTCTTAAGGCCGGCGTTGTGGCCGGTCAGAACATCGACATTCGAATCGCCCACATAGAGCGTGGTTGCCGGATCGGCGCCCAGCTCTTTCATCACATGCAACGTGACGGGTGCCTCGGGCTTGGGCGGAAATGCGCCCACACGGCCCTGTACCAGCGCAAAGCGATCGGGGCCAAAGTATTTCTCGATAAGCGGGGCTGCCGAAATATGATCCTTGTTGGTGAGCACGGCAAGCTGAACGCCCGCTGTGCGCAGACGGTCGAGCATCTCAATCGTGCCGGCGTAGGGTGAGGTGTGGTCCTCCTTGTGCTCGCCGTAATAGGCCCTAAACTCGGCAAGCGTCTGCTCAAACATACGGCCGTCGCCCGCGTACTCGGCGGGCATAAAGCGCTCGACCAGCTTGAGCATGCCGTTTCCCACCTTGTAGCGGTACTCGTCTACGGCAAACGTGGGCCAGCCGTGCATCTCGCAGGTATGGTTGCTGGCGGCCGCCAGGTCCTCGAGCGTGTTGAGGATGGTGCCATCCAGATCAAAGATCACATGGGAAAAAGCTGCTGCCATGGGTGCTCCTGCCGCTTGAGTTGTAAAACGCACCCCATGATACTGGGCATGCGTGCCGGGCATGTTTGGAATCTGAATATCTTTAATAGCCCTGAGCCTTTGTCGTTAGCAAATCCTCGGCAGTTGTTCTCCCACAAGCATGTCGAGGATACGGGTCGAGCCCCAGCCGGTGCGTACGCGCACGGCGGGACGGGCGCCCTCGGCAAGTGGCAGCACGCGACCGATGATGGCGGCGTTCTCGCCGTAGCGCGCGGCGCGCATGGCTGCCAGTGCGGCATCGGCCTGCTCGGCCGGCACGACGGCGACCATCTTGCCCTCGTTTGCTACCTGCAACACATCGTAGCCGAGCATCTCACATGCCGCCTGTACGTCGGGGCGCACGGGCACGGCATCCTCGTCGATCTCCATGGCAACGCCGCTGGCCTGGGCAAACTCGTTGAGCGTGGATGCCAGGCCGCCGCGCGTGGGGTCGCGGAAGCAGCGTGTGTCGGGTGCTGCGGCAAGCACATCGGCAATCAGGTGGTTGAGCGGTGCGGCGTCGCTTTCAATCGCGCTCGAAAACGCCAAGCCCTCGCGCTGGCTCATGATGGCGATGCCGTGGTCGCCTAGCGTGCCTGAGACCAGGATGACGTCGCTGGGGCGGCAGTTGGCGCCGCTGAGCGCCACGCCCGCGGGCACCTCGCCCACGCCGGCGGTATTGATGTAGACGCCGTCGGCACCGCCACGCTCGACCACCTTGGTGTCGCCGGTGATAATCTTCACGCCCGCCTCGCGCGCCGTTTCGGCCATGGTCTGCACAATCTGGCGCAGCTTGTCCATGGGATAGCCCTCTTCGAGGATAAAGCCGCACGACAGGTAGCGCACGTTAGCGCCCGAGGTCGCGACGTCGTTGACGGTTCCGCATACGGCGAGGCGGCCGATATTGCCGCCGGGGAAGAACTGCGGCGTTACCACAAAGCTGTCGGTCGACATGGCGATTCGCTCGCTTGCGGGCAGCGCGGCGACACCAGCATCGTTGCCCGCAAGCAGCTCGGGCGACCCAAAGGCATCCAGAAAGACCTCATCGATAATGCGCTTCATCATCTGGCCGCCGGAGCCGTGGCCCAGCAGGACAGTGCTATCGGTGGCAGTACGGGACATATCGAAAACTCCAATCGTGGGTGGTGTCAGCATGCGGGCGCGTCCGGGTTAGTCGCGGTAGCGGTAGTACGCCGCGCAGCTGCCTTCGGAGCTCACCATGCACGGGCCGACGGGGTGCTCGGGCGTGCAGGTGCGGCCAAACAATGGGCAGTCGCTCGGCGTGATGGCACCGCGCAGCACGTCGCCGCAGCGGCACCCGCGCGGCTCGACCGTCGCCTCAATGGGCACGTCAAAGCGGGCGCCGGCATCAAAGCGCGCGAATTCGGGTCGGATGGAAAGACCCGAGTTGGCAATCGGTCCCAGCCCGCGCCACGTGGTGTCGCACGGCTCAAACACCTGCTCGACCAGCTGGCGTGCCACGGGGTTGCCGTCAGCGTTGACGCCACGGCGGTAGGCGTTGTCGATTGCGGGCCTGTGCTCGACAACCATCTGGACCAGCATGCTGATGCCCTGCAAGATATCGACCGGCTCAAATCCCGTGACCACGCCGGGGGTCTCGAACTCATCGACCAAAAACCTAAAGGGTGCCAGGCCCGTGATGGTAGCGACGTGACCAGGCAGGATAAAGCCGTCGATGGTCGTCTCGGGGTCGTTGGAGATCGCACGCAGAGCCGGCGGCGTGGTCTTGTGAGCACAGTAGACCGAGAAGTTCTGGAGCCCGCGCGCGTCGGCCTCCAGGATAGCGGCGGCAATGGTGGGCGTTGTGGTCTCAAAGCCGACGCCCATAAAGATGACCGGGCGTTCGGGATTTTGCTCGGCAATGTCGAGTGCGTCGAGCGGAGAGTAGACGATGCGGATGTCGCGCCCCGCCGCCTTTTGCGCGGCAAGCGAGGTGGACGATCCGGGCACGCGCATCATGTCGCCAAAGGTGGTGATGATGGCGCCGTCCATGTTGGAAAGCGCAATTGCGTGATCGATGTCGCGGTTGGCGGTGACGCAAACGGGGCATCCCGGGCCGCTTAGCAGTTTGAGTCCCGTCGGCATAATGGAGCGAAAGCCATAGCGGCCAATGCTCACGGTATGCGTACCGCAGACTTCCATAAGGTTGATGCTGCGGTTGCCGACAAGCTCGTGAATACGATCAATGAGCTCGCGAGCCAGCTTGGGGTCGCGAAATGCCGAAAAGTCGATACCGGAGCGAACCGGCTGCGCCGCCGCCACTAGTATGCCTCGGCCGGGTTGGTGGCGAGCTGGTCCTCTTCGGCCAGCTCGGCCATGGTATTGACGAGTTCGAGTGTCTCTTGGGCTTCCTGCTCGTCGACGATCTGAATGCCAAAGCCGGCGTGCACGAGAATATAGTCGCCTACCTGTGCCGTCGGCACGAGGCGCAGCGAAACGGGGCGCTCGATGCCCATCATGTCGACGGTCGCCTTAAGGTCGTCGTCGCGTTTGACCACTTTACCGGGAACGGCAAGGCACATAATGTTCCCCTTTTATACGTTTTGCGCTGGATAGGCGCCTAATTACCCATCAGTTGATGGTAGCGCTCGCGGGAGTCACGAGCAAACGCGTTACACCTGTGAGACGGCGGCGCGCAGGCTGGCAAAACAGCCTATCGCAATGCTGTCTACGCGAGGCGAGCGCGAGCGATGGCGGCCTGACCGTAGGCGATGCAGCCGTCGTTAACGGGCACGGCGTGGGGGATCAAGACGGCAAGACCGGCGTCTTTGAGTTCGTGGGTAAGGAGCTGAAGCAAAAGCCGGTTCATGAACACACCGCCCGAGAGCGCGACGGTATCGAGGCCTTCGTGATCACAGATCTCGCGTGCGATGTGGGTCGTAGCGTGCGTAATGGCGATGTGAAACCCGAGGGCGAGCCGGTCGGCCGGCGCGCCTGCCTCGATTCCATTCAGAAGAGCTTCGATGAGCGGTCGGGGGTCCAAGATGGGGGAGTCGTCGGCAGACGTGAATACGCCTGTATGATTGCCGTCGAGACGAACGGGCTTACCGTCAAGCGCGCGCCAGGCGGCGGCTTCGAGTTCTATGGCGGGTTCGCCCTCGTAGGTTGCCTTGTCGCAGATGCCCAGAATCGCTGCTGCGGCATCAAAGAGACGCCCCATGCTGCTGGTGCGCGGGCTGTTGATGCCGCGCTCGATCATGGTGGCTGTCACGCTGCGCGTTTGCTCGTCGAGGCTGTCCAAAAGCCGAGCGGCACCCGGGTGCTCGAGCAGGCCGAGCTCACTGAGCAGGGCAAAGGCGTTGCGGCGGGCGTCGCGCACGGAGGCCGCCCCGCCGGGGAGCGCCCAGGTGCGCAGGTGCGCGGCGCGCTCAAAGCCGCCAAGGCCGGCGACAAGGAACTCGCCGCCCCAAATGGTCCCATCGGTGCCGGCGCCGGTGCCGTCAAAGGCGATGCCAAGGACACGCGCGTCGGTTGCAAGCCGGCCTGCGACAATCGCCTCTGCCATTACGCTCGCGATGTGCGCATGATGATGTTGGACTTCGATAAGCGGCAGATTGTGCTCCCGTGCCTGTTCGCGCGCCCACTGGCTCGACAGATAGCTGGGATGCATGTCGCATGTCAAGGCGGCGGGCGTCAGATCAAAGAGGTTTTCTAGACGTGCACGGGCGGCGCTCCAGGCATCGAAGGTCGCACCGTTTTCGACATCGCCGATATGCTGCGACACAAAACAGGTTGCCTCGCCGTTCGTCCCTTCGCGCGTGAGCGCGATCGTAGCTTTTTGCTGCGGCCCGCAGGCGAGCACGCAGGGTGCAGTGCCGTCGAGCGCCGGCAACGGCAACGGCCGAGGCGCATATCCGCGAGCGCGGCGCACGGGCGTAACGGCGCCGTCGACCACACGTACCACGGAATCATCGTAGCGTGAGAAAATCGCGCGGTCGTTGCCGAGCAGCGCGTCGGCAATGCCGGCGGCAACGAGGTGTTCCCAAGCAAGGCCGTCATCAGTTTCAATCGGTTCCTCGCTCAGGTTTCCGCTGGTCATGACCAGCGCGTGCATGTCATGCGACGCGGCGGCTGCAAGCAGCAGATGCTGAAGCGGTGTATAAGGGAGCATGACGCCGAGCTCGGGTAGATCGTGCGCGACGGATGGCGCGAGTGTAAGGGCGTCGGGGGAATCTTCCTCGCCAGCAGCACACCGGCGCAACAGCACGATGGGGCGGATGCTGCCGGTTAGCAAGCCGCGCTCGGCATCATCGACATGGCACAGGCGTTCAGTATCGGCAAGGCTGCGCACCATAACGGCAAGCGGCTTGTTGCTGCGGCGCTTGCGACGGCGCAGCTCGACCACCGCCTGCTCATTGGCGGCGTTGCAGGCTAGATGGAATCCGCCCAGGCCCTTGATGGCGACAATACCGCCGCTGGCCAGCAGCTCGACACAGCGGTCAATAATGGCATCGCTGGTTTCGTGCGTGCTGCCGACGGCCGGCGTCGCCCCCGAGCCCTCGAGCTCCATGTCGCCCGCCGCCTCGCGCCAGGTAATATGTGGCCCGCAGTCAAAGCAGGCATCGGGCTGCGCGTGAAAGCGCCGGTCAAGCGGGTCGCCATACTCTGCGGCGCACTTGGGGCACATGGGAAAGCAATCCATCGACGTGGCCGCTCGGTCATAAGGCAGCGACCGGATGATGGTAAAGCGCGGCCCGCAGTTGGTGCAGTTGATAAAGGGGTAGTGATAGCGTCGGTCGGCGGGGTCGAACAGCTCGCGCAGGCAGTCGTCACAGGTGGCGATATCGGGGGAGACGAGCGTCGTGTGCACGGTCTGATCCTGCGACGCTACGATACGAAAGGCCTGCTCATCGTCGGCATCCCAAGCGTGGGGCTCCAGGTCTGCAACAGCGACATGCTCAACGCGGGCCGCGGCCGGCGCGTGCTCCGACAGCGCGGCGACAAATCCGTCGAGTGCCTCGACCGAAGCATGCGCCTCGATGTGCACGCCATCGCCCGCGTTGAGCACCCAGCCGCAAATGCCATGCGCCATAGCCTCGCGATACACAAATGGCCGCATGCCAACGCCCTGCACAATGCCCGTCACATGAATATGCACATGCCGCATGTGGCTTCCCCTCGTCAAAACCGACCAAAAAGGGACAGGTTTATTTTGGTCGGTAAAACTTCTAAACCTGCCAAAACAAACCTGTCCCTTTTTGGCAGGTGCGCTGCGGGAAATCCCGCTACAGCCCCAGGCTCTGCTTGGTGGCGGCGCAGGTGAGCTCGCCGTGCTTAACGCCGCGCAGGCCCAGCAGACGGTCGGCTAGTTCGTAGACGCGCTCGCCGCGACCCTTGAGCGCCAGGATTTCCAGACAGTTGTGGTGATCCAGATGCACGTGCATGGTCGATACGATCTCGTCGGTGTAGTCGTGCTGCACTTCGTCCAGACGGCGCGTCAGGTCGCCGGTATGGTGGTCGTAGATCATGGTGAGCGATCCGATAACATGCTCATCGGGCGTGCGCATCTGCTCCTTGGCGATCGAGGCGCGAATCAGGTCGCGCACGGCCTCGGAGCGGTTGGCCACGTCGCCGCGGCGCGCGATCTGTTCGTCAAAACGGCGCAGCAGGTCGTCCGGTGCGGTAACCGAAAAGCGGACCAGCTCGGAGCCGGAACCACTATAGTGGCAGCCCGCGTCACCGTCCGCCCCGTGCGGATGCTCGTGCTCGTACCCGCAGCCGTGCTCGTGTTCGGCCACGTTACACCAGCTTCACGGAGCCGACGGAGTTGTGGTCGGCCTCGATGGCCTCTTCGTAGCCCTCGAGTGCGTCGTGGGCCTCGTGCAGCGCGGCCATGGCTGCCTCGAGCTTGGCGCCGATGCGCTCCATGTCAAAATTCTCGGTCGCATGCAGTAGCTGATGGCTCCACTCGTGAGCGAGCTCGATGGTGTCGTCGACCTGCTTGACGCTCATGGCAAGCTGGCTCATGTTCATTCCAACATCATGCATGGGAAATCTCCTTTTGTATGGGGCAATTCAGTGGTTCAGATTTTACTACGCCCACTCTGTGCGCAGCTGCATAAGAAAACGGGTGCGAGTCTGTGCGACTCGCACCCGTTCACTGGGGGCTGTTTGTAGCTACCATACTATCCGTGGTCGCACGCGCCGCGCCCGGCAGTCCGGCGAGCGGTGCAAAACCGCTCATGGACGGCGGGTAAGTAACAAGCGTATTACAGATGCTTCTCCAGCAGCGCCTGCAGCCTCGCCTTGGGCAGCGCGCCGACCGAGCGGTCAATCTCCTCGCCGTTCTTAAACACAATCAGCGTGGGGATGCTCATGACGCCATACTTCATGGCCAGGTCCTGGTTGTCGTCGACGTTGCATTTGGCAACGGCAAGCTTGCCCGCCAGCTCATCGGCAACCTCGTCAACGATGGGCGAGAGGGATCGACAGGGCCCGCACCACGGTGCCCAAAAATCGACCAGCACGGGCAGGCTGTCGTTAACGATGGAATCGAAGTTCTCGGGGGTAATCTGATTAATGTCAGCCATGGTGACCTCCATAATGCGACGCGGCTCGGCCGCGTAAAACTCAGTACGACCGTGCTTATACCCAGCCGCCCGCAAAGCAACCACTCGCGGGCGGCTCTTTTATATAATGGTGGGCACGCAAACGATTGGAGAGCGCATGTCCACGTCACAAAGCCAGAAAAAAGAAGCCATCGCCCAGGCGGCCGAGCAGGAGCTCACATCGCTTGCGGTCCGTGGCGTGCGCATCGTGGGCAACGCGTGCTCGCCGATCGTGCTGGTCAAAGGCGATTTGGACGAGGCCGAGCGTTCGGGTGGCGAGCTTGCCGCCGGCGCGGATGGCGCGGCGTTGCGCAAGGCGCTTGGGGCCATCGGCTACGCGCCCGAGGATTTTTGCGTGCTGGCAAGCGTCGCCGGCACAGGTGACGGAGCGGTCACGGTGGGCGAGACTCTGCCGTGCGAACTGTTCCGCGAGGCGCTTGAGGCCTTGGACCCCGAGGCGGTGCTACTGCTCGACAACAACGCGGCTGACGCCATGCGCGAGGCCTACGCCGATATGCTCGTGGCGATCGATGACTTCGACACCGCCATGCTCAAGCCCGGCCTGGTCGCCCATGTGCAGGGCCGCCGCGTGCTCGCACTCGACGGCTTTGAGGCGGCGCTGACCGACAAGGCCGCTAAGCAGCGCATGTGGGCCTACATCAAGCAGCTGACCCCGGCGGCCGCGCCGCTGTAGCGAGCCCGCGTCGACAAACGACCCCGAGCGGGCGAGCCGTACCCGCGGAACGCAAATCCGTCGCACCCGCGCCCTTACATCACAGCGCGCAGCTCAAACCGATCGCCGTTAATGCGGAACTGACAGTTGCCGTTCATGCGCTCCACGGCAAGTTTGATGCTCTTGGTGCCAAAGCCGTGGCCCGCATGCCGGGTCACGGGCATGCCGTCGACCATGCGCGGCGCGCGGTCAAACGTGTTAGAAACTAACAGCAGCAGCTGGCCGTCCTCAAATCGCAGGTCAAAGTCGACGAATCGCTTTCCTTGGGGTGCGGCGCTTGCGGCGGTGATAGCGTTTTCCAAGGCATTTGAGAGCACGCTAAACAGGTCGGCGTCACCTACGTGGACGGTTTCGGGTACGGCGGCGCGCAGGTTGGCGGTAATGCCGTTTCTATTGATATCCGAGTTGAATGACGAAAGCGCAATGTTTACGGTCTCGTTGGCGCAGAAGCGGCGTACGGCGGTGCGGTCGCCGGCTTCGCAGAGTTCGTCGATGCGTTTGAGCGCCTCGTCGGTGTGGCCCTCCTCAATTAAAGCGGCCAGGCCGCGTAGGAAGTGGCGCATATCGTGGCGAAGAACCGACAGCTCGCGCCCAGATTGACGCCAAGCCTCGAGCTCTTTGATGGCGGCGCTGTCGCGGGTTTCGAGCATCCAGCGCTCTCGCTCGGCGGTTTCCTTTTCTTCGTATTCGCGCAGGTAAACGGCAAGAAACATAAGATAGAAGGCACAGAGCGCAAATGCCAAAAACTCAACCGTCACCACCGAGCCCGAGTGGAACAGCGTGGTGTAGACGTTGGTGGCATAGTCAAAGACGTAATAGACGAGCGGCAGGATTAATAGGATGCCCAGCTCGGTGGGGCTTTTAATCGCCAGGCGGGGTCCAATGTCGCCGGCCCAATGCAGCAGGACGGCAAAGACGCCGAGCGTGGTAGCGATGCGTGCCAGATAGTACGCGATCTGCGAATCGGTTGCGGCAAAGGCGGCGATGCCCATCCAGTTGCTGAACTGACAGCTCAGATAGGCACTGGTGACGCCCAATGCCGCGAGCAGCGGGCTCAGACGGTAGCGCGCACACAGGTAGACGGTAAGCGGCAGGTGCACGACGAGCGGATAGACCTGACGGGCAAAAAGCTCTCCGCCAACGACGTTGGCGATCGAAAAGGCAGCGCCGGTTGCGGCTCCGACCCCCACCAACTCGAGTGCATGGCGTCGATTGATTTCGATACCGCACAGCGCCGCCGAAGCAAAGACGCCAAAGAGTAGCGTTGTGGCGTGGTGGATTGCCCAAAGGACCATTTCGACCGAGGAGATCATCAGCGCCTCCCGCCCTCGAAGCGCACCGCAAAGTAGGCGTCTTGGAACCCCTGCTTGCTGCTGCGCGACAGCGGAATGCACACGCCGGAGCGCATGACGATGTCCGTGCGATCGAAGTGGTCGATGTTGCGCAAGTTGACCTGGTAGCTACGGTGGCATTTAAAGAAGGTGGCATTTTGCGCCAAACGGTCCTCGACGCTGCGGAACGACTCGAGTGCCTCGATATCGCGTCCGTCGCGCAGGTGGAAGACCACGTGCTTGTTGCGCGCCTCGGCATATTCGATGTCGGACAGGCGCAGGGCGTGGTAGCCAAAGGACGTTTTGATCACGAGCTCGTCGGTTGCCGCCGGGCGCATGCTCGAAAGTTCGTCGAGTAACTGCGCCAGGCGTTCGTAAGTCACGGGCTTGAGCAGATAGTCGAAGGCGCGGACCTCGTAGGACTCCAGTGCAAACTCGGGCGACGAGGTAAGGAACACCAGGCGCACGGCGGTGTCGGCCTGGCGCAATTCGCGTGCGGTGTCCATGCCGTTGACGAGCGGCATGATCATGTCGAGCAGGATGATGTCGGCGCGCGACGCGGCATGGCGCGCCAGCAGGTCCTCGCCGCGCGTAACGAGCGCAACATCGACCGCCGTGCCCGTATCGCTCGACCAACGGTCGATCATCCGGTGCAGTCTATCTAGAAAAGCGACGTCATCGTCGCAGGCAATAATCTTGAGCATTCGGGCCCCCTTAGTAGTTCGATTTTGCCACATTGGGCGCGTGCCGCTCGCGGGGGAGCGCCCGTTCGTGCCTCATGGTGCGCAACTCGCGCCGAGCGGTATTGCGGTGGCGAAAGATGCCTCCTGCGCTATCGAGAGCTCGGCTATCCTCAGCTTGCCAGTTCGAAAATGGACCTGCCGCATGATTGAATCTTTATTTTAACTTTACACCTAGGTTTACAGCTGTCTTGTCAGCTGTAAACCTAGGTGTCATACTAAAGCCCCAAGATTCGCCAAAAGAGAGGGGCCTTGATGGCACAGAGCGCGAACATGGATGCGTCGGAGCTTGCACGCGATATCGCGGCCGGCCTAGCATCGGCAACGACGGCAACGGAGCGCGCGGCACTGGTGCCCGCAGAGCTTGTCGAGGCCATTCAACAACTAAAAACCCAACGTGACGCGGTGATCCTAGCGCACTATTACGTGGCGCCCGAGGTACAGGCCGTGGCTGATTACGTCGGCGACAGCTTTTACCTGGCAAAGCTTGCCAAGAGCCTGCCGCAGCAGACCATCGTGCTGTGCGGCGTGGAGTTTATGGGCGAGAGCGCCAAGCTGCTCAACCCCACCAAGACCGTGCTGCTGCCCGAGCCGGGCGCGGACTGCCCCATGGCGCACATGGTCAAGCGTGAGACGGTCGACGCGGCGCGCGCCGAGTACGGTGACGACCTTGCCGTGGTCTGCTACGTCAACTCCACGGTCGAGATCAAGAGCTGGAGTGATGTGTGTGTCACCAGCTCCAACGCCGTCAAGATTGTGTCCGAGCTGCCGCAGCAGCATGTCCTGTTCATTCCCGACCAAAACCTGGGTCGCTTCGTAGCCGAGCAGGTGCCGCAAAAGCACGTCATCCTCAACAAGGGCTACTGCCCGCGCCACCACATCATCACCGTCGAGCAGATCGTCGACGCGACGGAGGCCCACCCCGACGCGCTCGTGCTGGCGCATCCCGAGTGCAAGGCCGACGTTCTGGCCGAGGCCGACTACATCGGCTCCACCGCCGGCATCATCAAGTACGCCGAGGAGTCCGACGCGAGCGAGTTCATTATCGTGACGGTCCGCGGCGTGCTCTACGAGCTCGAGCGCCGCTGCGAGGGCACCGGCAAAAAGTTCTACTTCCCCGCGGTGCAGCCCACCTGCGTCAACATGGATCTCATCACGCTCGAAAAACTCGTGCGCTGCCTGGAGACGGGCGAGGGCGAGGTGCAGATCGGCGTGTCGGACGAGGCCGCCGACCAGGCCAAACTTACGCTCGACCGCATGCTCGAGTACGCGGCGCGCTAAGCCAATGTGACATGAGGGACAGTCCCTTATGCCACATTACAAGGGAGAGGATTCCTGTGGAAACCAAACAATACCCCGACATGGAGTGCGACGTTGTCATTGCCGGTTGCGGCGTGGCGGGCCTGTACGCGGCCCTCAATCTGCCGACGAGCACGCGCGTGATCATGCTCTCCAAGGGCGCTGTCGACGAGTGCGATTCGATGCTCGCGCAGGGCGGCATTTGCGTGCTGCCCGAGGGCTCGGACTACGATGCCTTCTTTGAGGACACCATGCACGCCGGCCACTACGAGAACCGCCGCGAGAGCGTCGACATCATGATCCGCTCGAGCCGCTCGGTCATCAACGACCTGCTGGCGATGGGCGTGGACTTTGAGCGCAAGGCCGACGGCAGCCTCGACTTTACCCGCGAGGGTGCGCACAGCCGCCCCCGCATTGCCTTCCATGCCGACATTACGGGCAAGGAGATCACGACCAAGCTGCTTCAGGCCGTTCGCAAACTGGATAACGTGCAGATTTTGGAGCACGTGGCCATGACCGACATCCTGACGGGCGAGCGTGACGGCGCCACGGTGTGTGCCGGTGTCGTCGCCGTTCCCGTGGACGAGGACAATTCGGTCCGCCCCGCCGACGAGCTGATAAATGCCGCCGAGGGCGCGCATGCCGGCGAGCCGTTTAAGATCCATGCCCGCCACACGCTGTGGGCAACGGGCGGCATCGGCGGCATATACGACCACTCGACCAACTATCCGCAGCTCACGGGCGATGCCTGCTACATCGCTCAGGAGCATGGCATTAAGATGGAGCACCTGGACTACGTGCAGATCCACCCCACGGGACTGTTCTCGCCGCAGCCAGGCCGCACCTTCCTGATCAGCGAGAGCTGCCGCGGCGAGGGCGCGATTTTGCTCAACGCCGCCGGTGAGCGCTTTACCGACGAGCTTCAGCCGCGCGATGTGGTCGCTGCCGCTATTCGCGAGCAGATGAAGCGGGACGGTACCGAGCACGAGTGGCTGAGCTTTGCCCCCGTCGAGCGCGATGTAGTGACCGGGCACTTTGCCAACATTCGCGCACGCTGCTTGGAGGACGGCCGCGACATCTTGGACGAGCCCATCCCCGTTACGCCTACGCAGCACTACTTTATGGGCGGCGTGTGGGTCGACAAGGACGGCCGCACCTCGATGCCCGAGCTCTACGCAGCCGGTGAGACGGCCTGCAACGGCGTGCACGGCAAGAATCGCCTGGCTTCCAACAGCCTGCTCGAGGCGCTGGTCTGGGGTCGTCGCGCCGCGTGGTACATGCGCACCGGCGAGTCGCTCGCCGTGGAGCAGGCGGGCGAGCCCGCGCTCGACGGGCGTCATCGCGCCCTGAGCGCCGACTCCCTGGCAATCGATGATTTGGCCCGTGCCGCCGGCACGCAGGCCGTGGAGGAGTAGACCATGAATCCCATTACCATGAAGCTCGTCGTCGATGATCTGATTCTGCAGGCTCTACGCGAGGACATTACGTTTGAGGACGTGAGCACGGCGAGCGTGTGCCCCACGGCGCGCCCCGCCACGGTGGAGCTCATCGCCAAGGCCGATGGCATCATCGCGGGCTTGGATGTGTTCGCCCGCACCTTTGAGCTGCTGGATTCGCAGAGCTCGGTGCTGTTTGATGTTGCCGACGGTGACGAGGTGCACGCCGGCGACCACGTGGGCCAGGTGCGCGGCGATGCGCGCGTGCTGCTTTCGGGCGAGCGCGTGGCGCTCAACTACCTGCAGCGCATGAGCGGTATCGCTACCTATACGCACAGAATGGCAGCGGCGCTCGAGGGTACCAAGACCGTGCTTGTCGACACACGCAAGACCACGCCGGGCATGCGCGTTTTCGAGAAGGCGGCGGTTGAGATCGGCGGCGGCAGCAACCATCGCTACAACCTGTCGACGGCCGTCATGCTCAAGGACAACCACATCGACGCCGCCGGTGGCGTGGCGCGCGCGATTGAGATGGCGCGCGCCCACGCGTCGTTTACCACGACGGTCGAGATCGAGTGCGAGAACCTGGACATGGTGCGCGAGGCCGTGGAAGCCGGCGCCGACATCATCATGTTCGACAACATGACCCACGACGACATGGCTGCCGCGATTGAGCTTATCGCCGGTCGCGCCAAGACTGAGTGTTCGGGCAATGTGGACGCCAGCAATATTCGCGCCCTGGCCGATCTGGGCGTCGACTTTATTAGCTCGGGCGCGCTGACACACTCCGCCCCGATCCTCGACCTCTCGCTTAAGCACCTGCGTCTGCTGGACGGTAAATAATGAACGCCCGCGAGCGCCGTCGTGCCATCATGGGCGTGCTCGAGGGAGCCAGGGAGCCCGTTTCGGGCAGCGCACTTGCCCGCGAGGTTGGCGTGAGCCGCCAGGTCGTGGTTCAGGATATTGCCCTGTTGCGCGCCGATGGGCACGATGTCGTGGCAACCAACCGCGGCTACGTGCTGCAGGAGGCCCCCAGCAGCCCCGCCGTGCCCACGCGCTTGGTCAAGGTTCGCCACAGCGTGGAGCAGGCAGGCGATGAGCTCACGAGTATCGTCGACGCCGGCGGCGCCGTGCTCAACGTGATCGTCAATCACCGCGTGTACGGTAAGATCACGGCCGACCTGGACATTCGCAATCGTCGCGATGTTGAGCGCTACCTAGAGGGCATCGCCAGCGGCAAGAGCTTTCCACTACTAACGGTGACGAGCGGCTACCACTTCCATCGCATCGCGGCGGAGGACGAGCAGACCCTCGACGAGATCGAGGCGATGCTCAAAGAGAAAGGCTACTTGGCAGACCTGATGCCCTACGAGGACGACCTGTCCTAGTAACGACGAATGCAAAAGGAGGCCTCCGCGGCGATGCGGAGGCCTCCTTTTTGTGCACGGTGTACTTTTGAGTGTGCAAGTGCGGGAGTTGTTACTCCTCGACGATCTCGGTGATCGCGCCAGCGGGGCAAGCGTCCTGGCAAGCGCCACAGGCGACGCAGGAGTCCTCGTCAGCGACGGTGGCGACGTCCTGGAGCTCCAGAACGCCAGCGGGGCAGGAGTCGACGCAAACGCCACAAGCGATGCACTCGTCGGCATCAATTACGGGATGAGCCATGGTAGTTTCCTCTCTGTTGACCGACGCTACAGGCGATGCGCGTCGGTTTGATTCGGGCAAAAACATACCACGGGAGCGACCGTTTGCAATACCCTCTGGCCGGCATCTTCATACCGTTCGCCGAGTATGCCAAGGTTTACTAAAAAACACGCAGGTGGGGCCGCTGAGCTGCGTAAATGTTAGCTAAAGGTGACTTGAAATATTGCGCTATTAAGCGCGCCTGCGGAAAGGGCATCCCGTTATTTGGCCGAAAAACGGGTCGCAGCTTCCGGTTGGACCGCCCGGCGGAAACTGTGTCCCAGAATTCGCGCTCAGACCGAGATACCCTTTCCGCAAGGCAGCCCCAGGCACCTTCGGACCCAAACCTCAGCCATCTCTACATAGATCTCAATAGATTTGCCGAGAACTCAATCAGCGCATCTACCTGCGCATTTAAGAACCTAAACTCTCAGCAATAAGAAATCTTATATGAATTGACTTAGATTTTGTATATTCCAGCCCATAAGGGGATACACTACATCCTGAAAGACAAGCCGAAGCGCCGCGCGACAGACCGTCGAGGCGACGCGAACGCAAAAGAGAGAGGGAATTTCTAATGAGTAAGATTCTTGGTATCGACCTTGGTACTACTAACTCCGCCATGGCCGTTCTCGAGGGCGGTTCTCCGACCATTATCGTGAACGCCGAGGGCGACCGCACCACCCCGTCCGTCGTGGGCTTCCGTGCCGACGGCGACCGCGTTGTGGGTAAGGCCGCTAAGAACCAGGCTGTCACCAACCCCAAGAACACCGTGTTCTCCATCAAGCGCTTCATGGGCCGCAAGTACTCCGAGTGCACCTCCGAGATCAAGACCGTGCCGTATGAGGTCAAGGAGGGCCAGGGCGGCCGCGCCGTCGTCGACATCGAGGGCAAGGATTACACCGCCGAGCAGGTGAGCGCCATGACGCTCGCAAAGATGAAGGCCGACGCCGAGAAGTATCTGGGCGAGACCGTCACCGACGCCGTCATCACCGTCCCGGCCTACTTCAACGACGCCCAGCGTCAGGCCACCAAGGACGCCGGTAAGATCGCCGGCCTCAACGTCAAGCGTATCGTCAACGAGCCGACTGCTGCTGCTCTTGCCTATGGCCTGGACAAGCAGGGCACCGACCAGCGCATCCTGGTCTTCGACCTGGGCGGCGGCACCTTCGACGTCTCCATCCTCGACCTCGCCGACGGCGTGTTTGAGGTTCTGTCCACCTCGGGCGACAACCACCTGGGCGGCGACGACTGGGATCAGCGCGTCATCGATTGGATGGCCGATAAGTTCCAGCAGGAGAACGGTGTCGACCTGCGTCAGGACCCCATGGCCCTGCAGCGTCTGAAGGAGGCCGCCGAGAACGCCAAGAAGGAGCTCTCCGCCGCCCAGCAGACCACCATCAACCTGCCGTTCATTACCATGAACCAGTCCGGCCCGCTGCACCTCAACTACACGCTGACCCGCGCCGAGTTCGAGAAGATCACCCGCGACCTGCTCGAGCGCTGCAAGCAGCCTGTCACCAACGCCCTGCGTGACGCCAAGCTTAAGCTCTCCGATTTGACCGAGGTCATCCTCGTCGGCGGCTCCACCCGTATGCCCGCCGTCCAGGAGCTCGTCAAGACCATGACCGGCAAGCAGCCCAACATGTCCGTGAACCCCGACGAGGTCGTTGCCGACGGCGCTGCCGTCCAGGGCGGCGTGCTCACCGGCGACGTCGAGGGCATCCTGCTGCTCGACGTTACCCCGCTGTCGCTGGGCGTCGAGACCATGGGCGGCATCATGACCAAGATGATCGACCGCAACACCACGATCCCGACCTCCAAGACCGAGGTCTACTCCACCGCTGCCGACAACCAGACCAGCGTCGAGATCAACGTGCTCCAGGGCGAGCGCGAGCTTGCTCGCGACAACAAGTCGCTCGGTAAGTTCCAGCTGACCGGCATCCCGGCTGCCCGCCGCGGCGTGCCGCAGATCGAGGTCACCTTCGACATCGACGCCAACGGCATCGTCAAGGTCTCTGCTAAGGACAAGGGCACCGGCAAGGAGCAGCAGATCACCATCTCCGGCTCCACCGCGCTTTCCGATGACGAAGTCGATCGCATGGTCAAGGACGCCGAGGCCCATGCCGAGGAGGACAAGAAGCAGAAGGAGGAGGTCGAGGTCCGCAACCAGACCGATAGCCTGTGCTACTCCACCGAGCAGACCCTCAACGAGCTGGGCGACAAGGTTTCCGCCGAAGTGAAGTCCAAGGCCGAGACCGCTATCGCCGACGCCAAGAAGGCGCTCGAGGGCTCTGACGTCGAGGCCATCAAGGCCGCCGGCGAGTCCCTGCAGTCCGTGGCCTACGAGCTGGCCCAGGTTGTCTACGCCGACGCTCAGCAGCAGACCGACGGTGCCGCCGGCGCCCAGCCTGCCGACGATGACGTGGTCGACGCCGACTACGAGGTTGTGGACGACGAGGACAAGTAATCATGTCCGCCCGTAAAGCTCGCACGGAGGCGGCTGCCGCTGGCGCCGCCCCCGTTGACTCTGAGGAGAAGGACGTGAAGATTCCCGTAGAGGCCGCAGGCGTTGCCGAGGCCAACGAGGCCGAGGCCGCCGAGGCTGCCGAGAACCAGGTAGAGGATTCCAACAAGGAGGCGACGATGACCGAGGACGAGATGGTGGAAGCCGCTATCCGCGCCGGTGAGGAAGCCGCCGACAACGACTTTAAGCTCAAGTTCGAGCAGGCCCAAAAGGAGCTTACCGACGTGCGCAGCGAGCTCGATGCTGCGGCAGAGGCCCAGAAGGCCGCCGAGGACAAGGCGAAGGACGCCACCGAGCGCACTGCCCGTCTACAGGCCGACTGGGAGAACTTCCGTCGCCGCACCGCCAACGAGCGCATCGCCGAGCGCGAGCGCGCGACCGAGAAGCTTGTCACCGCGCTGTTGCCGGTGATCGACGATATCGAGCGCGCGATCGACCATGCCCGCAGCCAAGAGCTTTCCGACGACTTTAAGCAGTTCGTCGACGGCGTCGATGCGGTTCATGCCAAGCTGCTCGATGTGTTTGCGCACGAGGGCGTTGAGCCCATCGACCCCAAGGGCGAGGCGTTCGATCCGCTCGAGCACCAGGCTGTGGGTCGCGTCGAGGACGCATCGCAGTATGACGAGACCGTCAACGACGTGTACCAGAAGGGCTACCGCATGGCGGATCGTATTCTGCGTTCCGCGATGGTGACGGTGACCTACGGTGGCGAGAAGCGCCCCGCACCGGAGCCCGAAGCGGCGCCCGAGGATGCTGCGGCCGATACGGCCGAGAGCACCGAGGAGTAATTGAGAAGGGCCCCGGGGCAACACCCGGGGCCCTTTCTGACCTAGTGCCATATGAAAGCATGAGCCGTCGTCTGCATGGACGGCGGACGTAACAGGAGAGGAGCTACGATGGCTGCAGGCAAAACCTTCTATGACATCCTGGGCGTATCCAAGAGCGCCTCCGACAAAGAGATCAAGAGCGCGTTTCGCAAGCTCGCGCAAAAATATCACCCCGATGCCGGCGGCGACGAGGCCAAGTTTAAGGAGATTAGCGAGGCCTACGAAACGCTTTCGGACGAGAAGAAGCGCAAAGAGTACGACCAGATGCTCATGTTTGGCGGCATGCCGGGCGCGGGCGGCGCGTATGGCGGCGGCTACGGTGCCGGCGCGGGCGCCAGCGGCTGGGGCGACATCTTCGACAGCATCTTTAGCGGCAACGGCGCCTGGGGCAGCGATTGGGGCTCGGGCTTTGCCGGGGCCGCGGGCGCTGCCGGTGCCGGCGCGGGCCGCAGCCGCGCGCGCAAGGGCGGCGACCTGTCGCTGACTGTCGACGTAACGGCCGAGGACGCGTTTCGCGGCGTGACGCACAAGGTCACCTATCGCATTCCCTCGACAGGCGAGCAGCAGACCATCACGGTCTCGGTGCCCGCGGGCGCGGTCGATGGCGGCAAGCTACGCTACAAGCGTCGCGGCGAGTATGGCGTTGCGGGTGGCGAGCGCGGCGACCTGGTCGTGACCACGCATGTGGAGGAGCACCCGCTGTTTAAGCGCAAGGGTGCCGATGTGACCATGGAGGTACCGATCTCGGTTTACGAGGCGGCGCTCGGCTGCACGGTGGATGTGCCCACACCCGGCGGCGCGACGGTTCGTCTGAAGGTGCCGGCGGGCACCCAGACGGGCAAGAAGTTCCGCTTTAAGGAGATGGGCGCGCCCGATGTTAAGCACCGTGGCCGCACGGGCGCGCTGCTCGTCGAGATCAAGGTGCAGGTTCCCACGAACCTGTCCGACGATGAACGCGATGCCATGACCAAGCTGCGCGAGGCCGACACGCGCGACTATCGCGAGAAGGTCAATCGTTACAAGGCGACGTACTAGGGCGGTCGCGGCGCACGCCCACGCCCGCGGGCTTATGATGGACGATAACGAGACGGAAAGGGGTCAGGTAGCATGGCCGAGGACAATAGGAACAAACCGCTGTACATGATCAGCGTGGCGGCCGAGCTGACCGGCATGCACCCGCAGACTCTGCGCGTCTACGAGTCCAAGGGCTTGGTGAACCCCCAGCGCTCGGGCGGCAACACGCGTCTGTATTCGCGTGCCGATATCGAGCGCCTGGAGCTCATCAACCAGCTGACTGACGAGGGCATCAACCTTGCCGGCGTGGTGCGCATCCTCGATATGAAGGAGCGTGCCGAGGAGCGCGAGCGCGAGAACGAGAAGCTCCGCGCCCGCGTGCGCCAGCTCGAGGACGAGCTGCACGAGTATAAGATGCAGAAGAAGATCACCGCCCTGGCCCCGCGCGACGGCTCGGTCAACCCCGAGCAAGTCATGCGCAAACTGCTGGGCACGGGCGGCGACCTGTAGGCACTCATTGGGGACAGACTTAAATGAGTACCTGCAGAATGAGAGTGGATAATCTCCCGTTTTTTGCCTGTTTGCAGGCTCAAAGTGGGAGATTATCCACTCTCGTCATTTGAGCGTCTAAGTCTGCCTCCCCAGGACCTAACTCGTCCTCTGCTTTACTGAGATAAAGTGAACGCAGAGATTCGTAACCCACTCGCAACCGTTCTATGGCACGATATTGAACGAATGTATGCTATGCGCCCAAATCTTTTGGGCAGAGTGGGAGACAGTATGGTCAAGCTGTACGAGGACGGCATCTACCTGCGCGGCGGCAGCGAGGTTGTGCCTGCGGCCGAGGCTGCCGAGCGCGGTATTACGCAGACACCCGAGGATGCCAAGCGCGGCACCATCGCGTATTCGATCCTCCAGGCACACAATACGTCGGGCGACCCCGAGGCACTCAAGATTCGCTTCGATGCCATGGCGAGCCACGACATCACCTTTATCGGCATCATCCAGACGGCGCGCGCTTCGGGCATGGAGCAGTTCCCGCTGCCTTACGTGCTCACCAACTGCCATAACTCGCTGTGCGCCGTGGGCGGCACCATCAATGAGGACGACCACGTCTTTGGCCTTTCCGCAGCCAAGAAGTACGGCGGCATCTTCGTTCCGCCGCACATCGCCGTCATCCACTCCTTTATGCGCGAGAACTTCGCCGGTTGCGGCAAGATGATCCTGGGTTCCGACTCGCACACCCGCTATGGTGCCCTGGGTACCATAGCCGTGGGCGAGGGTGGCGGCGAGTTGGCAAAGCAGCTGCTGCGCGACACCTACGATGTCGCCTATCCCGGCGTCGTGGCCATCTACCTCACGGGCGCCCCGCGCCCCGGCGTCGGCCCGCACGACGTGGCGCTCGCCATCATTCGCGCCGTCTTTGCCAAGGGCTACGTCAAGAACAATGTCATGGAGTTTGTGGGCCCGGGCATCGCGAGCATGACGACCGACTACCGCAACGGCGTTGACGTCATGACCACCGAGACCACCTGCCTGTCGAGCATCTGGGCCACCGACGAGGACACGCACGCGTTTTTGACCATGCACGGCCGCGGCGACGACTATCGCGAGCTCAAGCCCGCCGATGTCGCCTACTACGACGGTTGCGTCGAGGTCGACCTGTCGAGCATCAAGCCCATGATCGCACTGCCGTTCCATCCTTCCAACGGCTTTGAGATCGACGAGCTCAACGAGAACCTCGAGGACATCCTGCACGAGGTGGAGCTCGAGGCCGCCAAGATCGGCGAGGGCAAGACGCACTTTAGCCTGCTCGACAAGATCGTCGACGGCAAGCTGCACGTGCAGCAGGGCGTTATCGCCGGCTGCTCGGGCGGCAACTATGACTCCGTGGTCCAGGCTGCCCGCGTGCTCAAGGGCGCCAATACCGGCTGCGGCGAGTTCTCGCTGTCGGTCTATCCCACGAGCCAGCCCGTGGCGCTCGAACTTACACGCCGCGGCTACATCTACGACCTCATGGAGGCCGGCGCAATCGTGCGCACGGCATTCTGCGGCCCGTGCTTCGGCGCCGGCGACACGCCCGCCAACAACGGCCTTTCGATCCGTCATACCACGCGCAACTTCCCCAACCGCGAGGGTTCCAAGCCGGGTAATGGCCAGCTGAGCGCCGTGGCCCTGATGGACGCCCGCTCCATTGCGGCAACGGCTGCCAACGGCGGCGTCCTGACGCCGGCGACCGACCTGCCCGAGGACACTTGGGACGAGGCCTGCGAGTACACCTTTGACGACGCGCCGTACAAGAAGCGCGTGTACTGGGGCTTTGGCAAGGCGGAGCCTGCCGACGAGCTGGTCGAAGGCCCCAACATCAAGCCGTGGCCCGCGATGGAGCCGCTCGGCGACGACATCCTGCTCAAGGTTTGCTCCAAGATCATGGACCCGGTCACCACGACCGACGAGCTCATTCCCTCGGGCGAGACGAGCTCCTTCCGCTCCAACCCGCTGGGCCTGGCTGAGTTTACGCTGAGCCGCCGCGACCCGGCCTACGTGGGTCGCTCCAAGGAGGTCGACGCTGTGGAGAAGCGTCGCGTTGCCGGCGAGTCCGCGGGCGACCTGGCGGCGTTCGATGCCGAGCTTGCCGGTGTGTTTGAGGCGCTGGCCGGCGCGGGTGTCGCGGCCGATGCCAAGGCGACAGAATACGGCTCCATGCTCTATGCCAAGAAGCCCGGTGACGGTTCCGCTCGCGAGCAGGCCGCGAGCTGCCAGCGCGTGATCGGCGGCCTAGCCAACATCGTTCACGAGTACGCCACCAAGCGCTATCGCTCCAACGTGATGAACTGGGGCATGGTGCCCTTCCAGATGGAGACGGAGCCCAACTTTGAGGTGGGCGACTACGTCTTTGTGCCGGGTATCCGTGCCGCGCTCGATGGCGACCTCAAGAACATCGCCGCCTACGTGGTGCGCGTCGACGGTGCGGTCGAGCAGATTGAGCTCTACATTGCCGATATGACGGCGGAGGAGCGTGCCATCGTTAAGGCCGGCTGCCTGATCAACTACAACAAGTTCAAGGCCGCTGCCGAATAACGCACTTAATTGTCCGCCCGGGGCTTACCCTTTCCCGCCCGCTCACGCGCTTCGCGAGGGTCGCGTTCGGGAAAGGGTAAGCCCCGGGCTACATTTCTGCGTTCTCGTTGGGTCTTGAGGGACGCCAAAAATAGACTTGCTTGATGCCGCCTCTGTTATCGGGGCGGCTTCTTTTTGGACCACCACAAAGGTGCCTGTCCGGCGGGTTCTTATTTCGATGGGGTCCAGGTTATCTCATCGTCAAATAGCCAAGTGCGTGCTGAGCCGCTGTCGCGCGCTGTCTGCGGATCGGGCTCGCAGGTTTGTTCGTAGGCATCCTCGGTACACCGATCCATAAAATCGACGACTGCCGTCTGGTCGCCTTCCATGACGTAGATCACGTTGCCATCCGAGATATAGACTCCCGGCCCTTCGTTGTCCACGTAGCCGGGGTCGTATGAGACGTTGCACAGTCTGCTCCCGTTTGCCGCATCGAGTTCAAGGGTCGAATGATACCCGCCATTCATTTGGCTATTCTTGGCTCGATATATTACGGCGCCGTACCACCGCTTAAACGTCTTGCCTTTGAGTAAACTGGTTGCCTTGCCGATAAGTTGCTCATCTTTGGTGTAGCGCCTGGCCCCAAGTTCGATACGGGGATAGTTGCTGACCCCAAGCGCTGCAGGCGTACCGTCAAAATCGACGGTGATCGAATCGGGTTTGACGATATCGGTGAGGACCTCGATGGGATAGCTTACGGTCTCAATCGCTGCCTGCGTTGCAGAGGCGGGGAGAAATGCGAGATAGATTATTCCTACGCCGACTGCGGTAATCGCAAACGCTAAGACGAGCAGGCCGATATAGGTGGAGCGTTTCACGGTGGGGCACCTCGCTTACAATATGCAATCATTAAGATAAATGATACAAGCTTACGACAATATTCAAAAGAAAGCGATCGTTCGAAATGGGGGGCTAAAAGGCCCTATTGGGCTTCGATTCGATCTCTAATAGGAATATTTGCCTCCCCTCATTCTGGGCGAGGGGTCAAAAATTGAGTTCACGAGTTTTGCGCAATACTATTCTCACTAAACCCGCTATTTTCACTATAAGCACTATAAAAACGACGGGGACGATGACGAGAGTATTGTGGCGTACGATAACCAAGCCGTTTAAGCCGGCACCCTTGTCTTGAATCTCCATCTATATCTGCGCGAACGGGCTATCGGTGGCTCTCGATTTCGTCGCTGTGTTCTCGTTGGATCTTGTGGGACGCTAAAAATAGACTGGGACCACCACAAAGGGGACAGGCACCTTTGTGGTGGTTCCGTTTGTCTCGATCTGTAACATCTGGGCTGTTGGAAGTAAGCCTGCTGTTACAGATTTAGATTTTCAGATGAGCCTTCGTGGCTTGTCTCGATCTGTAACAGTTAGACCCTAATTTGCCGAGTAGATGTTACAGATTGAGACAAACGGTTGCCGCTGGTCATTTCATCTCGATCTGTAACATCTAGGATCAAAAATGGCTGCTAGATGTTATAGATCGAGATGGTAGTGCGCCTGGGCAGCGACGGGCTGACATCTCAGTACCCTATCCATCAATCACTCAGAAAATTTTATATATAGAGACTTAGATTTGTGTATAAGATCGCGCAAAGCTGGCAACAATACTTCTCGAACAACGTGAAGCCGCCCCGTAGGGCGGCCGCCCCAAGAGAGGTGATTCCATGAGAATCGATAAGCTAGCAATGACGTCGCGCGAGGCGCTGCAGACCGCCATGAGCACGGCTGCCGACGCGCAGGCCGGCGCGGTGGAGCCGATTCACCTGCTGTCCGCCCTGCTTGGTGCCGGCGAGCGCAATATCTCCGTGATCATCGAGCGCATCGGCGCCGACCCGGCCCAGCTTGCACGCTCCACACAAGATGCCATCGACCGCGCGCCCAAGGTTTCGGGCGAGGGCCAGCAGATGGGCCTGTCCAATGAGCTCGTCCGCGTCATCGAGAAGGCCGAGAAGAAGGCCACCAAGATGGGCGACAGCTTTGTGGTGACCGAGCATTTGCTGATGGCGCTTGCCGAGGACAAGGGCGAGGCTGGTCGTGTACTGCGCGACGCCGGCGTTACCAAGGAGCGCATCGAGCAGGTCTATGAGGAGCTGCGTGGCGATGACCGCGTGACGTCTGCCGAGGACAAGACCCAGTTTGAGGCGCTGGAGCAGTATGGCCGCAACATCTGCGACCTGGCCCGCGCCGGCAAGCTCGACCCGGTCATCGGCCGTACCGACGAGATCCGTCGTACTATTCAGGTCCTGTCCCGCCGCACCAAGAACAACCCCGTGCTCATCGGCGAGCCGGGCGTCGGCAAGACGGCCATCGTCGAGGGCATCGCCCAGCGTATCGTGGCCGGCGACGTGCCGAGCACCCTGCGCGATCGCGACCTCATCGAGCTCGACATGAGCGCGCTGGTCGCCGGCGCCAAGTACCGCGGCGAGTTCGAGGACCGCTTGAAGGCTGTGCTCAAGGAAGTGCAAAAGTCCGAGGGCAAGGTCATCCTGTTCATCGATGAGCTCCACACCATCGTGGGCGCGGGTGCCACCGAGGGCTCCATGGACGCCGGCAATATCCTCAAGCCGGCGCTCGCTCGTGGCGACCTGCACGCGATCGGCGCGACCACGCTTGACGAATACCGCAAGTACATCGAGAAGGACGCGGCGCTCGCCCGTCGTTTCCAGACCGTTATGGTGAGCGAGCCTACCGTCGAGGACACCATCTCGATCCTGCGTGGCCTCAAGGAGAAGTACGAGATCTTCCACGGCGTGCATATCACCGATAGCGCGCTCGTGGCAGCTGCCGACCTCTCCGATCGCTACATCGCCGACCGCTTCCTGCCCGACAAGGCCATCGACCTGGTCGATGAGGCGGCAAGCCGCCTGCGCATGGAGCTCGACAGCATGCCGGTCGAGATCGATGCCACCACGCGTCAGCTCACCCAGCTGCAGATCGAGGAGCAGGCGCTCATGAAGGAGACCGACGACGCCTCCAAGGAGCGTCTGGAGGCCCTGCGCCAAGAGATTGCCGAGGTCCAAGAAAAGCTCAACGTGCAAAAGGCCGGCTGGCTCAACCAGAAGAACGCCATCGACCACGTGCAGGAGCTCAAGGGACAGCTTGACGAGGCCAAGAGCGAAGAGGAGCGTGCGACGCGCAACGGCGACCTGGGCCGTGCGTCCGAGCTGCGCTACTCCGTGATTCCGGGCCTGCAGCAGCAGATTCAGGATTCCGAGGCTGCGCTCGAGGCGCAAAAGCAGCAGGACGGCGAGGGCCTCAACGAGCAGGTGACCTCCGATGAGATCGCTGAGGTCGTGAGCGCTTGGACCGGCGTGCCCGTCTCCAAGATGATGCAGGGCGAGCTCGACAAGCTGAAGGGCTTGGAGGGCGAGCTGCATAAGCGCGTCATCGGCCAGGACGAGGCGGTCTCCGCTGTCGCCGCGGCCGTGCGTCGCAGCCGTGCGGGCCTCTCCGATCCGGACAAGCCCATCGGCAGCTTCTTCTTCCTGGGCCCCACCGGCGTGGGCAAGACCGAGCTCGCCAAGGCGCTTGCCGAGTGCCTGTTCGATGACGAGCGTGCGCTCGTGCGTATCGACATGTCCGAGTACATGGAGAAGTTCAGCGTCCAACGTCTGATCGGTGCGCCTCCGGGATACGTGGGTTACGACGAGGGCGGCCAGCTTACCGAGGCCGTGCGCCGTCGTCCGTACTCCGTGATTTTGCTCGACGAGATGGAGAAGGCTCATCCGGATGTCTTTAACGTGCTGCTGCAGGTGCTTGATGACGGCCGTCTGACCGATGGCCAGGGTCGCCAGGTGTCCTTCAAGAACACGATCATCATCATGACGTCTAACGTGGGCTCCAAGGCCATCGCCGATCTGTCCGGTAAGGACGAGGAGGAGATGCGCCATCAGGTCGACGCCGCCATGGCTCAGACCTTCCGCCCCGAGTTCCTCAACCGTATCGACGATATCGTGGTGTTCCATCCGCTCGGCATGGCGCAGATCGAGAAGATCGTCGACATCCAGCTTGCCGACGTCCGCGCGCGTCTGGCCAAGGAGCGCATGACGCTTGCCATCACCCCGGCGGCCAAGCAGATGCTCGCCGTGGGTGGCCTGGACCCCGTGTTCGGTGCCCGTCCGCTCAAGCGCCTGGTCCAGCGCGAGGTCGTGGACGCCATCGCCGCCGCCATCATCGACGGTACGGTGCGCGAGGGCGATCAGGTGACGGTCGATGCCGACAAGGACGGCGGCTTTACCGTCGTGTGCGACAACACGCCGTCTGCTACCTACGAGGTCCCCGACGCCGAGTAGATTTATGGGACATGCCTTAAAATCTGCCAGCCGTCTCTAAACGCCAAGGGCGGCGGATCCAATTGGGTCCGCCGCCCTTTTTCGTGCGACAATCGATAATGTTGAACACGATTGCATGGCAAGGAGATATGCAGATGATAGACAAGAACAAGACGAATGCGCCGGTCGCCAACGCCGCGCCGGCCGCGCCCAAGCCTGCACCCAAGCCTGTGCCCAAGCCGCGCGACCCCTACATCCGTGCCGAGAACGAGGATGACGACGGCTACGATCCTTATAGCGATCGTCGCCCCGAGCGCGAGCCCCTCTTCGAAGCCGACCCCTGGCGTTAAGTAGCTCATTTGGGACGGGGCTTTTTTAGCTACTTTGTTTTCGGCTAGAGGCGTTCATGCCTGCCCCCCTCGGCCGCTCGATATCCTCCGGGAGGGGCCACTAATAGAAAACTTGCTTATCCATTAATCAAGATACGCATAATCTTGCTCTCCTGCTAATCAAGAATCGTTATAATCTTGATTAGCAGGAGAGCAAGATTGGAGAATTATGGCATTCAACGACTTGGTGGCTCAAAAAATAAAGGACTTTGAGCAACAGGGGATTCCGCAGGTCTTTGAGCGCGACCTTGATCTGGGCAACCCGCAGGAGCCAAAGCGCGACAACATCGTATATGTGATTGTGGGCGCCCGTCGTTGTGGAAAGACGTATCGCCTGTATCAGGAGATACGGCGGCTTCAGGGCCAAGGCGTCGAGCTTGACCGGATGCTATATTTCAATTTTGAGGATGAGCGCTTGCGTCCGTATGAGCCATCGCTACTAGCGGACGTGCTCGATACATTCTATGCACTATATCCTGCTGCTCGAGGCGAGGGCGCCTACCTTTTCTTTGACGAGATCCAGGAAATACCCGAATGGGGTGCGTTTCTGCGACGCGTGGTCGATACGGAGAAGGCGACCGTTTACGTGACGGGATCTTCTTCTAAGATGCTGTCCTCAGAACTTAAGAGCGAGTTCAGGGGCCGTTCTCTTGTGCGAGAGCTTTTTCCGTTGAGTTTTTCGGAATACGTCCGATATAAGACGGGGAGCGTTCCTGAGTCGAACGCACCCTTCTCCTCGAGCGATGCAGCGTTGCTCCGACACCATCTGGTCGGATATCTCGAGCGAGGGGGATTCATCGCGACACTTGAGCAGACGCCCGCAGACGCGATTCAGCTGCTACAGGAATATGCGTCGCGAACGGTCGCCATGGACGTCGTTGAACGTTACGACGTCAAGAACCCCCGTTTGGCCTCGCTGTTTCTGGCGCGGTGCATGGCATCTTCGGGACGAGAGCTGTCAGTGAACAAAGTGTACAACGAGTTCAAGAGCAGACAGATATCCGTCAGTCGAAATACGCTCAGCGACTTACTTGAGTATTACGAGGACGCCTACCTGCTGTTTTCGGTGCCGGAGTTCACGCGTTCGCTTGCAAATAATACGCGGTCTGCGTCTAAGGTCTACGCCGTCGATCCTGCGATGTTCGGAGCGTTCTCCCCCGCATCGGCATTGGATCATGGTCAGAGGCTCGAGACCGCGGTGTTCAATGCGCTCAGAAGAAGGACCCCCGCCGTGCGGCCCGGTTCGGTTTGCCGCCTGCTGATTAAAGATAAGAATAAAAGCCATGAGGTGGACTTTGTGGCTGGGGATGCACTGCTCATGCAGGCTTACGGCCTGATTCAGGTAAGTGTGGATATGACAAGCGAGAAAACGCGCGAGCGCGAAATTGCCGCGCTCGATGCCGCGATGGCCCAGTTTGATCTTGGCGAGTCGGTAATCGTTACCATGGATGAGCAGGCCGATATTCCATGCAAACACGGCGTGGTACATGCTGTGCCCGCATGGAAGTGGCTCCTTTCCTAATCGTCTATGGATTTGCGAGGCCAGGACTCAGGTGTCATGGTCCGCTAGTCCTGGGCCTTGATGCTCGGCAGGAGAATCTGGGCGAGGTAGTCGGTCTCGAGTTTGGTCGCAGCGTCGGCCTTGCCGTCTTTGCCGACCAGTACGTTCTTGATCTGGCTATAGGTGTAGCGGTTGCCGGTCGTGAGCTCGACAAGCTCAATGGCCGAGTCCATAGGGTAGGTCGACACGGGATTCTGCGTCCGTCCGTTGATGGTCTGGGGCACCACGTACGGATAGACGGGACCGCTGGCGTAGACGGTATAACCGTTGCCTAGGTTGGCCGCACCCAAAACCGTATCGCCCTCATCGGGCGTAAAGCTCTCGCCCTCGCGCACTGCGACGAGCGTCACAATCGGTGTATCGCTGTCGCCGGCAAGATAGATGCATAGCGTGCTGCCATTTTGCCAAGTCTCGACCTTGCCGTACCACTCGACGGGGATATCGAGCTGGTAGAGGTCGGTTGCCTTGTGGCGGGCGTCGGCATCACGGGCCGCCTGTGCCTTTTGCGCGCTCACGGCATTGACGGCGGCGTCGCGCCGCGCGGTTGCCGCCTGCTGGAGCACCTTGGCGGTGGCGGCGGAGCTCGCGCCTCCCTCCTCGGCATATTTGGCGGCGGCATCGATCTGGTCGTCAGTCACCGTGTCGGCCGAAGGCACCTTGAGCTTAAAGGCGGCCTGGCTGCTTAGGTCCTGTCCGTCGCTCTTGATCGTGACCTGCGCCTTGGTGGTCGGGACGGTATAGATGGTGCCGTCGGCCGCGATGGGAGAGGCAGCGATGGAGAGCGTGTAATCGCCGGGCAGCAGTTTGATGCCGCGGCCGTGCTCGTCAACATAGAGCGTTTCGCTCACGGATGAGCCATCAGCGTCCTGACCGCTCACCTGTACGGGAATCTTAGAGCTGGTGGAACAGTCGAGGCCCGCGGCATGCACGCCAATCTGCACCGACATCATCGTGTGGGCATTGGCGGCGACAGCGGCAGCCTGCTCTCGCTGATATCCGTTCCAGGCAGCATAGCCTGCACCACCGGCGACGAGCGCGACGGCCACGACACCGGCGACCATCAGATTGCGGCGCTTGGGCGACATCTTGCGATGGCGAACCTCGGCCTCGCGTGCCGAGGGGACGGACGGAAGGGGAATATCGCCCATGGCGATGGTCTCGTCCACGGCTGGTGCGGAACCCAGGCCAGGAAGCTCGCGGGTCAGCGAATCCTCGGCCGGCAAGCTGTCGAGCAAGACGGTTTCCTCGCCCGTGTCGGATTCGAACTGATTGCCGGCCTCGCTTTCGGTGTCTTCGTGACCTGCCTCATCTTTGGCAGGCTCAACGTCGTCTGCATCCTGATCATCGAGCTGCGCCTCGATTTCCGGCTCATCCTGCACATTAACGCTCGAATCGTCAAACGTAATCTCGGCCAGCGCGATCTGGTCTAGACTCTCCAGGGCCTCGGCACACGCTTCTGCATCTTGGACCGCATCCTCTTGGCCCATCGTCTCATCTTTCATATATCCCCCAAGCTCAATATCGGGACAACAATGTACCCAAAAACGGGGCTCCATAGAGCCGCCGCATGATTTGAAATCCGATTTTATATATGCGCGTGTTTTTGAATAGATGAATAGAGGCGCAACGACAAAAAGCCCCCGGAAAGCGAGCGAAACGCTTTTCGGGGGCTCTGCGAGACATTGGATTGAAAGGCCTGGTGAGCGGGCCTATGCCCAAGTGCCAACAGCGGCCAACATGTTACTCGGCGTGCGCGTAATCAACCTTGGCACGGCGAGCGGTGGCCTTCTCCCAATCGCTGGTGCCCTCAAAGACATCCTGCTTGTAGGGATTGCGGCCGAGCTTCTTGGCGCGGTAGGCGATGTAGATGATCGCGGCGACGTTGGCGACCAGTGCGGCGATCGAGACCGCGGTAGCGGCGCCGGGGTCGAGCGTGGAGTGGGTCACAAAGATGGACTCCTCCTGGAAGTACGGGAACACCTGGGCAAACATGCACCAAATGGCCAGCGTAAAGGCGCGGTTCTGGATCCAGCCGCCCTTGTTCCAGATAAAGGCGGCGACGGTGGGCGCCAGCAGCAGCGCAAAGCCGCAGAACCAGGAGTGGGTGGGCAGGCAGTTGTAGGTGTAGCAGAAGTTCCAGATGTCGTAGGCGATGATGTAGACCCAGGTCATGTCGGGCCACAGCATGTCGGTCTTGTCCTCGGAGGCGTAGACGCTCCACCAACCGGTCATGCAGAAGATGTTGATGATACCGGCGATGCCGTTGAACACGTTGTTCCAGCCGGCCAACTGCGTAGCACCTTCGGAGGTGACCCAGGTGGACTCGCCCAGGACAAAGAAGTGATAGGCGCTCTCGAAGTCGGACACGACGGCGATCATGATGTTGATGGCGACGATCACAAACGGCCACGCGCGGAACCAGTGCGCCTTGCCGATCTTGCCCCACTGATACTTAATGGCGATGAAGCCCCAGCAACCGGCCAGCGCCGCGTAGACCTTGGCGTAGTGGAACCAGCTGTTCTGGTACACATGGGTGGGGTTGGTGAGCGCCCACTCGGCACCCTGCGAAACGCCGACGGCGATGGCGACGCAGTAGATGGTCATGGCCAGCGGAGCCACGCCAAAGATGATGGCCGCGCCGAGCTTGGTGCGGCGGCCGACCTCGTTGAGCACGATCAGGCCGATAAAGACCATGGCCCAGCCGGCCCAGTGGATAAGGGTATCGCTACCCCAAACATCGAACAGCATGCTGCTCTCCTTTCACAAGCCCGCGGCCCCTCTTCCGATCGCGGGCAGTTTGACCAAATGTCGTCAGTTCTGGGGCTTGCGCTCCGGATACTTGGCGGTATAGCCCTCGATGTGGAGTGTCGAGGCGATGATTTCCTTGACCGTCTCGTCGGGCACATCGGGGTGCGTGCGGATATACATCAACAACCCCATGATGAGGGTGTAGAACGTCTCGTAGACATGGTCGATGCGCAGCTCATGATGGGCGACAAAATCCACCACGGTGGTGTCGCAGATGTACTGAGCCACGCGCTGAACCACGTTGTGCAAAAAGCCGCCGTAGAGCGCGCCACTGCTTGAGGTGAGCGTACTCGGCAGTTCGTGGCCGCTGGCGACCAGACGCTTAAAGAGCGGGGCGACGGTGTCGAGCGCGCCCTCGATATCGCCGACGGTGCGGCCGGCGTTCCACTGCTCGAGCTCGGAGATAAAGCCGTCGATCGCCTCGTCCATAACAGCGGTGACGGCGGCGTCCATATCGGCAAAGTAGTGGTAGAACAATGAACGCGTGCAGCCGGCTCGCTTGGTCACGGCCGATACCGATAGGTGGGACACGCCCAGCTCGGAGCTTACGGTGCGCACGGCATCGAGGATCTCGCGACGGCGTTCGTCGCCCGTCAGGCGCTTTGCCGCACTATCGGATGCGGGGACGGCATCGACCACAGAGGTATCTGCTGTTTTGCCGCTCATGTTTTGCCGCCTTCCATCCTCTTTTGCCTGACCGTTCGCCTAACAGTCTTGAATATTGTTGACGGTTCGTCAATACTATTTTTGACACAATGTCAACTAATGGCGGGTGAACGGCATGGGGGCATGTCCGGCCTGCAAAAAAGAGGGGCGCCGCGGCCTCGCCGGGCTGCGGCAAGAGAAGGGACAACCATGATTCTCAACGGACCGGGAATTAGCTACACCGAGCCTGACATCGGTTCGGAGTTCGTGCCGCCGCTGCCGGAGCATCCGCGCGAGGCCATCGTCAAGCTGTGCGAGCACTGCACCAACCGTCTGCTGCATCGCGACGAGCTGCTGGGCTACGAGTACTGGTCGTTTGCCGAGGCTGCAACCGACGAGCAGGCCGAGGTACTCTGCAAGATGAAGATGCGCCGTCCCTATACGCTGCCCGAGATGGTCAAGCTCACCGGCATGCCCGAGGCCGATATCGAGAAGATGCTCGACGACATGAGCTACACGGGTCTGCTCGAGTACAACTGGGAAAACCCCGAGCGCGCCAAGCAGTGGGTACTGCCCATGCTGGTGCCGGGTTCCGCCGAGTTCCTCAACATGCGCGTGAGCCAGCTCGAGGAGCATCCGGTCTATGCCAAGTTCTTTGAGCAGGCGTCCAAGGGGCCGCTGTCCCGCGCCACGCCGATGGTGCCGCCCGGAGGCGCCGGTATCGGCATGCACGTCATTCCGGTCGAGAAGGCCATCGACGCCGCAAGCACCTCGGTGCCTATTGAGCATATCGAGCATTGGCTCGACAAATACGAGGGTAAGTATGCCGCTAGCACCTGCAGCTGCCGCGCGAGCCGTCGCGTGATGGGTGAGGGCTGCGCCGACGACCCGGCCGATTGGTGCATCGCCGTGGGCGATATGGCCGACTACGTGGTCGAGACCGATCGTGGCCATTACGTGACCCGCGACGAGGTTTACGACATCTTGCGCCAGGCCGAGGACAACGGCTTTGTGCACCAGATCACCAACATTGACGGTGAGAACAAAATCTTCGCCATCTGCAACTGCAACGTCAACGTGTGCTACGCCCTGCGCACCTCGCAGCTGTTCAACACGCCCAACCTGTCGCGCTCGGCCTATGTCGCCAAGGTCGAGAAGGACAAGTGCGTGGCCTGCGGTCGCTGCGTTGAGGTGTGCCCGGCCGGCGCCGCCAAGCTGGGCCAGAAGCTCTGCAGCAAAAAGTCCGGCGGACAGGTGCCCGAGTATCCGCGCCAGGAGCTGCCCGATGCCACCAAGTGGGACCACACCAAGTGGTCGCCCAACTACCGCAACGACAACCGCATCGAGACGCATGAGTCCGGCACCGCTCCCTGCAAGACGGCCTGCCCCGCGCACGTTGCCGTTCAGGGCTATTTGAAGCTCGCGGCTCAGGGTCGCTATGACGAGGCCCTAGCACTCATTAAGCGCGAGAACCCGCTGCCCGCTATCTGCGGCCGTGTGTGCAACCGCCGCTGCGAGGACGCCTGCACCCGTGGTCGCGTGGACGAGGCCGTGGCCATCGACGAGGTCAAGAAGTTTATCGCCCAGCGCGATCTGGACGCCGCGACCCGCTATGTCCCACCTGTGGTGACCCCGACGCGTGCTGGCGGCTTCGATCAGAAGATCGCCATCATCGGTGCCGGCCCGGCCGGTCTGTCCTGCGCTTTCTACCTGGCCGAGAAGGGCTACAAGCCCGTCGTGTTCGAGAAAAACGAGCGCCCGGGCGGCATGCTCACCTATGGCATTCCCAGCTTTAAGCTGCAGAAAGACGTTATCGAGGCCGAGGTCGAGGTTATTCGCCTGATGGGTGCCGAGTTCCGCTATGGCGTGGAAGTCGGTCGCGACGTGACGCTCGACGAGCTGCGCGCGCAGGGCTTTAAGGCCTTCTACGTTGCCATTGGCTGCCAGGGCGGCCGCCTTGCCGGCATTCCGGGCGAGGATGCCGAGGACGTGACCGTGGCCGTCGACTTCCTTCGCGAGGTTAACAGCGGCAAGATCGACGCGCTGCCCGGCCGCACCATTGTGGTGGGCGGCGGCAACGTTGCTATCGATGTCGCGCGCAACGCCTGCCGTTTGGGTTCCGAGCACGTTGAGATGTTCTGCCTGGAGAGTGAGGCCCAGATGCCCGCCAGCGAGGAGGAGCGTCGCGAGGCCACCGAGGACGGCGCGCACATCAGCTGCGGTTGGGGCCCCAAGGAGGTTCACCTGGACGAGGCCGGTCATGTGCGCGGCATCACCTTCAAGCGCTGCACGCGTGTCTTTGACGACGAGGGCCGTTTTGGGCCCGAGTACGACGAGAACGACCTGCGCCGTGTCGATGCCGACCGTGTCGTCATGTCGATTGGCCAGTCCATTGTGTGGGGCGACCTGCTGGCTGGCTCCAAGGTGGAGCTTGGCCGCGGTCAGGGTGCCCTTGCCGATCCTCAGACCTACCAGACCGCCGAGCCAGACATCTTTGTGGGCGGCGACGTCTACACCGGTCCGAGTTTTGCCATCGATGCCATCGCCGCCGGTCACGAGGCCGCCGTGTCCATCCACCGCTTTGTGAAGCCGGGCTCCACGCTCACGATCGGCCGCAACCAGCGCCGCTACACCGCGCTCGACCGCGACGACGTCGTGATCGAGAGCTACGACAACGCGAGCCGCGAGGTTGCCCATGTGGACCGCGAGCGCGAGAAGGCCGCGCCGTTTAGCGAGTACGTCGAGACCTTTACCGAGGAGCAGGTGCGCGCCGAGACCGCCCGCTGCCTTGGCTGCGGCGCCTCGATCGTCGACCCCAACAAGTGCATCGGCTGCGGCTTGTGCACCACCAAGTGCGCGTTCGATGCCATCCATCTGGATCGCGACCGCCCCGAGTGCTCAACGATGGTCAAATACGAGCAAAAGCTCCCCAGCCTGGGCAAGTACGCACTCAAGCGTGCCATCAAGATCAAATTTGGTCGCAAGTAAGTAGTCATAACGGGAACGGCGGAAGGAATTAAAAGTGCACGAGCTCGGAATCGTGTATCACATCATTCGCGATGTCGAGAATGTGGCTCGCGCCAACGGCGTAAGTCGCGTTTCGAGCGTGACGTTGCTGTTGGGCGAGGTCTCGGGCGTCGTTCCCGACTTGCTGCTCGACGCTTGGCGCTGGGCAGCGGATAAAAAGCCTATCACCGAGGGCTCGGAGCTTATCGTGGAGCCCGTTGAGGCCGTGACACATTGCGAGGCGTGCGGCCGCGACTACGCGACGGTCGAGCACGGCAAGACCTGTCCCCATTGCGGTAGCGGCGAGACTTATCTGCTGCAGGGCCAGGATGTCATGATCAAGCAGATCGAGACCCCCGACGAGGACCCGGCAGACGCTACCCCCGACGGCCCTTCTGACGCCCCCGACGCCGTCGACGCCGCTAACCCTCTCCACATCGTCTAGCCCCTAGTCGTTGGGGACGTTCTTGTTTGACTAGTCGTTTAAGAACGTCCCCAACGACTACTTGCGCTAGAGCATAAGTTATACAATTAGTCAAGTTATGTCTGTTTAAACAAAATAGCGGCACGCAGGCGCATTGGGATTAACCTAAAAGCGGCGTTAATGAACAGAGTGTCTGTATATATCTGTGAAAGTAATTGGGAAATCACGTTTTAGTAGACAATGAGCTGTAAATCAGCAACGTAATCAATTTGTAACAAACTTAGACGTTTAAACAAATAATGCAACCGTTTGCGAATTTAGCTATAAATCCACAAGGCGAACTGGTATACTCCTTTATTGTCGTGTAGGAAATACGTAGACAAAAAGGAGGTTATGTGATGGTAAGTATTGTTCTTGCTAGCCATGGTGACTTGGCGGCTGGAATCAAGCAGACGGGCTCGATGGTCTTTGGCGATCAGCCGTCTGTTGCCGTGGTCTCGCTCGAGCCGAGCATGGGCCCCGACGACTTCCGTGCCAAGGTCGAGGAAGCAATCGCTTCCTTCGAGGACCAGGAGCAGGTGCTCTTCCTCGTTGATCTGTGGGGCGGCACGCCGTTCAACCAGATCAGCGGGCTCATCGAGGGCCACGATTCCTGGGCTATCGTCACCGGTGTCAACCTGCCTATGCTCATCGAGGCATATTCGCAGCGCTTTGACGCAAAGAACACTGCACATGCGATCGCAAAACATCTCGTGACTGAGGCTAAGGCTGGCGTGCGCGTCAAGCCCGAGTCTCTGGAGCCCGAGGAGAAGAAGCCGGCTGCGGCCGCCGCTGCTCCTGCGGGTGCCATTCCTCCGGGAACGGTGATCGGCGACGGGCACATCAAGATCGCCCACGTCCGTATCGACACGCGCCTGCTGCATGGTCAGGTGGCCACCACGTGGACCAAGCAGATCAACCCCAACCGCATCATCGTGGTCTCCGACGGCGTTGCTCACGACGAGCTCCGCAAGACCATGATCGAGCAGGCTGCCCCTCCGGGAGTCCACGCCAACGTCGTGCCTATCAAGAAGATGGCCGAGGTCGTCAAGGACACGCGCTTTGGCGACACCAAGGCGATGCTGCTGTTCGAGAACCCGCAGGATCTGCTCAGGGCCATCGAGGCCGGCGTCGACATCAAGGAAGCCAACATCGGTTCCATGGCCCACTCCAAGGGCAAGGTCGTCGTCACCAACGCCGTCGCCATGGGCGATGACGACGTCAAGACCCTCGAGGCTCTCAAGGCCAAGGGCGTCAAGTTCGAGGTCCGCAAGGTTCCTTCGGATTCCTCCGAGGATCTCGACGCCATGTTGAAGAAAGCTAAGGCCGAACTGGCCGCTCAAGCATAGTAAAGGAGGGTCCGATACATGTCTGCAATCACTATTCTGCTTGTTGCGATTGTCGCGTTGCTTGCCGGTATGGAAGGCATTCTGGATGAGTTCCAGTTCCATCAGCCGCTCGTGGCATGCACGCTTATCGGTCTCGTAACCGGTCACCTTCAGGAGGGCATCCTCCTGGGCGGTTCGCTCCAGATGATGGCCCTTGGCTGGGCTAACGTCGGCGCCGCCGTCGCGCCTGACGCCGCTCTGGCCTCGGTCGCTTCTTCGATCATCATGGTGCTCGCCCTCAACGGTGGCGCCACCGATTCGGCCAAGGCCGTTACCGCCGCCATCGCCGTCGCCGTCCCGCTGTCGGTCGCTGGTCTGTTCCTGACCATGATCTGCCGTACCCTGGCTACCGCTATGGTTCACGGCATGGACGCCTGCGCCGAGAAGGGCGACTTCGCCGGCATCGAGCGTTGGCAGTACGCCGGCATCCTCATGCAGGGTGTTCGTATCGCCATCCCGGCAGTACTTCTGTGCATCATCCCGGCCGAGGCCGTTACCAACGCGCTTAACGCTATGCCCGATTGGCTGTCCGGCGGCATGGCTGTCGGCGGCGGCATGGTCGCTTCCGTCGGTTACGCCATGGTCATCAACATGATGGCCACCAAGGAGACCTGGCCGTTCTTCATCCTCGGCTTTGTCCTTGCTGCCATCCCTCAGCTCACGCTGATCGCCCTTGGCCTCATCGGCATCTCCCTTGCCCTCATCTACCTTGGCCTTAAGGATCTGGCCAAGCAGGGTGGCGGCATGGGCGGTGGCTCCGGTGACCCGCTCGGCGACATTCTGAACGATTACGAGTAGGAGGGGAGTGATACATATGGCAGAGAACAAGATTCAGCTCACCAAGGCTGACCGTAAGAAGGTTTGCTTCCGTCATCAGTTCCTTCAGGGCTCGTGGAACTACGAGCGTATGCAGAACGGCGGCTGGTGCTTCGCAATGATCCCTGCGATCAAGAAGCTCTACACCAGCAAGGATGACCAGATTGCCGCTCTTAAGCGCCACCTGGAGTTCTATAACACCCACCCCTATGTTTCCGCCCCCGTCATTGGCGTTACCCTCGCCCTCGAGGAGGAGCGCGCCAACGGTGCTCCGATTGACGACGTCGCCATTCAGGGCGTCAAGGTCGGTATGATGGGCCCGCTCGCCGGCGTCGGCGACCCCGCCTTCTGGTTCACCCTTCGCCCGATTCTGGGTGCACTGGGCGCTTCCCTGGCCCTGTCCGGCAGCATCGCCGGTCCGCTGCTGTTCTTCTTCGCGTGGAACATCATCCGTTACGCCTTCCTGTGGTACACGCAGGAGTTTGGCTACAAGGTCGGCTCCTCCATCGCCAAGGACCTCTCCGGCGGTCTGATGGGCAAGGTCACCGAGGGTGCTTCCATCCTGGGTATGTTCATCATCGGCGCCCTGGTCGAGCGCTGGGTGTCCATCTCCTTCACCCCGGTCGTCTCCAAGGTCACGCAGTCCGCTGGCGCCTATATCGACTGGGCCAACCTGCCCGCCGGTTCTGAGGGCATCAAGCAGGCATTGACGATGTACAGCTCTGTCGGTGCCAATGCACTCGACCCGGTGAAGGTCACCACGCTTCAGGCCAACCTCGATCAGCTCATCCCCGGCCTTGCCGCCGTGTGCCTGACCCTTCTGGTCTGCAAGCTCCTCAAGAAGAAGGTCAGCCCGATCGTCATCATCCTGGCTCTCTTCGCCGTCGGCATCATCGGTCGCGTCTGCGGCTTCATGTAAGCACGCTTCGGCTTAAGACCGAGAGTTGCTAGGCAAGGGCTTTTGAGCCATTGAAACGGACCGCACCCGGTGGGTACACTGGATGCGGTCCGATTGTTTTTATTGGAGGGCGAGGCGCGTATGGCGCAATCTCAGAACAGCACGGTCGATCTGGCAACGCCGGCAACCTGCCTGATGGGGCTTACCAGTCACGGTAACGTGATGGTGGGCAATAAGGCGTTTGAGTACTATAACGAGCGTAATCCCGAGGATTATATCCAAATCCCGTGGGACGAGGTCGACTATATTGCCGCCGAGGTTTTGCGCGGCACCAAGAAGATTACGCGTTTTGCCATCTTCACCAAGGACAACGGTCACTTTACGTTTTCGACGCGCGACGACAAAGAGACGTTGCGCGCGGTCCGCAAGTACGTCGACGAGGATAAGCTCGTGCGTTCGCCTGACTTTATCGATGTGACGGCTAAGGGCGCCAAGAGCATCCCCTCCGTTATCAAAAACCTCTTCCACAAAGGCAACTAGCCATTAAAGAGCGCCCCCCTAAAGTGGGACGCGGTTTCCCATGAGGCTCGATCGGGAAAGTGCATCCCGGTTCGAGTGCCGATTGCGGGATGTAGTTTCCGGAACGGGCCCGTTTGGGAAACCGTGTCCCGTTTCGAGTCGAAATTCTGGGACACAGTTTCCCAGCGAGGTCCCATGGGGAAAGTCTGACCCAGATTTTGCCTGGATAGTGGGACGCACTTTCCGGAGGGCTGTTCCACCGCAACTTCGAAGAGTGGGTATACGCTGCATTACAGCGGCGTAAATCTGCTACACTAATACAACATGCCTCCGTAGCTCAGGGGATAGAGCACCGCTCTCCTAAAGCGGGTGTCGACGGTTCGAATCCGCCCGGGGGCACCAGAGATTTGCCGAGCCCGGTACCACCACGGTGCCGGGCTCTTCTGGTTCATGCCATGTCAAAAACGAAGCGCCCGCTTGCTGGGGGAGCAAGCGGGCGCCTGTGAGCGAATATGTTTGCGGCGAGAGCCGTAATGAGCGGTTGGGTTGCGACTAGTTGGTCGTACCGGAATCGTCGCCCGTGCTCGTGCCTGAACCCGAACCCGAGCTAGAAAGTGCGACCGTCAGCGTAATCGTGCTGTCGGTGGATTGCTTACCGGTGGGGGAGACGCCCGTAACGGTGGCATTCTCGTTGCCGCTCACAGGGTTGCCGTTCTGGTCACAGAAGCTGATGTTGTAGAAACCGGCGTTGTTGAGCGCGGTGACGGCGGCGGAGATGCTCTTGCCGTACAGGTTGCCCGGGACGCTGGCCTTGCCGGACTTCTTGGCGATGACGACGGTGATCGTGGCACCGGGCTTCTGCTTGCCGCTGGGGTTCCAGCTAATTACGGTACCCTCGGTAACCGAGTCGTTTTCCTGGTAGCTCACGTCGACGCCAAAGCCAGCCATGTCGAGAGCGTTGCGTGCCTGGGCCTCGGTCATGTCGGTCAGATCGGGCACCGAGGTGGTGTCCGGGCCGCTGGAGACCTTGTAGGAGATGGTTGTGCCCTTCTCGATCTCCTTGCCGGCAGCAGTGCTCTGTTCAAAGACCTGGCCCTCTTCGGCCTCGTTGGCTTCTTCCGAAGCGCTGCCCTTCAGGCCCACACTTGCCAGTGCGGCCTCGGCTTGGTCCTTGGTCAGGCCGATGAGCTGCGGAACCTCAACCTTCTCGGAGGGCTTAGGGCCCTTGGAGATTACCAGGTTCACCCTCGTGCCCTTGGCCTTCTTGGTGTTGCCGTTGGGGGTCTGCTCGGCGACCTTTCCCTCGTCGACATCGTCGTTGTAGCTCTGGTCGACGGAGCCAACCTCAAGGCCGGCTTTCTTGATCAGCTCAATAGCGGTTTCCTGGTCCTTGCCCAGCACGTCGGGCACCGTGACCTGTTCGCCACTGAACATGCCCGTGGCAAAGGCCACTACAATGCCAATCACGGCGACGGCGGCAATCACGGCGGCGATGATCTTGTTCTTGTTGGACTTAGGCTTCTCAGCCTCGTAGGAGCCCGTGGAGCCCGAGGCAGCACTGCGGGCGGTATTCTGACCGCTCACGCCCGAGACGGGACGAACCATAGCGCGCGTTGAGTCGGAAAGCTCGCGGGTCTTGGTGGCACCCAAGTCGCCGGCGGCACCGATGACGCGCGTGGGCTCCGAGACGTTGACAGCACGGCCGGACAGATAGCTGTTGAGCACCTGACGCAGCTCGTCGGCTGTCTGGAAGCGGTTTGCCGGGTCCTTCTCCATGCACTTGAGGATGATGCGCTCCAGGTCGGCATCGACGCCGGAGTTGATCTGGCTCGGCGGGATGGGGAGCTCGTTGACCTGCTTGAGCGCGACCGAGATGGCGTCATCGCCGTCAAAGGGTACGCGGCCGGTGGCGCACTCGTACATGACGACACCCAGCGAGTAGATATCCGAGGTGGGGCCGAGGTCCTGGCCGCGGGTCTGCTCGGGGCTTACATAGTGGGCGGTGCCCAGCACGTTGTTGTCCTGCGTGAGATGACTGTTCTTGGCGCGTGCGATGCCAAAATCCATTACCTTGATGTTGCCGTCGGGCAGCACCATGATGTTTTGCGGCTTAATGTCGCGGTGGATGATCTCGTGCTTGTGTGCGACCGAAAGCGCGGAGCTGATCTGCGAGCCGATCTGCGCGACCTTCTTGGGATCGAGGGCGCCGTGGCTCTTGATGCCGCTCTTAAGGTCGGTACCGCGCAGGTACTCCATGACGATGTAATAGGTGTCGCCGTCCTTGCCCCAGTCGTAGACGCCCACGATATAGGGGGAGGACAGGCCGGCAGCTGCCTGGGCTTCCTGCTTAAAGCGAGCGGCGAAGGTGGCGTCGCCGGCATACTGCGGAAGCATGATCTTGACGGCAACCGTGCGGTCGAGGACCTGATCCTGTGCGCGGTAGACGGTCGCCATACCGCCCGTTCCCACCTTATCCTTGAGGAGGTATCTTCCCCCGAGGACCCTCTGTTCCATTCCTGCTCCTAACATAACTATTCGCTCAACGATGTGTGTAGTACCAAATGTGTGGCCGCTGGGGCCGTGTGGCGCGTAGCCGCTAGCTCATCGGCCGTGGCGCGTCCCAAGTATCCGCTTTGATCACGGGCATCACGCCCCCTGTGCGGCGAGCGCCGCGGTCAGGACGATACCGGCAATCTTAGCCGCCTCGACGTCGTGTTTGTCGTAATTCTCCAGGGCCACCGAGATGGCAACCGTGGGTGAATCGTAAGGTGCAAAGCCAACAAACATAGAGTTGACGTTGGTGCCGCCGGTCTCGGCCGAACCGGTCTTGCCGGCAACCTTGACGCCCGGAATCTGGGCATCGGTGCCGGTACCGGACTGGACGACGGCGAGCATAGCCTGCTTGACCTGGTCGGCCGTGGCAGAGCTGACAGCCTGGCCCAGAGAGCGGGACTGCGTGGTCTTAACCACGGTTCCGTCCGGGGCGAGTATCTGGGACACAAAGAACGGGTCCATGACCACGCCGCTGTTGGCGATAGCGGCGGCGATCACGCAATTCTGCATAACGGTGGTCTGCGGGCCAGGCGTGTGGTCCATGCCGACGGGCTGGCCGGCGCCTGCCCAAGCGGTCTCCCACTCGGTCATAAGCGACGGGTCGGCCATGATGGAGGCGGCGGAGGTCAGATCTTGGCCGAGCTTTTGGCCGTAGCCAAAGGCGTTGGCAAACTGGACGAGCGAGCTGGCGCCAATCTCGTTGGCCACCTGGCCAAAGACGACGTTGGACGACACGGCGAAGGCCTGCTGCAGGCTGATGGTGCCGTAGCTCTCGTTGGCAGAGTTGGTGACCGGCGCGTTGCCGATGTCCATGGAGCCGGGCGCCTGGTACGTGCTGGTAAGGCTGGCGGTGCCGGTCTCGAGTGCCGCGGAAAGCGTAACGACCTTAAACGTGGAGCCCGGCGTGTACAGCGCGTCCATGGCGCGATTGTACATAGAGCCGTCCTCGCCGCCGCCCGCCTGCAGCAGGGCGTCGATGTTGGTGTTGTCGTAGGTGGGCGAGCTGGCACATGCGAGCACCGCGCCGGTACGCGGGTCGATGACCACTACAGCGCCCTTAAAGCCCTTGAGCGCCTGCTCGGCCGCCGTCTGGATACGCGAGTCAATGGTGAGCTTGGCGGTGTTGCCCGGCTGGGTCTGGCCCGCGAGCGACGCGATGGCGTTGTTCCAGCTGGAGTAATCCTTGGAGCCGGTGAGCGTGTCGTTCATGACGCTCTCGATGGCGGTGGTGCCATACTGCTGGCTCACGTAGCCAACCACGTGCGCTGCCAGGTTGCCGTTGGGGTAGGAGCGTACGTAGGTGCCGTCCTCCTGCTGCAGCGACTCGGCCAGCGTCACGCCGTCGGACGTGATGATGGAACCGCGCTGGATGTACTTGGAGCGGGCGATGGTGTGGTTGTTGGTCGGCATGTCCTGATAGTCCTTGGCCTTAATGACCTGGACATAGGTGAGGTTGCCGATAAGGATGGCGAACAGCGCCGTAAAGGCGAGCACCGCACGGGTTAGACGGTTGGCGAGCGCAACGCGGCCGAGCACGCCGGATTCAGGCGTGTCGAGCAGGCGACGGCGCATGCGCGAGCCGACGGAATGACTGCCGCTACCGTAGGAAGACGAGGTGGCAAAGCGCGTGCCCGTCGGGGCGGCGGCAGATGCGACCTGATCATCGGTGATGGCGGCCATGGTGCCGGTGCCGGTAAGCTCGGCCTCGCGTCCGGTCGCTTCGTCACCGGCGCGCAGCAGGAGCGCGACGATGATAAAGCTTGCCAGCAGCGAGGAACCGCCCTGGCTCATAAAGGGCAGGGTGACGCCGGTTAGCGGGATCAGGCGGGTAACGCCGCCCACGATCAAGAAGGCCTGGAAGCTGATGGCGGCCGTAAGGCCCGTGGCGCTAAAGGCGGCGAGGTCGGATTTAGCGCGGGCAGCTGTGGTCAGGCCGCGAACGGCAAAGAGCATAAACAGGATGAGCACGGCGCCGCCGCCCAAGAGGCCCATCTCCTCGCCGATAGCCGAGAAGATAAAGTCGGACTCGACGACAGGGATGTTGTTGGCCATGCCGTTGCCGATGCCAACGCCGACCAGACCGCCATCGGCAAGCGAGAAGAGTGACTGGACGATCTGGTAGCCCTGGCCCTGGGCGTCCTTAAACGGATCGACCCAAACCTGGAAACGCACCTGAACGTGAGACAGGAACTTGTAGGCGCCCACGGCTCCGACGGCTAAGAGCGCAAGGCCGATAACGACATACGAAAAGCGCCCCGTGGCAACGTAGAGCATCAGCAAGAAGATGGTGTAGAACAGCACGGCAGAACCCAGGTCGCGTTCGAAGACGACGACGAGCAGGCACACACCCCACACGGCAAACAACGGCAGCAGCAGTCGCAGGCGAGGGATCTTAAAGCCCAAGATCTTGCGGTTGGAGATGGAGAGCAGCTCGCGGTTCTCGGCCAGGTACCCGGCCAGGAACAGCACGATAAAGACCTTGGCGAACTCGCCGGGCTGGATGGTAAAGCCCGCGATGCGAATCCACAGCTTGGAGCCCGAGATCGTGGTGCCGATAAAGATCGGCAGCATCAGCAGAATGATGCCGATGATGCCAAAGGTGTACTTGTAGCGCATGACTACGTCGAGGTTCTTAACCAACGCGAGCGTTCCCACCATGAGCGCCACCGAGACAAACAGGATGATGAGCTGTGAGATGGCGAGAGCGGGGGCGAGGCGTGTCACGAACGTGATGCCGATGCCCGAAAGTATAAATACGATGGGTAGGATGGCGGGGTCGGCGCCGGGCGCCAAGATGCGCACGGCGATATGTGCCGCGGCGAAGGCGGCAAAGAGGCCGATCGGCACCGCGAGCGTCTCAAAGGAGATGGCGGCGCCCGCGGTGAGCACGTACATCGCATACAGCAGGATGACGGGGAACGCCGAGGCGATGAGCAAGAGCAGCTCGGTGTTGCGGCGACTCATAAGCGGCACTCCCTTTCTAGTTCTTTTCGGAGGCTTCGGCCTCGGCGGACTGTTCGGCGGTTTTCTCGGAATCTGATTCGGAGGTCGATCCCTGATTGGTGTTGTCGCGAATCGTTTGCGCGTCGATCACCTGGCGGGTCTGCTCTTCATCGATCTGGTGGCGGTACTTGGATATCGTGTCCTGCGCATCGTCGACACTTGTTTGCGGAATGCCCGCCTTGAGGCGGTTTTGCGTGTCTTCGGGCAGGTCGGACAGCTTGATGCTGGTTTCGCTTTCGAGCCAGTGGAGCTTGAGTCCGAGCGGCTTGCCGGGAAGGCCGCGCCAGACGGCGACATTGCCCTGGTAGGTACCCAGGTAGTACGAGCCGGTGACACCCGTGTAGGCCCAGATGCCAGCTGCCAGCACAAAGACGAGGGCCAGGATGGCGGCGATAGTAATGTTGCGGCGACGCACGCGTTGCGCCTCGCGCATAACGCCATCGTCAACCAGGTCAACGACTACTACGGTCACGTTGTCGTGGCCGCCGGCGGCAAGCGCCGCGTCCACTAGGTTGTCGACGCAGATTTGCGCGGTTGAGGACTGCGTGGCGATGTTCTCGATATCGCTATCGGGAATCATGCTCGAAAGGCCGTCGGAGCACAGGATCAGGCGGTCGCCTTCCTCGATATGCAGAGTAAAGTGGTCGGCATACATGGCGGGGTCCGAGCCCAGCGCACGGGTGATGACCGAGCGGTTGGGGTGGACGCGAGCCTCGTCTGCCGTAATCTCGCCGGCGTCCACGAGCTCCTCCACGTAGGAGTGGTCGCGGGTCACGCGGATGAGCGTGCCCTCGTGGAGCAGGTAGGCGCGAGAGTCACCCACGTGGGCGATGGCGAGCGTGTCGTTTTCGATATAGGCGCAAGTGGCTGTGCAGCCCATGCCGGGCTTGCCCAGGCCATTCAAGGCGGCCTCGATTACGGCGGCGTTGGCTGCCTCGACGGCTGCGGCCAGGCGTGCTGCGTCGGCGGACTGCGGGGCCGTCTTGGCAATAGTCTCGACGGCGATGGAAGAGGCTACCTCGCCGGCGGCGTGACCGCCCATGCCGTCGCATACGCAAAAGAGCGGCGACTGCACCAGGTAGGAATCCTCATTGTGCGGGCGTACGCAGCCAACGTCAGAGCGGGCGCCCCACATGAGTTGCGTGGTGGTGCCGGCATCATAGGTTGAGTCGGTCTCGATGCGCTCCTCGGTCAGGGGCTCAAAGCTCATGGTCGAGCCGGGGTCTTTGAGCTTGGCCTCAACGGCGGCAACGTCGATCTCGGCTGTGTCACCGGGAGAGACAGTGTCGGTCTCGGCGTTTGATTCGGAATCGCCGGTGTCCGGGGAGCCGGGCTCTTCGGACGCGCAGGCGGTCGACTCGTCGTCTTGCGGGCTGGCGTCTATAGGCTCGGGCGTCGCAAAGTGCGACGGCGCGGGTGTGCTTTGCGACTGGGCGGCGGGCTCGGCCACGGCATCGGACTCGCTTGCGGGCGCAGGCTGCGGGGCCTTGGGTGCGGGGCCGTCCTCGGGGGATGGCCCCGCCTCGGGCGCCGGCGTAGACGCGGGCGCAACCTCGGATGCCGGGGCTATGGGAAACGCCGGCGCGGCGGGTTCGGGTGCCGCAAACACCGCAGCGCTCTCGTTGATTGCCGCGGCGACGGGCTCTGCAAAGTGAGCCGGCGCCGGGGTTGCTTCGGGCGCTGTGGGCTGTTCCGCAGCATGTGCGCCGATGGGCGCCGCTACGGCATCCTCTTCGCCCTCGTTATCGGCGAGATCCGAAATATCATGCGTAACATGCGAAAGAGGCAGGGAGAACACGGTGTCCTCGGGCTCCACGGGTGTGGAGTCCGCCGGAGCGGCGTGGGCCGGTGCAGCTACGGCGGCAGCCGGTGCCTCGGTCATGGTTGCGGACTTGTTCTCCTCGTCGATCATCGACGGTTCACCTTCATGACCACGTCGCCAATCTGGACTTCGTCGCCCTCGCGCAGCGTTGCGGGCTCCACAAGCTGGCGGCCGTTGACGAGCGTGCCGTTAAGCGAGTTGAGGTCCTCGATGATGAGCGCCGGGCCCTGCAGCGAAAAGCGCGCATGCGAGGCCGAGACGAACGGTTCGTTGATGCAGATGTCCGAAGATGGCGAGCGACCGACGATGACGGGGCCGAGCATGTCTACGTGGATGCCGCGGATACCGCGCGGACCCTTGTCCACATCGATCGTCCAGATAGCCGAGTCGCGACGCTGCCCGCGCACAAGTCCCACGCCGGTCTTCATGACGGCGAACAGGAAGATATAGAGCAGGGCGACCAGGACGATGCGGCCTGCAAAAAGGACGATATCGATGTTCATAAGAGACTATCCCCTAAATTCAAAGGTGCTCAGGCCAAACGTCAGCAGATCGCCGTTGCGCAGCGGGCAGCGCGTAATGCGGCGGTTGTTGACGAGCGTGCCGTTGGTGGAATTGAGGTCCTCGATCGACCAATCCGAGCCCGTAAAGGTGAGCTGGGCGTGGCGGCGCGACACGTTGGGGTCGCGCAGGGCAATATCGGAAACTGAGCGCTCGCGACCGATAGTCACCTGTGCGGAGGTGATGCTATGGCTCTCGCCGCTCACGACGTCGACGAGCTGGGCAAGCGGACGCTGCGGGGCGCGAGAGCTTGCCATGTTGGAGGCGATGCTGGCTGCGGCGCCCAGGCCCACGGCGGCGCCGGTCGCGGCGGCTCCGCCCATGCCGGCAAGCGCGTCGCGCGAGACGGTTTGTGGCACGGGAATGGGTGCGGCGGCGGGGTCGGGGACGTTGGGCGCAAAGGGATCGGGCGCGGCGAGCGGGTCGGGAGCGGCGGCACGGGGCGCCGGCTGCTGGGGCATGGCGGCGGGGTGCTGTTGTTGCGGAGCGGCGAATTGCTGCTTGCCGGCGCGGGGGGCGCTGACGGCACGGCTTGCGGCCGAGTTGTTCTGGCCCAGGCCATTCTGGTAGGCGCGCTCTTCCTCGTACAGGCGACCGAGTGTGGGGGCGTCGACGTTCTCGGCAAAGACCGAGAACTTACCGGCACGCAGCTGCGGGTCGATCATAAAGCGAACGAGGGGTTCGCCGACAAACACATAGTGGCGCTTTTCGGCCTGTGCCTTCACAAACTCGCGGACTTCGCGCGAAAGCTCGGGGTAGAACGGGGCGAGCATGGGATCGTCATCGACGGCGATCAGGATGGTATAGAGTGCCGGCGCGGTGTTGACGCCGTTGATCACCAGAGTCTGATCCTCCATGTCGCGAGCGGCCTGCTTGGCAAGCTTCTTAAAGGAGAACGGGGCACGGGTGGCACCGAAGATGCCGGCCACGTGGTCCTCGAAGATGTTCAGGAAGTTCACGAAAGATCACTCTCCGTATAGGTTCTTTGGTATCCGAGCAAATATAGGCATATCCCAACGATTATAGAGGATAGGGTTCCCGCAACCGCCGCCTTGACGACGACCGCGGCCGCAAGGCTGGCAATTTCCATATGGTGTGCAAGACAGAGCGACGCCGCGGAGCCTATTCCGCAGCCGGCGATGGCAGCGATTGCAGTTAGGTTCGAGCCCTGCTCGGCACGCTTGGCATGGGCGTTGAGCAGCAGAGACGTCAGCGCAGCTGTCGCCGCGACGAGTACGATGGCAGCCCAGGAGAGCATGTCTCCCAGCGCCGCGGCAACATTGCCGAGCCCCAGTACGCCTCCGGCAGAAAGTGCAACCGTAGCCAGGCGGCCAAAAAGCGCGCCCATCCCCGTGGCGGCCGCGGCGCTTGCCGGGCCGAGCCAAAAGGCCGCGATGCCGGAGGCGACCCCGGCGGCAAGGAGGGCGTCGCCCGTTAGGCAGCCAAGTGCCACCGCGCAGGTGAGCGCGGCGCTCGCGGCAGCCTCGGTGCGACCCCAGGCGATCCACCAACCGGACATGGCAGCGGCAAAGATCACCGCGACGGGCAACATCGACAGGATGCCCTGCGCCTGCATGGTGGCGTTGGCCATGAGCACCAAAAAGCCCACAGCCGAGATGGCCGAGCCGATCTGGGGGGCCAGGCCAGCCGCCGCTCCGATCGCGATGGCCGCAATGACCAGGCCGGGAAGCGCCGCGACCCCGGCCGTTTGCATCAGCAAAAAGCTAAAGGTGCCGCACGTTAGCGCCGAGATAGCGTGCATGGTGTAGTCGCGCGCATGGCTCCAGCGCGTGCCCGCCCAGCCGAGCGCGGGGTCGACCTCGATGGCGTCGTCCTCGTAGTACGACGGCTCGATATCGTCGAGCTCTTGCTCGTCATCCGAAAGCTCGCCAACCATTTGCTCCAGACTGCGACGGCCCTCGCGCACGCTGCCCAGACCGGCAAGGAGTTGGTCGCAAAATGCCTCGATGCTGTTGGGGCGGTCCTGCGGCATGGGGGAGAGCGCGCTCATGAGCGCGGCCTCGGCTCCCGGGGGAAAGTGTGGTATCAGCTCGCTGGGATAGGTGGCGCCGCCGATGATGCGGTCGAGCGAGTCGGCGGGCGTGGCCGCCATAAAGGGAGCGCTGCCGCACAAGCCCTCATAGATAACGCAGGCAAGGGCAAAGACATCGGCGCGTTCGTCGACCGTGCCGGTCTCGATATCGAGCTGCTCGGGCGGCATGTAGCCGATGGTGCCGCCGCGCGAGCCGCCAAAGCCACCGGCGGACGACAGTCGCGCCATGCCAAAGTCGGTGAGCTTTACATTGCCCGAGTGGTCGATGAGCACGTTGGCGGGCTTAATGTCCAGGTGGAGTACGCCATTGCTATGGGCGAAGGTGAGCGCCTGGCCCAGGGCATCGGCAATGGCCGCGGCCTCGTCAAAGGTGAGCGAGTGGCCGTCCACGCGATGCAAAAACTCGGCCAGCGACATACCGTCGACATACTCCATGACCAGGTAGGCATAGGCGGTGTCATGCGTAAAGTCGATGACCTGCACGATATTGGGATGTTGAAGCATGGCGGCAGTGTGCGCCTCGCGCAGGACATCCATGATGTCGCTGGCGGGCATGCCGGCGCCGTTGATAAGGGGGATGCGCTTAATGGCGACGCGGCGGCGCAGGTGCGTGTCGCGGCAAATCTCGATGGAGCCAAAACCGCCGGTCGCAAGTGTCTCGAGCGGCTGGTACCGCTTGAGCAGCTCGCGAGAGCTGGTGCCCTCCAAAGGAACGTCCGGCGAGAACCGGGCGGTATGTTGCGAGAAAAGCGGCATGGCCAACCCTCGTGCGTTTAAAGTTCGTTTGCGAGCGGCGGGCGCGGAGCCGAGCCATTCGCGGTGGCATAGATGCTGCTAGTGTAGCACGCTCGGGCAGATGGCGAGGAAACGGGGATGAGGTGGTCCGATCGATTCGGGCCGTTTCGGCTCGTTCGGAAAGCGCACCCCAGTTTTCAGCCAAATAATGGGATGCGCCTTCCAAATGGGGTGGGCTGCGGAAACTGCATCCCAGAATATTGGCCTGGAACGGGACGGACTTTCCGAATCGGCGCTCAAAAGGAAACCGCATCCCGCTTTGGGGCGGGGGCTGCGGACAAAAGCCGGACCGTGACCTGGCTCGGATTGGAGTTAGCGTGAATCGTTGATGTTGGCCGGTGTGGGCATGGAGATAGATGAGCGGATCGAGCGATATAATGACATGCTATGGAGGCCATATGCTCTTTTCCCGCCGTTCTGCCACATTTGCCTGCGCCATTGTGCTTATCGTAATGTCGGTCACCCCTTATCACCGGTTTTCATCTTCACTTGGCTTGGCATCAGGTGCAATGACCTGGCTCGTTATCCTTGGCGCATGCCTCGCGGCGTTTGTTCATGGTACTGCGCTATGCAAGGGGGGAATGAGAAGGCCGAGGTATCTCGGTGCCATCGGTGTTTTCCTCGGTGTTATTGCAACGGTTCCCGAATGGGCTGACCTTGCTTTCTATGCTCGCGGAGATTCTATTCCATTCGTGTTTGCGCCTATCTGGCTGTTGCGCGGCGTTTCATGCGCCTCGTGCTTTGCTGGGTCGCTGCTCCTCTCATATGTAATTTGGGATACGGCGGGCTCTCCTTTGACGCAGGGGGCGACGCGGGCTGACGAAAGAGAAACTCGTCATCCGCAGGACGCGATTTTTACAGAAACAATAGCCGTCATGTCTTGTCTGCTGTTCTGCTGTCGAGTTTCATGGAGAGTCATCCCCGAGCCATGGGGAATATCCTCTGCATCGGCCGCACCAATTGGTCTTGCGCTTTTAATTCCGCTAGCCTATTTCGTATTGGCTGCGGTCCCGCTGCTTTGCTGTCCCCGCGCCTTTGGTCGGGGGCAGGGCGACGTGTCTGCCCGTTCTGTGCTCGTGGCAGTTCCTATCGGTCTTATTCCGGCTGTCGAGGTGGCATACTTCGCAAACGATGCCGCGGTCATTGCATTGCTGGCGATGGGGTCCGCTATCGCTGCTGCCTTCGTATGCATGTTGCTAAGGGGGAAACGGGACAACGATTCGGATATCGCCTGCGCGTCCGACCCATTCGATGCGGGGGCGTTTTCCCCCGCCCTGTCGCCTAGAGAAGAGCAGTTTGTTCGACTGCTGCTCAAAGGGAAAACGCCGGCGGAAATTGCCGGGGAGACGGATACGAAGCCATCGACGGTGAGAACAACGCTTCACCGAGCATACGGGAAGGCGTCGGTTGCGGGCTCGCGTGAGCTGGTGGCGCTGTTTGCGGGTGGGGGCGAAGCTGTAGAGTCTGAGCTGTCGCAGCGGCATGCCGGCGATATGTTGGCATTAGCTCGGACGCACCGGCTGCTTCGATATCTGCCCACATCTTTTTTTATTTTCCTTGCGGCAGGTCCCTTGGTAATGGCGAATAGCGATTGGGAATCCAGCGTTACGCGGGCAGTCGCCTTTTCTCTTGCAAGCTATACATTGGGCCTCGGACTGTTTCTTTCGCCGTATTGCGCGGTTGTAAAGACAAATCATGACGCTGATCTGGATAGGGCAGGCGAAGCGATTGGGCTCGGAAGCCCGTGCGTGTGGGCGATACTGTCTGCCGTGGAATGGGCTTTTGTCTATATCGCGGCATGGAGGTGCATACGCGATCAGTTGATGGCTGCACCGGTCCTGTTTTGCGGCATAGCGTCTATGGCTTCGCTCGCTGTTAAGCTGCGCCCGTTTAAGGTTCATGCCCATACTCGGGCTATCGTGCCGTTGGCGTTAATAGGTGTATCCGCTTTAATCTATGCAGCAACTAGGGGGCGAATTCATGAACTTGCGGTACTGACGGGGATGCTGCTCACGTATATAGTGCTGCGAAGCTGTCCGCAGCGCAAAATGCTTGGGGTATGGATGCTCTGCTTTGGGGCGATGGCTCCTGTTTGGGTTGTCTTGCTCAACATGGTGCAGGATCTGACGGTTTTCAAGCCGTTGTTCCTCGCGTCGTTGTTGGGGCATAGTTCGGCTGTCAATGTCGTCGTGGCAACGGTGGTCGTCTGCTGGTCTGCGCCCATGTTCGTCACGCACATCGCGCTCGCCCGCTCGGTTGAGGACGAGAAAGCCGTCTTGGAGTACCGCGCGAACGGGTCCACCGAAACAGCCCGCGTGCGCCAGCTGGCCCTGCTTATGTCTCGCTCCCTTTCTGATGTTCAGTCGCAAATCTTGCTGATGACGGCAGAGGGCGCAACGACAAAGGCTATTGCGGAGGATGTCGGTTACGCTGCATCTACGGTGCAAGCACTGCGGTCTGCATCTTACCGCCAGTTGAGGATCAAGAATAAAGCGGAGCTTATTTCATTGTTATCGCAGGTAGATAACGTGTAAACGCCTGAGCAATCAACTCAATAGCGGGTGTTTACAGACATCATTCTCTATTCATGCAAAGGTTGCCGTGCGCCGACGCATCATTAACCGCTTGTGATTAGGGCCGGGTCGAGCGTTGCTGCTCGGCCCGGCCAATGGGAGGGTGATGTTGCTTGAATAGAAATCTAATACGGCACGAGCTGTCCAAGATATTTGGCAATCCTATATTTGCGTTGACCCTTATGGTTGCAACTGCAATTTCGATGGCGGCTGCCATTGAGGCATGGTGGACGCTCGAGACTGAGCGCAAGCAGCTGTTATCGCTTGGCTATGGCGTTGGTTTGCAAGCCCAGGCATACCTCGGCCAAACGCGTGAAAGTAGCTTTGGTAACTGGATCGTTGTGAGTGCAAATGCACCGCTATCGGCATCAGTGTTTTTCTATGCGCTGCCGTTGCTTGCCATGCTGGCCGGGTCGTGGTCATGCCTGTCCGAGCGTTTGAGCGGTTACGAGGCGCAGATCTGCACACGTGTTTCTAGAAATGCATACGTGAACGTGAAGATGCTGTCTGCTTTCCTCTCTGCGTTTGCGGTCACGGCTATTCCGCTACTCGTGAACTTTCTGATTGTCTCCATGCTGTTTCCCGCGTATCTCCCCCGGGTCGATGAATCGACTTACGTCGGACTCTATCTGCATAGCTATTTTTCTGGTCTGTTTTATTCCCGGCCTCTGTTATACGTGCTGGTTTATACGCTGTTCGATGCGGTGACGCTGGGGGTTCTATCCATGGCCGTGACCGGTCTGTCGGTTGTGTTTCGCAGCAGAATCAAGGCGATGGTCGTTCCATATCTGATTATGGTTGCATGGCACTTTGTTAACGATTGGATTTTTAGCGTCCTTTCATGCGTCGGCTTTAACTGCAACATTCTTAACAGCATCAGGTCGGAATCGCTAAATAACTGGCCCGACATCCGAGCGGGGGTTGCGGAAATCATCTTGCTGTTCGTCTTTTCTTTGGTTTCCGCGAGATTCTTAAAAAGGCGCGAGGTGGTCTGATGCTGTTTAGGCTGGTCGCCGCGGACCTGAGGACCGTTTTGAAGAAGAACATCATTACTTATATTGCGATCGCGGCAGTGACCGTTGCGAACTTGGTGTACGCCTACGGATTGTCTTCTGTGTATGGGGTTCGGACGGATACCTTGGGGTTTGCGGATAATCTCGCGCTCGTGTTTGCCGGATCTGCTCCGTTTGAGCCTAGGCCCGGGGTCATGTTTGTGCCTCCGCTAGGATGGCTTTTTCTCATTCTGCTTATTCTCTATACAACACTCGATTATCCGACCGAATCGTTGCACGGGCTTGGTTTGCAAGCGCTTGTTCGATGCCGGGCAAGAACCCTTTGGTGGGTCTCGCGTTTTATCTTGGTGGCGGCGGTAACGGCATTTTCGCTGCTCGTGGTGGTTTGCTCTGTTGTGATTTGGAGCTTGGTGGTGAGCTCCTCGTTCAGCGCGGTCGTCCATGGCGAGTCGCTTCAGCTGGCCAATTTGGCGCCGTGGTTTCTCAAAGCTGCCGAGGCGGATGCGCTGCCGTTTTTCGTAGGACTCTTTTTTGCTTTCGAGGCGCTTGCGTTTGCGCAGGCAGTGATTGGCTTTGTACTTGGGCCGTCGGTCTCGTTTGTGGTTGTAACGAGCTACCTGATCTGCTCGGCATATGCGCGACATTGGGCGCTATTGGGTAACGCCTTGATGCTGTTGCGCTGGGGCGGAATTGTCAAAGAGGGAATCGCGGCGGGCTCGAGTGGCTTGTTTTCAATTGTGATTATGTCGTTATGCCTATCGTTGGGTGGACTGTGGTTTCGAAGGGCCGACCTTATAGAAAAGGGGGACAAGATATGAGCGTGATCGTTAGGGACGTATCGAAGCGCATGGGCAAAAACGATGTTCTGCGCAACGTGTCCATCGAGGTTGACCCTGGGACTGTGGTCGGACTTCAGGGGATAAACGGTTCGGGCAAGACCATGCTCATGCGAGCGGTCTGCGGATTGATCAAGCCTGCCGAAGGCGAAATCTCTATCGATGGCCAAAGGCTTGGGGCGGACATCTCGTTCCCGCCGAGTCTGGGGATGTTGATCGAGGCTCCTTCCTTTTTGGGATATCTGTCTGGCTACGACAATCTGGAGCTCATCGCTCAGATCAAGGGCGTTGCCACCCCCGAGGACATTCGCTCTGCCCTGCGGCTCGTGGGGCTCGATACAGACGAAAAAAAGAAGTTCCGAGCATACTCGCTTGGGATGAAGCAACGTCTGGGGATAGCTGCGGCAATTATGGAAAAGCCGAAGCTGCTTGTTCTCGATGAGCCAACAAATGCCCTCGACGAAGCGGGCGTTGGAATGCTCAAGCGCGTTGTGGCGATGGCGGCCTCAACGGGTCGCGAGGTTATTCTGTCCAGCCATGACGGAGAGGTGCTCGAGGAGCTGGCCGATCGGGTTTACTGCATGCGCGACGGTGCCGTTGTGAAAGTTCGGGAAAGGTCGTGAGCGCGATGAAGAAGGCCCTGTGGACGAGAAGGGCGGTGCTCGCTCTTTTCGGCTGTGCTGCTACCGGCCTTGCGGGCATGAGGGTGAGCGTCGTTAACGGGAACCGGACGGTCATTCCTGAGAAATATTATGCGGAGGGCGAATGGCTCTCGATGGATGGGGCGTTTCTGGGTTCGAAGGATGTGGCGACTGACGGGTATTCGTTTTGCATAGACGGGGCGGAGCTGCTCACGCCGCGCGAGTATCTCAAGCGTGCGCATGATGATTATTCAAAATATGGCATCGTGGATACGAAAACGAAATTGAAGGACGCCGACACCACATGTGTTATCGCCGTAAAGATGCGTGTCAGGAATAAGGACAATGTCGAAGGTGGCATCAAGACGTATGCTTGGCATTTGGTACCGGAGCACGCGCCAAACTATGACTTTGTGGTCAATACCGATCTGATAACGCAGGCAATGCCGGCCCTGGGCGGTTCTGCTGCGTTTGCTGTACAGGTTGGGGCGGAGAACGAGTTGCTCGTCCCATTCATGATGCAAAACACCAACGACTATTTCGAAGGTTACGAGACCGTTCGTTTTGAGAAAGCATTTCCCGGGACTTACACGATGAAGATGACCGATCTGCCGGAGCGAAGGCTCTTAAGGTTTGAAGTGAAGTAGCTCGAGAGTTAGGCAAAATGGGTCCATCGGCGGTACCCGCGCCCGATTTCAGGCGCTCCGACTCGGAATCGGGCGCGGGACGAGGCACCTTCGGTGTCGGCCGGATTACCGCTTCTTCTTCTTGTTCTTCTTCTGCTTGCGCTGCTTGCCCTTGTTGCCCTGGGGCTTGTCGGCCTGTTTTGCTTCGGCAGCGGCCTTTTCTGCCTTCATCTTCTTGCGTTTGGTCTCGATGCGGAGTTTTTTGTTGATGCGCGCCTTAAGGAAGGCGCCAAACTGCTCGGCATCGCCGCGAACAAAGGTGTCCTTGGGGATCGTCACGCCCTGGTCGGCGAACATGGCCACAAAGATGCGCTCGCCGTCGAGCACGTGGTCGAGCTTCTCAAACGGGAAGAACTGCGACTTGCCGCTCTTGCCCCAGACCATCAGGCCGTCCTCGTTGGCGGCGACGCGGCGGTAGCGGCCGCCCATGGACTCGTCTGCCTCGACGGCATCGATAAAGTCGCGCGCGAGCGTATGGTGCAGATTTTTGCTCCACCAGGCCAAAAAGGCGCCGAACACGATCAGCACGACGCCGAACTTGATCCAGCTGCCGCCGGCCACCAGCATGCCGATGCCGATGAGCACGGCAATCGCGGCGGCGACGTACAGGGAGCCACGGCGCCTGGGCGAGGCGACCAGGCGGGCGAAGTCGGTGACGAGGTCGTTTTCGTACTGATACTCGTTGAGGTACAGAATGCCGTCATCGGCCGCGGCCTGCGCCTCGAGCGCGACCTCGACCTGGTCGGCTGCTTCGGAGGGAATGAGGTTGCTCTCTGCGTCTGCCATGCTCTTTGGACTCCTATCGCGGCGGACTCGCCGTACGGGTTATTATGGAATGCAGTATGCCGTGCGACCGCATGGCCGCCGCGGCAACAAGACTCAGTATACCCGGGGGAGCACCCATGGAATCGTTGTACCGAAAGTATCGCCCGCTCACCTTCGACTCCGTGGTGGGCCAGCAGCATATCGTCTCGACGCTCGAGCACGCCATCACCGAGGGGCGCCTGTCCCACGCCTACCTGTTCTGCGGACCGCGCGGCACGGGCAAGACCACCATGGCGCGCATTCTGGCCAAGGCGCTGCTGTGCCGCAATGCCGAGGCGGCGCGCGCCGAGGGTGCAAGCGGCTGCATGCCCGACGGTACTTGCGAGGAGTGCGAGCTCATTGCCGAGGGCAACCACCCCGATGTCTACGAGCTCGATGCCGCAAGCCGTACCGGCGTGGACAACGTGCGCGAGGAGATCATCAACTCCGTCAACTTTGCCCCGGTGCGCGGCAAGTACAAGATCTATATCATCGACGAGGTCCACATGCTCACGACGGCGGCGTTCAACGCGCTGCTCAAGACGCTTGAGGAGCCGCCGGCACACGTGATCTTTGTGCTGTGCACCACCGACCCGCAAAAGATTCTGGAGACCATCCTCTCACGCTGCCAGCGTTTCGATTTCCATCGCATCGGCAACGAGGATATTGCGCATCGACTGTCCTACGTGTGCGAGCAGGAGGGATTCGATTACGACGACGAGGCGCTGGCCATCGTGGCGCGCCATGCAAAGGGCGGCATGCGCGACGCGTTGTCCACGCTGGAACAGCTGAGCGTTTTTGGCAACGGCGCTGTGCATGCGGACGATGCCCGCTCGCTTTTGGGCGAGGTTTCGGACCAGATTCTGGGCGAGTTTTCCCGCGCCATTGCCGATCGTGATGTTGCCGAGCTCTATGGACTGATCCGTGCGCAGGTCGAGGAAGGAAACGACCTGCTGGAGCTGACGCGCGACCTGGTAGCGCATGTGCGTGACGTGTACGTTGCCTGCGTTGTCGGTGCCCGTGCCGAGCTGTTTGAGGGCGGCTCCGAGCAGGCCGAGGCGCTTGCTGCCGAGGCCGCTGCCTTTGGCGAGCATCCTGCCGACCGCCTGGCCCGCGTGCTGACGGTGCTCGACGATGCCGCACTGGAGATGAGGGGCGCGAGCGACGTGCGCCTGGTGCTCGAGATCGCCTGCACGCGCCTGGCACGTCCCGAGGCCGATTTAACGATTGAGGCATTGGCCGAGCGCGTGGCTCGCTTGGAGGCCATGGTTGCCAACGGCGCCGTGCCGGCGAGCGTGGCTGCTGCTCAGGCCGCCGCGCCTGCAGCATCCGTACCCGCTGCTGCCCAGCAGCCGACGCTCATTTCGGGCGCCCGTGCTGCCGCTCCGGCGGCATCCGCTGCCCCCGCTGGTACGTCCGCGCGCCAGGGCGGTATGCCTTGGGACCGTGGTGCTGCTGTTCCGGCTGCCCAGCCTGCGTCCCGTTCTGCGTCCGTGTCAGCTTCCAAGCCTGCAGCGCCTGCACCTCAGTCTGCGCCGACTCCGACGCCTCAGCCCGTTGCGGCCCCCGCGCCTGCCACCGCTCCGGTACCTAAGCCCCAGTCCAACAATGCCGCCCAGGTTGCTGCCGCCGGTACTGCCGAGACGCCCGCGGTCGAGGATGCCGGAGAGCTGCAGCGCAAATGGGCCGAGGTTGTCGAGCGTGTCAAGGCGCGTCAGGCTTCCTACGCAGGGCTTTTGCTCAACGCCCGCGCCACGGCCGACGACGGCTCCAAGCTCACGGTCTCGTTCCCCGCGGGTTCGACTTTTGCCATTAAGATGCTCGGTCGCGCCGATACGCAGTCGGTGGTCCTGCCGACGGTTTGCGCGGTCTTCGGTCGTCGTACCGTCGACTATGTCCTGGATGGGGGTGGCACGCCGGCTCCTCAACATGAGGAGCATTCTCCATCTGCACGGGCTGCGGTATCTGCGGACCCGCAACCCGTGTCCTCGGCGGCCCCTGTATCCTCGAGCGCCAGCGCGACGCAGCCAAAAGCGGCGCCGGTAGCGGCACCGACCCTGTCGGCGCCTAAGCCCGCGGCGCCCAAACCGGCTGCTCCGGCTCCCGCGCCCAAGCCCGCTGCCGCGCCTGCGCCCAAGTCATCCGACCTAGCTAAGGCCCCCTGGCTACGCTCCGACAATCCCGCCGGTGCTCCTGCCACGGGCAAGCTCCCGACCGAGCCCGCACCCCGAGCGCCCGAGCGCGCGTCCGCTCCCAAGGCTCAGCCCGCCGCGCCGTCTGCGCCGTGGGAATCCGAGCAGGTTCCCTACGACGATGTCATGGTCGGCGGTTTTGCTGCCGATGCCGGCGGGGACGATCTGCCCCCGTTCGACGTGCCGGGTGCGGCGTCCGCGCCCAAGCCCGCTGCAACTGCCCCCAAAGAGGAGGACGCTCCTGCGGCTCCCTGGGAGTCCAACCCCGGCGCGGGCAGCCCCTTCGGCCATCAAGGCGCAGCCCCAAGCATCCCGCAGACCGAGGACGAGGCCAAAGCCCTCATCCGCAGCGTCTTCGGCCAGTCCACCATCTTCAAACCGGTGGAGTAGCTGTACGGGCGGGTATACTGCTCAGGAAGAGACTTCTTTGAACGGAGCGAGCTTATGATGTGGGAATATGTCCGCCTCGAGGACGATACGCAAGTTTCGTATTCCGAAGTCCGTGAGGACAACACGGTGAAGGTCGTTGTGGAGCGCCCGCGCGATTGGGGTTTTGACGCGGCGGAGTGTATCTTGCCGGCATTCAATTGGGTGTCACATGAGGGCTTTAGCGAAGCGGACCTCAAAGAACTCGATGATTTCGTGCGTAACAATGCCCCGCTCATCCTGCGTTTTGCCTACGAAGGCGGACGAGTCTATGCCTAGTCTCTTCCGACTCGGCCATATATCACTTTCTTTTGTCCGGGCGCATTTGTATTTCGGACATGTGTAGTGTGGTGCCGCGTATATCGCATTCGAGCAGACAAGCGCGTGACGGTCGGCCTAGGATGCTGAGGTCGATACGATACGTCGCATGGCCGTCCGTGTACTCGACTTGCTCGGCGTTGACGGTTGCTCCGATTGTAAATAAAGAGCCCAGTTCGGCATCGACAATCTTGGAGTCCTTTATCTTGACCTTGAACTCTTGGTAGAGGGACGGGCTGTTGTAGTAAATGGTTCGGGTTCCGTCGGTGCATTCATCGGTCGTCTCCCATTTGACGACGGGCTGGTCCGAGCTGGCTATCAGCAGTTCTGCTCCAAAAGCTATGGCATGGGTGATGACAACCAGCAATGCCCAGCCGACAAAGAGATAGAGAACCACATATGCAACGGGGTGTTTTGAGCGGATGTTTTGGAGCGCGTCGGGGGCATTCATGGGGCACCTCCAAATTGCAATCTATGACAATCAAATTATACCCTGCCGCCATGTGCTCCGCCTCGAGCAGCGGTTTGGCATTTAGCTATTTAGTGGCACACATGAAATGCCGGATTCGGCTCTACTAGATTGAGTATGCGATATTATGCAACCTTGCATAATTCGGCCTTGCATAATCTTTGCGCGTGGTTTGTATTAGAGGACATGTATATCGACTGAGGTAGCGTGTCCGCCCCGCTTGCTTGCCCCGCGCCGTGGTACGATTTTTGAGTTTGAAAGTCCCGTCGCGCTCCGGCTGCCCTTGCAGCTTGTCGCGCGGCCGCACGTAAAGGAGCCATCATGGCCGGTATGAACATGCAGCAAATGATGAAGCAGGCTCGCAAGATGCAGGAGCAGCTTGCCGCCGCGCAGGAAAACCTTAAGTCCCAGACCGTCGACGCCTCTGCCGGCGGCGGCATGGTCAAGGTGACCGTTAACGGCGAGATGGAGCTCGTCAACCTCACCATCGACCCCGATGCCCTCGATCCCGAGGACGTCGATATGCTGCAGGACATGATCATGGCTGCCGTCAACGAGGCCGTCCGCGGTGTCAACGAGCTTGCCAACAAGCAGATGGGCGCCATCACCGGCGGCCTCAACATCCCGGGCATGCCGTTCTAAGACACGCATATATATGAGTGCCAACCATAGTCTGCAAAAATTGCTCGATGAGCTGGGCCGTCTGCCGGGCATTGGTCCCAAGTCGGCCCAGCGCATCGCCTATTACCTGCTCGAGGCCGATGCCGAGGAGGCCCGCCGCCTGGCCGAGGCCATCCTGGAGGTTAAGCAGGAGGTCCACTTTTGCAGCCGTTGCTTTAACTACGCCACGGCCGACGAGTGCTCCATCTGCCAGGATTCGATGCGCGACACTACTCGCATTTGCGTGGTGGGCGAGCCGCGCGACGTCCAGGCAATCGAGCGCACGGGCAGCTATCATGGCCTGTACCATGTGCTGGGCGGCGTGATCAGTCCCATGGACAAGATTGGTCCCGAGCAGTTGCACATTCGTGAGCTGCTGGCACGCTTGGGCCACGAGGACATCCACGAGGTCATCATCGCCACCAACCCCAATATCGAGGGCGAGACCACGGCGAGCTACCTGGCCCGCACTATCAAGCCGCTGGGCGTTGAGGTATCGCGTCTGGCGAGCGGCCTTCCCGTGGGCGGCGACCTGGAGTATGCCGACGAGCTTACGCTTGGGCGCGCCATCGAGGCCCGTCGCACGATTTAGGTGGCGAGCCTGCTCCTGCCGTATGTCTTCATCGCGACGCACGGGGTAGCCATAATTTCCCCGTGCGACTGTAAGTTTGTTGTGCAACAAAGATGCTTTGTATCCGCTTATCGCATGGATGCTTCCACTCGCATCCTTAATTTGCCCATTCGTTGCGCAACCTTTTGGGTTCGCTGATACACTCAAATATGGATTCGAATGAATGCGCCGCTCCCGAGCGGCGTGTTTTTGTTGGAGGAGAACGCATGCGGCCCGGTGGCACTCAGACAAAGCGCGGCGCCGCGGTGCGCATGCGACGCCGACTGGGCTTGGCGCCGCGGGCGTACGCACTGCTGTCTTGCTCGCTGGTGCTGGTCATAGCTGGCGTTTCTGCCTATGGCATGACCGTGCCGTCCATGATGCAGGCACATGCCGCACGCGAACCGCGCGTGGGGCATGAGGTCAAAAGTGACCTGGGGACCACGACTGGATATGCTTGGGCAAGTGTGGTCGCGCATATTGTGTTTGGCACCGGCGACGCGGACGGCGCCGAGGCCCCGGACAACGAAGTCACGCTTGCCAATGGCAAAACCATCGTGCTCACCAACACCAAGATCATCGATCGGTTGTCCAACAATAGCGTGGCGGCAACGGTGAATAAGGTCGAGCAGCAGAAGGAGCAGGACGCCCAGCAGTCCGGAAAGCCCGGTAGCTCGGATACTTCTGGCTCCGGCTCGGATTCGTCGAGTTCGGGCGGTGGCTCTGGGTCGGGTTCCTCTGCTGGAGGGTCTGGAAACGGCGGCTCGACGGGCGGCAACACTGACAACGATGCAAACTCCGGTGGCCTTTCCGCTGCTGAGGAAGAGAGCATTCACAGCTGGCTTGTGACCAAGTACAACATGCTCGACGGCTATGTTTCTCGTGCCAATGACGTGGTCTCGACCTATAACTCTACGGGAGATCCCAGGCCGTGCGACAGCCTGGTCGGGGAGATGTTTGTCATTCGAGCCGAGTTCGGTCGTCAGACATTCTCGCCCCGGTCAAAGTGGTATCAGCAGTATGCCAATCTGTGGGGCTGTTACACCAACCTATGTCAATGGGTCGGCCATTACGGCGATGATGACGTCGCGCTCGGTAACTTCAACAATAACGTGGCGGCGCTTGCCCTATGATGACCGATCTTGCATCCACCACACCACAATCGCTCGGTCGCGATCCCATGGTCGGCCTGCGCCTGGCGCGTGTCGACGGGTTTGAGCCGGCCATTGCGCTCGGTCAGGGCGAACTGCCTGCCTATCTGCGTCGTTTTACGATGCTGTTTGCCGACGATGCCGCCATGCGCCGTGGCGGTATCGGCCGCGTGACGCGTGCCGTCAACGCCCAAGGCGAGGCCGTGGCACTCAAACAGCTCATCTTGCCGACGCGCGATGAGTTTGACGATGCCGCCGCCCATGAGGCGCTGGTCGCCAAGTTCAAAGCGGCGTTTCGCGAGGAATACGAATGCCATCGCGCCCTTTCGGGCCTTAAGGGCTTTCCCCGCCTCTATGGCTGGGGCGAGGTCGACGGTGTGCCTGCAATTGTCATGGAATGGGTCGAGGGCGAGACGCTCGCCCGCTTGCGCTCGCGCTTTGCCGTGGACGATGCCGGCCGCCTATCGCCGCTTGTGGCGGCGCGTCTGGGTCGCGACCTGTTCGATCTGCTCTGCCGTATGAGCCTGGTGGGCGAGGGCTTTGTCCATCGCGATATCTCGCCCGCTAATATTATGGTGCGTACGGCGCGTCTACCGCTTGACCGGCAGCTTGCCGAGGGCACCTTTGACCTGTGCCTGATCGACTTTGGCTCGTCGCTGGCGCTTGAGCCTGCGTCGGCCGTGGCCGGTACCGGCGGCAAGGCGTCGTTTACGGAGCGCTATGCCACGCTGCGTCGCGCGACGGTTGCCTATGCCCCGCCCGAGATGCTCACCGACGATATTCCCGACCTGCGCGCTTTGCGTATGTCGCCGGCGATCGACGTCTATGCCGCAGCAAGCACGGTTTACGAGCTCATTGCCGGCGCCGCGCCATACGAAGCCGCGCCGAGCACTTCGGGCACCTCGGGTTCGCGCAAAAAGACGCGCGACATCGCCAGCCCCTACCGTCTCAAGATGGACACGCTGCCCGACTATCCCATTGGTGCCCATGCGCCCGGTTGCGATTTGACTCAGCTGCTTCGTCGTGAGCCCGATGTGGCGCTCGCTGCGGCCGAGCAGGCCCAGCAGCTGGGGCTTGAGCCGGATTCCGAGGAGCTACGCGATGCGCTGGCGTTTGTCGATGCCCAGCTGTTCGACGTGGTGATGGCCTGTCTGTCCAGCCATCAAAAAGATCGTCCCGAGCCGGCGGCGGTCGAGGCGGCGCTCTCGGCGTTTTGTGACCACTATGCGCAAAATGTCGGTCGTTCGCTCCGCGGCGAGCCGCTCACGCCGTGCCCCATGGATGCGTCTGGCCGCGCGGTTCGTCGCGCGCTGATGGTCGGCGCGACGGTCGTCTGTGGCGTGGTTTGGGCTGTGGTCGTGGTTTCGGCCGCGCTGCTGGCGTCGGGCGCTCGCGTGACGGCGACTTTGGGATCGCTCGTGTGGTCTGGGTCGCTACCGGGTATTATTGCCGCACTGGCGTTGGCGCTGCCAGGCATAGCCGGCGTTGCCGCGGGGGCACTTGCGCACGATCGGCGCTCGGGCTTCCTGCAGGGTGTGCTTGCGCTTTCTGCCTGCGAGGTTCCGGTGCTGGTTGTGGCTGCATGTAGCGTATTTTCCCAACGCGCCGTGATGGGCGGCCTTGTTGCCGCTCTGGTTGCAACCTATACGCTTACGTGGTTTTTGCTTGCGATGGGCTTTGCCTTTGAACTTCCCGTTTCGGCACCGCGACGCACAAAAGCCCAGATGGCGACTCCGCTTGCCGGTGGAGCCGCAGCTGTCCGTACTTTTGGCGGACCTGTCGAAGTATCGTCCGATTCTATTTCTACGACCAAGGAGGCCTAGGTCATGGCATCTCAAGTTGAGCTCACCCCATGCGGGGCCATGTTTGACATCTTTAAGCGCGCAGCGCATCTGAGCCATATCGAGCTGTGCGGCTTGGTGCTTTCGTCCCGTCCGCTCGCCGACGGCCGCAGCCCGCAGAGCCGAGCCGCCGATCGCTCTTGGGTTTCCCGCTTTATCGTTCGCGCGCCGGTCGGCACGCTTCAGCAGCGCTACTTTGCCGAATACGGTACCTCGGCTGCGCGTATTATGTCGCAACTGGCCCTGCGCCAGCGCAATCCCATGGACTCCACGGCTGTAATCAATATGGTGTGCGGTCCTGCAGGTGAACCGATGGTACGCGCGCTCGAAGAGTGCCACCAGGACACGAATCTCTATCGCAACGCGCTCGATCGCCTGTCCCAGGCGGCGGAACTCATGCCCGCCGAGCGCGCCGAGGTCGTGCTGGTGCTGTTTGTCGCCGTCGGTTGTTCGGCGGATGTGCGGTCCTCGGTGAACTATGCCATCGACTACGCGAACGCGACCTGCGGCGGAGGCACATCCACGCCGCGTTCGCTTGGCATGTCGCTGACTGCGGGCGAACGCGAACCCGCCCCGGCGCACCCTTTGGGCTTGCTGCGCGTGCAAAACAGTTTTGTCGTGAGCGCCCCGCGCTGGATTCAGCCGAGTGAGCAGGGTGTTGAGATTGGCGCGCTGGCCACTGGTGAGGGCGATATTACCGACGTCGGCGACGATGTCTCGGCCCGCCATGCCCATATCTGGTGCGATGCTCAAAATATCTGGCACGTCGAGGACTTGTCGTCCACCAACGGAACCGTGGTGGTAAACGGGGCCACGCGCGTTTGCATTCAGGTCGAGCCCGGCCGTTCCGCCCAGCTCAATCCCGGCGACGAGCTCAAGCTCGGCGAATCCACTACCTATGCCATCCTCTTCGGTGCCCTCTAGCCGGCAGTTAAGGACGTTCCTTTTCTGCCGGCACTTGGGGACACTCCTCGGCGCGCCAGAGCCGGTCGCCTGGGGATGGAGAGGCCATTTTGGCCCTTGGCGGTCAGTCGGGGCGAAACTAGAAGATCTTTCCGATTCGCGGCTGTTCATGCTTGTAGAGCATCTAAAACAATAGGATGTTATTCTGGAATATGCCGGGTGCGTGAACTTGCCTGTCTTAGCCTTAATAAGGTATAGGGGAGTTTGGCTCAGGGGTTCCGTGTTGTTCTTCAGCGCAGTATTGTGGGACAGATTTGCTGAGATTGGCGCCTTACACCGCAGAGCGCACGGAAGGCTCTCGATTTGTGTTCTGGCCCCAGAATACAGGGCCTGATACTTACCAACTGTGGCATGGATGTAACATCTGTAGAAATCAACCCTTTTGTTGTCGACCTTTGTAAGAAAAACACTGCTATCAACTCTTTGGATGACGAAACTAGGGTGCTTGAGGGGAGCCTTTACTCCCCTCTGAGAGATGACTCATGTTTTTCGCTTGTCGTTGTGAATCCTCCGTTACTGCCGATTCCGGATGAGATTCCTTATCCCTTCGTTTGAGATGGAGGACAATCGGGTCTGGATAAAACACTTCGTATTCTTAAGGGTGGCGATACGCATTTAGAGAAAAACGGTAAATACTGCTAATAGGGGTGACGACGATGGTGCGGGGGCGACCCGCGATGCTCTCATCAATACGTCGGATACTTGGGAAATCAGGTCTAGATGCATGCATGATGATGCTGTGTGGCTATTCAATTAATCCGCGTTCCGAATGGGTGCAGGGTATAGCTGCGACATCGTATGCTTTTGACCCGGCGCGATACTCAGATATTTCTGAGGCGGTTGACGAAGTTTATACGCACTATGCCGCGCAAGGCGTTTCGGAAGTTTGCACATCTACGTTACGGGCTTAGGTTTCTTCAAGCGAGCAGGCCGGTTGCGTTATTTCGAGCGATTTTTCTAGTCTAGACGACAAAAGGCAAAGGATTTGATGGGTATAAAACGCGGACGTTTGTGGGCGGATGCTCAAATCTATTGTGGCAATCGGGCGGTTGAAAAAGATATTTCAACCGCCCGATTGCCAGGTTCGTCGGAGGAGATGTCCGATTCCGACTCTCTTGTAGGAAGAGCTTGAGATCGTATTGGCCCAAGGCAATCTTAAAGCAGTCTCATTGGCAAATCTTCGCTCCTGTTGTGTTGAGGTGTAAGGTATCAGTGATTGATGTTTTGTGGCGGGTAGATTGGGGCCTTCCTTGATTCGATGCGTTCTCTCGAGGTTCATCAGAGCAAAAGGGGCTTTCGTCTTCATTGCTATCACGGTGATTGGAACCGCTCTCTCCTATGCCATGCCATACGTGAACGGGAAATTCTTAGATTTTCTTCTCGGTAACCGCAGCGAAAGAGACGCCGTACTCTTCGCGCTCCTGGTTGCGTCAATAGGAGTTTTCTCCACCCTCTTTACTTATTTTGCAGGAACACTTTCCATTCGCATAACCACGAGACTTTCCTTTGATCTTCTCAGGGAGGCCGTCTTGCGTTTTGAAAGAGACGATTACTTGGTGAGTCGGACCATCGATCCAGCCTATACAACGCAACGGATTATTTCCGACTCTAGCGTGGTCTCATCCTTCGTTTTGGCGAATTTTATCAGTGCGCCGCTGTCCATTGTAGCCATTCCCATCGTATTGCTTATCATATGGTCAATTGATTCAACTCTCGCGGTGTTTTCCATCATTCTCCTCATCGTGTATTTCTGTGTAATTACTGGGTTGAGGAAACTTTTGTATAGGGTCACGTATGAGAAGAAAGAGGCGGACAGCGCCTTTTACGCCGCAATTGCATCGCAGCTTAATCAGATTCTCAACATTCAACTGACATCTTCGTACGGCAAGAGCGAACAAGCGCTCGACGCTGGGTTTAAGAGCTATTTTCCCAAAGTTTTGCGCTCCGGAAAGCTATCATATTCTCTGACATCGCTCGATGGTCTTTTCGCAGCGTTGTTTCAAGCGGTGATACTTGTTGTTTCCGGAGTACGAATCATTAACGGAACTATGTCAATAGGCGAGTACACTATCATCGGTACATACTTCGCGGTTCTCTTTAAGACTTTGAAAAGTATGATGTCATTGTTCAAATCCTATCAAGATGCCAAAGCATCATGGGATAGGACGGCTATCGCGACGAGAGAAAAGGAGAGATCGGGGTGGAATCGGACCGATTTAGCTAAACTCGATGAAATAAATGACATTTCGGTATCTGATTTGGAATTCTCGGTTGCCCTTCCAGACGGATCTGTCCGAGAGGTCCTCGGCGGGTTTTCTTTCAAGTTTTCCGGTCCTGGTACATATTGCATAGTTGGGGAAAACGGAAGAGGCAAGACGTCACTTCTTTACTTGATGCTCGGGCTATACTCATCGAAAGGCAAAGTAAAATACAACGGCGTGCCAATCGAAGAATGCGACTTGGATTACATACGTGCGAGAGAGATATCGTGCTGCCCACAGTCGTGCTTCGCGCCGGACGAAACGGTGAAAGAGCTGTTAGAGTATTTCGACACGCCCTTTTCTTCCTATCACCGGGGTGTAGATGGCCTACTTTCGCTGGAAAACAGCGTGAAGGAGTTGCTCGGGAAACGTTGCTCCGCGCTTTCGGGCGGTGAGCTGCGCCGAGTGTACTTATGGTCGGCGATTTCACGCAAGTCGTCAGTTTTGGTACTCGACGAGCCCACGACTGGGTTAGACGCTGTAAGCCGCGCCGAGCTTGCGGCCTATGTTAAGCGCAACAAGCAAAGCCAGCTGATCATCATTGTCTCTCACGATGACGAGATGGTCGGCGCGGTAGAAGGGGTAGTGGATTTAGGCAGCATGTACCAGGGTAAATGATGACAAGTGTAGTGCTACCCAACTGGCAGAGATAACAAAAAGGCGATGCAGATGCACGTAGCATTCAGGCGGTTCGGACTCGGTGCCTTCACGCCATCGCAACGCTTTCAGATATAGTTCTCGTTCTCTTACTAAAGGAAACTTTAGTCTACGTCATCTTGTCGAGACAGAGGTGAAGCGAAGTGTTGTCGCGACGTATCTTATTCCAGGTGGCTCAGTATCAGCGTGAGAATCGCACCAAAGTGTACTTACGATTCTCGTGTCCCACGGACAACATGAGCTGAGCATTGAGGTTCCACCCTTTGCTGCAACTACACGGGGTTGGACGGCAATGAATATGCCGGGCCGCATACCACGCGCAGCGGGGGTCCATGTCCCAGTATGTTGCCTACAGCAGCCTCGATGTCCACGCACACATCATCTCTGCCTTCGCGTTCAATCCATTTGCCGGAGAGTGCGAGGGTTGCCAGGCCGTAGAATTCGAGCCGAACAAATGAAATGCGGTATCAGCGCATAGGATTAAACTGACGATTGCTTTGCACTGAGAATACGCTTGGAAAGCCGCTATGGGTGGCGGCCCGGGTTAAATAGAGAAGCCCGTCCGATCACTTTCATGTGGCGAACGGTCGGGCTTCTTATTCCACTTGCCAATGCTCGGCTCATATTGGAAGAAAGCTACGCTAATGTTTGCGTGACACTCCTATTTTCTCCGAAGAAAGAGTCGGATAATGAAGAATAGAATTAAAAAAGGTGCCAGATATAACGCAAGTATAAAGGCTAATCCAACGAGACCTTGCAATAATGGCATAACTCCTCCCAGACACGAGATTTTGGTATTTGTTCCCATCTTATTCTGAATTGGACCAAATAGTTCCTAGCCACAAAACTACTCGTCAACTGGATCGCACCAATCTGCTGGCAAAACACAGCTTGATTCTTTATCGACATAGCACCAATCCGCAACAGGGCACTCGGCGATGTCGTAAAAATTGCATATATCAACTCCAAGACAACAAGGCTCAACGGGAGGATGTTCATTTGAACCAACAGGATGGATATGCTTCATAACAGCTCCTCACCTTAATCCAATTAGAGACTACGTTTGATCAATGCCACAGTGATCTACAACGCAGATGCTGCCGCCATCCATGTCATAGTCGCAGTAATCGTATGCACCACAGCCATCTGCTTTATCATAAACAGTACAGATGTCAGTAATGCCCAAGAGGCAGTCAAAAGACATCGGCTTCACGCCTGCCTCGTCGCCACTTCCTGGATTAATCGGATGAATATGCTTCACGACTACCTCCCTTTGAGTGCAGAAAAACCTCAATATTGTGTATAACAAACCAAGATGTCTAGTTCACCATATTTCTAGAATGGTTTCGGCGAACGTAGCAATAAGCTTCGCAGACGGTAATCAGAAGAACGAACACCTCCACAATGGTGACAGCAATGCGCTGAACCGCTTATTCCGATACAGTAGCTTCTCGTTGATTTTTCTCCTGCGAAGATGAGTGGCGGGAAATAAGGTCAAAAGCCATCTCGTAGCACATTTTTCTATATTCACATGATGCAGGGTGTAGACTCTTGGGCAAGTAGCCGTGCTCGCCTGCAGCCTCCCAGCTACAGCCCCCACCACAGAAAGACCGAGCCCAACAGTCCGTACAGTCAATTCTTTTTTCGACACCCTGACTCCAGTTTTCAATATACCTAGTTTCGTCAATTCCGGTGACGATGTTGCCCATTTTGAATCGCATCATCCCGACAAACCTGTGACAGGGGTATACGTCCCCTTCGGGAGTCACGGAAATAAAACGCCTGCCAGCCCCGCATCCGACAAAGGCGATCCTGTTGCTCATAATCAAATCAACTGCAGTTTTCAATGTTCTAAACAAGGGCTTTTCCCCTTGATCAATCTGTTTGAGATATTGATCCGCCAAATCTATTAGGCCCGCCCTGATTTTGTTTAATGAGTGTTCGTCGAGTTTGATATTCTCATCGAATGAGCTCACGGGCGAGAAGTAAATCCTTCTGAAGCCCATCTCTTTAAACTGAAGATAGTCTTCAACAAGGTTACAGTTATTATTTGTTAAGGTCGCTCTTGCGCCGAAGGGGAACGACTCGGAAAAACGACGAACGTTTTTGTCGATATCGGAGAAAGAGCCGCCTCCCGTCTTGTACGGGCGCGATGCATCGTGCTTGCATCCTGTACCATCGAGACTAATCAGAACAGAAAACCCGTGCTCCTTGAAAGAATTCACAGCAGTGTCATTCAAAAGCGTTCCGTTGGTCGTAATAGAATAGGTAAAGTTTCTATTGGGGTATATTCTTTTTGAATAGTCGACCGTTTTCCATATCAGCGGCTCGTTAATCATGGGTTCCCCACCAAAAAAGACGATCGCAAGCGTTTCGTTTTCCGATGAACTTGCGACGAGGTAGTCGACCGCCTTGAAGGCTATCTCGTCTGTCATCAGCAGAGGAGACGTTCCATAATCTCCTTTACCGGCAAAACAGTAACTACAACCAAGGTTGCATGCATGTGAAACGTGGAGTTCGATGGATCTAAGTTTTCGAGGCGTGTCTTTTGTTAAGAAAGTCCGCTCAGACAATCGTTGATACTCATCAATGTCGTCTTCAAGTTCTGCTATGGTCGTTTGGTCGTAGCCTTTCGCAGCAAGTGACTTTGTTAGCAACTTCGAGTTGACCGTTCTTCCCGATGCTTCAAATATGCGAAGCGCATCTTCTGATGCTTGGTCAACCTGAAAGCAATTGCGAGTGACCTCATCGAAGCAGTAACGACGATCACTTACTGAGAAAAAATGCATACGTTCCTCAATTTCATGCTGGACTGGCACTAACCTTGTTTATTGTTGCGCAGCTATAAAAAACCACCAGCGGGGATTCGGTGTGCGGCCCAATCGGACTCCCAAAAGGTTCTATTTGAGACTGGCAAGCTTTGTGTTGTTGGCACTTCGACAGCGCTCTTTATTCCAACATGGAGCCTCGCAGTTTGAGTCGACTTGCCTCTGGAAGGTCCGATCTTAACTTGATTTAGGATGAAAACAGATTACAGGCGCGCTCCTCTAGAAAGAAAGGAAACCAATCGCCGCCTTTCACCAGGAAAGTTTTTATAGCCCACCTCGAGCAAAATGAAAGATGCGAGAGCGATTGGGGAACAACGCGAATCTCCCCTTTTGGGTGGGAGCGAGCCTTCAGCCACCGGCGAACGACTCGCCCTGGTCAGAATCTGGAAGTGGTGCCGGGCCGCTTGGGCCTCCCCGGTGACTTCGTGGGGCTTACCTGCCTGACGTCGAGGAGTACATCCGCAAGATTCGTTCCCTATGCCGTTTGCTCTCACGCCCGCCTTGGTTCCAAGTCGGGCGAGCACGAGGTCGCGCCGGCGCATCCGCTGGGACTGCTGCGCGTGCAAAACGGCTACGCGGTGAGCGTCCCGCGCTGGATTCAGCCGAGTGAGGAAGGCGTCGAGATCGGCGCGCTGGCAACGGGGGAGGGCGGCATCACCGATGTGGGCGATGACGTTTCGGCTCGCCATGCCCACGTGTGGTGCGATGACCAAAATGTCTGGTACGTTGAGGACCTGTCGTCCACCAACGGAACCGTGGTGGTAAACGACGCGACGAACGTCTGCACCCAGGTCGAGCCCGGCCGCTCCGCCCAGCTCAACCCCGGTGACGAGCTCAAGCTCGGAGAATCCACAACCTACGCCATCCTCCTCGGCGCCCTCTGACTCATCTCCTAAATAAGTTGCGGTGAAATAGGGGCTGTTTAAGGCTACGGCCGGCAAAAACAGTTCCTATTTCACCGCAGCTGCCATTTGGTCCCTCGGTGACGGAAGGATCAATTTTGCCCTTGATGGTCACCCAAGGTAAACCTTTACCGCCCGCCTATATTTGCCGAAATTACACTTGACGGCGGGGTACAATAAACCCGCATGCGGATTTCCGTTGCGGGCGCTTCCCATCGCCGGGGCGTGCCCGGGAGCATCCGGCATGCGGCCTTTGCGGCGCTCGGTCATGTGCAAGACGGGTAGCTGGGCTTGTGGAGCGCGTGCAGCCCTCCTCGCCTCGGCATCCCTTCTCTCCACGCCATGTACCTGCTGCTGAGCCTGCCTGCCAGATGATTGGAAGCAACAGCGAAAATCCCATCACGCCAACATCCCGGCGATCGCCGGGGCCTGTATACCTATATGAGAGGAGAGGGGTATATGGCGCGTAAGTTTAAGTCTATGGACGGCAACGAGGCGGCCGCATATGTTTCGTATGCGTACACCGAGGTAGCGGGAATCTATCCCATTACGCCGTCCAGCCCGATGGCCGACCATGTCGACCAGTGGGCGGCCCAGGGTCGCAAGAATATCTTCGGCACCCCGGTCAAGGTCGTCGAGATGGAGTCCGAGGCAGGTGCAGCCGGTACCGTTCACGGTTCGCTGGGCGCCGGTGCTCTGACCACCACCTACACGGCTTCTCAGGGTCTGCTCCTGATGATCCCGAACATGTACAAGATCGCGGGCGAGCAGCTCCCGGGCGTCTTCCACGTCTCCGCGCGTTGCGTCGCTTCCCACGCCCTGAACATCTTTGGCGATCACTCCGACGTCATGGCCTGTCGTCAGACCGGCTTCGCCATGCTCGCCGAGGGCAACGTCCAGGAGGTCATGGACCTCTCGCCGGTGGCTCACCTTGCCGCCATCGAGGGCAAGACCCCGTTCCTTAACTTCTTCGACGGCTTCCGCACCAGCCACGAGATCCAGAAGGTCGCCATGTGGGACTACAAGGATCTGGCCGAGATGTGCGACATGGACGCCGTCCAGGCTTTCCGCGACCACGCGCTCAACCCTGAGCACCCGCACACCCGCGGCAGCCACGAGAACGGCGATATCTTCTTCCAGAACCGTGAGGCCTGCAACAAGGTCTACGACGAGCTCCCTGCCGTCGTCGAGGGCTACATGAAGAAGATCAACGAGAAGCTCGGCACCGATTACGGCCTGTTCAACTACTACGGCGCTCCCGATGCCGATCGTGTCGTCGTGTGCATGGGCTCCTTCTGCGACGTGCTCGAGGAAGTCATCGACTACCTCAACGCTCACGGCGAGAAGGTCGGTCTGGTCAAGGTTCGCCTGTTCCGCCCGTTCTCCATCAAGCACTTCGTCGACGTTCTCCCCGAGACCGTCAAAAAGATCGCCGTCATGGACCGCACCAAGGAGCCGGGTTCCATCGGCGAGCCGCTCTACCAGGACGTCGTCTCCGCTCTCTACGAGGCCGGCAAGACGGGCATCAAGGTCGTCGGCGGCCGTTACGGCCTGGGCAGCAAGGATACGCCTCCCGCGTCCGCGTTCGCTGTCTTCGAGGAGCTTAAGAAGGACGAGCCCAAGCGCGAGTTCACCATCGGCATCGTCGATGACGTGACCAACCTGAGCCTGCCCGAGGCCGAGGATGCACCCAACACCGCAGCTCCCGGCACCATCGAGTGCAAGTTCTGGGGTCTGGGTGGCGACGGTACCGTCGGCGCCAACAAGAACTCGATCAAGATCATCGGCGATCACACCGACAAGTACGTTCAGGCCTACTTCCAGTACGACTCCAAGAAGACCGGCGGCGTTACCGTCTCGCACCTGCGCTTTGGTGATTCCCCGATTCGTTCGCCGTACTACGTGACCAAGGCCGACTTTGTTGCCTGCCACAACCCCAGCTATATCGTCAAGGGCTTCAAGATGGTCCGCGACGTCAAGCCGGGCGGCACCTTCCTGGTCAACTGCCAGTGGAGCGACGAGGAGTTCGCCGAGCACATGCCCGCCGTGGCCAAGCGCTACATCGCGAACAACAACGTCAACGTCTACCTGATCGACGCTATCGACCTGGCCGCCAAGGTCGGCATGGGCAAGCGCACCAACACGGTGCTCCAGTCCGCCTTCTTCGCGCTGGCCAAGGTCCTGCCCGCCGAGGACGCCCTGCAGTACATGAAGGACGCGGCTACCAAGTCCTACATGAAGAAGGGCCAGGCCATCGTCGACGCCAACCACAAGGCCATCGATGCCGGCGCTACCGCCTTCCATAAGTTCGAGGTTCCGGCCGACTGGGCTACTGCCGAGGATGCCGCTCCCGTCGAGCTCTCCGAGGAGACCAAGTCCGCCATCGCCCAGCAGGTCAAGAACCTGCTCGAGCCCATCGATCGCATGGATGGCGACAGCCTGCCCGTTTCCGCCTTTGTCGATTGCGCCGACGGCCAGTTTGAGCTGGGCGCCTCCGCATACGAGAAGCGCGGCGTCGCCGTGGTCGTTCCTCACTGGGACGAGACCAAGTGCATCCAGTGCAACCAGTGCGCCTATGTGTGCCCGCATGCCACCATCCGTCCGTTCGCGATGACCGAGGACGAGGCTGCCGCCGCGCCCGAGGCTACCCGCACGCTCGACGCTATGGGCCCCAAGGCCAAGGGCATGAAGTTCACCATGGCCGTGTCCCCGCTCGACTGCATGGGCTGCACCAACTGCGTCAAGGTCTGCCCCAAGGGCGCCCTCGAGATGGTTCCCACCGAGCAGGAGATGGACCAGCAGCCCGTTTGGGACTACATGGTCGAGAACGTCTCCGAGAAGAAGGGGCTCATCGCGGCCAACGTCAAGGGCAGCCAGTTTAAGCAGCCCTACCTGGAGTTCTCTGGCTCCTGCGCCGGCTGCGCCGAGACCGCCTATGCACGTCTGGTGACCCAGGTCGCCGGCGACCGCATGTTCATCTCCAACGCCACCGGCTGCTCCTCCATTTGGGGCAACCCCGCTGCCACCGCTCCTTACTGCAAGGACAAGGACGGTCACGGCCCGGCGTGGAACAACTCCCTGTTCGAGGACAATGCCGAGCACGGTCTGGGCATGGCCGTGGGCTATGAGGCTGTTCAGCACAAGCTGATTGCCGCTACCCAGGACATCATCGCCGCCGATGGTCCGTCCGACGAGCTCAAGGCTGCCGGCCAGGCTTGGATTGACTCTGTCAACGACGCCGAGGCCTCCAAGACCGCTGCCGCTGCCTACGTTGCCGAGCTCGAGAAGTGCGGCTGCGAGGCTTCCAAGGCAATCCTCGCCGACAAGGCTTACCTCACCAAGAAGTCCTTCTGGATCTTCGGCGGCGACGGTTGGGCCTACGACATCGGCTTCGGTGGCCTGGATCACGTCCTGGCTTCCGGCCACAATGTCAACGTCTTTGTCTTCGACACCGAGGTTTACTCCAACACCGGCGGTCAGGCCTCCAAGGCCTCGAACCTGGGCCAGGTCGCTCAGTTCGCCGCTGCCGGTAAGGTGACCAAGAAGAAGTCCCTGGCCGAGATCGCCATGAGCTACGGCTACGTCTACGTGGCGCAGGTCGCCATGGGCGCCAACCCGGCTCAGACCCTCAAGGCCATCCACGAGGCCGAGGCCTACGACGGCCCATCCCTCATCATCGGCTACAGCCCCTGCGAGATGCACTCCATCAAGAAGGGCGGCATGCAGAACTGCCAGGCCGAGATGAAGAAGGCTGTCGAGTGCGGTTACTGGAACCTCTTCCGCTTCAACCCCGAGGCTGCTGCCGGCAAGAAGTTCTCGCTCGATTCCAAGGAGCCCGCGGGCGGTTATCAGGAGTTCCTGATGAACGAGGCCCGTTACGCTTCGCTGACGCGTTCCTTCCCCGAGCGCGCCGAGGAGCTCTTCAAGGAGAACGAGCAGGCCGCTATGGACCGCTATCAGCACCTGCTGAAGCTCAAGACGGTGTACAACGAGGCTTAAGTCTCCCACCGCAGGATCTGAGGGCTGACCTTCGCGGACGTCCTCGGACATGAAAGAACCCCCGCTGCGCACTACGTGCGGCGGGGGTTCTTTCGTCCTGCGGAGTGTCCGCGAAGGTCAGCCCTCAGATCCTGCTACGACTACGTCCTCAGATTGTGTGGGCTGATGAAGGACGTGGTTGGTGGGGTGCCTTGTCCCGGTCGCTGTTTCGCGGCTTTGCCGCGAAACCACGCGCTGCTTTGGGCATAGAGGGGGACCTGGTTGCGGACCCAGATGGCCTAGAGGGATATGGGTGCAAACGAGAAATCGTTGTTGGGGTCGTCCTTTTCCATAAACTCATCGAGGCAGAATGTCATATAGATTGGAACGTACAGGACCTTGCCCTCTTTGCTGAGGTTCTCGTGGCTTAGCACAACGGCCTCGGGGATTTTGTACTCGCTCATGCTCATCAGACGGTCGAGGGCCGCATGGGCTCGAACCTTCTTGCCCGATTTGACCTCGATTGGGACAACGTGCCCGCGGGTGCCTTCGATCACAAAGTCAACTTCGCCGACCTCGCGTGTCTGGTAGTACCATGCATCAGTTCCAAGGGCGACAAGCTCCTGCGCGACCACGTTCTCATAGAGACCGCCGAGGTTGGGGGTTTTCGTATCAAGGTAGACAGCGCGTGCCGTGCTGCCGGGATACCGTGATGCGAGCATGCCTGTATCAGACTCGTATAGTTTAAAGGCGGTCGCCTTCTCTGTCCTCTTAAGAGGACTTCGGGCCTCCGTCACCTGGGCGACCATCAAACCGACGCCCGCGTTCACCAGCCATAGGAAATCCTGCTCGTATTTTTGAAGGCGAGCCCCCTCGCCCAGGGATGAAACAACAAAGCGATGGGACTCCGCCTCAAGCTGAACGGGAATTTGTTCGAAAATCGCGCGAACGTTAAACGCTCGAGTCGATGCATATTTAGAGATATCACTTTTGTACTGATCGACCAGCTGAATTTGAAGCTCACGCGTCCTCACGAGTGAATAACCCGAATCGATATAGTTCTGTACGACCTCCGGCATGCCGCCGCAAACGATATAAGCTCTAAAGTTTTTGAGCATCGCCTCATGAATATAGTTTTCGACGGGACGCCTCTCGACAAGGCAGCTGCGGATGTCTGCAAGCACATTCTCACTGATGCTGTTTGCCCAACAAAACTCTTCAAAATCCATTGGCCGCATAACAATGTGCTCGACATACCCCACCGGGAAAGAAGAGATCCCCTTAAACTCAGTCCCAAGCATAGACCCCGAGAAGACATAGCTAAAGCGCCCGTCCTCGACCAACGCCTTCATGAGCGTGACGATCTGCGGATACTCCTGTATTTCATCGACAAAGATAAGCGTATCTCCCTCAACAAGCGGTGCATCCGCAAGAAGGGCCACGCGGTTGATAAAGTCAACGGCGTTCTTAGCGCCAATGAGCACATCTCTTGCCTCGGCATCGAGCAGCAAATTGGCCTCAAAATACGACGCGTAGTTGTCTTTACCAAACGCGCGAATCGCATAGCTCTTGCCAATCTGACGCGCACCGGTAACAAGCAACGCTTTATCGGAGTCGTTCTTCCAGCTCAAAAGCCTGTCAGTGACCTTACGGCGTAGCATTAAAACACCTCATTGACAAAAATTGGCAAATAGATTTGCCCATAATCATACAAAAATTGGCAAATAGATTTGACCCAAATCGTACAAAAATTGGCAGATAGCAAAGATTCGCTTAGGTCTCAAAGCCATCGAGTCGGCGCGGTGCCATGCGAAAACGCTGGGGACGCCGTTAGCGTTCTCGGCTGCTTGGGTGGGCAGGAGCGAAAGGGCATCAGCGGCGTTCATGCAGTATCCGACGGTAAAGTTCCATACTGCGAACTCACAATCGCTTGCCGCAAAGTGAAGCGCGTTCGGCTATCCCTTTTGTTGGATGAAAAGCCCCGTGTTATTGCAGGGGTGCATACTTGTCTTGCAAGTGCATAGAATCTCGTATAGTGCGAGTAAATAATTGCAGTGTCCGTTATGTGTTTAGCAAAGATATAGTTTGCATAATCTGGCCCAATCACTGCTCTAATTAAATAAAGTCGCACGTAGATGACGTAAACATGTGTGAGCTGGGTTTCTTTACGCTGAGCGGGTAAAAACGACCGTTCACCGTTAAACTATTTTCAAAATGAATAAAATGAGCGATAAAGAGAATATAAACCTTAATAAACTCGCGTATTGCACGGACGCGGGTTATTAATGGGTTGTAGGCCTTTTACAGAAAGGATTCCAGCAATGTCTAAGCCTCTTGGTAAGCCCGATCGCATCGTCGTCGCCCTTGGCGGCAACGCCCTCGGCAACAACCCCGTCGAGCAGATCGAGGCCGTGAGCAACACCGCCCACGCTCTCCTCGGTCTCATCGAGCAGGGCAACGAGATCATCATCACCCACGGCAACGGCCCGCAGGTCGGCATGATCCAGAACGCCTTCGCCGCCGCCCACGATGCCATCGGCACCCCCGAGATGCCGCTGCCCGAGTGCGGCGCCATGTCCCAGGGCTACATCGGCTACCACCTGCAGCAGGGCATCGGCCGCGAGATGCACAAGCGCTATAAGCGTTGGCACGCCGCCACCGTCGTCACCCAGATCGAGTGCGATCCCGACGATCCCGCGTTCAAGAACCCGACCAAGCCGATCGGCCCCTTCTACACCGAGGAGCAGGCCAAGGAGTTCATGGCCGAGGATCCCTCCAAGGTCTTCGTCGAGGATTCCGGCCGCGGCTGGCGTCGCGTCGTCGCCTCCCCCGATCCCAAGAAGATCGTCGAGGCTGACTCCATCCTCAACCTGCTCGACAACGAGTTCATCGTCATCGCCTGCGGTGGCGGCGGCATCCCCGTCGTCCGCGACTACGAGAACAAGGGCTGCTACAAGGGCGTTCCCGCCGTCATCGACAAGGACCTGGGCGGCGAGCTGCTGGCCGAGGACTGCGACGCCGACGTTCTGTTCCTGCTGACCGCCGTCGAGCATGTCGCCATCAACTTTGGCAAGCCCAACCAGGAGGAGCTCGAGGACCTCACCGCCGACGAGGCCGAGCGTCTGGCCGACGAGGGTCAGTTCGGCAAGGGCTCCATGGAGCCCAAGGTCCGCGCCGCCATCAAGTTCGCCCGTTCCCGCAAGGGCCGCACCTGCATCATTGGCGCTCTGGACAAGGCCGCCGAGACCATGGCCGGCCTCTCCGGTACCCGCATCCACGAGTAGCCTCTACTCTGTTGCCTCTCCCGTGGGCGCCAGGCAAGACGCCCACAAACTAGCCTCTCTTCATGAGCCCCGCAGTCCGCTCCGACTGCGGGGCTTTTGCTATTCACCTAGTCATTGGGGACAAACCCGGCACTTGGGGACGGTCCTTTCCTGCCGGCAGCTTGGGACAGTCCTTAATAGTCATTGGGGACGTTCTTAAACGACTAGTCAAACAAGAACGTCCATTACAGTCGAAATTGTCAGCCCGGGACCGTCTCGGGCTACGATTGAGGCGCGCCCAGAACGGGCCGCCGACCGGGCGCCCGCGCACGGCCGAACGTCCCTGCCCCCGAGAGGGCCCGTTGGGTGCTGCCGGCGCGGGACGCGCCGCCCCCGACGGCTGATAGGAAAGTGCCGGGCAGGCGCCGCGGCTGGTAATGTGAGTGCCGAGGGGGAGGCCATCCGGTCGAACGACTACCGGAAGGATACCACCGTGAAAGCGCCATCCACCAGGCCCGCGGCCGTGCTCGGCCTGGACGTCGGCAAGTCATCGCACTGGGCCTGCCTGATCGACCGCGACGGGGAGGTGCTGGCCAGCGCCCCCGTCCGCAACAGGGAGGCCGAGCTCGACGCGCTGTTCGCCTCCGCGCCCGCCGGCACGCTCGTCGTCGTCGACCAGTTCCGCAACATAGGGTCCCTCGCCGTGAGGCGGGCCCGCGCCGCGGGGCTCGGGGTCGCCCACCTGCCCGGGCTCGCCGCCAGCCGCGCCGCGGGCCTGTTCGCCGGCGAGGCCAAGACCGACGAGCGCGACGCCGCGGTGATCGCGCGGACCGCCCTGGGCGTGCCGGACTCCCTGTCGGGGGTCCCGGGCCGCGGCGAGGCCCTCGAGGCCGCCCGCGCCCTCTCGTCGCAGCGCGACCACGTCGTCGCCTGCGCGACCAGGGACAAGAACCGCCTGCGCGCGGTGCTGCTCGAGTCCTGCCCGGCCCTCGAGGCCGCGGTCGACCTGTCGGACCGGCGGTGGCTGGAGCTGCTCGCCGGGTTCGGCGGGGCGTGGGGGATCGCCCGCTCCGGGGCCGGGGGCCCGCGGGCCGAGGCCGCCGGGGAGGCCGCGGCCGCCTCCACCGCGCCCCCGCCGGCGCTCGTCGAGGCCGAGAACAGGCAGGTCAGGTTCCTGGCCGCCCGGATATCGGAGGCCCTCGACGAGGCCGGGGCCCTCGAGGCCGAGACGGCGGCGCTGCTCGAGGGCGACGAGACCTACGCGTGCCTGCTCACCGTGCCCGGCATCGGCCCGAGGACCGCGGCGCAGCTCGCGGTGTCGGTCGACATCGGGAGGTTCCCGGACCACGACCACCTGGCCTCGTACTGCGGCATAGCCCCGAGGGTGAGGAGCTCCGGAACGTCGGTGAGGTCGGTCAGGGCGTCCAGGCGCGGCGACGCGAGGCTCAAGTCCCTGCTGATCTTCTCGTGCAACAGCCTGGTGAGGTCCTCGGGGCGCTACGGCGAGTACTACCGGGCCTGCAGGGCGCGGGGCATGGGGCACGGGCGGGCGCTCAAGGCCGTCGCGAGGAAGCGGCTCAGGGCGATATACGCCGTGATGCGCGACCGGGTGCCCTACCGGGAGTAGCCCCGACGGTTGACAAAACTATAGGAACACCCAATGAGTGCTTTCACTTCTTTTAACAAAACGCCCGGCGGGCATTAACTGCTCGCCGGGCGTATTGGTTAGGAAACTCTGAAGTTGAGTGTCTCGGCTTCCTTAGGACAGATCCTCACCATTCGTTTCAATGACATGCTTGTACCAGTGAAAGCTCTTCTTTTTGGAACGCTTGAGGGTGCCGTTGCCGGCGTCGTCGCGGTCCACATAGATAAAGCCGTAGCGCTTGGACATCTCGCCCGTGCCGGCAGACACCAGGTCGATCGGGCCCCAGGTGGTGTAGCCCAGCAGGTCAACGCCGTCCTCGGTCACCGCATCGCGCATCGCGGCGATATGCTGGCGCAGGTAGTCGATACGGTAGTCGTCGTTGATGGAGCCATCCTCCTCGACAACGTCCTTGGCGCCCAGACCGTTCTCGACCACAAACAGCGGCTTCTGATAACGGTCGTACAGGTCGTTGAGGGTGATGCGGAAGCCCAGCGGATCGATGGCCCAGCCCCACTGGCTCTCCTGCAGGTAGGGGTTCTTGGCGCCGGCGAAGGCGTTGCCCTGGGTGCGCTCGACATCGGGGTTATCGGCACCGGCGGAGCAACGGGTGCTGTAATAGCTAAAGCTGATGAAGTCGACGGTGTTGGCGGCCAGGATCTCGCGGTCCTCATCCGTCATGCCCACATCGATGCCCAAACGCTCGAGCTTCTTGACGGCATAGGCCGGGTAGTAGCCGCGGCTCTGAACGTCGACGAAGAAATAGTTGCTCTGGTTGTCAATCTGCGCTTGGCGCACATCGCCCGGACGGCAGCTGTAGGGGTAGTAGCTACCTGCGGCAAGCATGCAACCGATCTTGACCTCAGGGTCGATCTCGTGAGCGATCTTGGTTGCCCAAGCGCTGGCGACGAGCTCGTTGTGGGCGGCCAGGTACTCGACGGCCTCCTTGTTCTCGCCCTCCTCAAAGACCAGACCGGCACCCATAAACGGCAGGTGCAAGATCATATTGATCTCGTTGAAGGTGAGCCAGTACTTCACCAGACCCTTGTAGCGGGTAAAGATCGTGGTCGCGAGGTTCTTGTAGAAGTCGATGAGCTTGCGGTTGCGCCAGCCGCCGTACTCCTTGATGAGGTGGATCGGGCAGTCGAAGTGCGTGATGGTCACGAGCGGCTCGATGCCGTGCGCCTGACACTCGCGGAACACATCCTCGTAGAAAGCCAGGCCGGCCTCGTTGGGCTCGGTCTCGTCACCGTTGGGGAAGATGCGGGTCCAAGCCAGGCTCATGCGGAAGGTCTTAAAGCCCATCTCGGCAAAGAGGGCGATGTCCTCCTTGTAGTGGTGATAGAAATCGATGCCGGTCTGCGCGGGGTAGTAATAGCCGTCCTCGAAGTCGAGCATCTTGCGCTGGCCGGAGACCACCGCATAGCGCTCGGGGCCGTGCGGTGCCACGTCCACGTTGGCCAGGCCGCGGCCATCCACGTCGTAAGCGCCCTCGCACTGGTTGGCAGCCGTCGCGCCGCCCCACAGGAAGTCTTTACGGAAAGCCATGCATCAATCCTTTCACACGCTGTTTGTCGTGGTTTCAGTATCCCCGTAAGCAGCGCGCTACTCAACGGCAACGACGCAGGCCGACACTTCTTTTCGCACACGGCGGCCCGGCAGCCGCCCCTGCCTGACACTTTCTGATACCGCCGCCCCAAACCACCACAAAGGGGACAGGCACCTTTGTGGTGGTTGGGGACGGTTTGTCTCGATCTGTAACAGGTAGGCAGCCAAAACCGGGCTTGGTGTTACAGATCGAGATTTTCGGGCAGCCCCCCCGCAGTTTGTCTAAATCTGTAACAGGTAGAGACGATTTAGCCCGCTAGATGTTACAAATCGAGACGGAAGATGCTAGTCACAGGCGATGTCGAGGTTCTTGCCGACGAGGCCCACGTAGCCGCCCTCGGCAGCCTTGGGACTATCTGCGTGGCAGAGAACCCACTTGTCGGCCTTCCAGTAGCAGTAGCTGTCGCCGGCGGCGGGCATGTCGGCTGCACCCTCGGGGCGCGGACCATTGGTGCCGGCGGGCAGCGCAACCATCACCTGGAAGCCGCCGTCGTCGACCATGCAGGGCGTGTAGTGAAGCGTGGTGTTGAAGACTTCGACGACCGTACCCGCCGGCACGCGGAACGCCTTGACGCACGCGGTGTCGAGCTTGCCGTCCTCGATCTCCCAGCGATGCGCCACGAGCAGGATAAAGTCGCGGGCGCCCAGGTTAAACTCGCTGGCGCGGTGATACTCCAGGCAGTTGAGGCGTGTGTTGTGGCCGTTGCACCAGCCGAGCTGGAAGGGGCGGCCGCCAAACATGAGAAAGCCCAGTTTGTCGGCATCCTTGACGCCCTCGAGCTCCGGCGCACTTGCTACGTACTTGCTGCCCTCGGGAATGGGCGTGGCAGAGAGCGCCTCGAGCACGGGCGACGTGAGCTCGGACGGAACGTCATCCCAAACGTTGCCATAGGATTTGAACTCGGGATCGTTGACAGAATAGATGTGCATGTTCGCTCCTGTTCGTAAATGTGACTATACGAACATTCTAGAACAAACATGAGCGATTTTGAACGCTCGTCCCGACCACTCAACAAAAAGGCGCCCCCGCATAAGCGAAGGCGCCCAATGCGCGCGCTTTGGGCGATAAAGCCCTTACGCCTGCTGGTAGTGCAGGTGCTTCTCGTCGATATCGGCCAGATCGCGGTCGAGATAACGGCGCGCAAGCCAGTTTGCCATGGGGAGGTTCTGGTCCAGGTAGTTACCGCACTCCTCGGGAGCGGCACCGGGAACATCGCCCTCAAAGCCCGCGACAAACGCGAACAGCTCACGCACGAGCGGCAAGATCTCCTCGCTCGTCACCTCGCCAAATACGACGAGGTAAAAGCCCGTGCGGCAGCCCATGGGGCCAAAGTAGACAATGCGGCTCGACCACTCGGCATGATTGCGAAGGAACGTCGCACCCAGATGCTCGATGGTGTGGCACTCGGCCGTGTTCATGACCGGCTCCTTGTTGGGCGTGGTCAGGCGCAGGTCAAACGTGGTGACGGCGGCACCGGTCGCCGGATCGCGGTCGATGCGGCTCACGTACACGCCGGGCTCAAGCAGCAGATGGTCAACGGAAAAACTCGCGATGCGCTCCATGGCAGATCCTCTCGGTAGTCAATTTAGGACGGGACTCTTTTAGCTGGTTGGAATGGTCGCACCAATCATACCAGTCAAAAAAGCCCCGTCCCAAATGAGCTACCCGGGACGGGGCCCGAATGATTTTTTAATCCCCGTCCCAGAAAAATCATTCTAGGCAGTGTACGAGATGGTGGCGGCTACGGCGTGGCGCCAGCCGGTGATCTTTTTGGCGCGCTCGTCGGCGGTCATGGCAGGCTCCACGATGCCGCGGGCCCCATAGACGTCGACGACATCGCGCGTATACATGCCCAGCGCAATGCCGCAGGCCCAGGCCGCACCCAGGCCGCTCATCTCGTCGTTGCTCGCGATGCGGATAGGCGAGCCAACCAAGTCGCTCTCAAACTGCATCAGGTACGCATCGCGCGTGGGACCGCCGTCAACGCGAAGCTCGGCAAGTGCCGCGCCCGAATCCTCGACCATTGCGTCAATTACGTCAAAGATTTGATAGGCAATCGATTCGTCTGCAGCTTTTACGAACTCCGCGCGACCCGTGGTGCGCGTCATGCCAAAGACGCAGCCCTCGGCGTCACTCGCCCAGTGCGGCGCGCCCAAACCGGTAAACGCCGGCACAAAGTAGACGCGGCTCGCCGGATTGGCGGCGTAGCACAGGTCGGTAACTTCCTCGGGGTTATTGATGAGCTCCAGATCGTCGCGCAGCCACGTCTTGACGGCGCCGGCATAGCTCACGTTGCCCTCGAGCACGTACTCGGTCACGCCGTCCATGCGCCATGCGAGCGAGCTCGAAAGCCCGTGCGAGCTGGCAACGAACTCGTTGCCGACGTTCATCATGACCGAGCTGCCGGTGCCATAGGTCGCCTTGGCCATGCCGCGACTATGGCAGCCTTGGGCAAACAAGGCCGCGTGGCTGTCGCCGAGCACGCCGTGAATGGGCACGGGCGCCGGCAAAAAGCCGCCCAGATCCGTCGTGCCGAACAGGCCGTCGGAATCGGTCACCTGCGGCAGGCAGGCCACGTCGACGCCAAAGGCCTCGCACACCGGCTCGCTCCAGCAGCCACGGCGCAGGTCAAAGAGCTGCGTGCGGCTGGCGTTAGACCAGTCGCAGCGGAACTCCGCACCGCCCGTGAGCGTCCAGACCACCCAGGCATCGATGGTACCCAGGCACAGCTCGCCCGCCGCGGCAGCCTCGGCAGCAGCGGGAACGTTCGCGAGGATCCAGGCCATCTTGCCCGCCGGGTAGTAGGGCGAGAGCACCAGACCCGTCGTGTCACGCACCAGCTCGGCCACACCCTCGCGCGCGGCCAGCTTGTCGCACAGCTCGCGGGCGCGGGCGCACTGCCACACCACGGCATCGCACAGCGGCTCGTCCGTCGTGCGGTTCCAGGCAACGGTGGTCTCGCGCTGGTTGGAGATGCCGATGCCGGCGATGTCGGCCGGATCGACCCCGGTCTCCTCCACCACAGCGCGCGCCACGGCCAGCACATTGGCGGCAATCTCGGCCGGATCATGGCTCACCCAGCCGGCCTCGTTGACAATCTGGCGATGCGAGCGGTCGGCACGATGAATCAAATGGCCGCCCTCGTCCACCAGCAGCGCCTTGGTGCCCTGCGTGGACTGATCGATCCCGATGATGTATTTACTCATGTACTCTCCTGTCTCCCCCGTCGATTAAAAACTAAAGCCCGACGGACAAGGAGCGAGTGGCCGACCGGCTCATGAGAGCGCAGCCGGCCTGCTCAGAATTCAACCTAAAAGGATTGGTGCAAACCTGCCCCCTTTGCACCAAGTTGATGCAAAGTGACCTGTCCCCGATGCACCAATTACTCTGCGGGCAGGAACTCGGCGACCGTCTTGGCAATGCCTTCGCCGGTGAGGCCGTAGTGCGCAAAGACCTCGGGGCTCGTGCCGGTGATGACCGGCGCGTCGGGCAGGCTCAGGCACTTGACCGGACGCGGGCAATGCTCGCCCACCACCTGCGCGACCATAGAGCCCAGGCCGCCGAAGGGGCTGTGCTCCTCGACCGTCACGACGGCGCGCGTGGCACCGGCAGCCTCGATCACGGCCTCGGCGTCGAGCGGCTTGACGCAGTACATGTCGAGCACCGTTGCCGAAATGCCCTGCTCGGCCAGCAGGTCGGCGGCATCCACGGCGTGGCGGACCATCTCACCGGTGGCGACGAGCGTCACATCGTTGCCGCGGCGAACCCAGGTGGCACGGTCCATCTGGAACGGACACTCGTCCTCGGTATACACGTCCTCGACCGGGTTGCGCCCCACGCGGATGTAGGCCGGCTTGTTATCGTTGACCAGGGCGCGCACGAGTTCGGCGGTCTGGAAGCGGTCGCTCGGCAGATACACGCGCATGTTGGGAATCGCGCTCATGGCGGCGATATCCTGCGCAGAGTGGTGGCTCATACCTAAGGCGCCGTAGGACACGCCGCCCGAGATGCCGATGAGCTTAACATTGGTGTTGGAGTACGAGACGTCGACCTTGCACTGCTCATACGAGCGCGTGGTCACAAAGGACGCCGGCGAGGCGGCCCAGGCCTTCTTGCCGCACGAAGCCATGCCGGCGGCGATGCTCACCAGGTCCTGCTCGGCAATGCCGACCTCGACGGACTGCTGGGGATACCGATCGAAGAACGGCGTGAGCGACGCGGAGCCGCGGGAGTCGGAGCACAGGACGACGATGTCCTTATCGGTCTTCGCGGCCTCGAGCAGCGTGTCGCAGATAACCTTGCGATTGGCGATCTTGTTAGCCATTGATGGCCTCCTTATGGGCAGCGAAATCGGCGATGATCTGGGCATATTCCTCATCGTTGGGCAGGTGATGATGCCAGGAGGCCTTGTCCTCCATAACGGGCGAGCCATAGCCCTTCACCGTGTTGAGGATGATGACCGTGGGCTTACCCTTGGTCTCGGCGGCCAGCGTCAGCGCGGCGTCGATGGCCTGGACGTCGTTGCCCGGAATGGAGAGCACGTTCCAGCCGAAGGCGGCCCAGCGCTCCTCCTGCGAGTCCTGCTTCATGACGTCCTCGGTGCTGCCGCTGATCTGCAGGCGGTTGCGGTCCACGAGCGCGCACAGATTATCGAGCTGGTAGTTGCCGCCGCTCATGGCGCCCTCCCAGACCGAGCCCTCGGCAAGCTCGCCGTCACCCATGATGGTGTAGACGCGGTAGTCGCGGCCGTCCATCTTGCCGGCAAGCGCCATGCCCACGGCCACGGGCAGGCCGTGACCCAACGAGCCCGAGTTCATCTCGATGCCCTTGAGCTTGTTGTTGGGGTGACCGATGTAGGGGCTGCCGAACTTGGAGAAGCGGGCCTTGACGTCATCGAGGTCCAGATAGCCCTCGTGGCAGAGCACCGCATAGTAGGCCTCCATTGCGTGGCCCTTGGAGAGCACGAAGCGATCGCGGTTGGGATCGTCGACGGTCTCGGGCGAAATGTTGAGATGGTTGGCGTAGAGGGTCATGAGGGCATCGATCACCGACATGTCGCCGCCGATATGGCCGCCGGCGCCAGCCATGATGATATCGACGCAATCGCGGCGAAGGTCCCAACGCAGGGACTCAAGCTCTTCGATAGTTGCCATTTCTACTCTCCTCGCAGGTAGGCTTTGACGTCTTCTTCGATGGGATCGTACAGGTCGGGGACAATGCCGATGTACTTGCACGCCTCGTAGAGCACCGGCACCACGTTGGCGTGGATGGCGACACAGTGGTGGATGTAGGGACCCTCGACGATCTTGGCCTCGAGGCGCTTGAGGTTTTCGACCTCGACCCACAGGTAGGTGCCCATGCCGGCCGGGCCGTCGATGCCGCGGGCGTTGCCCAGCAGCAGCGAGTACTCGCCGTTGTCGCCGTCAAAGCGGGCAAGGGTGAGGTCGCCGTGCTTGGCCTCGGCCGTCAGCGCGCCGGGGTGATCGAAAGCCAGCGGGTAAGTGAGCTTGGGCTTGACGGCCGCGCAGCTGCAGGGCCAGGGGCCGCAGTGCTGCAGCAGCTCGCCGTTCTCGTTGTCGGGATGACGCACGGTCCAGTCGGCAAACATGCCGCGGTGACGGCCCAGGTCGGCGGCCTCGACCATCAGCGCGGTGATGGCGCCGTGGATATCGGTCTCGCATACGATAGGAATGCCCATCTCGTTGAGGATGGCGTTGGCAGCGCAGGGCATAATGCCCAGCTCGTCCTGCAGAGCGTTCCAGCACTGAATGGCACCGGCGTTGCAGCCATACTTCTCGACCAAGCGCTTCATGGCGATAGCAAGACCGGCGACCGCGGGGACCTTGTCCTCGGGAATGCAGATCTCAAAGCTGTCACCAATGTGGGCGAGCATGGCTGCCATGGCCTGCTCGTCGGCCTGGGCGTCGCGCACGGCCTGGACAAGCTCGGTCATGGGGATGGGCGAAAGCTGAATGTTGAACTTCTCGAGCAGCTCGCCCTCGTTGCACATGGTGGACCAGAAGTCGAACGGGCGAGTGGCCATCTGCAGGATGCGGGTGTGCTTGAAAGTCTTGACCACGTTGCACACGGCCAAAAAGTCCCAGACACCGCGCTCGAACTCGGGATCGGTCAGACGGCAGTTGGTCATGTAGGTGAAGGGAACCTGGAAGCGACGCAGGACCTTGCCGGTCGCGAACAGACCGCACTGGCTGTCGCGCAGACGAGTGCCGTCGGGCTCGGGGCGCTCGTCGCGCGGGCCCCACAGCAGCACGGGCAAGCCGAGCTCGCGCGCAAGGCGGGCGCAGACATACTCGGTACCAAAGTTGGCGTGGCACAGCATGATGCCGTCGACGCCCTCGGCGCGGAACTTCTCGACGATAGGCGCGATATGGCTGTCGTCGAACAGCAGGCCCTCGTCGTTGATGTCGTCGATATCCACGATGTCGACGCCGATCTCGCGCAGACGATCAGCCGTCAGGCCGCGATACTTGATCGCGTCCGGCGCGCTAAAGATGCTGCGGCGCGTGGGTACAAAGCCGAGCTTGATCTTATCCATGTACGTCCTCCCCTTATCACATGTTCAGTAAACAGATGTGTGTTTCGTTTTGTTCTGTTTACTAAATGTTTTACTCTTTTGTTTAAAAGTTTAGCGCGAAAGTCTCGTAAACGGTAGAGAAATCAGCCTAAACGGTATGTAAACAATCTGAACATACAAGGGCAACAAAAAGAGGGCCCCGAAGGACCCTCTTCTGAATGGCACTATGTTAACTGCCCTAGCGAGCTTTGGCACGCTGCAGGCAATGCCGTCTCCGCCTAGATTTCGCGCACGCTCTGGCGCTCGACAAAATAGGTCGACACGGCCGTTTTGCAGGTATAGCTCTTGGGATTGCGGATGTTACCCACCAGACGGCGCACCGCGATCTCGCCCACCTCGTGTTTGGGAACATGCACCGTGGTGAGCGGCGGGTTGGAAAAAGCGCCCAGAGATAGGTCGTCAAAGCCGATGATCGAGACATCCTCGGGCACGCAAATGCCGTGCTCGTTGAACGCGCGCATGGCACCCACGGCGAGCACGTCGTTCTCGGCAAAGAAAGCCGTCGGCAGGTCGTCGTGCGAGGCATTGTCGAGCCACGCGCCCATGTCGCGATAAGCGCCCTCGAGCGTGGTGCCCAGCGTGACGCGCCATGCCGGATTGGCCTCGAGGTCCGCATCCTCAAGCGCTTGGCGATAGCCGCGCTCGCGGTCCTTAAAGTTGCGGATACGAAGGTCGCCCGCCAGATAGCCGATTTGCTTGTGACCTTTCTCGATAAGGTAGTCCACGGCACGCAGCACCGAATCGGTATTGGCAATGACCACGGCATCAAAGTACTGGCGGTCGCTCCAGCCATCGAGCACAATCAGGTGGGCGGCGGCGTTAGCGAACAGGGCGTAGTCCTCCTCGCCCAACTCCGTACCCATTAGTACAATAGCGGCGGCCGGATCGGCAATCAGGCCCTCGACCTGCGGACGCACGGCGTCTAGGTCGCTAAAGTCGAGCGAGACAAAGCTCGTGCTCATGCCGTGGCGACGCGCCTGGCGCTCCACGCCCTCGATGACCGCGGGGTGGAAGGTGCTCTCGTCCAGGATGGCGCCCGTCTTGCGCGCGAGCACAAACTGGATGCTCTCGAGCTGCGTCGACTGCTGATAGCCGAGCGACTGCGCGCACTCCAGGATGACTTTGGCGGTCTCCTCGCTCACGCTGCGCTTGCGGTTGAGCGCGTTGGACACGGTTGCGGGCGAAAAACCGGTGATGCGGCTGATCTCGCGAACACTTGCTTTGGCCATTGTTCCCCCTAGCAACGGTCGTGGCGGAGCATCGTGGCCTGACCGCCCCGTGACTCGACAACTAAACGACCGCAAATTCAATCTAAACAGAATAGTAAATGTTTAATAGCTAGTTTAGCCTGTTGTCAAGCGAAGCGACGCGACTATTCCCCCAACGGGCGTATTTACTCGGTAGCTAAAAAAGCCCGTCCCAAATTGACTACATGGGACGGGGCGTGAAAATCATTTAGCCCAGGACACGAGCCATACGGGCCTTGAACTCGGACAGGAAGCGCGGGGCGTCCACGGTGAGCGCCACGAGCGCGCTCTTATCCGGATCGGACAGACGGTGCTCGTCACAGATAGTGCGGCCGCGGTACTCGCCCAGCAGGTCGACACGAAGATTGCAGCCGAGCGCACCCACGAGCGTGGGATCAATCGCCACGGCAACCGCCAGCGGATCGTGCAGCGCGCAGCCGCCCAGGTAGGGCGCGTTCATTTCGTACGAACCGATATAGTGCTCGACCATGCTCGCAAACGCGCAGCCAGCCATAGTGCCCGAGCCCGTCCAGCCGGCAACGTCGCGACGTGTGAGCACCACGCGGTGCGTCACATCCAAGCCCACCATGGTGAGCTTGCGGCCCGAGCGCAACACGGCGTCGGCAGCCTCGGGGTCGCCCGCCATGTTGGCCTCGGCGCCCGCGCTCACGTTGCCGGGCACGGTAAGCGCACCGCCCATCACGACCACGCGGCCGATGGACATCATCGCCGCCGCATCGCGCTCCAGGGCAAGCGCCAGATTGGTGAGCGGGCCGGTCGCAACGTAGACCAGATCGGGACCATAGGTACGCGCGGCATCAATCAGGTAATCGACCGCCGCATTGCCATCGGCCGACGTCGCGCCCACTGGCTCGTACGGCGAGGCGGGCACGCTTGCGCCGCCAATACCGTTCTTGCCGTGGATAAGCGTGGTGGACGCCGGCGGCGTGTAGGGTTCGGTCGCCTTCATGGGACGATCGGCGCCCAGGTACACCGGCACCTCGGGACGACCCAACAGGTCGAGCACCGCCAAGCAGTTGTGCGCCGACTGCTCGACGCGCACGTTACCAAAGCACGTGGTGATGCCGACGAGCTCCACCTCGGGGCTTGCGATGGCATAGGCGAGCGCCATCGCATCATCCACACCCATATCCAGATCAAGGATCAGCTTCTTGGTTGCCATTGTTCTACTCCGCTTCTCCGTCTACATCCAAACCGTCTAAACCAAACTTGTGCTCGACTTCCGTACGCGTGGGAATTGATTGCTGAGCGCCCAGGCGCGACACCGTCACCGCCGAGGCGCGAGCGCCCGCCGCCATGCACTCAAAGAGCGGCAGGCCCTCCAGACGAGCTGCAGCAAGCGCGCCAATAAATGTATCGCCCGCGGCCGTCGTATCGACCACCACGCTCGAAAGCGCCGGCATGCGCAGCGGCTCACCGCCATCGCCGAGCGTAACCGAGCCGGCGCCGCCCAGCGTGATGACCGCAGCCCCGGCGCCCTTATCGAGCAGCGCATTGAGCGCGGCGACGCAGCTCGCATCATCTGTGGGCAGAATGCCCGTCAGCACCTGGCACTCGGTCTCGTTGGGGCAGACCAGGTCGACCGCAGGCCACGCTCCTGCCGGCAGGTCGCAGGCGGGCGCCGGGTTAAAGATCGTATAGAACCCCAGCTCGTGAGCGCAAGAAAGCGCCGCGGCCGTTGCTGCAAGGTCACATTCGCCCTGGGCAATAAAGACGCTTCCGGCAGCCGGGGCAATCTCGCTGGCATCGCCGTCGAGCTCGTCGGCCACCAAGCGCCTCAGTGCGCGGGCAACGTCCTCGCCCGCAAGCGCATGGTTGGCGCCCGGCGACAGCACGATGCGGTTGTCGCTCTCACAGCGAATGATAGTCGCGGTACCGGTCTCCACGTCATCGCGACGCGCCACAAACTCAACGCCCACGCCGGCATCCTGGAGCCCTGCCACAAGCGCATCGCCAAAGGTATCGCGCCCAACAGCGCCAATCATGCACGTGCGCGCACCCATGCGCGCAGCGGCAACGGCCTGATTGGCTCCCTTACCGCCGGCGTTGGTGATAAAACCGCTGCCACCGACGGTCTCGCCCGCGCGCGGCATGCGCTCGCACGCCACCGAAAGGTCCATGTTCATGCTGCCGAACACCGCAACGATGCTGTGATCCGCCATGGAAACCTCCTCGTCTTCAGGCTTTGCGCCCACCGTCGACCAACGATTGTGCACTCTCGCACCCCCCCCTATAACTTTAGTCCACTTTGATGTGGACGCGCGCTTGAGCTTGCGCCAGCAGCAAGCATTCACAGGGGCAGGCAGCTACAATGAATACGTGCTGATTATTCTCGTCATTGGATGATGTTTTATGGAACAATTCTCGCAATCGGGCTCGCGCGGTCGACGCCGCACGGGCAACGAGCCGGCGCCGCACGAACGCGTGAAGGGCGAGCGCCGTGCCAACGAGCCGCGACGCACCGCGAGCCCCCATCGCGCTTCTGCCAACAACGCGGGCCGCGCCAACACTCCCGCCGCGGAGCAGACGCCTGCTCGCCCCAAGTCCCGCTACATCCCTGCGCTCGACGGTCTGCGCACGCTTGCCGTCGTCGCGGTGGTGCTCTATCACCTCAACCTCACGTGGGCTCAGGGCGGCCTGCTTGGCGTCACGATCTTCTTTGTGCTTTCGGGCTATCTGATCACGCGCTTGCTGCTCAACGAAGTCGCTAAGACCGGCCGTATCGACCTTAAGAGCTTCTGGATTCGCCGCATCCGTCGCCTGGTCCCCGCCGTGGTAACGGTAGTGTTCGTGACCTGCGCGCTGTGCACCATCTTTAACCACGTGATGCTCACCAAGATGCGCCCTGACATCCTGCCGTCGCTGCTGTTCTTCAACAACTGGTGGCAGATTGCCCAAAACGTCTCGTACTTCAATGCCCTGGGCGATCCCTCGCCGCTTACGCACTTTTGGTCGCTCGCCATCGAGGAACAGTTCTACCTGGTTTGGCCCCCGCTGCTGCTCGCTATGGTATCCATGCACATGAGCAAGCCCAACACGCGCCGCATGGTTCTGGGACTGGCTGCTGTCTCCGCCATCGCCATGATGGTGCTCTATAACCCCGCCGCCGACCCCAGCCGCGTGTACTACGGCACCGACACCCGCGTCTTCTCGCTGCTGCTGGGCGCCTGGATGGCCTTTATCCCCGATCGCGACCTGGCGCCGGTGTGTCTCGCTCATCGTTTGGGGCTCAATCGCCTGGCTGGCGCCGCCAAGCACGGCAAGAACGCCGAAAGCAAGCATGACGCTACGACCGACGGCGCAGCCGAGACCGTCCCGGCACAGCCGAGCGCCCTCGTGCGCTTTTGGTCCTCGCCCGCATCCATCGATGTGTTGGGCGTCGTGGGTCTGGTTGGCCTTGCCGCCATGGTCGCGCTCACCAACGGCTACACCGCGTTCCAGTATCGCGGCGGCACGCTGTTATGCTCCATCCTCACGCTCATGGTCATCGCGGCCTGCGTGCAGCCCCAGGGAATGGTTGCCCGCGCGCTGTCCGCCGAGCCGCTCGTGTGGGTTGGCAAGCGCTCGTACAGCATCTACCTGTGGCACTATCCGCTACTGTTGCTCATGAACCCGGTCGCCAACATCAACGATACGCCGTGGTGGCAGTACATTTTGCAGGTGTTGTTGGTGGTCGCCGTAGCCGAATGCTCATATCGCTTTATCGAGACGCCGTTTAGAAAGGGTGCCTTTGGGCGCACCGTATCCGAATTCCGCGACGGCACCACCACGCCCGCCAACTGGGTGCGCGCGCATATTCCCGTGTGCGCCACTTGCGGGATTGTGCTTGTTATCGCGCTGGGCGGCCTGATTTTTGTGCCGGAGACCTCCGCACTGAGCGGTGAGGGCGCCGAAGTCCTCAACAAGGAAGCCAAAAACACCGCGCCCACCGACCAGCAGGCGGCCGACGGCACCGACAAGGACAACGACGGCTTCCCCGACGGATCCTACGACCTGCTGATGATCGGTGACTCCGTGTCGCTGCGCGCCGTTGATTCCTTTGACGGCGTGTTCCCCCACAGTCACATCGATGCCGAAAAGGGCCGCCAGTTTGATGCGGGCCGCGCGACATTTGAGGGCTATCTCCAACAGAACCTTGCCGGCAAGATCGTGGTCTTTGCACTGGGCACCAACGGCTTGGTAACCGACGACCAGATCGACGCCATCATGACCGATGCAGGAGATAAGCGTATTGTGGTGTTTGTGAACACGCGCAGCCCGCAGCCGTGGGTTGGCTCTACCAACCAGGCCATCGCCAACGCTGCTACGCGCTACAAGAACGTGCGCGTTATCGACTGGTACGGATACAGTGCCAATCGCAACGACCTGTTCGATGGCGATGGCACGCACCTGTCGACCACTGGCGTGACTGAGTACCTCAACTTGATCCACGATGCAGTCAAGAAGGACCTGCCCGTGCATCCCGAGGATCACGTCAACGATCCGCAGCCGGCAGCCGTCAAGTCTGCCACCGACGCGCTCGTCAATGCGCTCGCTCTCAAGCCGCACAAGCTGGGCACCGACAAGTAACCTGCAACGCAAACTTCCCACATCCGGAGGGGGTGCCTGCCACGGCAGGCACCCCCTCCGGCAGTTAGGGACGTTCCTTATGTGCCGGCACCTAGGGACACTCCTGACACAGCCGAGGAACGCCCTCCTTGCGACCGAATTCTGGGCACCTCGCCACCCCGAACGTTGTTTCCAAGCCCACACCCGCAGCAAACAACCCAAAATCACTCTTTTCGAGCCGGCTCCAGGTGGCGCGCGCAGACGTGGTGTAAGAGCGTCCCGAGGTCCGTCGCTGCAAGTC
>CAJMPU010000004.1 GCA_905215505.1 uncultured bacterium
GAGGGTCTGACTACGAATCAGAACGTCATAGGTTCGAATCCTATACGCCGCACCAATTGAAATTGAAAGCCTCCGGCAACGGGGGCTTTTCTTTTATGGCAACACCGCATGGATTCGAACCTCGGTCGAGGCGCGGGCGTAAAGAAAACGCGGAGCGTTTTTAGCCCGCGGGCGAGCGCGCCGGCAGGCGGGCGAAGCCGGTGCGGATCCGCGCAGCGGATGCGCGGAATCCTATACGCCGCACCAATTGAAATTGAAAGCCTCCGGCAACGGGGGCTTTTCTTTTATGGCAACACCGCATGGATTCGAACCTCGGTCGAGGCGCGGGCGTCTTAATCATCACTTCGTAAAATTTTTCCAAATTGTCGCTTGACCCATCGAGGGGTCACGTGCATAATAATCCGTGCGTTGCGGCGTTACCTCAGCTGGATAGAGGGTCTGACTACGAATCAGAACGTCATAGGTTCGAATCCTATACGCCGCACCAACTGAACTTTAAAGCCTCCGGTAACGGAGGCTTTTCTTATATCGCGATGCGTCGAAGATCGCATCAAGTGGTCAAAATGAGTAAAAATCAAATTTGATAACTTTTTTCGAAAATTGCTTGACCTTTATTCAGTCGATGTGCATAATAATCAACAAGTCGCGGCGTTACCTCAGCTGGATAGAGGGTCTGACTACGAATCAGAACGTCATAGGTTCGAATCCTATACGCCGCACCATTTGAGATTAAAGCTCCCGGCAACGGGGGCTTTTCTTTTACGTAAGCACCGCATGGATTCGAACCTCGGTCGAGGCGCGGGCGTAAAGAAAACGCGGAGCGTTTTTAGCCCGCGGGCGAGCGCGCCGGCAGGCGGGCGAAGCCGGTGCGGATCCGCGCAGCGGATGCGCGGAATCCTATACGCCGCACCATTTGAGATTAAAGCTCCCGGCAACGGGGGCTTTTCTTTTACGCCAGCTTGAGTGCTTTCGTCCAAAGGGACGATTTCCTGTCGACTCGTGTAAGATTCCGAGTAGATGTCGCGACTTATTCGCGACCACTCCTTCTTCAAGCGACCGATCAGGGTGATATTTCGTGGCAGAGCGTCCGACATACAAGCTCAGGTTTCTCGATCCCAAGAAGCGCTTTCCGGCGATGTCCGAGCAGCCTGCGGGACGCTCATATGGCGTGGTCTGGAAACTCTTTGGCGAGGATCAGCATGAATCTTGTTATGTCGTCGAATTCGTTGGCAAAAGCCATGTGTCGCTTTTGGGCTACGTAAGCGTTTCGGGTGAGGTGTACAAGGTGGACCGCCCCGTTAGCGAGGCTCCGCTGCCCAACGATCCCGACATGGAACTGGTCCTTGACGAGTTGGACTCCGGTATTGGTGAGATTATGGTGAGGGGAGCAAACGGCACGATGTGCGCGTGCGCGCGAACCGTCGGCTCTCCCGAAGGTCCCATGCGCGAACAGTCCGATCACGAGACATGGAATTCGACCCGCTCCCTTCCTTACGGTGAGTTCATGGCATCGATGTTCCTGCGCTACGTGATATTCGCTGACTCCGAAAATACCATTGCGAGCACGGCGGACGCCGACGGACTCGACGAGGGTATGCAAAACGTTGTCGACAAGATCAAGCTCGTAAAGTTGCCCGAGCCGGTCGAGGTGTTTTTGGGCTTTAACACGACACCGCTACCTGACGCTATCGAGACGCTGCTCTACCGCGTTGACCATGCCGAGAATCCGAGCGGTATCGAGCGCTATGCCGCCACCCTTATGAGTGAAATTGACTTGCCCCGCTTGCGCACTATCGCCGCTAAGTCCGAGATGAGCCTGGCTCGCATCGATCGCTCAAAGCTTTTCTATCTCAATTTTGATCGCAGCCTGCTGGACCAGGACGAGATTGACATGCTGCTTGCCATCGAGTGCCGTCTTAACCGTCTCTCCGGCATCCTTGAGCACATCGGGGCCGGATTGGTCCCTGCGGCATCCTCGCCGAGCCTTGAGGGCTGCGCGCTCTTTGATGCGTGGCATATCGCCAAGACGACCAACGGTGTTCCCCGACTGCTCGATACGGCCTCGAGCGATAACCCGTGGGGCAAACCGGGTACGGTGGCTTGCCAGCCGGGCGGTGAGTGGGATGTGCGTACCCGCTTCGCGCGTATTGTCGAGGCACTTAACGTGGTCACGCGGCTCGACTATACCTATCGGGCAAACGTTGCCGAGGGGATTATGCTCGTTCGGTTTGGGCAGTCTGTCGTTGATGCTATGCCGCAACGTGAATACGACGCTCAAGATGACGCCTGGCACGAGCTGGACGAGGACACACGCGCGATTTGGGCCGCGGAGCACGATGCGCGCGTGGCACTCACGCTTGCGGCAGCGTGTTTTGCCGCGGGCACCTGCATCACGCGCTGCTATGTGCAGATTGCTGCTCCCGACAGTGAGCGGGGCGAGCGCGTTGTCGCAACGTATTTCTTTGGGCGCGCGGCCTATCTGGCCGATTGCGTGCCTGTCGCCAAGGATCTTGAGAGCATGGACATGGACGATATGCCGTGCAAGCGTGTGCTTGAGGCGTATGAGTCAACCGCTCCGGAGACGATTGAACCGGCGGAGGTTCATGCTCGTCCGCGTGATGACCATCGCATGCTGCCGCCGGCGCTGCGCGATCTGCTGCTTGCCGATACGGCTGACGAGTTGGAGGTCATGGAAGGGGACGACGACCCATACGTGGCCCGTGTTGTTGAATTGCGCGAGCAGGCAAAAGTCGACCGTACAGGTGCCTTTGAAGGCTTTTCCCGTCTTGTCGAGGAGTTAGAGGCTAAGTGCGCCGTCGCCGAGCTTTTGGCGGCAGGTCCGGTTCAAACGCAGTTTTGCGATAACCAGCTGGTGCGCATGGTGCTACCGGTGTTGGAAGAAGACCTCTCTGTGCGAATCCTTCGTGCGCCCGATGCGCTGTACTTTGCCCAGCACGAGATCTGCAGCTTTTACGCCGAGCAAGAGGACTTTGAACGAGCGCTGCCCGAGGTGCGCCATCTTTACGATCTGGCGCGCTCGTCCATGCAGTCGCACTTTGCGCTCATCAACGTGCTTGCGCGTCTGGAGCGCTTTGACGAGATTATCGAGGTTGCGCGCCACGGCCTACGTATTGCCAGCGATCGTTCTGCAATCGGCTACCTGTTCTATCGCTTGGCGTTTGCCTATTGGAATTGCGATCAGCTCGACCTGGCGCTGGCTTGTTACCGTCTGGTGCCGCGCGGCGAGGAGTCGGGTAGCAGCGCGCTGGAAGAAATGCAGGGCCTTATGAACGAGATGGGCGTCAGCGAGCCTCCGACGTTCGAGGAAGCGGTCGAGACCATCCACAAGGCTGGACTCGAGCTGCCGCCAGTGTCCGCCGTGACGAATCAGCTGGCAGATGCCGCTGTGCAACTGGTCGACAACGGGTTCTTTTTCCTGGCACGCGGTTGCATCTTCCAAATGTGGCGCACCATGGGCAACGACGAGCTCGGCTCCCTCAACCGCTCGCTGGGGTAGGCGAAGCTTTCAAGGAGGAAAGGCTGCTAGGCAATTAGAAAATTTCCTCTTGCCCATCCTTGGCTGTTTGGTTACTATAGAACGGCTGTTACGGAGAGCTGACCGAGAGGCCGAAGGTGCTCGCCTGCTAAGCGAGTATGCCCCAAAAGGGCATCTGGGGTTCGAATCCCCAGCTCTCCGCCAGTATGACTTGAAAGAAGGGTCCCATTTGGGGCCCTTTTTTGTGCGGAGAAAGGAGGCTGGGGATTCGAACCCGAGAGGGCACGGGCGTTAAGCAAACGCGAAAGCGTTTGTAGCCCGTGGGCGAAAAGCCGTCAGGCTTTGAAGCCGGAGGGCATGCGTAGCATGCCCGGACATCCCCAGCTCTCCGCCAGTACGAATTTGAAGAAGGGTCCCATTTGGGGCCCTTTTTATTATCAAGAATGGCGGCTGGGGATTCGAACCCTCAAAAAAGGAGGCATCCTTTCGGACGCCTCCTTTCAGTGGGCTTATTATTCTTGCGCCCTACACCTCGGGCGCCTTGGCGACGGTCTCGCTTTCTGCCGTGAGTGGGCGGTTGTCGATGCGACGGCCCAAGCGATCGAGCTTCACGAGTAGCCATTCAATGGGATTCGGCCCTGCGCCTTCCTCGTCGGCAACCAGGTCCATGACGGCGATCTTGGTGCCGTCCTGCTTGAGCGTAACGCTACCCACCTTATCGCCCACATGCACCGTGCCCGAAAGATCGTCGTAGCTAACCTTTTCGGTCACCTCGCCGGCAAGGGAAAACACGGTCGCTTGCGCCGTAGGATCGGCGAGCGTGGCGTCGATCGTCTTATCCGTCCAGTCGGTTTGGCCAATACGCGCCATAAGCGGGTTGCCGTTGGCGGTCTTTTCCTGCGTGTTGGCGATTGCGACCGTCACCTTGTGACCGTAGTACCAATTGGCAAGGGTTGCGGTATCGGTAAAGCGCTGGTCGGTGGTGGTGGAGTTCAAAACGACGGTGTAGATCTCGTCGCCGTCGCGGTTGTAGGCACCCGTAAAGCAATAGCCCGCGTCGTCGGTGGTGCCGGTCTTGCCACCGATGTTGCCATCTTGGCCCAGCAAATAGTTATGCGTGTCCATGGAATGCGAATGGTCGGCGCCGTCGGCGCCCGTGACCTCGATCCAGGAATCCTCGCTCGCTACGACCTCGCGGATCGTGTCGTTTTTCATGGCCTCCTGCATCATCAGCGCTACGTCGTGTGCGGTTGAGTGCATATCGCCAGCCCACTCATCAAAGTCCAGACCATGCGGGTTTTCAAAAAGCGTACCGGTGCAGCCGAGCTTCTTAGCGCGCTCGTTCATGGCCTTCACAAAGGTGGCCTCGGCGTCTTTGGTCTTAGGCTCGATCTTCTTGCCCACATATTCGGCGAGCACGATGGCGGCGTCGTTGCCCGAGGGAATCATCAGGCCGCGCAGTGCCTGCTCCACGGTAAGCTCGTCGCCTTCGAGCAAGCCGGCGGTCGAATTGCCCACGGTGGCCGCGGTGTTGCTTACCGTGACCTTCTCGTCCATCTTGCAATTCTCGACGGTTAGGATTGCGGTCATGACCTTGGTGATCGAGGCGATTTTGACCTGCTCATCGGCGCCGCGCCCATAGTAGACGGTGCCGTCTTTGCCCATGACGAGGGCATTGGTCGCATCGATATCGGGCAGGTTTTCGGCCGTGATGCCGCGCGCATCGGCGGTTTTGCCGCAAACATTGTCGGTCGTGAGCACTTGGGCGCCGGCGACGGTGGGCACGCCAGCGGCAAGGGCGATAGCGCAGACAAAGCCGGCGGCAAGCTGGGCTGAGCGCTTTGCAAAAGAGATGAGGGACTTCACAGATTTCGCTTTCGACGGGATGGTCTCTTCTGGAACTAGAGTATATCGTTTGCCGGTGTCGGCGATCATCGCGTGCGTGCGTGGCCCACATCCGCGCCCGAACGGGCACAAGGGTGCTTAAGGCCGACTTAATCACCCACGCTTGTTGTGTGTGGCATGCGCCCCCTCGGGCATAATGGAGCGCGAGAGGAGCACGCATGAACGAGCGCATTTTGGTAGTTGATGACGAAAAGGCCATCGCCGACCTGGTTGGTATCTACCTTACAAAAGAAGGCTTTGACGTACAGGTCGCCTATAGCGGGGCCGATGCTGCCAAGGCAATCTTGGAGCAGGAGTTTGATCTGGCGCTGCTGGATGTCATGCTGCCCGATATCGATGGCTTTGAGCTGCTACGTACGATCCGTTCCAGCCATACCTATCCCGTGATCATGCTGACGGCGCGCGATGCCCAGCAAGACAAGATCGAGGGCCTTTCGCTTGGCGCGGACGATTATGTGGTCAAGCCGTTCCGTCCGCTTGAGCTCATCGCACGCGTGCACGCTCAGCTTCGTCGCTACACCAGCTACGGTAGCCGCGCGCAGGCGGCCGAGTCGCCGACCATCCAGCTCGACGGCCTTGAGATCAACCGCGATGCTCGTTCCGTGACAGTGGACGGTTCACCGGTTCGCCTCACGCCCATCGAGTATTCCATCTTGCTGTATCTGGTCGAGCATCGCGGCAGCGTGGTGGCCGTGGAGGACCTGTTCCGCGCGGTGTGGAACGAGGATTTTATGCCCGGCTCCAACAATACGGTGATGGTGCACATTCGCCACCTGCGCGAAAAGATCGGCGACGACGCTCAAAAGCCGCGCTTTATCAAAAACGTCTGGGGCGTCGGCTACATAATCGAATAACGCCTTTGATGGTGGGGAAGTGGATATGACAAAAGACGATAGGCAGGCATTCGAGGTGCCCGATCGACTCTTTGAATACGTGAGGTCGGTCGTCGACAACCGCGCGCTTGCAACGGTGCTGCTCTTTTTGCTGAGCCTGCTGCTGATTGGCATCGATAACATCGCTGGAATCTTGGCGGTGCTGCTTGTCGGCTTTTTGCTGATCGATCGATTTGAAATCGTACGCCGCTGCGTGGTGATTGGCGGTGCCGCGTGGGCCATGACGTTGGCGATTGGCGCCATGGCACTCGGCGGCATCGAAGGGCCGGTGCTGTTCGATGCCGGCTTTGTATTCAACATGCTTGGCTTTGTGCTGGCGCTTGCCGTGTGCGTGCTGTTCTTTTGCGGCCGCGCCCTGTACTACCAGGGCTATGAGCAGGGCGAGCAGCATGCCGATTGTGTGCTGGCCGCTCGTATTCAAGATCGCCTGATCGATCACCCCGACACCTGGGACAACATCGACGGCGACTTCCTGGAGGTCGAGGGCGCACTCAACCGTGTGCGCGATCGCGAGCGCAAGGTGCAACAGGCCTTGCGTGACGAGTCTCATCGCAAGGACGATCTGGTCACGTACTTGGCACATGACCTACGCACCCCGCTTGCCAGTGTGGTGGGCTATCTTTCGCTGCTGCAAGAGGCTCCTGAGCTGCCGGTTGAGCAACGTGCGCACTTTACGGGCGTGGCGCTCGACAAGGCGCACCGGCTCGATGCACTCATCGAAGAGTTCTTCGATATCACGCGCTTTGACTTCCACGATATCGTGCTCACGCGCGGCTATGTTGATCTGGGGTTGCTGCTGGCTCAGGTGGCTGACGAGTTCTATCCCATCCTCAACGAGCAACATAAGGAAGCCCAGGTTGATATTCGCGAGGACCTGACGGTGCTCGTGGATGGCGATAAGATGGCCCGCGTGTTTAACAACATCATGAAAAACGCCGTCGCCTATAGCTATGAGGGCTCGACTATCACGATTGAGGCCAGGCGCCAAGACGATGGCGGCGTGCGCGTGCGCTTTATCAATCAGGGCGATCCTATCCCTGCGGCTAAGCTCAAGGTGATCTTTGAGAAGTTCTATCGCCTGGATGCGGCGCGTGCGACCAATCGCGGTGGTGCCGGCCTGGGCCTTGCTATTGCCAAGGAGATCATCGCGGCACACGGCGGTACCGTTGCATGTGAATCGACGCCCGAACACACGATATTCACCATCGAGCTGCCCGCCGCATAGCCAGCGTGCCCTTACAAACACTTGACAATGTGCTCACGTGCGTATGAGCCGCGATTCCTACTATCGATACTGCTGAATTGATATCGATATGGAGGTATGCGGTATGACGGCTGCTGCGGCTGTGGAGCCCACGGAGCTTGAAGAACTCATGGAAGCGCAGGCCGAGGCCGCGCACGAGCGCGAGGTTGGGGATGCGACTCGCCCCACGGCAGAGGAACTTGCCGCCTCGCCGACGCGCATCGACGTCGAGGGCCTCGACCTGTTCTATGGCGACCACCATGCGCTCAAGGACGTGAATATCAAGATCCGCGACAAGCAGATCACCTCGTTCATCGGGCCTTCGGGCTGCGGAAAGTCTACGTTGCTGCGCTGCTTTAACCGCATGAACGACGGCATCAAGGATTGCCGCATTGAGGGCAAGATTGCGCTCGATGGTCAAGATATCCTGGGCGATTACGACATCTGCCGTTTGCGCCAGCGCGTGGGCATGGTGTTCCAGCGCCCCAACCCGTTTCCCATGAGCATCTACGACAACGTCGCCTACGGTCCTCGCGGTATGGGCGTGCGCGACCGCGCCGTGCTCGATGGGCTGGTCGAGGACTCCCTTCGTCGCGCTGCGCTATGGGATGAGGTCAAGGACAAGCTCAAGGAGTCGGGCCTGGGTCTTTCGGGCGGTCAGCAGCAACGCCTGTGCATCGCCCGCGCACTTGCCGTGCAGCCCGACATTCTGCTGATGGACGAGCCGACCTCGGCACTCGACCCTGTGTCGACGTTGGTGGTGGAGCAGCTGGCCTGCGAGCTCAAGGAGACCTGCACGCTGGTGGTCGTGACGCACAACATGCAGCAGGCCGCGCGTATTTCCGATTCGGTTGCGTTCTTTTTGCTGGGTGAGCTGGTGGAGCACGCGCCCACCGCGCAACTCTTCAAGAATCCGTCCGATCCGCGCACCGCGGATTATTTGACGGGGCGTTTTGGCTGACGCTGTCTTTTACAGGTGCCTTTAGGGTTAAGATGCGGTCATATCGGCCGCAAAGGGGTTCAACATGATCTATTACGTCGAGGACGATGACAACATCAGGGATTTGACAGTCTACGCGCTGCGCAAGCAGGGAATCGAGGCCGAGGGCTTTTCGTGCGATGGCGAGTTTAAAGCTGCCGTGGCGCGACGGGTGCCCGATGCTGTGCTGCTCGATATCATGCTGCCCGATACCGATGGCTTGGCGATTATGCGTCGTCTGCGTGCCGATCGCCTGACGGCGACGGTGCCCATCATGATGCTTACCGCCAAGGATACCGAGCTCGACAAGGTGATGGCGCTCGATGGCGGTGCCGACGATTACCTGACTAAGCCGTTTTCGCTCATGGAGCTTGCGAGCCGCTGCCGCGCACTGCTGCGTCGCGGCGGCATGGTCAAGCAGGCGAGCGATGTGCTCAGTGTGGGCGACATCGTGCTCTCGCCCAGCCATCGCGAGGTGACCGTTGCCGGCGAGCCGCTTAAGCTCACCCTGCGCGAGTTCGACCTGCTCGAGTACCTCATGCGCAAGCCCGGCGTGGTCTTTACCCGCGAGTCGTTGCTGCAGAGCGTGTGGGGCTGGGACTTCGACGGCGGTTCGCGCACCGTCGACGTGCACGTGCAGACGCTTCGCCAAAAACTGGGCGAGCATGCCAGCGCCATCGAGACCGTGCGCGGCGTGGGCTACCGCTTGGCCGAGCCTTCTGCCGGTGATGGTGCCGAAGGCGACGACACCGCGGCCACCGCATCTGAGGAGTAACCCGTGGTCTTCGCCCCCCAGGGAAAACATACGCTGTCGCACCGCGTTTTTGTGACGATCTTTGTCTGCGCCATGGCAGTTATCGTGGCGTTTACGGTGCTGGGTGCGTTCTTTGTGCAAAACACTTTGGCGGATGCCACGAGTGCCAATCTGGCGCAGGAAACCGAGCTCATTGCTGCCGCCCTCGACGAGCAGCAGGAGCCCATTCCGTTCTTGCGGAGCCTCGATCGCGAGGATCTTCGTATCACGCTGATCAATAAGGACGGATCTGTTGCCTACGACAACGAGGCGTCGCCTTCCACACTGCCCAACCATGGCGATCGCCCCGAGGTCATCGAGGCCTTTGAGAGTGGTTCGGGTTCCGCGGAGCGCGCAAGCTCTACACTCGACGAGATTATGCTGTATCGCGCCGTCACCCTTGATAACGGCCAGGTCGTTCGCTTGGCGCAGGCCCAGCCTGGCGTTGCGGCGATTTTGCTGTCTATGCTGGCGCCGATGCTGCTTATCGCAGCAGCGGGTGCGGTACTCTCGTTTTTTATGGCGCGCCGTGAGTCCCGTGCCATCATCGCACCGTTGCAAGAGGTGGATTTGGATCACCCACGCCGTAGCTATGAGCACGCCTATGCCGAGATGGTCCCCATGCTTGAGCGTATCGAGTCGCAGCGCCAGGAACTCAAGCGCCAAATGGCGGTGCTAGCGGACAACGACCGTATGCGCCGCGAGTTCACGGCGAATATCACCCATGAGCTCAAGACGCCGCTTACGGCGATTTCGGGCTATGCCGAGCTCATCGCAAATGGCATGGTCGAGGGCGAGGACGACCTGCGCAACTTTGGCGGTCGCATCTATCGTGAGGCGGGCCGCTTGGCAGCGCTTGTCAACGACATCCTTACGCTGTCTAACTTGGACGAGGCCGAGCGTGCGACTGAGGGCGAGGCGGTGCCCATTGGGTCCACGGAGCCTATTGAGCTCTCTCGTGCCATCTATGCGGTTGAGCAGCGTCTTGAACAGGTTGCCCGTCAGGCGAATGTGACGATAAGTCATGAGACCAAGCCTGTGGTCATCGAAGGCGTGTCGCGCTTGATCGACGAGCTCATCTATAATCTGGCAAGCAACGCCATCCGCTACAATCGACCCGGCGGTACGGTTACGTTGCAGTGCGGCACCAACGACGAAGGCCATCCGTTCCTCGCTGTCGCCGACACGGGAATCGGTATCGCGCCTGAAGAACAGGGCAAGGTATTTGAGCGGTTCTATCGCGTGGACAAGAGTAGGTCCAAGGCACGCGGCGGAACCGGCCTGGGGCTTGCCATTGTCAAGCATGCGGCCCTGTATCATCACGCCACGCTCGACCTGTCGAGCGAGTTGGGCGTGGGAACCACCATTACGGTGACGTTTCCCATACAGCAGGACGAGCCATTCGCATAGCGATACAACATAGATATTGATGTAGACGCCGCATTTGACTTTCGGGTGCGGCGTTGTTGTGCAATTTTACGATTGCTTCCGACATTTTTACAGGAGAGCCTGTTTCTTATGTATAGAGTTTGGTCTCGGTAAAAAGATGCGATAACATACGGACAGTTTTGTCAATCCGAACTGGGGAAATGAAAGGCAAGCTGCATGACCCTTCTCGAACTGTTCCAGCTGCTGAAGAAGCACCTCAAGCTGGTCATCACCCTTCCGGTGGTCTGCGCGATCGCCATGGGCATCGTGTCCTTCGTTGCGATGGACAACACCTATACCGCGACGACGAGCATGTACATTCTCGCCAAGACCGACGATAGCGGTCAGATGAGCTACAACGATCTCTCGGCGAGCCAGATGCTTTCCAACGATATCGCCACGCTGCTGGATAGCGATAGCGTTAAGAGCGGCGCCGCCAAAGAACTGGGCCTCACCGATCTGGATGACTACAAGGTGTCTGTTTCCTCCGAGACCACCACGCGTGTCATTACGCTTTCGGTTACCGGCACCGATGCCAAGGAGACGGCTGAGGTCGCAAAGGCCATTGCCAGCTCGGTGAGTACGGTCGCTCAGAACGTCGGCGCTGCCCAGAGCATCAACGTTATCGACGAGGCTAAGACCCCCGAAGCCCCCAGCGGCCCCAAGCGCACGCTGTATATTGCCGTCGCGTTCCTCGCCGGTATCTTTATCGCAGTTGCCTATGTCGTTTTGGCAGACATGCTCAATACCCGCATCCGCGGTGCCGAAGAGGCAGAAGAGCTCCTGGGTATTCCCGTTGTTGGCCGAATTCCGGCTATGAAAGGTGGTAAATAGGCATGGCTAAGGCAAAGAACACCGATAAGCTCGTTGTGCAGAATGCCGCCAAGACCCTTCTGGCCAACATCCGCTTTGCGAGCGTGGACGACCCCATTCGCACCATCACCGTTACCTCCTCGATTCCCAACGAGGGCAAGTCTACGGTTTCCATTAATCTTGCTCAGGCAATCGCCACGAGCGGCAAGTCCGTGCTCCTGGTCGAGGCCGATATGCGCCGCAGGTCCCTTTCCGATATGCTTGGCGTTCGTTCGCGCGGCGGACTCTATGCGGTCCTTTCCGAGCAGATTTCCATTGACCAGGCAATTGTCGAGACGGGTCAGAAGAACTTCTACTTCCTCGATGCCGAGCCGCACATTCCCAATCCTGCCGACATCATCGTCTCTCACCGCTTTGCCAAGCTGGTAAAGGCGCTGTCCGCCAAGTTCCAGTACGTCATCTTCGATGCTCCTCCGGTCGGCACCTTCATCGATGCTGCCGAGATTGCCAGCCTGACCGACGGCACGCTGTTCGTGGTGCGCGAGGACTTTACCAAGCGCGAAGAGGCGCTCAACGCCATCGGTCAGCTTAAGAAGTCCGAGAAGGTCAAGCTCATCGGTACCGTTATGAACTACTGCGAGACCGAGACCAGCGAGTACTACTATTCTTACTACACCAAGGACGGTAAGAAGGTTAAGAAGGGCTCCGACGATCAGGGCACTTCCAAAAAGGGCATCTTCACCAACCGAGCAAACGTTTAGTTGATTGAGGCCGACCTATGCGTGACATTCATTGCCATATCTTGCCGGGTGTAGACGACGGCGCCGCCGATCTCGATGAGAGCTTGGCGATGCTCGAGGCTGCCAAGCGGGCCGGTGTAACCAGAATCGTTTGCACTCCTCACTGCCGTGATCCCTATTTTGATTACGACAAGATGTGGGATGCCTTTGAGCTGCTGCGCGATAACGCTGACGGTTTTCCGCTCCAGATGGGCTTCGAGGTCAACCATCGAAAGCTCGTTGAGCTTGGTATCGATGCCGCGGAGCACTTGCATTTCGATGGAACCAATGAGTTCCTGCTTGAGCTTTCGACGCATGCCGATGCGTATGCGTTTAGAGAGTACGAGAACACGATTTACGATTTGCAGTGCCGTGGCTACCAGGTGATCATCGCTCATCCTGAGCGCTATCGTGCGGTTCAAAAGGATGTAAGCGTGGCGGAGCGTCTGGTCGATATGGGCTGCAAGCTGCAGGCTTCGGCGGACTTTATTGCCGGCGGTCGCTTTGGTCGCGAGAAAAAGCCAGCACAGCGCCTGTTCGATCAGAACCTGTACAGCTTCATCGCGAGCGATGCCCATAACGTGGGTCATTACGACTGCTTGGCGAAGGCTCGCGCGAAGTTTAGCGTGCGCGGAGCTCATTTTCGCTAAAATCTGTCCCTAACGTTCGCATTGAATGAAAGGGCAGCATGGATATCCAACTTAAGACGGGATGCTTTGATGACGCGGCGTTGGTGCGCCGCGTCGTTTTTATGGACGAGCAGGGCTACGAGAATGAGTTCGACGCTATCGACGAGGATCCGAACTGCATTCATGTGACGCTCTATGTAGACGGCGAGCTTGCCGGTTGCTCGCGCGTGTTTCCCGAAGAGCTTGAGCGCGCGGCTGACGCAGAGGCTCCGGTGTCGCCGGCGTGCGACTTGGACGAAGGTGTCGCGGCGGGGGAGACCTACATTATGGGGCGCGTGGCCGTGCTGCCGAGCATGCGCCGTCGCGGTCTGGCGAGCAAGATTGTCGAGGCCAGTGCTTCGTGTGCACGCGATGCCGGCGCTAAGCTTATTAAGCTGCATGCTCAGGAATACGTGCTACCGCTCTATGTCAAGGCGGGCTACACGCAGATTGCCCCGGTGGACTATGAGGATGAAGGCCAGCCTCATGCCTGGATGGCCAAGCGCGTAGATGGCAGATAGGGACGTTCCTTTTCTGCCGGTAGTTGGGGATACTCCTTGGTAATTGGTGCATCGGAGCGCTTAGACATACAGTTTTTCGATTCCGTATGTATATATGCGCGCTAATGGGTTATAAAATCTAAGTCTGAACATAGCAGGTCTGCGATGCGGCTCGGGCGACCGGGCCGTTTTTGCGGGCGGGGGTAGCGCGAAAGGACTGCACATGCGTCAATTTAAGACCGAGAGCAAAAAACTGCTCGACCTCATGATCAATTCCATCTACACCAACAAGGAAATCTTCCTGCGCGAGCTTATCTCCAACGCGAGCGATGCCGTCGACAAGCTCAACTTTAAGAGCCTGCAGGACCCGAGCGTTAAGATCAACCAGGGCGACCTGGCCATTCGCGTCTCCTTCGATAAGGATGCCCGCACCATCACGATTTCGGATAATGGCATTGGCATGACCGCCGAGGAGCTCGAGCGCAATCTGGGCACCATCGCCCATTCCGGCTCCGAGGAGTTTAAGACCGAGAACGCCGAGCAGCAGGGTTCGGATGTCGACATCATCGGCCAGTTTGGCGTGGGCTTCTACTCGGCCTTTATGGTCGCCAGCCATGTGAAGGTCGTCAGCCGCGCCTATGGCGAGGACACCGCTCATGTGTGGGAATCCGACGGTCTTGAGGGCTACACCATCGAGGACGGCGAGCGTACTGAGCACGGTACCGATGTCATTCTGACGCTGCGCGAGAACGAGAAACTCGACGCCGACGGCGAGGCCGAGACCTACGATCGCTTCCTGACCGAGTGGGGCCTCAAGAGCCTGATTCAGCAGTACAGCAACTATGTGCGCTACCCGATTCAGATGATGGTGAGCAAGAGCCGCCAGAAGCCCAAGCCCGAGGACGCTGGTGACGACTACAAGCCCGAGTACGAGGACTATCAGGAGCTCGAGACCATTAACTCCATGACGCCGATCTGGAAAAAGCGCAGCTCCGACGTTGAGCAGAAGGATTACGACGAGTTCTACAAGTCCACGTTCCACGACTTTGACGATCCTGCGCGCACCATCAGCTTCCATGCCGAGGGCACGCTCGAGTATGACGCCCTGCTGTTTGTGCCGGGCCGCGCGCCGTTCGATCTGTACAGCAAGGACTACGAGAAGGGTCTGGCGCTCTACAGCTCCAACGTTCTGATTATGGAGAAGTGCGACGACCTGCTGCCCGACTACTACAACTTTGTCCGCGGCGTCGTGGATTCCGCCGACGTGTCGCTCAACATCTCGCGCGAGACGCTGCAGCAGAACCGTCAGCTCAAGGCCATCGCCAAGCGTGTGGAAAAGAAGATTACCGCCGACCTTGAGGATATGCGTGACAACGATCGCGAGGCCTACGAGAAGTTCTTTGAGAACTTTGGTCGCGGTCTTAAGTACGGCATCTACTCGAGCTACGGCATGAAGGCCGACGAGCTCGCCGACCTGCTGCTGTTCTGGTCTGCCAAGGAGCAGAAGATGATCACCCTTGCCGAGTATGCCAAGGGCATGCCCGAGGGCCAGAAGGCAATCTACTATGCCGCCGGCGATTCGCGCGAGCGTCTGGCCAAGATGCCCGTCGTGAAGAGCGTACTCGACCGCGGTTACGATGTGCTGCTGTTGACGCAGGACGTGGACGAGTTCACCTTCCAGGCCATGCGTGAGTACGTGGCTGCCGATATGCCCAAGGTCTACGAGGATGACACTGCTCGCGAGGCTGCCGAAAAGGCAGTTGCCGATGGTGCCGAGCCTGAGGTCGAGGATCGTCACCTGGAGCTCAAGAACGTCGCGACCGGTGATCTTGACCTGGCGACCGATGACGAGAAGAAGGAGGCCGAGGACGCCACCAAGGAGAACGAGGACCTCTTTAGCGCTATGAAGGAGGCGCTCGGTGACAAGGTCGAGAAAGTTGCCGTCTCCGCGCGCCTGACCGATGCCCCTGCTTGCATTACCACCGAGGGCCCGCTTTCGCTCGAGATGGAGAAGGTGCTCCAGAAGGGTCCCGAGGGCGCGCCCGACGGTATGCCCAAGAGCCAGCGCGTGCTCGAGCTCAACGCCAAGCACCCGGTCTTTGCCAAGCTTGTCGCTGCCCAGAAGGCAGGCGACGCCGACAAGATCAAGCAGTACTCCGGTCTGCTCTATGACCAGGCTCTGCTGGTCGAGGGCATCCTCCCCGAGGACCCCGTGGCCTTCGCGGCGGCCGTTTGCGAACTCATGTAACTTAAGTTGCGCGGTTCTACGAACCGCGTAACGGCTCGACGCTGCAAACCCGCCAGAGCGGCAATCTGCCTTTCAACTTCAGCGGCATGACCAGAAGGTCAATGCCGCTTCGCTTCAAGGCACCTTGCTCGCTCTGGCGGGTTTTCGCTGTCGTTGCCAAAACATCGGCGTTGCCGGAGTAGTCATTGGGGACGTTCTTAAATGACTAGTCGTTGGGGACGTTCTTGTTTGACTGGTCGTTTAAGAACGTCCCCAATGACTATTCGAACTGCTAGTTTGTGCGGGTTGTGGTTTTGGGAACTGCGGGAATTTAAGATACTGTACATCTGTACGTTAACTCATCTTCGTAGTATATTGCTACCCGCAAAACTCAACACCATTGTGCCGCGAGATGTTAGCGTGCCTCCGTACAATGGTTGTTAATAGCATGATTCGGCTAAACGATAGGATGGATGGTCCAAGCGTGAGTCTCGGCAACAAACTATCCGATGCAAAGGTTTCCTTTGCAATCTTTAAACGCGACATCAAGCGATTGATCGTGAACCCCGTCGCCCTGGTGGTTACCCTGGGCGTGTGCGTCATTCCCTCGCTGTATGCCTGGTACAACATCGTTGCCAACTGGGATCCGTACGGAAATACCCAGGGCATTAAAATCGCCATCGCCAACAACGATCGGGGCACCCAGAACGACCTAGTGGGCGAGCTTAACGCAGGCGATAAGGTGGTCGACCGGCTCAAGGAGAACGACCAGCTTGGCTGGACCTTCGTCGGCTCGGCGGCAGATGCCAAAGAGGGCGTCGAAAGTGGCGAATACTATGCTGCCATCGTGATTCCCAAGAACTTCTCCGACAATCTCGTCTCGATGCTCGACGGCAATTACCATCAGCCGAAACTTACCTATTACGTCAACGAGAAAAAGAGCGCCATTGCGCCCAAGGTTACCGATACCGGTGCCAACACCATTGAGGAGCAGATCAACTCGGAGTTTGTCTCCACGGTGGGCGAGACCGTCGCGGGCATTGCCAAAGATGCTGGCATCGACCTTAAAGACAAGGCAACCCAGACCCAGGATTCGCTGGCGGGCTCGGTGTCCGAGGCGTCTGATACCCTGGGCGAAGTACGTGATTCCATCGGCGACATGAACACCGCCGTCGACAAGACAAGCAGCTCGATTGTTTCGGCCGATGCTGCGTTGGCGGGCCTGCAGGGACAGACGCCTTCGCTAACGCAGGCAATCGCTCAGGGTAATGATCTGCTGGGCGAAGCTCGCACCACGGCTGGCAAGTCCATCACCTCGCTCTCCAAGGCACTTTCGGAGGGCAGCATCGTGCTGAGTAAGACATCGGCTTCTGCAAACGCCGCGATTGGCAGACTGACCGGTACGGTTACGTCCACGACCACTCGAATCGACAACTCGCTCGAGTCTCTCCAAGCGACGATCGATCACAATAAGGCCGTTATCGGGCACTTGGAGATTCTCGTCAATGACACGTCGACAGGTTCCGAGGAAATCGACGCGCACATTGTATCGACCATCGATTTGCTTCGAGAGCAGAATGAAAAGCTTCAGAGCATCAAGGACGGTCTGTCCGCGCAATCGAGCGCCATGGCGAATGACGCCGCGGCCGTCTCGGGTGCCAGCGACGCTATCAATAACGCCATTCAGACCGGTACGGCCAATCTCGGTCAGGCCCAGACGAATCTGGGTCAAAACGCGCTGCCGAAGGCCTCGAGCGCGCTTGACTCCTTTGCCGCCATCTCGGGTGATCTGACCGGCATTGTGTCGGGTATGACCCCCACGATAGCGAGTGCGCGCGGTACGCTGGCGCAGCTCGACGCCACGCTCAAGCAGGCGAAGACCACGCTGTCCCAAACCGACGCCTCCCTTGCCAAGGTTCAGGGCAAGCTCGCGACCGCCGCCAATGACATTGCGGCGCTGCAGACGTCTGAGTCTATGGGCAAGTTAGCCGACCTCATGGGCGTCGACGTCAATGACGTGGCAGATTTCATGGCATCTCCGGTTGAGCTGACGTCCAAGTCAATCTATCCGGTCAAGAGCTTTGGCTCGGGCATTGCTCCCTTCTACACCAATCTGGCGCTGTGGGTAGGCGGCTATGTGCTCATCGCTATCTACAAACTCGAGGTCGACCGCGAGGGCATCGGTAGCTTTACGGCGCGTCAGGGCTACTTTGGCCGCTGGCTGCTGATGGTGATCCTGGGCGCGTTCCAGGCCATTATCGTTACGGTGGGCGACCTGGTCATTGGCGTTCAGTGCGTCAATCCGCTGCTCTTTGTGCTGGGCGGCATCGCTATCTCGTTCACCTACGTCAACATCATCTACGCGCTGTCCATCACCTTTAAGCATATCGGTAAAGCCATTGGCGTCATCCTCGTCATTGTGCAGATCCCCGGCTCGTCGGGCATGTATCCCATCGAGATGATGCCCGGCTTCTTCCAATGGCTGCATCCGCTGCTGCCCTTCACCTATGGCATCAACCTGCTGCGCGAGACCATCGGTGGCATGTATTCGTTCAACTACTTGTTCAACCTGTGCATCCTGGGCGTGTTCCTTATCATCGCGCTCTTTATCGGACTGCAGCTGCGCCCGTTGCTGCTCAACCTCAATCTGCTCTTTGATAAGCAGCTTTCCACGACGGGCCTCATGATCTGCGAGTCCAACGACCTGCCGCGCCAGCGCTATTCGCTGCGCACGGCCATGCGCGTCGTGCTCGATTCCGATTCGTACCGTCGCGAGGTGCTCGACCATGCGGTCACTTTTGAGCACCGTTACCCCTACTACATCAAGGGCGGTTTTGCCGCCGTGGTGGGCGTCCAGGTCCTGCTCTTTGTGCTTTCGACGGTGCTCGATATCGACAATAACGGCAAGATCATCCTACTGGTTGTCTGGATTGTCTCGGTTATCGCCATCTGCGGCTGGCTCATTAACATCGAATATATCCGCGCGAGCCTCAACACCCAGATGCGCATCTCGGCGCTTTCGGATGAGGATCTTCGTCGCGAGATGCGCGAGCACACGGCTGCTATCCCTGCCGCCCGTCGTATGTTTGGTCTCAACGCCAGCGAGCGGGACACCAAGGACAGCGAACAGCCCACGAGCCGTCTGCCGCATATCGGTGCGCATCGTAAGGCTCACGATGCCGACGGCGTTGACAACGTAAACGGAAACGACAGGGACACCGCCCCGCTTGGCAAGCACTCCAAAGGAGGTGAGGCATAAATGAAGAATATCCTGCATCTGTTTAAGCGTGATGTCCAAAATGTGTCTCACTCCGTGATCGGCATGATCGTCGTGATGGGCCTGATCATCGTGCCGTGCCTGTACGCGTGGTTTAACATCGCCGGAAGCTGGGATCCCTACGGCAATACCGGCAACCTTAAGATTGCAGTGGTCAACACCGACGAGGGCTACGAGAGCGATTTGATTCCCGTCGAGGTCAACGTGGGTGAAAACGTAACCGCCACCCTGCGCGGCAACGAGAACTTCGACTGGGTCGTCCTCAACGACCGCGATAAGGCGATTGAGGGCGTTAAGTCGGGCGCGTACTACGCTGCCGTCGTTATCCCTAAAACGTTTAGCGCCGACATGATGACGCTTTTCTCGACCGAGGTGAAGCACGCCGATATCGAGTTCTATGAGAACCAGAAGGCCAACGCCATCGCACAGATCGTGACTGAAAAGGGTTCAAGCGCCGTCCAGAGTCAGGTCAACGAGACCTTTACCAAGACCATCACGAGCATCGGCCTTAAGACTGTGTCCAGCCTGCTCGACTATATGAGCACCGACCAGGTGAGCAACTTTATCGCCAATCTGTCCTCCACGCTGGGCGATTCGGTCGAGGACCTGCACGACGTTCAGGCGAGCGCAACGTCGCTCGCGGGCATGTTGAGTTCGACGTCCGATTCACTGACATCGGCGGGCGGCATGCTCAAGCAGACGGGCACCGTTGATGAGTCGACGAAGCAGCTGATGGAGCACGCCAAGAGTGGTATTAGCGATTCCGAGGAAGCGCTGAAGGCCGCCAACGATGCCATCAACGCCGCGATTGACGGAAGCGCGGGTTCGTTCGATAACGTGTCCGCCGCGCTTGAGAAGGCATTCGATGCCGCGAATCAGCATGTTGACCTTACGGTGTCTCAGCTCAATGAAGCCGCAGCGGCGCTCAATACGCGTGCTGACGATATCGATGCGATGGCCGATAAGCTCCGCAACCTTGCCGACCAGGTGAGTAATGACAAGCTCAAAGACGGCCTCAAGTCCGCTGCGACGTCGCTGGGCAGAATTGCCGTGGAGTACCGCAACAATGCGAAGGACCTGACGGCGACCGCAAAGTCCCTTTCGGACAGCATGGCGGAGATTAACAACTCGCGTGCCGAGGTCGACCAGGCTATCGCCGATGCCAAGGCGGGTATCTCGGGTGCCAAGTCCGACTACGATTCTACGTTCTCGGTTAAGGCCAAGGAGCTCAAGAAGACCATTTCGGGCGTTTTGGATTCCCTGAACGGTATCTCGGGTGACTTGGATAGCGCCGTGAGCGGTCTGGCCGACGCCTCTGGTTCGCTCGCGAAGGGTCTCTCCAAGGCTGCAAGGCTCGTCAACAAGGCTTCCGATCAGCTGGGCGAGGCGTCGGACAAGATCAGTGCCTTTAAGGACGAGCTTGATAGTGCCCTGATGTCGGGTGACCTGGCCATGATTAAGACAATGATCGGCAGCGACCCCGAGGGCCTCGCCGCGTCGCTTTCCGGCCCTGTTGCGCTCGATCGCAAGCCGGTCTATCCGATCCGCAACTATGGCTCGGCCATGGCGCCGTTCTATACGATTTTGTCGCTGTGGGTGGGCTCGATTGTTCTGGCGGCCATGATGAAGGTCTCGGTGAACGATGAGCTCATCAACGAGCTCATCCCCGTGCGCCTGCACGAGATCTACCTGGGCCGTTACCTGTTCTTTGGCGGTCTGGCCTTGCTGCAGGCAACGCTCGTGTGCGCGGGCGACATTCTGTTCTTTGGCATCCAGTGCGACAACCCCCTGCAGTTTGTGCTTGCCGGCTGGGTCGCGAGCCTCGTGTTCTCCAATATCGTCTACACGCTTACGGTATCGTTTGGAGATATCGGCAAGGCCCTCGCCGTCGTGCTGCTGGTCATGCAGGTCGGCGGTTCGGGCGGTACGTTCCCCATCGAGATGACCGGCCCCGTGTTTCAGGCGATCTACCCGTTCCTGCCGTTTACTCACGGCATCAACGCCATGCACGCCGCCATGGCCGGTGCCTACCATATGGAGTACTGGATTGAGCTGGGTGTCTTGGCGAGCTACCTGATTCCGTCGCTGGCCCTGGGCGTCGTCTTCCGCCGCCCGGTCATCAAAGCCAACGACTGGATTATCGAAAAGCTTGAAAGCACGAAGCTTATTTAGTGCAACAGCGTGACATTGACAAAACATCGAGGTTCACTTTGCTGACGCTTTAGTGGGCTGGATTGCAGTGCAACGCTGGTTGTTGCTACAGTAGCGGGGCGTGCCGGGGGTCCGGTGCGCCCCGTTTTTATTTGACCATGAGGCGGCACGCAGCCATGCGCGTGCGGACACCACGCCCAGATTGAGCGCGAGGATGCCCTATGGCCCAGCATACCAGTGACAATATCGAAATGATGCCTGATAGCCCTGTTGCTCGCGAGGACCTGGGTGCGGGCGGCACCTCCCGCGGCGCCGGCGCTCGCTCGCCGCTGTTCTGGAAAGTTCTACTGCTTTCGGTGGCGATTATCTGGGGTTACTCCTTTACCACTATGAAGGACGCGCTCGACACCATCCCGGTGTTCGAACTGCTTTACGTGCGCTTTTTGCCTGCGGCGTTGGTCATGTTTGTCATCTTCCACAAGCGCATCATCGCGCACCTCAACGCCCGCAACCTGATTGTTGGACTGGGCATGGGCGCACTTATGTGGGCCGCCTATGCTTTGCAGACGGTCGGTCTGGCTCAGACCACGGCGGGTAAGAACGCTTTTTTGACGGGCACCTATTGCATTCTGGTCCCGTTCGCGAGCTATTTCCTAAGCGGCGAAAAACTCACTCGCTACAACTTGGGTGCCGCATTACTCTGTCTGGCGGGCATTGGCCTGGTGGCGCTCGATAGCGTCGAGTTCAACATCGGTGATGCCATTACGCTGGCGGGTGCGGTCTTTTTCGCCATCCAGATGGCGGTGACCGCCAAATACGGTCGCAAAATGGACATCAACGTCATCACGTTTTGGATGTTTGTGGGCAACGGCGTGCTGAGCTTGGTCTCGTCGTTGCTGTTCGAGACCCAAGCACCTCTGTCCGTGTGGACGCCGAGCTTTATCGGCGTGATGGCGTTTCTCTCGGTGGGCTGCACATGCGTGGCCCTGCTCGTCCAAAACGTCGGCCTGGCGCATGTCCCGGCCTCGACGGGCTCGCTACTCCTTTCGATGGAGTCGCCTTCGGGTGTGCTGTTCTCGGTGCTGCTGATGGGGGAGGCGCTCACCTCGCGCCTGCTCGCCGGCTTCGCGCTTATCTTTCTGTCGATTATCTTGAGCGAGACGCATTTCGACTTTTTGCGCAAAAAGCCGCGAGCGTGATTGTAAACAACTTATTGCGCCGCCTCCCGGGGCGGCTTTTTTTATGCGTCGCCCTTAAAGTTGTATCTTGTACTTTACGCTATCAAAGTGCTTGCTGCAAAAACGTTACTGGAGGGCATCTATGGCACCAGCTCTGTCCGATCTTCAACCGCAACCAGCGCCTCAGACCACTACGGTGGCGCAGGCCGCTATCGGCAATGGCCTGGTCACAGAAGCTCAGGCGTTTGCCAATGAGCTTGCCGCATGGCGCCATGATCTCCATCAAACGCCTGAGCTCGGTAACAACGTTCCGCAGACGTCCGCGTATATCCAGGCGCGTCTGGACGAGATGGATATTCCCTATGCCGTGCTTGTTGACGGCTCCTGTGTCATCGGCCTCATCGGTGCCGGAGCGGCAGCTGCTGCTCGGGGTAACGGTACGTGTACGGACAAGCAGGCCGGTACGGTCATCATGCTCCGTGGCGATATGGATGCCCTGCCTGTTGCCGAGGAGTCGGGAGAGCCTTTTGCCTCCATCAACGGCTGCATGCACGCATGCGGACACGATATGCATGCGACGGCGCTGCTTGGTGCGGCGCGCCTGCTCAAGGCCCGCGAGTCCGAGCTTGTCGACGCCAATGCCACCGTCAAACTGCTGTTCCAACCGGGTGAGGAGACCTTTGAGGGCGCTCGCGCTGCCATCGCCGATGGCTTGCTCGAGAACCCGCGTCCTCAAGCGGCTTTTGCCATGCACGTTAACAGCCAATCGCCGCTCGGCCTGGTGCTCTATGGGAGTCCGGCGCTCTCGGGCGTGTACGGTTTCCGCATCACGCTGCAGGGCAAGGGCGGCCATGGCTCGAGCCCCGAGATCTGTATCGACCCCATCACGGCGGGTGTGCATGTGCATCTGGCACTTCAGGAGCTCATCTCCCGCGAAGTGCCGGCGGCCAAGGAGGTCGCACTGACCGTGGGTAAGTTTGCCGGCGGTCAGGCCGCAAATGTCATCCCCGACACTTGTGTGCTTGAGGGGACGCTGCGTGGATTCGATGTCGAGCTCATGGAGCATCTCAAGACCCGCATCGCGGAGGTCGTCAAAGGCGTTGCCACGACCTATCGTACGCCGGCGACCCTCGAGACGCTCTCGGATGTTCCCCCGCTCGTACTCGATGACGACATGACCCAGGCTTCGCTTGGCTACGTGGGTGCGACGCTGCCAAAGGCCGCCTTCCTGCCGCTGTTCCATGCCATGGCGAGCGAGGACTTTGCGCTTATCTCGAGCGAGATACCGAGCGCGTACTTTACGATCGGCGCTGCTGTGACCGATACGGACGAGCATTTTGCTCAGCATCATCCCAAGGCACGCTTTAACGATGCCGAGCTTCCCCTTGGCGCCGCGGCTTATGCCGCCGTCGCTCTCGGATACGTTGCGGACCACAAGGAGTAATCCATGTCCCAGAAACGCAAATTCTTCCCCGGTTGGCTCGTTGTGGCCTCTGGCTTTGTCATCATGGCCACGTGTTACACGATTTTCGTTAACTGCATGAGCCTGTTTCAGCCGCTCATCGTCAGCGACTTGGGCATTTCTCTTGCGCAGTACAACATCTCCAACGCCATCTCCACCGTGGTGAGCGTTATCGGCTCACTTGTGATCGGTCATGTTGCCGATAAAGTAAGCGGTCGCGTTTTGGGCTCCCTCACTGTAATCGCCACCTCTGCCGTTCTTGCCGGCATGAGCTTTGTCGGTGAGCTGTGGCAGGTCTACGTGCTCTTTGCCATCTCGGGCTGCTTTGCCGTCGCCTCGACCCGCCTACTCATCAGCCTTGTGACCGCCAACTGGTTTACCGCCAAGCGCGGCCTTGCCATCTCCATCGCGCTTTCGGGCTCGGGCTTTGGCGGGGCCATTCTCTCGCCGATCGTGAGCTCGCTGATCGTGAGCGTTGGCTGGCGTTCCGCCTTCCTGGTGCTGGCGGCTATCTGCATGGTGACGGCGCTGCCCATCACGGCCTATTCCTTCCGCACCAAGCCTTCCGAGATCGGCCTTAAGCCGCTCGGTGAGAACCCGGGCGATCCGTCCGTCTCGACGGCTGGCGACAAGGACGAGCACACGGCGCCCGAGGTTAACGTCGGTTGGTCGCGCATCAAGAAGAGTCCGGCGTTTTGGCTGCTTATCGTCGCCTTCCTCTTTATGGGTCTCGTCAATGGCGCCATCCTGCCCAACCAAGTTACGAACATGACGAGCGTTACCGTCAACGGTGCCAAGATCGTCACGGGTGGCCACGACCCCATGTGGGCCGGTACGGTGCTTTCTGCCTACATGGTCACGGTCGTTATCGCCAAGATCTCGCTCGGTGCCATCTACGACCGCTTTGGCCTGCGCTTTGGCAATATCCTTGGCTCCGTTGCGTGTATTGTCGCCTGTGTGGCGCTGTGCTTTCCGACAACGGACCTCGGTCCTATTGTGGCCGCTGTGAGCTTTGGTATCGGAACGTGCATGGGCACCATCACGCCTACCATTGCCGCGTCCAAACAGTTTGGCATGGCCGACCTCGGCAAGGTCACGGGTACCATTACCTCGCTCGAGATGGTCGGCGGCACCGTGGGCGCCATCGTCTCGGGCGTGTTGTTCGATGCCACGGGCTCCTTTGCGAGCACCTGGATTGTGTGCTTGGCGTGCTCCGTGGTCATGCTCGTGTTCCTGCTGGCATCCGAGCCCATTGCCGCCAAGCTGCGCGCGAGCGTGGCGGGGGAGTAGACGTCCGCCGCTGTTTGTGTTTGTGCCGTATAATGTCCACTACCTATGAAGCGATACTAAAAGAAAGGTGTTTGCCCATGCAGGCACAGAAAGCGGAGGGAACCCGCGACCTTATCGGCGCCGAGATGCGCGCCTGGCAAAAGATGCAGCAGATCGCTGCCGGCGTGTTCGAGCCGTTTGGCTTTAAGCCCATCGAGACGCCCGCGATCGAGCAGGTAGACGTGTTTGTCCACGGTATCGGACAGTCGACTGACGTCGTTCGCAAGGAGATGTTCCGCGTGTTTAGCGGCGCCAATCTGGAGCGCGTCTTTACCGAGGGTACCGATATCAAGCTCAAGCCCAAGCAGCGCCTGGCCCTTCGTCCCGAGGGCACGGCCGGCGTGGTGCGCGCCGTCGTGGAGAACAACCTGGTACCCCAGGGCTCCACGCCGTTTAAGGCCTATTACGCCGAGGCCATGTTCCGCGGCGAGCGTCCCCAGAAGGGCCGCCTGCGCCAGTTCCACCAGGTGGGTATCGAGTGGCTCGGCGCTCCCGATCCGGCGGCAGACGCCGAGTGCATCATCATGCTCATGGAGTTCTACAAGCGCCTTGGTTTCGATCTTTCCAAGCTCCGTCTACTCATTAACTCGATGGGCGATGCCCAGTGCCGTCCGGCCTATCGTGAGCAGGTCAAGCAGTTCATTCTCGATCACGCCGACGAGATGTGCGACGAGTGCCGCGAGCGCGCCGAGCTCAACCCGCTGCGCGCCTTCGACTGCAAGAACGACCATTGCCGCGAGATCATGGCCGAGGCCCCGCTGATGGGTGGCAACCTGTGCGACGAGTGTCGCGAGCACTACGAGCAGGTCAAGCGCTATCTGGATGCCGCCGGTATCGAGTATGTCGAGGATCCCACCCTGGTGCGCGGCCTGGACTACTACACCCGCACCGTCTTTGAGGTCGAGGCCCCTGGCGCAGGCGTCGGCTCCATCGGTGGCGGCGGCCGCTACGACGGCCTGGTCGAGCTCGAGGGCGGCAAGCCCACGGCAGGCGTCGGCTTCGCTGTCGGTTTTGAGCGCGCCCTGCTGGCCCTGCAGGCCTTTGGCAGCGACCTGGGTGCCGACGAAGTCCCGTGCGTCTACGTTGCCAACGCCGGCAAGGAGCTGCGTCAGAACGTCTTTACCATTACGCAGCAGCTTCGCGCCGCGGGGATTGTGACCGAGGCCGACTATCAGGGCCGTTCGCTCAAGGCCCAGTTTAAGCAGGCCGACAAGGTGGGCGCCAAGCTCATCCTGGTCCTGGGTGACGACGAGCTTGCCGCCGGCAAGGTCAAAGTGCGCGACATGGAGAGCCACGACGAGGTTCTCGTCGATCTGACCAACGTGGTCGAGGCGGTTCGCGAGCGCCTGTAGCGCATCATTTTGAACTGCGGGTCCGCCAACACGTCCCGCTCGCGGCGCACGATTGTTACGGGGGCGTTTCGCTTTTATGCTGAATGCCCTCGTTTGCGTATGCCGCCCACCGAGAAATACGACCATTTGGGGCAAAAAGCCTTGCAATGCAGAAAATACTTTTGTGTGGTAAAGCGCAATCAGCGCCGAAAGTTTTTGCCGAGTGCCTATAATGAATACCGCATGTTACGTGCATAGAAGGAGGAATGGGAGGAAACGTGGCTGAGAACCTAAGCAACCAGTCTGTACCCGAAGCCGCGGCGCGTGTCGCTGCCGTGGTCAACCGCCTCGTTAACCGAATCGGCTCGAATGCCGAGTCCAAGGAGCGTCTCGCCGAGATCGAGATTCCTGAGGAGCTGCGCGACGATCTGGCGCTGTTCTTGCGCCTGGAGCGCCGTGTGCTTAGCGAGTATGATCCCGAGATCACAGACCTGTTCGACAAGATTTTGACAGCCGAGATTGTGGCCAACGCCGGAAACCCCGGCACCCGTGCTGCCGACGAGTCCGTCGACGAGCAGGGCGTGCCCACTGCCGACGAGCCCACCGCCGTGGCGTTTCGCGAGGTCGTCGATCTGATCGACAGTCTGCCGCTCGATAAGCAGCAGGTTATCGTCCGCGCCTTTACGAGCTTCTTCCATCTGGCAAACCTGTCGGAGGAGAATTACCGTGTGGCGCAGCTGCGCGAGCGTGAGGCCGGCGCATCGACCGATACCGAGGTCGATCCCGCCAACGAGCTCACCGTTGCCTATCACCAGCTGGTGGATGAGATGGGTGTCGAGGGCGCCAACGAGCTGCTCGGCAAGCTTGAGTTCCACCCCGTCTTTACCGCGCATCCCACCGAGGCCCGTCGCAAGGCCGTCGAGGGCAAGATTCGTCGTATCTCCAACCTGCTGGAGGAGCGTCCGCGTCTGGGCGGCTCCGACCTGGTGGAGAACGAGCGCCATATGCTGCAGGAGATTGACGCCCTGGTTCGCACGAGCCCCATCGCGTTGAAGAAGCCCACGCCGGTCGAGGAAGCCGATACCATCATCGACATCTTCGATAACACGCTGTTTGACGTCATTCCCGTCATCTATCGTCGTTTTGACGACTGGGTGCTGGGCGACAAGGCCGGTACCGTGCCGCCGCTGTGCCCGGCGTTCTTCCATCCCGGCAGTTGGATCGGCTCCGACCGCGACGGTAACCCCAACGTCACCGCCAAGGTGAGCCGCGAAGTCGCCGCCAAGTATTTCACCCATATGGTGCTCAAGCTCGAGGACAAGTGCCGCCGCATCGGCCGCAACCTCACGCTCGAGGCCACCTACAGCAAGCCGTCTGCCGAGCTCATCAACCTGTGGAACCATCAGGTCGAGATGAGCACCCAGTACACCGCACGTGCTGAACTGATCTCCGAGCACGAGCCGCATCGCGCCGTCATGCTCGTCATGGCCGATCGTCTGAACGCCACCGTGCGTCGTATCACCGACACCATGTACCACAGTGCCGATGAGTTCCTGGATGACCTGCGTGTCGTCCAGCGTTCGCTGGCCGCCTGCGGTGCCGTCCGTGCCGCCTACGGCCCGGTGCAGACCATCATCTGGCAGGTCGAGTCCTTCGGCTTCCACATGGTCGAGATGGAGTTCCGTCAGCACTCCGTGGTGCACGCCCGCGCCCTCAAGGATATCCACGAGAACGGTATCCATGGCGATCTGCAGCCCATGACGCGTGAGGTCATCGACACCTTCCGTGCCATCGGTTCCATCCAAAAGCGCTACGGCAAGAAGATGGCGCACCGCTACATCATCTCGTTCACCAAGAGTGCCCAGCATGTGGCCGACGTCTTTGAGCTTGCCCACCTGTCCTTTGCACACGAGGAGGATGTCCCCGAGCTCGATGTGATTCCGCTGTTCGAGCAGCTTGAGGACCTCGAGGGCTGCGTCAACGTGCTCGACCAGATGCTTACGCTGCCTGTGGTGCAAAAGCGCCTTGCCGAGACCAACCGCCGCATGGAGGTCATGCTGGGCTATTCCGACTCCTCCAAGGATGCCGGTCCTACCACGGCCATGCTCGCGCTGCACTCCGCGCAGGAGCGCATTGCCAAGTGGGCCGAGAAGAACGATATCGACCTGGTGCTCATGCACGGTCGCGGCGGTGCCGTGGGTCGTGGCGGCGGCCCGGCCAACAAGGCCGTGCTGGCGCAGCCCAAGGGTTCGGTCAACTGCTTCTTTAAGCTCACCGAGCAGGGCGAGGTCATCTTTGCCCGTTACGGCAACCGCACGCTGGCTCAGCGCCATGTTGAGTCCGTTGCCGCCGCAACGCTTTTGCAGTCGGCCCCGAGTGTCGAGAAGACCAACACCGAGACCACGCAGAAGTTCTGGGATATGGCCGACAAGCTCAACGCCGCAAGCCACGAGCGCTATCTGGACCTGCTGAACACCGAGGACTTTACACCGTGGTTCTCGACCGTGACGCCGCTGACCGAGGTCGGTCTGCTGCCGATCGGCTCGCGTCCCGCCAAGCGCGGCTTGGGTGCCAAGTCGCTCGACGACCTGCGTACCATTCCGTGGATCTTCAGCTGGAGCCAGGCGCGCATCAATCTGGCCGCTTGGTACGGCCTGGGCACCGCCTGCGAGCAGTTTGGTGATCTGGACCAGCTTAAGGCTGCCTACCAGGAGTGGCCGTTCTTCCGCACCTTTATCGACAACATCGAGATGTCGATTGCCAAGACCGACCAGCGCATCGCCAAGATGTATCTGCACCTGGGCGATCGCCAGGATCTGTCCGAGAAGGTCTTCACCGAGATGCAGCTCACCCGTAAGTGGGTCCTTGCCATCGTCGGTGACGAGTGGCCGCTGCAGCGTCGTCGCGTGCTCGGCTGCGCCGTCCGCGTGCGTAACCCCTACGTCGACGCCCTGTCTATCGCCCAGGTCCGCGCCCTTCGCGAGGTGCGTATGAACCAGGACGAGATGGCAGAGGAGAAGAAAGCCGAGTACATGAGCCTGATCCTTTCGACCGTGACCGGCGTCTCGGCAGGATTGCAGAACACGGGGTAATCGATAGCCCTGTGGCTCTCACCGGGACCAGATGGGATTCCCTCTGAATGCGTCCTCGCACTTGAGGCCCCCTTATCCTGCTCCTTCGGAGTTGCGGATAAGGGGGCTTCGTGCTGCGGAATGCATTCAGAGGGAAACCCATCGGGTCCCTTCGTCCTCGGTCTTCGGGGATTACAGCTGAGGGGAGAATGGCGTGCTTCGCGCTTAATGTGGGGTGCGGCGAGGGCTTCTTGCGTGCTGCGGAGTGTGCCTAAAAGTAAACTGATGGCGGGCCCTGCGATGTCCGGTCTTCGACGGATTACTGCTGGGGAGAAGATAACGCGCTTCGCGCGTTTTGGATGGGGTCTATCCTGGTGGCGCATTTGGCGCTTCTCGCCTTACGACTGTGGCGGCCGCGGTCCTGTTTGGGATCGCGGTTGTTTTGTTGTGGGTCAAATATGAACGTTGTGTTAATGAGTCGGTGGACGGTGGTGTTTTTCGGTGAGCGGCGTATCCTTCCAACGGTTTATCTAGTGTGTCAGTTGAAAGGAAGAGGGCGCTCGTCATTGTTTGAATGTGAACTGCCGTTTGACCACAAGACGTTGCATCTGGAACTCGAGGATAAGAACTTCGCGGGTGTGATGGAAGGTCACCAAAACGAGTTTAAGACTACGAAATCGCAGGAAGAGCTGGTAGAGGAGTCGCTTGCCAACCCTTATGGCTCGCCTTCGCTCGAGGAGCTTTGTGCTGGCAAGAAGGATATTGTCATCATTAGCTCCGATCATACGCGTCCCGTTCCCTCGCGTGTGACGATGCCTATTCTGCTGCATCACATCCATTCCGCTGCGCCCGAGGCTCGCGTGCGTATTTTGGTTGCTACGGGTATGCACCGTCCGTCGACGCACGAGGAGCTCGTCAATAAGTATGGCGAGGAGATCGTTGCCAACGAGGAAATCGTTATGCACGTCGCGACTGACGACAGCATGATGAAAAAGATCGGTACCCTGCCTTCTGGTGGCGAGTGCATCATCAACAAGATCGCTGCCGATTGTGACCTGCTGCTTGCCGAGGGCTTTATTGAGCCGCACTTCTTTGCCGGTTTCTCTGGTAGCCGCAAGTCCGTCCTGCCTGGCATCGCCAGCTACAAGACCATCATGTACAACCACAACGGTCAGTTTGTGAATGATTCCCACTCGCGTGCCGGCAACCTGTGCCACAACCACGTGAGCGAGGACATGTTTGCCGCCGCTGAGATGGCCCACCTCGCCTTTGTGCTTAACGTGGTGCTTAACGGCAAGCACGAGGTCATCGGCTCCTTTGCCGGCGACATCCACAAGGCTCACGAGGCCGGCTGCGAGTTCGTGAAGAGCCTTGCCGGCGTTGAGCCCGTCGAGTGCGAGATTGCCATCACCACCAACGGTGGCTATCCGCTCGATCAGAACATCTATCAGGCCGTGAAGGGAATGTGCGCTGCCGAGGCCACACTTCCCGAGGGCGGTGTGATTATCGATGTCGCCGGTTGTGCCGACGGTCACGGTGGCGAGGGCTTCTATCACAACATCGCCGACAATGATCCGGCAGAGTTTGAGCGCGCCTGCATCGACCGTCCTAAGGATGAGACCCTGCCCGACCAGTGGACGAGCCAGATCTTTGCACGCATCCTGGCGCATCACCCTGTGATCATGGTCACCGACCTGTGCGATCACCAGATGCTCAAGGATATGCACATGACGCCGGTCAACACTATCGAGGAGGCGCTCAGGCTCGCCTTTGAGATGAAGGGCGCCGATGCCAAGGTGGCCGTCATTCCCGATGGCCTGGGCGTTGTCGTCGCTCAGCACTAGTGCGCGGCCCAAACGAATCGTTTGTAACCGACAAGAAAGATAAGGTTTTATGCTTACCAAACTCCTCTGCGAATTCGGCGCAACGGCCCTCATGATCATCTTTGGCGTGGGCGTGCACTGCGATACCGTGCTTAAGGGCACCAAGTATCAGGGCTCCGGCCATATGTTCGCCATCACCACCTGGTCTTTTGGCATCTCGGTCTGCCTGTTTGTCTTTGGCGGCGCCGTGTGCATGAACCCCGCGATGGTGCTTGCGCAGTGCATCGTCGGTCTGGTGCCGTGGGGCAACTGCATCCCCTTTATGCTCGCTGATATGCTCGGCGGCTTTGTGGGTGCCGTGATCGCGTGGTTGATGTATGCCGATGAGTTCAAGGCCTCCGAGGGCGCCGTCGACCCCATTGCACAGCGCAATATCTTCTCGACCAACCCCACCACCGAGGGCACCAACTATGCCCGTAACTTCTTCTGCGAGGCTATCTGCACCTTTGTGTTCATCAGCGCCATCCTTGCTGTCGCTAGCCGCGCCGGCGAGAACGTTTTGATGCTCGCTATCTGCGTCGGTCTGATCGTATGGGCTGTTGGTATGGGCATGGGCGGCATCACCGGCTTCGCCATGAACCAGGCTCGTGACCTTGGTCCTCGCATGGCCTATCAGGTGCTGCCGATCAAGAACAAGGCCGACAACAACTGGAAGTACGGCCTGCTCGTTCCTGGCATCGCTCCGTTTGTCGGTGCTATCGTGGCTGCGCTGTTTGTGCACGGTTTCTTGGGCATGTTCTAGTCCAAGGCTACATAGTTGTCCGCTGGCCGCATGGGGTAACTTCCCAGCGCGTCCTCGGACATGCAAAAAGGCTCGCTGCGCACTTCGTGCGGCGAGCCTTTTTGCGTCCTGCGGAATGCGCTGGGAAGTTACCCCATGCGGCCAGCTGCGGGATTTTAGTCGCGTTGGAACAAGCAACCCAACGTATATATCTGAATTTGGATGGGAGGGGCTTGTTGCTGTTGGGGGCGTTGAAGTGCGAGTGACACTTTGGGATGCGTGGTGCCCTGGGTTGGGGCGATGCTTTGGGATGTGCTTCTTACTTAGCTAAAGAGGGGCTTTATGGCCGAGAGGTAGTCTTTGGCGACGTCGGCCTTATCTGCTTGGAAGTTGTGCCAGGCCCACCATTGGACCATTCCTACGAAGCTTGAGGCTATGTGGTGTAGCAGGAAGCTTCGGTCCATGGTGCCAGCGGGGCCGTTTGGGTCGGTAGGGACGGTTTCGGCTGCTCGTGACATGATGGTCTTGCGTAAACAGTCGGCGAAGACGCGTGAGCCGGCGCCGGCTACGAGGGCTCGAACGCCCTGGCGGCGCTCCCAGAGGTTGTTGAGGATATGCTCGACCTGCACGAGTGGGTCGTCGAGCGGTGTACCATCGTCGTCGAGGGCGTGGGTGCAGATGTCGTTCACGAGCTCGGACAGTAGGTCTTCTTTGCTCTTAAAGAGGCTGTAGAATGTCGCGCGGCCTACGTGAGCGCGCGCGATGATGTCACCGACGGTGATCTTGCCGTAGTCCTCCTCGCGTAGGAGTTCGGAAAACGCCGTGACAATAGCGGCACGGCTTTTGGTTTTGCGGGCATCCATGGCTATGCATCTACGTGAACCAGCAGGCAACGGAGCGTGCCGGAGCAGCCCTCGTAGGGGCGCTTACCGGCGCCGTAGCCGACGGCCTCGATGCGGTAGCGGGCCGGCAGGTGCTCGGACGTGCGCAGTGCGGCTACGATGGCGGCGCCCGTGGGCGTCACGAGCTCGCCGGCGACCGGTGCGGGCGTGAGGGCGATATTGCCTGCTTGGCATAGGTTGACGACGGCGGGCACCGGGATGGGCATAAGGCCGTGGGCGCAGTGGATGGTGCCGTGACCCTCGGAGAGCGACTCGACGACAATATCCTCGATGCCCAGGTCATCGAGGCAGATGGCGACCGAGCAGATGTCAACGATGGAATCGATGGCGCCTACCTCGTGGAACATGACGGTCTCGGGCGTTTTGCCGTGGGCCTTGGCCTCGGCGGCGGCAAGCGCGGTAAAGATGGCGAGCGCGCGATGCTTGGCACCATCGCTTAGCTGTGAGCCGTCGATGATGTCGGTGACGTCCGCCAAAGAACGGTGGTGATGATGGTGGGCGTGATGATGGCCCTCGTGCTCATGGGCCTGGCCCTCATGGTCGTGCTCATGACAGTGCCCGTGTTCATGCTCACCATGGTCATGATGGTGATGCTCATGCGCGTGCTCGGTGCCCACTTCGTTGCCGTAGAGCCATGCCATGTCGTGGTCGTGGTTCTCGAGCTCCTCTGCCAGCCGAACGTCAAAGTCGCAGGCGTCGATGCCATGCTTGTTTACGCGTGTAACGGCAATCTCAAAGCCGCCGACCGGAAGCGTGGCGAGCTGCTCGCGCAGATGCTCCTTGCTGGCGCCCAGGTCGAGCAGGGCCGCGACGGTCATGTCACCGCTGATGCCCGAGGTGCCGTCGATGACAAGCGTGTGCTGATGGTTGGACATGAAATGCTCCTTAGCAGGCGCAGGACGTGCCGGCGCCCAGATGATTGATAAGACTTGCCTGATAGGCGGCGCCGAAACCGTTGTCGATGTTGACGACCGAGATGCCGCTGGCGCAGGAGTTGAGCATGGCGAGCAACGCGGCCACGCCGCCAAAGCTCGCGCCATAGCCCACGCTGGTGGGAACGGCGATGACCGGACAGCTCACCAAGCCGCCGATAACGCTCGCCAGGGCGCCTTCCATGCCGGCGATGGCGATGATCACCTGCGCCTGGGCAAGTTCCTCAGCATGAGCGAGCAGGCGGTGCAGGCCGGCGACACCCACGTCGTAGAGGCGATCGACCTCGTTGCCGTAGAACTCGGCCGTCAGTGCCGCCTCTTCGGCGACGGGCAGGTCGCTCGTGCCGGCGCAGGCGACGACAACGCGTCCGTTGCCGGTGGGGGAGGGCTTGCCACCAACCAGGGCGAGCTGGGCGTCCGGGACATATCCCAGGTCAATGTCGTTGTCGAGAAGCTCAGCGGTGCGCGCGGCTTTTTCGGCATCCAAGCGTGTGACCAGGATGCGCTCCTGGTCTGCATCGAGTAATGCTTTGATAATGGCGGCAATTTGCTCGGCGGTTTTACCGGCACCGTAGACAACCTCACCGGCCCCCTGGCGCACTCCGCGCGAAAGATCGAGCTGCGCAAAGCCCAAATCGGCGGTCGGAGCCGTCTGGATGCGCGTCAGGGCGACGTCCGGGGTGACTGTTCCGCCGGCAACATCGCTCAGCAGCTGCTCAAGATCTCGCTTATCCATATATGTTCCCTTCGACGGCGCAAAGTCTAACACTCAAAGGGGATGTTTCCGAACACTAAGACAAAATTGTTCGGAAACTATAGGACAGACTGATTCAATTGTTAGACGGATCGGCTAGTCACGCAGGATGATGTCCATGGCGAGCATCAGGTTGCGCTCGTCGATGGCAAACGGAGCGGCTTCGCGCGTCTTGGGCTTGGCGCAAAACGCGATGCCCGTGCCCGCGGCCTGGATCATGGGGATGTCGTTTGCCCCATCGCCAATAGCGACCGTGTGGGCCATGTCGACGCCGCACTCAACTGCCCAGTCCAGCAGCTGGATGAGCTTGGACTCCTTGGTCACAATGTCGGCGGCCAGCTTACCGGTGAGCTTGCCGTCCACGACTTCCAGGCGGTTGGCCAGGCAAAAATCGATGCCCGCGGCGGCCACGATCTTGTCAGCGACCTCGTGGAAGCCGCCGCTCACCACGCCGACCTTCCAGCCCTTGCTGTGTGCCGAGCGCACAAGCTCCAACGCGCCGGGGGTAAATGTCACGCGCTCAAAGGCGCGCTTGAACACGCTCTCGTCCAGGCCGGCGAGCAGCCCCACGCGCTCCACGAGCGCTTGCTTAAAGTCCAGCTCGCCGCGCATGGCGCGTTCGGTGATCTGTGCCACCTGCCCACCCACGCCGGCCTCTTCGCCCAACAGGTCGATGACCTCCTGGTTGATGAGGGTGGAGTCGATATCCATAACGATGAGGCGTGCAGTCATGACGGGCCTTTCCAGGTTCTGTTTTATTGGGGCACATTGTCGCACGTGACGAGCGCGGGCGGGTGCCGCGGTGCGTCAATTGTTTCGTCTCCGTCAAGTCTTTGGGCGGGAGCCACTTTTTCGCGGCGCATCGGCACGGGTGCGATAAGATAATACGCCATGTCTGGCTGCGCGGTTTACGCAGGCTGGGCAAATCTGTACGACGCCGCCCGGAACGACACGGGGCGGCACAGATCCATAAAGGAGGATCACTGGTATGAGCCAGACCCGTCCCATCGACGAGCATTCCATGCACACCCGTACCTGCGGCGAGCTTCGCCGCGAGAACGTGGGCGAAGAGGTTACCCTCACCGGTTGGGTGAGCCGTCGCCGCGATCACGGCGGCCTCATCTTCTGCGATCTTCGCGACCGCGAGGGCATCACGCAGCTCACCTTCGACCCCGAGCACTCCGACGGCGACGCCTTTAAGATCGCCGAGACCATGCGTCCCGAGTGGCCCATCAAGATTCACGGCGTCGTGCGCGCCCGTGGTGAGGAGACCACCAACGCCAAGCTCGTGACCGGCGAGATTGAGGTCCTGACCGACCACGCCGAGGTGCTCAACACGTCCGTCACCCCGCCGTTCCAGATCGAGGACGGCATCGAGACCAGCGAGGACACCCGTCTGCGCTATCGCTATCTGGACCTCCGTCGTCCCGAGATGATGGCCAATCTCAAGCTGCGCTCCGACTTCACCTTTGCCATTCGCGAGGCACTGCACAACCGTGAGTTCATGGAGGTCGAGACACCCTCCCTGTTCAAGTCCACGCCCGAGGGCGCCCGCGACTTCATTGTTCCCAGCCGTATTCAGCCGGGTAACTTCTACGCCCTGCCGCAGTCCCCGCAGCTTCTGAAGCAGCTGCTCATGGTCGGTGGCGTCGAGCGCTACTACCAGGTTGCCAAGTGCTTCCGCGACGAGGACCTGCGCGCCGACCGTCAGCCCGAGTTCACCCAGGTCGATATCGAGATGGCCTTCGTGGACCAGAACGATGTCATGAGCGCGCTCGAGGAGGTCCTGTCCGATGCTTTCGGCCGCATGGGTGTCGAGATGCCCACGCCGCTGCGTCGCATGAACTACTGGGAGGCCATGGACACCTATGGCTCCGACAAGCCCGATACTCGCTACGGCATGCACCTGGTCGACCTGACCGACGTGTTTGCCAACTCCAAGTTCAAGGTCTTTGCGACTGCCGCAAACGAGGAGGGCTCTGTCGTCAAGGCCATCAACGCTAAGGGCGCCGGTGCCTGGGCACGTGCCAAGATTGATAAGCTCGCCGGCGTGGCCTCCGCGTTTGGCGCCAAGGGCCTGGCTTGGATCGCTTTCCGCGAGGACGGCTCCATCAACAGCCCCATCGTCAAGTTCTTCTCGGACGAGGAGATGGCCGCTCTGCGCGAGCGCATGGACGTCGAGCCCGGCGACCTTGTGATGTTTGCCGCCGGCCCGCGCCTGCTTTCTGACGAGATCCTGGGCGGCATGCGTTCGCACATGGCCAATGCGCTCGAGATCAAGCGCGAGGGTCACGACTTCCTGTGGGTCGTCAACTTCCCGCTGTTCCATTGGGACGAGGATCGCAAGGCCTATGCTGCCGAGCACCAGCCCTTTACCCTGCCGACCGAGACCGATATCGCCAAGATCGAGGCCGATCCGCTGGCAGCCGGTTCGTGCACCTACGACTTTGTCATGGACGGCTTTGAGGCCGGCGGCGGCGGTATGCGTATTCACAACGCCGAGATGCAGATGTCCATGCTCAAGCTCCTGGGCTTTACCGAGGAGCGCGCCGAGTCGCAGTTCGGCTTCCTCATGGAGGCGCTCAAGTTTGGTGCACCCCCGATGGGCGGCTTTGCTCTGGGCCTGGACCGCGTGTGCATGCTGCTTACCGGGTCCGATTCCATCCGCGACGTCATGGCGTTCCCCAAGACGGCCAGCGGCTCCGACCTCATGTCGGGCGCCCCGAGTGCTGTAAGTGGTGCTCAGCTCAAGGATGTCAGCCTGCGCCTGATGTAGGCGAGCGGCTAGATATTGCCCACAACGAGGGAAGGACGTGTGCCTTCCCTCGTTTTTTATGCGTTGATGTTTCGAGGGTATGGGGAGACTGGGTATCGCGGAAACTGCGACCCAGAATCCAACCAAATAACGAAACACAGTTTCCGGTTGAGCTTCTGGCGAGCCGCAACAAGTATCTAACGCTACAATAACTACCACATGGCTGGGTTTGCCAGCGAATGAGCGATGCCGCGGGAGGGGACATGGTCGAGTTTACAAAGACGATTAAAGATCCGTTAGGACTGCATGCCCGCCCGGTTGCGCTGCTCTACGACATCATTGCCAAACATCGTAGCGACGTGTCGGTCAGTATCGGCGACCGCCATACCGACGGCCGTGACGTGATGGGCCTCATGGCACTCTACGGCGAATGTGGCGAGGACATCGTCTTTCGCGTTTCGGGCGTCGACGAGGCCTCGTGCGTCACGTCGATCAGAAACCTTTCGCTCTAAGCGCAACAATGTGACAAAGGGACAGTTCCTTTGTCACATCTGTTTCATATGGGAAACTTTTTCGAAAACTGAATAGGGACCCTTTCCAAAAAGTTAACCACGTGCTAGTTTACTATAGCGAACATAGACGTGGTTAACTTTTGCTGCGTCGATGTTGAGGACGAACTGACGTTAGGAGCTCACTCATGTCTTGCGGACCGCAGATGCCGGCTATGCCGCTTTCGATGGTAAAAGCGGGCGAAACCGTGCGCGTGTCTCGCGTAAAGGGCAATGAGGATATGAAGCACCATCTCAAGGACCTCGGCTTTGTCGAGGGCAGTGAGGTTCACGTGGTGAGTTCGAGTGGCGCCAATATCATCGTCACCGTGCTGGGCGCACGCTTTGGTATCGATACCAAGGTCGCCATGCACATCATGACCGTCGGTTAGTTCGCAGCATTTCATAAAAGCTGAAAGGGGGAAAAGAATATGAAGACGTTGGGTGACGTTAAGGTGGGCGAGAGCTCTACCATCGTCAAGCTTCACGGCGAGGGCGCGCTTCGCCGTCACCTTATGGACCTGGGCCTCATCAAGGGCACTTCGTTCAAGGTCGTTAAGGTTGCACCGCTCGGAGATCCGGTCGAGATCAACGTGCGCGGCTACGAGCTTTCCATCCGCAAGGAGGAGGCTGCCGTCGTCGAGGTCCAGTAAGGGCCCGCGGCAACTATTTATGCAGATAAAGTTAGGTTTTTCTAACTTAAATTTGCAATGTTGAAGCACATTATCCAGCCCGTGCGGAGAAAGCAGCGCGGGCACACAAGGAAGAAGGATTGAATGGCGGATTCTCAGATCCATGTCGCGCTGGCGGGTAACCCCAACTGCGGCAAGACCACGCTTTTCAACCTGATCACCGGCGCCAACGGCTACGTTGGCAACTGGCCCGGCGTCACGGTTGAGAAAAAGGAAGCCAAGCTCCTGAGTGACAAGAACGTCACGATTACGGACCTCCCCGGCATCTACTCGCTTTCCCCCTACAGCCCCGAGGAGCAGTGCTCGCGCGATTACCTCATGAGCGGCGAGCCCGATGTCGTCGTCCAGGTGATCGATGCCACCAACCTCGAGCGCAACCTGTACCTGGCGCTTCAGGTTATCGAGACCGGCCTGCCCGTGGTCGTCGCCCTCAACATGGCCGACCTCGTGGAGAAGAACGGCGACAAGATCGACACCGACAAGCTGTCCAAGAAGCTCGGCTGCCCGGTCATGATGATCTCGGCCCTTAAGAACAAGGGCATCAAGGAGCTTTTCGAGCAGGTTAAGAAGTCCGCTGCTTCCAAGGGCCAGGTGCCGGAGCACAAGTTCGATTCCTCCATCGAGGACGTTCTGGACCACATCGAGAACAACCTGCCGGCGAGCGTTCCCGCCAACAAGCGTCGCTACTACGCTGTCAAGCTGTTTGAGCGCGACGCGGACGCCTGCAAGCTCATCAACCTCACCAAGGAGAAGGCCGCTCGCGTCGAGCAGCTGGTCGCCCAGTGCGAGCAGGATTGCGACGACGACGCCGAGTCCATCATCACCGGCGAGCGCTATGGCGTGATCGCGCACATCATCGACGAGTGCCTCACTAAGGCCCCGGCTAAGATGAGCACCTCCGAGAAGATCGACCGTGTGGTTACCAACCGTATCCTTGGCCTGCCGATCTTTGTGGTCATCATGTTCTGCGTGTACTACATCGCCGTTTCTACCCTGGGCGGCACGGTGACCGACTTCACCAACGACCAGCTCTTCGGCACCGACGGTTGGTACGTGCTCGGTCAGGGTCGCGATGCGTATGATGCGGCTGTCGAGGCTGTGGGTGAGGACGCTGCCGATTCGATTGACCCGGCGGAGTACGGCCCCTATGTCCCGGGTATCACCACCGTGGTGCACGACGCCCTCGTGGCGGGCGGCACCGAGGACGGTGGCCTGGTCGATTCGCTGGTCTGCGATGGTATCGTCGGTGGCCTGGGCGCCATCTTTGGCTTTGTGCCGCAGATGTTCCTGCTCTTTGTGATGCTGTCTTTCCTGGAGGACTGCGGCTACATGGCGCGCGTCGCCTTCATCATGGACCGCGTGTTCCGCCGCTTTGGCCTGTCCGGTAAGTCGTTCATCCCGATGCTCGTGTCCTCGGGTTGCGGCGTCCCCGGCGTCATGGCCACCAAGACCATCGAGAACGAGAAGGACCGCCGTATGACGGTCATGACCACCACGTTTATTCCCTGTGGCGCTAAGCTGCCGATCATTGCCCTGCTCATGGGTTCCATCATCGGCGATTCTTCCACCACCGCCGCGTGGATCAGCCCGCTCTTCTACTTCCTGGGCGTCTTTGCCGTCATTGCTTCGGGCCTCATGCTCAAGAAGACCAAGCTCTTCGCCGGTCGCCCGACGCCGTTTGTTATGGAGCTTCCTGCCTACCACTTCCCGGCGATCCGTTCTTGGGCGCTGCACGTGTGGGAGCGCTGTTGGGCCTTTATCAAGAAGGCCGGTACGGTCATCTTCGCGTCCACCGTCGTCGTTTGGTTCCTCTCCAACTTTGGCAGCTACAACGGTTCCTTTGGCTTCCTGCCTGCGATGGACGGCATCCCCGAGGAGTTCATGGATTACTCCGTGCTCGCCATGCTCGGCAACCTGGTCGCTTGGATCTTCGCCCCGCTCGGCTTTAGCACCTGGCAGGCCACTGCGCTGACCGTCTCCGGCCTCGTGGCTAAGGAGAATGTCGTCGCTACCGCCGGCTCGCTGCTCTCCGTCGCCGATGCTGGCGAGACCGACCCGAGCCTGTGGACCGCGTTTGCGGGCATGTTCCCCACCATGGGTGCTTGCGTGGCCTTTGGTGCCTTCAACCTGCTGTGCGCTCCGTGCTTCGCAGCCATGGGCACCATCCGCAACCAGATGGATTCCGGCAAGTGGACCGCGATTGCCATCGGCTACGAGTGCGCCTTTGCTTGGGTGATCGGCCTGTTCATCAACCAGTTCTACAACCTGTTTGTGTTGGGCCAGTTTGGTATTTGGACGATTGTAGCCATCGTGCTGCTGGTTGCGATGCTCTTCCAGATCTTCCGCCCCATGCCCAAGCATGCATGGACCGACGAGGACGAGATCAACACTGCTTCCGCCGCAGTTTCCGCTTAAGTCCGAATAAGGATTAGCCCCTTTCCACGAGCCCGGGTGTCCCAGCGACACTCGGGCTTTTTGGTGAGGGAGATGTGGCGTTTCCGCAGATAAAACCGACCAAAATATACCTGTCCCTTTTTGGCAGGTGGAGAATGGGGTAAAGTAAGTGGTGGTTAACTAGAGGAGGCTTGCTATGGCACCTATCGATATTGTTGTACTGGCTGTTATCGGCATTGCGTTTGTCGCCGTGTGCGTGCGCATTTATCGCAAGGGCACCTGCGCCGACTGCGCTCAAGGTGGCGTTTGCACAGGACATTGCTCCAACAAAAAGACCTGCGCCGCACTTAAGGGCGTAGACAAAATAGCCGAAGACTTGGGCCGCGGTATCAAATAAGGTGAACGGGGACGTCTCTGTTTCTCCTGTTGACGAGTGCCGTGCAATCTGCGATCTGTCGGGTGCTGCGCAGTTACTGCTACGATAGGTACGTCAGTAACTGCCGCCGAGCGGCTCAATCGAAAGGAAACCTGCATGGAGTCCTCCGCCTACCCGATGCTCTTTAGCCCGATCAAGGTCGGTACGACCGAGGTCAAGAACCGCGTCTTTATGCCGCCGGTGTCCACCAACCTGGCCGATCATGGCTATGTGACTGACGACTTGGTCGATCATTACCGCGCCCGCGCCAAGGGCGGCGTGGGCCTCATCATCACCGAGGTCGTGACGGTCGAGCCCACCTATACCTATCTGCCGGGTGACATGTGCTGCTACGACGACACGTTTATCCCCGGCTGGGAAAAGCTCGCCGCAGCCGTCCACGAGTATGGCTGCAAGATCATGCCGCAGCTCTTCCACCCCGCCTACATGGCCTTTAACATCCCGGGCACGCCGCGCCTGATCGCTCCGTCCTTTGTGGGCCCGTCCTATGCCCGCGAGGCGCCGCGCCCCATCACGGTCGATGAGATTCACGAGCTCACGCATCAGTTTGGCGACGCTGCCGTGCGTATGCAGAAGGCCGATGTCGATGGCGTCGAGGTTCATGCGGCGCACGCCCACGGCATGCTCGGCGGCTTTTTGACCCCGCTCTACAACAAGCGTACCGATGAGTATGGCGGCTCGCTCGACGCTCGCATGCGCTTTTTGCTCGAGGTTATCGCCGAGATTCGCGAGCGCTGCGGCAAGGACTTCATCATCGACGTCCGCATCTCGGGCGATGAGTACACCGATGGCGGCCTGACCCTCAACGACATGATCTATGTCTCACGTCGTCTGGAGAAGGCCGGCGTCGACATGATTCACGTGTCGGGCGGCACCACCATCAAGCGCGGATCTGCGATTCCCGCCGCCGGCACGCAGCAAGCCTCGCACGCCGCCTGCTCGCGCGAGATTAAAAAGCACGTCAACATTCCCGTCGCCACCGTCGGCCGGATCAACGAGGCTTGGATTGCCGAGGAGCTGATTGAGGACGGCGCTGCCGACATCTGTATGATGGGTCGCGCCAATCTGTGCGATGCCGAGTTCTGCAACAAGGCGGCTGCCGGTAACGCCGACGAGATCCGTCCCTGCATCGGTTGCCTGCGCTGCCTGAACGGCATCATGTTTGGCAAGCGCATCTCCTGCACCGTCAACCCGGACGTGGAGCGCGACGAGGCCGGCTACGAGCCTGCCGCCGAGGCCAAGAATGTACTGGTTGTGGGCGCTGGTCCTGCGGGCATGGAGGCAGCCTACATTGCCGCCAAGCGCGGCCACAACGTGGTACTCGTGGACAAGCAGGATGAGCCGGGCGGCGAGATGCGCATCGCGGCCGTGCCGCCGGCAAAGCAGGAGCTCACCCGCGTGATCAAGTATCAGTACCGTCGCCTGGCCGAGGCCGGCGTCACATGCGCCTTTGGTACCGAACTTTCGGCCGAGGACATTCAGCGCGACTACGCAGGTTACGAGGTTGTCCTGGCTTATGGCGCCGAGCCCATCGCTCCGGCCTTCATGCAGGGCTTTAAGCAGGTTATGACGGCTGACGACCTGCTGGGTGGCAAGGCTTTCCCGGGCAAGAAGATCGTCATCGTGGGTGGCGGCACCGTTGGCTGCGAGGCGGCCGATTACCTGGCCCCGTTGGTCAACGACCTGTCGCCGGCCAATCGCGATGTCACCGTCATCGAGATGACCAAGACGCTTGCTGCCAACGAGGGCGGCGCCGGTCGCGCGGTGCTCATCACGCGCATGCTCTCCAAGGGCGTCCACGTGCTGACCGAGGCCAAGGTGACCGAGATCACCGAGGATGCCATCAGCTACGAGAAGGATGGCGAGGCCCACACCATCGCCGATGCCGATACGCTGGTGCTCGCCATGGGCTATCGTCCCAATACCAAGTTGGCCGACGACCTTGCCGCTGCCGGTATTGCCACCCACGTGCTGGGCGATGCCAACAAGTGCGGTAACATCCGCGATGCCATCGGCGATGGCTACAAGGTTGCCTGCGAGCTCTAGTCAACCCCTTGTTGCGTGGGGGCAGGTTACTTTGCACCAACTTGGTGCATGTAAATCTGGCCCCATTGCACCATTGCGGCTTCATGGAGTAGCGCCCGTACGCATCGAATTTCTCCTCTCATAGATGTGCGGCACGAAGAGCCCCGAGTTCATACGAGCTCGGGGCTCTTTTCGTTTGGATTGCAGGCGTATTGACAGACGAAAACAGTCTGTGTCCGGTATTGAGCCATACGAAAGCGAAATTATGCGTCTTAATTCCGTACGCAAATAAAGACGAAAACCGTTTGCGTCTTTGATAAATCAGTACGCAAACGGTTTTCGTCTTATAATACGGTTATGAATGGTACGAAACGAGAGGGTTGTGCATATGGTTGTTAGAGAGAACCCTACAGTCGAATACAAGGAAAGCGTTACGCCGACGTTTCTTAAAACGGTGAGCGCCTATGCAAACTACGGGACGGGCAAGATTGAGTTTGGCGTTGATGACGAGGGCGTGGCTGTCGGCCTTGCAGATCCGGTCGCAGAGTGTCTCCGCATCGAGAACATGATTAATGACAGCTTGGATCCCGCTCCCCGTTACACGCTCGAGCGCGATGAGAAACACGGGACCGTAATCCTTACGGTTTATGAGGGCCAGGACAAACCCTATCGAAGCAAGGGAAAGGCCTACAGGCGAAACGATTCGGCAACGGTGGAGGTCGACCGGTTTGAGTATGGCAGGCTGACGCTCGAAGGCAGCAACGTAACGTTCGACGCGCTCACGTCGGCTCGCCAGGACTTGAGTTTTCACACGCTCGAGCATAAGTGTGTTGAACATCTCGGCATTTCCGAGCTAACGCCGGATATTATGCGCACGCTTCGCTTGCTCGGCAAAGATGGCTATACCAACGCTGCGGCGATTTTGGCGGATAAGAATGATTTTCCGGGCATCGACTGCGTCCGTTTTGGCGAAACCGAGGATGTGATCTTGGACCGTGAGACGGCGACAAATGTATCCGCAATTGAGCAGGTGGACAGGGCGGTGGCTATGTTTGCACGCTACTACCGTTTTGAGCGTATCGAAGGGATGGAGCGCGTCCAAACCGATCGAATTTCTCTTGAGGCATTCCGCGAAGCTGTTGCAAACGCTTTGGTGCATCGGACGTGGGACGTTCGAGCGAATGTTCAAATTGCCTTGTACGACGATCGTGTTGTTGTGACTTCGCCCGGATCACTGCCTGCCGGTTTGACGACGGAACAATACCTGTATGGGCAGATATCCGTGCTCAGAAACCCAATTGTCGCCGAGGTCTTTTTAAAGCTGGATTACATCGAGAAATTTGGCACGGGAATCGCGCGCATTAGACGTGCCTATCGCGATTCGATCAATCAACCAATTTTTGATGTTCGCGGCGGCATGGTGGCCGTCACATTGCCCGCTACCGATGCCTTTGAAGGGTCCGAGGAAGAGATTCGGGTTCTCAATGCCTTGTCGGGCGGGCGAATTATGTCGCGAAGCGAGATTGAAAAACAGACGGGGCTGAGCCGCATGCGGACGTTGGCGGCACTCGAATCTCTGCTTGAACGGAATGCAATCGTAAGGCAGGGAACCGGGCGGGCCACGAAATACGAGCGCTCATAGTCCAAAAGAGCCATGGTACAAGACGGACCCCAAGCCAGCGTTGGCTTGGGGTCCGTTATATCCCGGATGGTAACGGGCCGATTATTGTCAAGTTATAGCAAAGTATAGCGACGTACAGCAAAGTATAGTGAAATATGGCAAGCCGTATAGCGCGCCTTGATTATCAACCCTTGATTATCAACCCTTGATTATCAACCCTTGATTATCAACCGTCCGTATTTCACAGCAACTTATAACAGGCTCGGGGTGCCAATTTGGGGTGCGGTAGTGCTGCGTCACGAAAAGGGCCTATCTACTACGTTTAAGCCGCAGGGGCCAACCATAGTTGGCTTTTACGAAAATCGACAAGCTGTCTACCTGCGGTTTTGTTTTCACGGTTTTCGGTATGGCCGAGGCTATCCGTGTTAACGTAGTAGATGGGCCACTTTTGTGGCAAGGGGGCCGATCTGCGGGCCAGGGTAGCTAAAAGAGCCCCGTCCCAAAAAGACTGATTGGGAGCTGGGGCGTGTCGATGCGATAGTATTACGTGGTGGAATTCGACAAACTGTGAGCTTCATACGAGGGCTTTATGGAACAACACCAGCATTATCAGAGCCTGCAAGATCAGGCATACAGCGCATTGCGCTCCAAGATTATCTATGCCGAGCTCAAGCCCGGCACGCGCCTTTCGGCGATTGGTTTGGAAAAGGAGACGGGGATCGGGCGCACGCCCATTCGCGAGTCCTTTGTGCGCCTGCGCGAGCAAGAGCTGGTGGAAACGCGTCCCAAGAGTGGTACCTATGTCTCTAAGATCAGCATGGAACACGCCGAGAATGCCTGTTTCTTGCGCGAGAAACTCGAAAGAAGCGTACTCATTAAATGTTGTTCGGCTGCCACGCCCGAGCAAAAGCATCGGCTCGAGCAGATTCTTGCCGAGTCCGAGTCGCTCGACCATAACGAGACGCGTCGCTTTTTCGATCTGGACAACCTGTTCCATGAGACGTGTTTTGAGATTGCTGGCCGCCATATGTTGTGGGATTGGATGAAGAGCGTCAACACGCATTTTGAGCGATACAACTGGTTGCGTATGGTGTCGCAGGATCTGGATTGGGAGCCGATTCGTCGACAACATCGTCGGATTCTCGAGGCCATTAAGAGGGGCGATACCGACACGGCGAGCTACCTGGCAGAGACGCACTTGCACCTGGTGCCCGAGGAGCAGGGCCCGGTTATCGCCTTGCATCCCGACTATTTCGAGCTGTCCAAAGACTCGTCTATCTAGCCCATCACCGCATCTGCTCGAGACGCAAAAACGATGCCGCTCACCTACAGCGTTTTGCAACCGAGATTTTTAAAAAATGCCTAAAATGGCTCAGACTGCCGACAATTGGGAAACGGGGTACGCTATGGCGCAGATGAGAATCAAGGACATTGCCGCCGAGGCGGGCGTGAGCCCGGCCACGGTCTCGCGCTATCTCAACAACCGCCCCGGGCAGATGACCGAGGAAACCCGTGCTCGCATCGCGGCAGTTATCGAGCGCACCGGCTATCGTCCACGTGCCGCCGCGCGCAATCTGCGCAGCTCGCGTACCAACCTCATCGGCGTGATCTTGGCCGACATTGCTAACCCGTTCTCCAGCGCCATGCTCGAAGGGCTTTCCGCCAGCGCCGCCGCGCGCGGCTGCTCGCTCATGACGGCCATTAGCGGCAACGACCCCGCCAAGGAGGCAGAGTCGCTCACCAGACTTATCGATGCCGGCGTGGACGGCCTGGTCGTCAATACCTGCGGAGGCAACGACAAGGCAATCGCCGCGGCCGCGGGGCGCCTGCCCGTCGTGCTGCTCGACCGCGATGTTGCCGACGGTGGCATCGATCTGGTGACCTCTAACAACCGCGAGCTGGTTGCCGGCCTGGTAGACGCCTTGGCCGCTGCTGGCAGCGAGCGCCTGTGCCTGCTCACCGAGGCAAGCGATGACAGCCCCGTGCGTCGCGAGCGCGCCGAGGCCTTTGCCGACGAGCTTTCGCGCCGCGGTCTTGCGGGCGAGGTCGTCACCCTGGCCGACGGTGGCGCCACGGGTGTCAGTCGCCTGGACGAGACCATCCGCGGCTATGCGGGTAAAAAGCTCGGCCTCATTGCCGTCAACGGTCTGGTCTTCCTGCGCCTGACCGAGGCGCTGGCACAGTTGGGACCTTCGTTGCCGGCGGGTCTCAAGATTGCGACGTTTGACGATTACCCCTGGAACCACGTGCTCTTTGGCGGTGTGACCACGGCCGCGCAGGACACCCTCACCATTGCCGAGCGCGTAGTCGAGCGTCTGTCCGAGCGTATCGACGTCGTTACCACTACGGTGGGCGATGCCGCAAAGCTCGCCCCCAAGCGTATCGAGATCCCCGGCCGCATCGAACACCGCGCTTCGACCTCGCGCTAGCCGCTCGTTCGCAACGGCCTGCTCAAGCACGTTTTTTGAGCGCTTGATACGCTTTAACCCTGCGGAAACATTTTTCTGCGATAGTATCTGCGATATAAACCAGTCGAAACCCGCCCGAAAGAAAGGGGAGCGACATGAACCAGCAGAACATCGATTACGTACTCCGCTCCGTAGAGCAGCGTGACATCCGCTTTGTGCGTCTGTGGTTTGTCGACATTCTCGGCCGCCTCAAGAACTTTGCCATTAGCCCCGAGGACCTCGAGGTCGCTTTTGAGGAGGGTATTGGCTTTGACGGCTCCGCCATCGAAGGCTTTGCCACGCCCGAGGAAGCCGACATGCTCGCATTCCCTGATGCTTCGACCTTCCAAATCCTGCCGTGGCGCCCGAGCCACAACGGCGTCGCCCGCGTGTTCTGCGACGTGTGTACTCCCGATCGCAAACCGTTCCCCGGCGACCCGCGCGATGCCCTGCGCCGCATGTTCCGCAAGGCCGAGAAGGCCGGCTATCTGCTCAACGTGGGCGCCGAGCTGGAGTATTACTACTTCCCCGACGAGCACACCCCCGAGCCGCTCGACAACGTGGGCTACTTCGATCTTTCGGTGAGTGATGCTGCCCGCGACCTGCGTCGCAACACGGTCCTCACGCTCGAGAAGATGTCCGTGCCCGTGGAGTACACCTTCCACGCCGCCGGTCGCTCGCAGCATGGCATGAGCCTGCGTCACGCCGAGGCCCTGAGCATGTCCGACGCTATCACCACGGCCAAACTCATCATTAAGCAGCAGGCCTACGAGAGCGGTTGCCACGCCTCCTTTATGCCCAAGCCGTTGGCGGGCGAGGACGGCAGCGCCATGTTTTTGCATCAGTCGCTGTTCGACCACGACGGCAACAACGTCTTTTGGGGCGAGGACGACGATAAGTACCACCTCTCCGATATCGCCAAGCACTACATGGCCGGCATCCTGGCGCACGCGCGCGAGATCAGCGCCATCACCAACCCCACGGTCAACTCGTACAAGCGCATCACCACGGGTGGCGACTCTGTGCCGCAGTACGCCACGTGGGGCCTGCGCAACCGCGCAAGTATGATCCGCATCCCGGTCTACAAGCCCGGCAAGCAGCTTTCCACGCGCATTGAGCTGCGCAGCCCCGATCCCATGGCAAACCCGTACCTGGTCAACGCCGTCACGCTGGCGGCCGGGCTTGACGGCATCGAGCGCAAGCTGGAGCTCCCGCCCGAGGCCACGGCCGAGACGCTCAAGCTTACCGGCCGTCAGATGGTCGAGGCCGGTTACGCGCCGCTGCCGCGCTCGCTCAAAGAGGCGCTCGACGTGTTTGAGGACTCGCAGTTTATGAAGGATGCCCTCGGCGAGCACATCCATAGCTTCTTCCTCAAAAAGAAGCGCGACGAGTGGCATAAGTTTGAGTCTACGATCACCGAGTGGGAGATCAAGCACTACCTGGCGAACTCCTAATCGCGCTGGCTTGTTCCAGTACGATTGAGCTCATTTCTTTGGAGGCCGATATGTCCGAAAAGAGTGCCCTGTTCATGGCGCGCACGACGCGCTTCCACGAGTTTGCCCGCAGCTTGACGACTACCCTGGGTGTCGAGGTGAGCCTGGCAACCCCTGATTCGCCAACTGCGGCGCACGACTTTGACCTGCTGATCCTCGATTCCGACGGCATCCGCAGCGACCGCATCGATCAGATTGCCAAGTGGCTTGACGATCGCGGCGGTGTCCCCATGTTGGTGATCGTCGACGATGAGGCGCTCGGTACCCTGCGCCTGCCGAATCACGCGCATGCCGACTTTGTGTGCCCCACGGCGACGCCCAACGAGCTTAAGGCTCGCGCGCAGCGCCTGATGGGCGAGGAGGAGACCGTCACCGCCGACGATGTGCTCAACATCGATAACCTCGAGATTAATCTGGCTACCTACCAGGTGACACTCGATAACGAGCCCATCGACCTGACGCTGATGGAGTACTCGCTGCTGAGCTTTTTGGCGACGCATCCCAATCGCGCCTACAGCCGCGAGGTGCTGCTGCACCGCGTGTGGGGCTTTGAGTACTGCGGCGGCACGCGCACCGTCGACGTGCACATCCGACGCATCCGCTCCAAGGTGGGCCCGCAGATCGCGGCACACATCACCACCGTCCGCGGCGTGGGCTATCTGTTTAAGGACTAGATTTCCACCACAAAGGGGACAGGCACCTTTGTGGTGGTTTTGACGCAGGTGCGGGTTCCTTTCGAGTTTGCAGCAGAACTTAAGCCTTCCTAAAAGATTGCGTTCTCGTACACGTACGCCCGCATATTGGGGTACAACTCAACGTGAACAATGATGGCCCGCCACGGTGTTTGGCGGGCCTTTGGTTATTTGACGAAAGGATCGCAGCTATGAGCGAGAACGATTCCCAGCGTCCCCAGGATGTTGGCAATGCCGGCGAGACTCAGCAGCAGCCGCGCGTGCAGGTGGAGTCGACGCCTGCCGACGGCAACAACATTCCCTACGTGCAGGCCTACGATACGCAGACCGGCAAGCCGCTGGGCGGCCAACAGGTCGTGAACAAGCACACGGTGGTCAAGACCAAGACCAAAAAGCTGCCGATCTTTATTACAGCGCTTGCCGGCTGCGCATGTGGTGCCCTGCTGGTCATTGCGCTCATTATGAGCGGCACGCTCAACATTGGCGGCGGCAGGAACGCCGTGACGGCGGGTGCTTCGGGTTCGTCGACGCAAAAGATTTCGATCGACTCCGAGGACACCACGCTGGCCGAGGCCGTTTCTGCCAAGGCCCTGCCCTCCGTCGTTTCCATCACCGCCACTTCGAGCGGCAACCAGAATGGCTCGCTTTCTCAGTCTGCTGATGAGTCGAATAGCTCGGGCAGCGTCGGTTCGGGCGTGGTGCTCGATACCGCAGGCCACATCCTCACCAACAACCACGTGGTCGATGGTTACGATCAGTACGTGGTGACCATGGACGACGGCACCACCTACGAGGCCGAGTTTGTGGGCAACGATGCCTCGAGCGACCTGGCCGTCATCAAGCTCAAGGATGCAGACGCCTCCAAGCTCACGCCGATCGAGATTGGTGACTCCTCCAAGCTCAACGTGGGCGAGTGGGTCATGGCGATCGGTTCGCCGTTTGGCAACGAGCAGTCTGTCTCCACCGGTATCGTCTCGGCGCTCTACCGCTCCACGGCCATGAGCTCTACCAACGGTAACACCATCTATGCCAACATGATCCAGACCGATGCCGCCATCAACCCGGGCAACTCCGGCGGTGCGCTCGTTAACGACAATGGCGAGCTTGTGGGCATTAATTCGCTCATCGAGAGCTATTCGGGCTCCAGCTCGGGCGTGGGCTTTGCCATTCCGGTCAACTATGCCAAGAACATTGCCGACCAGATCATCGGCGGTAAGACACCGGTGCACCCGTACCTGGGAGCCACGCTTTCGAGTGTCAACGCGCTCAACGCCCGCACCAACAAGCTGAGCACCGATAGCGGCGCGTACGTGGCGAGCGTCGTCGAGGACGGTCCCGCCGCCAAGGCCGGTATCCAAGAGGGCGATGTCATTACCAAGCTGGGCGACGACGAGATTACGAGCGCCGATGGCCTGATCATCGCACTACGCAGCCACGAGGTGGGCGAGAAGGTCGAGATCACGCTCATGCGCGGCAAGGAAGAGAAGAAGGTCACGGTCGAGCTGGGTTCCGACGAGGAGTTGCAGAACCAGCAGCAGAACGACAGCGCGACCGATACCGGCAACGGCGGTATTACCGACGAGCAGCTGCGCCAGTATCTGGAGGAGCTGCTTGGCCAGCAGGGCCAGGGTCAGGGTCAGGGCTACGGCCAGGGTTACTAACGATCCGTATCGCACATATCGATGCCAGAGGGGCTGTCCCGCCAACGCGGGACAGCCCCTCTTTTCTTATTGATCCGTTGGGGACGGGGAAACGGATCATTTAGAAATGGCAAGGGCATGAGTTGATCGCGCGATCCACTCCGGTCTGGCGGCTGCCGATTCGATGCGGTTTGAAAGGGCGATTCGACCCCATTGTGACCGGTGGTACTCTAGTATCCGTTTGAAATCGAGCGAAGGAGTGCCGCAATGGAGCAATCGAGCCTGTTTGGTGACGGTGTAGATATCGATACCAAAACGCCCGCGAGCGAGGATACCGCTGCACCGGCCGATGCCCGTGCCCAGGCGGCGGCGCGTGCGGCCGAGCTGCGCCACGAGCTCGATTACCACGCCTACCGCTACTACATGCTCGATGCGCCCGAGATCACGGATGCCGCCTTCGACAAAATGCTCGTTGAGCTCCAGCAGATCGAGGCCACCTACCCCGACCTGGTGACGCCCGACAGCTATACCCAGCGCGTGGGCGGCTACGTGAGCGAGCAGTTTACGCCGGTCACGCACATGGCACGCATGTATTCCATGGACGATGCCATGGATCTGGACGAGCTCGACGCGTGGCTCCAGCGCACCGAGGATGCGCTCGGAGCCGGTAGCGTCACCTATACCTGCGAGCTTAAGATCGACGGTCTGGGCGTGGCGCTTGCCTACCAAAACGGCACCTTTGTGCGCGCGGCCACACGCGGCGACGGCACCACGGGCGAGGACGTGTCGCTCAACGTGCGTACCATCAAGGATGTGCCCATGCACCTGTCCGAGCCGGCGCTCGCCCACATGGGCGCCGACCGCGAGCGTGCCATCGAAGTACGTGGCGAGGTCTATATGCCCAAGGGCAGCTTTGTGCGTCTGAATGAAGAGGCCGATGCCGAGGGTCGCGACCCCTTCGCCAACCCGCGCAACGCCGCTGCCGGATCGTTGCGCCAGAAGGATCCCAAGGTCACGGCACGCCGCGACCTGGCCACCTTTATCTACGCCATTGCCGATACCGATCCGCTGCACGTCCACAGCCAGCGCGAATTTCTCGACTGGCTGCGCAGCGCCGGCTTCAGCGTCAACCCCAACGTGGCCCGCTGCGCCACGCCGGCTGAGGTTCACGAGTTCTGTGCCCAGGCACTTGAGCACCGCGGTGACCTGGACTACGACATCGACGGCGTAGTCGTAAAGGTCGACAGCTTCCAGCAGCAGCTCGACCTGGGCTTTACCGCTCGCGCACCGCGCTGGGCTATTGCCTTTAAGTTCCCGCCCGAGGAAAAGCAGACCGTCCTGCGCGAGATTCGCATCCAAGTGGGCCGCACCGGTGTGCTCACGCCGGTCGCCGAGTTCGACCCGGTCACGGTTGCCGGCTCTACCATCGCGCGCGCAACGCTGCACAACATCGACGAGATCCGTCGCAAAAACGTGCGCGAGGGCGATACCATCATCGTGCACAAGGCGGGCGACGTGATCCCCGAGGTCGTGGGTCCCGTGCTCGACAAGCGCCCTGCCGATTCGGCCGACTGGCACATGCCCGAGGTCTGTCCCGTGTGCGGCAGCCCCGTGGTCCACGAGGACGGCGAGGTCGCCTACCGCTGCGTCTCCATCGACTGCCCTGCGCAGCTCAAGGAGCGCCTGCTCCATTGGGTGAGCCGCGGCTGCATGGACGTCGATGGCCTGGGCGACGAGATCGTCGACAAGATGATCGCCGCCGGGCTGATCCACGATGTCGCAGACTTCTACCAGCTCACGGTCGACGACATCGCCGGCCTGGACACGGGCCGCGTGTACGCCAGCTCCAACAGCAAAAAGGGCGTCAAGAAGGGCGATCCCATTCCGGTGGGCCTCAAGACGGCCGAGAAAATCATCGCCGAGCTCAATAAGTCCAAGAGCCAGCCACTCGGTCGCGTGCTGTTTGCCCTAGGCATCCGCCACGTGGGCAAAAGCGTGGGCGAGGTCATCGCCGAGCGATTCCTGTCGATTGACAAGCTCATCTTGGCGAGCGAAGAGGACATCGCCGAGTGCGAGGGCATCGGCCCCAAGATTGCGGCGAGCGTCAAGCAGTTCCTGGCTGTGCCCGAGAACCTTGCCGTGCTGGAGCGCCTACGCCAGGCGGGCCTGTCGCTCGAGGTTGACTTGGGCGCCGCACACGCGCAAGCCGCGGCCGATGCAGGCGTGGCCGGCGAGCTCGCCGACGCTCAACCGCTCGCGGGTCTGACCTTTGTGCTCACGGGCACGCTCGTCAACCGCACACGCGACGAGGCGGGCGCGGCGCTCAAGGTGCTCGGCGCCAAGGTCTCGGGCAGTGTTTCAAAGAAGACGAGCTATCTGGTCGCCGGCCCCAAAGCGGGCTCCAAGCTCACCAAGGCCGAGCAGCTGGGTGTACCCGTACTGGATGAGGACGCACTCGAGCAGATCTTGGCTACTGGTCAGGTGCCCCAGGCGTAAGGCATCGATAGCCAAATTGAAGAACCGCCCGGAAGCACGATGCCTTCCGGGCGGTTCTTATTTTGACGGGGCAACGGGCACGGTGATCTGCGTCACGTAGGTTGCCGGATCATCGCTGATGATGTCGTCGATAAGGGCGATTTCGCGTTGCCCCGCTACGCCACCAGTTTGTCAAAAGCCCCGCGCCGGTTGAGCACGGTAAACGCGACAACACAGATGACTGCCGACAAAATCGATCCGCACGGCGAAGCGATGCCCATGGGAAACAACGTATCGGAATAGGCGTTCGACAGCAGCCACGCGCCCGGCACGCGAATGAGCGCCACCGCCAGCACGTTGTGCGCAAAGCCGATGTAGCTCTTGCCGTATGCAGCGAAAAAGCCGCTAAAGCAAATGTGGATGCCGGCAAAAATCGCGTCGAAAATGTAGCTGCGCATATAGCCGGTGCCGGCGGCGACTACTGCAGCGTCCTTGGCAAAAAAGCCGATAAACGCCGGCGCCACCAGCCACATCAGCACCGTGATCAGGCAGCCGTACACTACCGAGATGGTCATGGCGTCTTTGAGCACCTGACGTGCGCGGTCGCCCTTACCCGCACCGGCGTTTTGCGCCGTGAGTGCGCTGACGGTGGCGCCCATGGAGCTCGGGACAATGAATAAAAAGCTGATCATCTTCTCGACCAAGCCCACGGCGGCGGCGTCGACCAGGCCGCGGTGGTTGGCGATGACGGTGATGAACATAAACGCCACCTGGATGCAGCCGTCCTGCACGGCTACGGGCACGCCGATCTTAAGGATGCTGCCGAGCACCTCGGGCTGGGGGCGTAGGTCGCTGCGCTTGAGGTGAATGTGCGTACGGCGGCTCTTGAGCCACACGAGCGCGAGAGCCACGCTCGCCGTCTGCGCGATGACTGTGCCGAGTGCCGCGCCTACGGGGCCGAGCCCCATGTGGCCGATAAACAGAAAGTCGAGCGCGATGTTGATGATGCATGCCACGCCAATCACGTACATGGGCGAGCGCGAATCGCCTAGCCCGCGAAAGATGGCCGAGAGGATGTTGTACGCGGCGATAAAGGGAATGCCGATAAAGCAAATGCGCAGGTAGGCGGCGGTGCCTTCGACCGCCTCGGCCGGCGTGCCAATGAGTGCCACAATCTGCGGGCACAGTGCGAGCAAGGCAGCGGCCAGCACCACCGAGACACCCATAAAGAGCGTGATGGTATTGCCGATGGCGGTCTCGGCGCGGTCAAACCGGCGCGAGCCCACGGCGTGGCCGACGATAACCGTCGTTCCCATGGCCAGACCCACGAGCGTCACGGTAATGATATAGAGCGTCTGCGCGCCGTTGCCCACAGCGGTGATGCCGGCAGCGCCGCTAAACTGCCCCATCATGTACAGGTCGGCCATGCCGTAGAGCATCTGCAAAAAGTAGGAGAGCATATAAGGCAGGGCAAAGACCGCGATGGTCTTGAGGACATTGCCGCGTGTAAGGTCGTGTTCCATGGGCGGGGCTTTCTGGCTGGGTTTGTTTTGCTACCAGTGTAGTGAAAACCATACAACGATTGTAGAGTCAAGGTTTGTGTCGGCAGTGGGGTGAAAAAGTCACGCTCGCGTTTATTTCTAATTGAATACGGACGTGCGCCATGTGAGCATGGCGCCTGCACTAGCCTTGCAGAAATCGATTTCGGAACACTTGACACCGCCGCACGGCGCGCCATAATACGTGGGTTTGCGAACAACGTTTGATGGGGGATGAACCTGCGTGCGCAATCTCAAGATTCTGTTTTCCTATCTGGGGGCATACCGCCGCGATGCCATTCTCGGCGTGTTCTTTGTGACGGCCGAGACGGCGCTCGAGCTGTTTATCCCGGTCATCATGGCAAATATCATCGACGTGGGCGTGCCCGCGGGCGACATCAACTACATGCTGTTGCAGGGCGCGTATATGCTGGTATGCGCCGCATGTTCGCTGGTACTTGGCTTGGGCTATGCACGCACGTCTGCTCGCGTCGCCTCGGGGCTGGGCGCTAACCTGCGCGAGGCCGAGTATCGCAAGATCCAGACGCTCGCTTTTGGCAATCTGGACAACTACGACGCCAGCTCGCTTGTCACTCGCATGACCACCGACATCACCGTGATTCAAAACGCCGTAGGTAACGGCTTCCGCCCCATGGTGCGCGGGCCGGTAAATCTGGTCATGGGCCTCGTCTACGCTTTTGCGCTCTCGCGCGAGCTCGCGGCGGTCTTTGCCGTCATTCTGCCGATGCTCGCCATCGTGCTCGGTATCATTACCGTGCGCGTGAGCCCGCTCTACCGCCAACTCCAGACCTCGATGGACCACCTTAACGGCGTGGTGCAAGAGGACCTTACCGCCGTGCGCGCCGTGAAGGCTTACGTGCGCGCCGAGCACGAGTGCGACAAGTTCGACACCGTCAATACCGAGCTCGCCGGCACGGCGACCAAGACCTTCGGCACCGCTGTGCTCAACCTGCCGGTGTTCCAACTCTCGATGTACGTGGCTGCGCTCTCGATTCTGTGGATTGGCGGCCGCATGATCATCGAAGGTCGCTTGGGCGTGGGCTCGCTCACGGGCTTTATGAGTTATGTGCTGTTGATCATGAACTCGCTCATGATGATTTCCAACGTGTTTTTGCTGCTCACGCGCGCTCTCACGAGTGTGGGCCGTATCGCAGAGGTGCTCGATGAGGAGCCCTTTATCGCCAACCCTGCGGGAGACCTCGCGACTGCGGCGCCAGCGGACGGCAGTATCGAGTTTCGCGACGTTTCCTTTAAATACCGCGCGGACGCAGCCGAGGATGTGCTCGAGCATATTGACCTTCGCATCGAGAGCGGCTCGACGGTGGGCATCCTCGGCGGCACGGGCTCGGGCAAGAGCTCGCTTGTGCAGCTGATTGCGCGCCTGTACGACGCCACCGAGGGCGCCGTGCTTGTGGGCGGGCACGACGTGCGCGACTACGACCTCGCGACCCTACGCGACGCCGTGGGCATTGTGCTGCAAAAGAATGTGCTGTTCACGGGCACCGTGCGTGAGAACCTGCAGTGGGGCAATCCGCAGGCGTCGGACGATGAGCTCCTCGCGGCTTGCCGCGCGGCGTGCGTGGACGAGTTCCTTGATCGCATCGGCGGGCTGGACGGCGAGTTGGGCCAAGGCGGCGCCGGTGTTTCGGGTGGCCAGAAGCAACGCCTGTGCATCGCGCGCACGCTGCTCAAGCATCCGCGCGTGCTCATTTTTGATGACTCCACCAGCGCGGTCGATATGGCGACCGACGCTAAGATTCGCGAGCACATCGCTCGGATTCCCGATACGACCGTGCTCATCATCGCCCAGCGCATCGCGAGCGTCATGGATGCCGATCGCATTGTGGTGTTGGACGACGGTCGTGTCCACGGCGTGGGTACGCACGAGGAACTGCTGGCGGGCGACAACATCTACCAGGAGATTTACGCCTCGCAGATGGAGTTTGCGGGGAACGCGGACGCCGCCGGAGGCAGTGACGATGGCTGCGCGAATGATCCGTTTTCCTCCGTCCCCAGCGGATCGACCTTGGAAGGGGGTGAGCGCCATGCCTAAGACCGCAGCCCAAGCACGCCCGGCCGACCTCAAGCGCACTGTGCTCCGCCTGCTCTCCTACATGGGGCATGCCAAGTTCTCGTTGCTCGCGGTGGGCGTGCTCGCCTCCGTCGCCGCCATCGCGAGCCTCGCCGGCACCTACATGGTGCGCCCCATCGTTAACGGTTTGGCCACGGGCGGGGAGGAACTGCTTGCCAAGCAGGTCATCCTGACGGCGATCATCTACGCCGCGGGCGTGCTCTCGGCCCTGGGCTACTCACAAATCATGGTGCGCGCGGCCCAACGCGTGGTGTCCGATATTCGCCGCGACCTGTTCGCGCACATCCAGACGCTGCCGCTCAGCTATTTTGACGGCACACGCTCGGGCGACATCATGAGCTTTTTCACCAACGACGTCGACACCGTCTCCGAGGCGCTCAACAACAGCTTTGCCAACGTGATTCAGGCCGCCATTCAGGTTGTGGGCACCACGGCCATGCTCATCATCCTCAACTGGCAGCTCACGATTATCACGCTCGTGTGCGATGCGGCCATTGTGCTGTATGCGCGCTACTCGGGCGCGCGCTCTAAGCGCTTCTTTGCCGCCCAGCAGGCATCGCTTGGCGACTTGGACGGATATATCGAAGAGATGGTCTCGGGCCAAAAGGTCATCAAGGTCTTTAACCGCGAGGCAGCGAATGTTGCCGGCTTCGCCTGCCGCAACGACGAGCTTCGCCGTACCGGCACCGCCGCCGTGAGCTATGCCAACTCCATGGTGCCCATGACCGTCGTGATTGGCTACGTCAACTATGCCATCGTCGCCGTGGCGGGCGGCATGCTCTGCATCAAGGGACTCGCCGACGTGGGCGCGCTTGCAAGTTACCTGGTCTTTGTACGCCAGGCGGCCATGCCCATCAACCAGTTTACGCAGCTGGGCAACTTTTTGCTCAACGCGCTGGCCGGTGCCGAGCGCCTGTTTGCCGCCATGGACCTTAAGCCCGAGGTGGACGAGGGCTACGTGGAGCTGGTGCAGACGGGCGACGCCGCGTGGGCGTGGAAAATTCCCGAGGGCCAGGGCGTGGGCGCGTACGGGCACTTGCATGACGTGGCAGCCGTTGATGAGTCGGGCCGCGCGGTGGCTGCCGACGGTACCGAGCTCACGTGCGGCTTGGTTCCGCTTGCCGGCGACGTGCGCTTCCATGCCGTGGACTTTTCCTACGTGCCGGGCGCCCGCGTGCTCACGGACCTCAACCTGTTTGCCAAGCCGGGGCAAAAGATCGCGTTTGTGGGCTCGACGGGCGCCGGAAAGACGACCATCACCAACCTCATCAACCGCTTCTACGAGGTCGATGACGGCGAGATCACGTACGACGGCATCGACGTCAAGCACATTGCCAAGGCCAGCCTGCGCGGGTCGCTCGGCATTGTGCTGCAGGATACGCACCTGTTTAGCGGCACCATTGCGCAGAACATCCGCTTTGGCAAGCTCGACGCGACCGACGAGGAGGTGCGCGCCGCTGCCGAGGCGGCCTGCGCCGACTCGTTTATTCGCCGCCTGCCTAGAGGCTACGACACGCCGGTCACGGCCGACGGCGCCAACCTGTCGCAGGGCCAGCGCCAGCTGCTCGCCATCGCGCGCGTGGCCGTCGCTGACCCGCCGGTGCTCATCCTGGACGAGGCCACGAGCTCCATTGACACGCGTACCGAAAAGCTCATCGAGCGCGGTATGGACCGCATCATGCGCGGCCGCACTACGTTTATGATCGCGCACCGCCTGTCCACCGTCCGCGACGCCGATGCCATCATGGTCCTCGAACACGGTCGCATCATCGAGCGCGGCACGCACGAAGAGCTGCTCGCTCAGCACGGCGAGTACTGGCAGCTGGCGCATGGCTTAAAAGAGTTGGATTAACCCGTTCGAGCACGATGCTTTGACCCCTCCATGCTCCTCACCTCGCCTCAAACCATCACAACATTCGACGTTTTTTGCCAAAATTGGGAAAAGCATCGAATGTTGTGATGGTTTTTCTACCACTCGATCGGGTGGAATCGCTTTCTTGCGCACGAAGGTGTGCGGACCCGTGGGCAGGGGAATAAGGTTGGTTATCCGACTCCATTGGAGGGCTCATGGACCTGCCGATCGTCTTGTCCCATAAGACTGCCTGGCTGTACCACAACGTGGCGCGCCCGTCCGAGCCGCTCTCGCGAGCAAGCAGCCTATACGATGAGGACTCGCTTGCTAGCGAGGCGGAGCCGACTGCGAGCCTGCCCAAATTGGGACTCGATGCCAAGGGACTAAGGGCTTCAACGGCAGTTGGGATCGTTACCGACTATCTGGTTTCGCTTGGTATTCCACGAGAAGAGCTCGATCATATCGACACGCTCGTCAACTTCGATTTTGAGCGCTCGACGCCGGCTGGATTTAGGTGCCACGTGTTTGGGGCGCCGGTACCTCCAGGCCATCTTATCGAGGTGGCAGAGGGCCTTCTGGTGGTTGATGAGGCCATGTGCTTTGTCCAGGCGGGTTCGTGGATGAGTGAGCCCGAGCAGCTGGAATATGGCTACGAAATCTGCGCCCGATACCATTTGAATCATCTGTCGACAGGCGATTATATCGAGATGGGGCAGAGGTATACCGTTGCCGACTTGATTGCCTATTGCAATGAGAACCGATCTCGTCAGGGGGCTATACGCGCGGCCGCCGTGCTCAAGCGCGTGCACGATGGCGCGCGGTCGCCCATGGAGACGGCCACCGCAATCATGGTCGTAGCAAAACGTTTCCAGGGCGGGCTGGGATACGCCAAAATCGAGCTCAACCATAGGGTCGATGTTCCCAACGAGTTCAAGTGTCTCGCAAAGGCCGGGTATTTCGAGATTGACGTATATGCGCCTGCGAGCGGTACGGGGATTGAATACAACGGCTCGGACCATCTTGATAAACAGCGCAGCGCGTCGGATGCGGAGCGTATGACCGTACTGAGCGCGCTGGGCTTTAGGATGATCGTCCTCACCGGGACTCAGTTTGCCCATCAGCTGCAATTGCACCGGGCGATGAACGCCATTGCGCTCGCTATGGGCCTCAAGTGCGACCGAAGCGAAGCGTTCCAAAAGCGGCAGAACGACCTTCGAGAATTCGTGATTCGCCACTGGGACGGCGGCCTCTAGGGGCGCTTTGGTCTTTCTACGGGGTGCCGTGGGCAGGCAAACCATCACAACATTCGACGTTTTTTGCCAAAAACGGGAAAAGCATCGAATGTTGTGATGGTCTGTGTGTTGAGGATGGGCTTGGGAAGTCCGTTTTGCTCGAAGCGACCTGTCCTGTCGTACGGGTGTCGGCATGATTCTCTCGTGGGGTATTATGTTTTCCGAAGAATAAAACGCCGCGTGAGGGGAGGGCTGCGTGGACGGGCACGTGCAACATGACGGCTTTGGCCGCGATATCAACTACCTGCGCATTGCCGTTACCGACAAGTGCAATTTCCGCTGCATTTACTGCATGCCGGCCGATGGCGTGGCGCCCCGTGCACACGACGAGCTACTCAGCGCCGAGGAAATCGCCCGCTTTGTGCGCTTGGTGGCGGGGGAGGGCATTCGCCGCGTACGCCTGACGGGCGGCGAGCCGCTGGTCAGCCGCCGTATCATCCCGCTCATTCGCGACATCCGCGCGATTCCGCGGATCGAGGACATCTCGCTCACCACCAACGGAGCCCTGCTGCCCAAGCTGGCGCCGCAGCTCAAGGACGCGGGGCTTAACCGCGTCAACATTTCGCTCGACACGCTCGACCCTACGCTCTTTGGAAAGATCACGCGCCTGGGTCGACTCGAGCAGACCATGGCTGGCATCGACGCGGCGCTGGCTTGGGGCTTTGAGCCCGTTAAGGTCAACTGCGTTGTTGTGCGCCGGCTCAACCAGGATGTGGCGGCCCTCGCACGACTGACCGTCGACCGCCCCATCCACCTGCGCTTTATCGAATACATGCCCATCGGCGACGAGCGCACGAGCTCGCATTGCGCCGTGGACCCTCACGCACCCACGCTCAACCCCGAGTTGTGGGATGCGAGCGACAGCGTGCCGAGCGACGAGCTGCGGGCGCGCGTCAATGCCGGGGCCGCCGCGATGGGTCTGGGCGAGCTCGAACCGCTTGACATCACCGACGCTCCTGCCGGCGCGGGCCCCGCGCGCTATTGGCGCTTTCCGGGCGCGGCGGGAACGGTCGGCTTCATCAGCGCCATGTCCAACCATTTTTGCGCGAGCTGCAACCGCCTGCGCCTGACGGCCGATGGCAACGTGCGTCCGTGCCTGTTCAGCGATGCCGAGTATTCGGTGCGCGAGGCGTTGCGCCGTGGTGATGATATGCAGGTACTTTCGATTTGGCGCGATGCCGTGGCCCACAAACCGCAGGAACACGCGATAATTGAGGGCACGCAACGATTTATGTCCCAAATCGGAGGATGATCATATGGCCAAGAGCAGGTACGCCGATGCCACCAAGGCCGCTCGCAGGGCCGCGATGTCTGCCCGCAAAGTCACGGCTGCGGCTGGCGATGCTGTCACTGCCGCACAGCCGACTTCCAGCGCTGCAGCCGAGCCCACCCGTGATGCCCGTCGCGACGAGCTGACGCACGTGGACGCCAAGGGCGAGGTACGCATGGTCGACGTGTCCGACAAGGCCGAGACCCATCGTATCGCCATCGCCGAGGGCACCATCCTCATGCATCCCGAGACGCAAGCCATGGTGCTGCAGGACCGCGCCAAAAAGGGCGACGTGCTTGCCTGCGCGCGCGTGGCGGGCATCATGGCCATCAAGCGCACGAGCGACATCATCCCCATGTGCCATCCGTTGCTCATTACCAAGAGTAAGTGCGACATTGCGCCCATCGCGCCGGCGGGGACGCCCGTCGAGGACGTGCCCGAGGGCTGGGCGCCGTCGCGCGCGGACGGGCAGGTCGGCTTTCATGTGCTGGTCACAGCCGGCGTGGCGGGCAAGACCGGTATTGAGATGGAGGCCCTGACCGGCGCGAGCGCCGCGTGCCTGACCATCTATGACATGTGCAAGGCCGTCGATCGCGGCATGGAGATTGTCGACGTGCGCCTGTTGCACAAGGAAGGTGGCCGCTCGGGCGTGTGGGATCGTTCAGAGCGTCAGGCCGCTGCTGCTGAGGCCGTGGCCGCTGACGGTGCCGCGATCGCGAGCGCACCCGTCGCCGTCGCGCCTGCGGCCCTGACCCCGGCCGTCCCCGCGATCGCGTTTATCGGCTACCAAAACTCGGGCAAGACCACGCTCGTCGAGAAGGTCATTGCCGAGCTCACCCGCCGCGGCCTGCGCGTGGGTTCGCTCAAGCATCACGGGCACCACGGCTTTGATATCGACGTGCCCGCTAAGGACACCTGGCGCCATCACCAGGCCGGATCCAAGCACGTGGGCCTCATCTGCGCCACGCGCTGGGCGGAGTACGCCGACACGCGCGAGGAGGACGAGATGCCCGCGCGCGAGCTGCTGTCACGCTACAACGATGTCGACGTGGTGATCATCGAGGGCTACAAGACCGAGGGCTTCGACAACATCGTCGTCGCGCGCTCCGGTGTCGACCGTCTGCGCGGCAAGAGCTCGCTCGACCTGGTCGACGGTCACACGCTAGCCCTTGCCTGCAACGAAGCCCTGGCACGTCAGGCCTTCGACGCCGGCTTTGCGACCCGAGCCATCAACATCAACGACGCCCGAGCCATCTGCGATCTTATCCAAGATCACCTTTAAGGGCCGGCTCGCTGCGCTGCCATAACCTGCCAAAAAGGGACAGGTTTGTTTTGGCAGGTTTTATCTGGGCAAACGTCATTTCCACCACAAAGGGGGCCAGGCACCTTTGTGGTGGTTTTGCTTTGGTAGATGGTTGGGACATGCCTTACAATCTACCAAGTAGTTCATACTGAGCGAAAAACGGAGAGAAGGGTCCTGATGCGTCCTTAATGTTTCATGCGGATAGATTGATTTGACAGACGGTGGCGAATACCCACCGCCCGTATTCGTATGAAACAAGGAGTCTCCATGCTCGCATCTCTTCTCTCAAAACCTCAACCTTCGCTGTCCATGCAGGCCAAGCGCCTGGTAGCGATGCGCTTTCTCATCTACACCGGGTTTCAGACCAGCTACTTTATCGGCGTCATCGGAACGCTTACCTATGCGGACGATGCCTCGGTCGTCGCGACATCGCTGGCCGTCCTGTTCATGAACGTTTTCGTGATCCTGGGATCCTTTGCGGGCGGCGCTGCGCTCGACGCATGGGGTCCGCGCCGCCATTTCTTGCTGAGCATCGTCGGCACGCTCGCAACTGGCACGGCAATCATCGCCTTTGGTAGCGCGACCGGCGTCGTCCTGCTCGGCGCGGTGTTTCTGGGCTTTACGATGGGATTCGCCCAGCCCATCGCCACATCCTATCCGGCTTACCTCACCGACGATCCTGTCGAGCTCAAAGACATCAACTCCGCCATCGCCATGTTTTCAAACGTGAGTATCATCGTTGGTCCCACGCTGGGCGGCTTTGTCGCGGCGGCTGCGTCGTCGCGTGCGGTGTTCGTGCTTATGATGCTCTTTACCGTGCTGGCGTTCGTCGTCGGTTGGGGCTTTAGGCCGCAGACCAGCCATGTCGCCGGGCATGCGGATGCCGATTCGACAGAGGAAGGGGAGCGTGCGGGACAAAGCTCCAACCCCAGCACGTCCGCCCGCGCCACCTTCGCAGCCAGCATCAAGACAGTCTTCACCAACAGCGTCCTCGCGCTACTTTTCTGCATCATTTTTCTTTCGAACTTTGGCTACGGGGCCTTCGACCCGCTCGAGTCGTTTTTCTATCGCGATGTCCTACGCGTCGGCGTTGAGTGGATGGGCTGGCTCTCGTCGGCCTGCGGTGTGGGCGCGGTGCTGGGTGCCGTGCTCGCGCTCCGCTTGCCGCCGCACCTGGTCAACCTTAAAACGCTGCTCGTGGCGCTCATGTCCGTGGGCCTGGGAAGCCTGCTCTATGTGGGGACGCCGTACGTGGGCGTGGCTCTTGTCGGCCAGATTGCACTGGGCATTGCTTGGGGTGTCGTCAACCCGCTCCACAACACCATTGTGCAAACGACGGCACCGCTCGAGCAGCTCGGTCGCGTGAACTCGGTCATGGGCTTTGGCAATATGTTCGCCGGCGTGGCCCCTCTGGCGATTGCCCCGTGGCTGGCGGCAACATTTGGTGTGCAGCAGACGCTCGTAGGGGCGGGCATGGTCGTGACAGCGGTTCCCGCGGCGCTGCTGCTGTTTGGACGCCGGCATTTTGATCGTGCCGCAAGGCAGTAAAACCCATCACAACATTCGATGAAAATCGCGATTTTGCCAAAAAACATCGAATGTTGTGATGGTTTGGCCCGCAAACGTCATTTCCACCACAAAGGGGCCAGGCACCTTTGTGGTGGTTTTGCTTTGACAGGCAGCATCCGCGCCTTGGTATACCATGTACGCCGTTCACGAATACACCCCACACCGCCGCACAACCCAGAAAGGCCCCCATGGACGCCACCTTCAGCCACATCAAAGCCGTGTTCTGCGATATCGACGGTACGCTGCTCACGAGCCAGCATACGGTGTCCCCGCGCACCGTGGCGGCGATCCGCGCCCTGCGCGACCGCGGCGTGCTTTTTGGCCTGTGCACCGGGCGCGACGCCTACGCGACCGAGGCCATGTACGAGTTCTGGGGCATCGAAGGCCTGGTGGACGTGCTCGTGGGCTGCGGTGGCGCCGAGGTCATCGACCGCGCGCACGACATCAACGAGCTGAGCTATCCGCTGCCGGGCGAGACCATCGCACGCATCTGCAAGCACATGGCGGGCCTGCCGGCAACGCCCGTCTGCCCCCGAGACGGCGTGTTCTACGTGCCCGAGAGCAACGCGTGCGTCGAGCACCTGTCGCGCGTCGACGGCGTGCCCTACCAGGTGGTCGATTTTGCCGAGTTTTTGCGCGAGCCGCAGCCCAAGGTGATGTTTACCATGGCGCCCGAGGTAATGCCGCGGGTGATTGAGCGAGCATTGACGTTTGCCGATGATACTGTTAAGGCGGCCGCCCTGCAAACCACGCAGCGCCTCTACGAGTTCATGGACCCGCGCGTATCCAAGACGCGCGGCCTTGTGCGCGTGGCGGAGCTCAACGGCATGGAGCTCCAGAACATCTGCGTGTTTGGCGATGCCGATAACGATACCTGCATGGTGGCCGACGCCGGCGTGGGCGTGGCTATGGCAAACGGCAGCGACGCCACCCGTGCCGCCGCGGACTTTGTAACCGCGAGCAACGACGAGGACGGCATCGCGGCCTTTATCGAGGAACACCTGCTGTAGCACCGGGGAAGAACCACCACAAAGGGGCCAGGCACCTTTGTGGTGGTTGCCTGATTGCGATTAGACGTTCAGGCGATTTGGATGAATAGACGACTATAGTCTGCGCTCACATTCAAATTATATTGTCTAAACATTACACCCCTAAGGACCGTTGGCTTAGAGATATTTCACCCGTCTGGTAGGTTATTCTCACAGGTGAAAGGCATACAGTTCATGGGCGATTTTCGACCGTTCACAGACTGTTTGTATTTGAGTAATTTGTTGTGCAAATAATTCTCAGGCGAATAAAAAGTAATTAACAGCTAAATTACCTGCAATTTAGCTACAATTAAAGCTAATAAAAGCTAGCAAATCTGAACAAATGTCAAGCGAATTGAGAATTCGTTACAAAACTGCTGACATTCTTAACACAGACATTTAAACAACAGCTACAATATGCATTGCTTAGCGCGCGCAAGTATCGGTTGCGCGCCCAAGTTTGATAGTGAAAGAGCAAGATCGCGGTCTCTTGGGGAGGAGGCATCGATGACAGCAAATTCAGACAAATCTAAGCAGCATAATAAAGCGACACATCGTGTATTAACAGGTGTTTTGTGCGGAGCTTCCGTTTTGAGCCTGGTGCTGTCGCTCGTTATGCCTCCGATCTCGCAGGCCATTGCCAATGACGCCCAGACGGTTTCTGCCGAGGAAACTGTGATGGGGGGGGGTTCCTCAAGTGAGTCTACTGGTGTAGGCAACGCTACTAACGGGGATGTCGAAAACCAGAATAGTGATGATGCCGAGAATGGCGAGACCGATCCTTCAAATGGCCTTGAGCAGAATCAGGTTGAGGATCAGCCTGAGGACGAGCTACTGGGTGAAGACGGCAAGTCGTCGGATGACAATGCTGCAATGGCGGTCGCGGAAGGCGAGCAGGCCGAAGCGGCATCCGGTGAGATAGATAGCGCGGAAAAGCTGAAAACTGAGCTGGAGAAGGCGAGCGACGCTGCCAACTTTAAGCTTACGAAAGATATTGTTACCAGCGAGACAATTCAGCTCAATAAAAGCGGCAGTATTATCACGTTGGATCTAAATGGCTGCAAGATTAAGCATGAGAGTCCCAATCAGCCTCTCTTCAATATCACCGCTGGAGCAACGTTGACCGTCAAGGACAGCCAGCAAGCTGCCCCGACAGAGACCATGGTTAATGGAGTAAAAAACGGCAATCTCGCTTCAATGGAATACGACGGTTCCAGCATCCCGACCAAGCTTACCTACTACGTAACCGAATCGGTCGCAAAGGGAACCGGTACAACCGAGACCCTTAAAGCGCATAAGGCTGATATCAAGGGCGCCATCGTGGCGTGCCGTAACGCCGACACTACTGGTTTAAAGCTCGTCAACCTTTATAATGGCGGCAACTTCAATCTTGAAAGTGGCGTACTCACACAAAAGAAGGATGACCGTATCGGCAACCTCATCTATGCCGAGAACGGCTCTACCGTCAACATGAGCGGCGGCTATGTGTGCGGCGCTTCTGGCTCGGGTACTGGCGCGGGCATTATGGTATCCAACGCGAACGGTGGCGCCTCGACTCTTAAGCTGACTGGTGGCGTAATCGCTGGCAATTATGCCCCCAATGGCGGCGGCGTGTACGCTAACGGATCCACAGTTAATATGACCGGCGGCACGATTTCCGGTAACGGTACGTCCAAAGATCGATCGGGATACGGCGCTGGTGTTTGTGCTGTTAGTTCAACTGTAGTCATTTCAGGTGGTTACATCACCAACAACAACTATCAGTTCTACAGCGACAATGAAGGCTCCACGAAGCATATTGGTAACGGATGTCACGGCGGCGGTGGTATTGCTGCCTTCAATAGCGGCAGTCTCACAATTAACGGTGGCTTCATCACCGGTAACTATTCTGCCGAGGCCGGTGGCGGTATTTATGCTGGCGCTTGGAATCAGGCTCTCTCCTTGTTTTCGTTCTCTGGTGGAAGCATCGCCAGCAATGTGGCGCAAAACTCTGAGGGCGGCGGCATCCGTATCGCTGCGCCTACAGTTGGCGAATTTAATGTGATCGGCAAGAAAGCCTACATAACTAACAATACGACTAATACCCCCAATGACTGGGGCGGCGGCGGCGTGTTTGTCCAGGGAGGCAACAGTGCCGAAGGCGTTAATTCGGCGTGTCTCAAGATATCCAACGCCCTGATTACCAAAAACTCGGCCAAGGGCTATGGTGGTGGCTTCGCGGCCTGCCCGAGCGGCAAGACGGCGATTACAGATGCCAATGGTATTGCGATTTTCGGAAACACCGATGCAAACGGTGAGAATCTATCAGGCGGCACCAATGGTAAGAATGAAGACCAGCCTTCAAGTGTTGATGGCGGTGAGATTACTGATGACTTCAAGAGGCGTGGCCATGAGGACCTCTTCCTTATCCGCAAGTCGGATAACGCTGACTATATCGCAGCCGTAACGGGCCAGATGCTCGGCGGTGGTGCTGCAAATTGGTCGGGCACGATTGACGGTCAGCTTGCGACCATCGGTAAGTATGACGGAGCCCAAGCCAAGTACATGATTGGCCTAAAGTCCAAACCGTCCGCTGAAGATCAAAATGCTGCTATAGGGCTGGCTACGTTATATATCACAGGCAACAGCTCCAATATCCACGGTGGCGGAATCATGACCAACGGAGACGTTGTCGCCGGTTCCACTCGAGAGGTCAAGGTTTACCCCAAGATGAAGCTCAACGGCACCAAGGTGCTTGAGGGCGGCAAGCTTAAAGGAAATGATTTCGATTTCCAGCTTCTCAGGCAGAACAAGATTATTAACGAACTAGGCGAGATCTCATATACGATTCCGAGCTTTGACTCCAATGGTGATCTTCAGCTCAATCGCTGCTCGGTGGTCGATACGGTGAAAAACGATGAGAACGGAAATCTCACCTTTGATCTGGGTGAAGTTTATGCCGATGACGATCTTGTTTACTACTTGGTAGAGGTTCCGGGCACGGACAAGGACAAGGGCGTGACTTACGACAAAACGATCTACAAAATTGATCCTGAGGTTGTGAAGGATGAGGGCAAGTCGCACAATGTGCTTGACATTAAATACACGTATTACAAAGTCAAGAGCGTTTCGGTAACAAAGGTAAAAAATGACGGCGCTGGCGCAAGAACGCCAGAAACAGAACCAGCAGCCGTCACAGAAGCTGAAGGCGAAAACGCTGTTATCGCTGCGCTTACTAGTGGTGCAACTTTCACCAACAAGTACACTCCGTACACCTCCAGCGGTTCTTGGACTCCCAAGGCGACTAAGGTCGTTGAGGGTGGCGAGATGAAGGAGTTTACGCTTCAGCTTGCGACCGATGGCAGTTTTCAGCACATTATTCGTGAGGCCAATACTACTGGCGATAACAAGAAGCAGACGCTTTCGTTCTTAGATGACTCTGATAAGGGGATTGAGTACTCGCTCTCTGATATCACGAAGGAGCCTGACTCCACGGGCCGTGGCGCTTCCAAGACCTTCACGTACTATGTGCGCGAGAAAGACAACAGTTCGCTGTTCTCGCACTACAAGTTCGATAATTCGGTCTACAAGTTCACAGTTGTTGCAACGGACAATACCAGTGGGACCATCAGCTGTAAGGTGACCTACAGGAGGGGGACCGTTGACCCCGGCGGTACGTGGGTAAACGCCGATACTGCGGACCACGAACTCACCGACAGTTCCACCCCCACCTTCACCAACACCTACTCCACCTCTTTGCCCCTTTCTGGTATGTCGGGCGTTACGCTGACGTACCTTGCCGGCGCGGTGGTGCTTTGCGCTGCTGCGGCCTGGATGCACATTCGTCGCAAGGCGAATGCGAAGGGAGGTAAGCGTCGTGAATAAGAAAGTTTGCTCCTTCCCGATCTTGTTTGCGCTGCTTACCCTCCTGATCGGCACCTGCGCGGTTGTGTTCCCCGCATCCGCGCAGGCCGCGCCGACCTCGACCGGTTCCATCACGGTGAGCGGCACCGTGGCGCGCAGCTACGACGCCTACCAGATCTTTAGCGCCAACGTCGTCGACGGCGACAGCGACGCCAAGATCGCCACCGACCTCGCCTGGGCAAGCGACGCCGTGCGCGACGCCGCGCTGCCTGTGCTGCACAGCGCCGGCATGCCCAATTCCCAGACCACCGCGCAGGAAGCTGCCGAGTGGCTCAACACCGATTCCCGCCTTACGAGCGCGCTGAGCGCGCAGCTCGCTCGTTCCCTCCAGAGCTCTGGCACCGAGCTCGCGGCCCTCAACGCGGGCACGGCGGCCGAGCTGCCCTGCGGCTACTGGCTCATCGTCGCCGACGACGACGCCATCGCCCAGGGCGAGGCCGGCACCGCGCCGATCATGGCCCTGGTGGGCGGCAGCGCCGTCACCGTCAAGCCCAAGGCCGCGACCCCCAAGGTGGCCAAGCACGTGCTGGAGGACAGCACCGCCGCATGGCAGAAGGCCGCCGACGCCACGGTCGCCGACGACCTGTACTGGCGCCTCTCTGCCACGGTCCCGGCGGGGCTCACGGCCTACGACACCTACGCGGTGCGGTTCGTCGACACCATGAGCGCGGGGCTCGACCCCTCCAAGGTGGCCGCGAGCATGCGCGTGTACGTGGCGGCGGGCGCGGACGGTGGCTTCGACGCCGTCCAGACCGGCAAGGACGGCCGAGCCGACACCGAGCCCGCGAAGGGCTGGACCGACATCACGGCCCAGTGCGCCACCAAGGTAGCGGTTGACGGAACCTTCACCGTGCGTACCGGCGACCTCATCGCCGCGCTCGGCGGGGCCGACGCCTTCACCGCGGGCGCCCGCGTGGTCGCCGTGTACAACGCGCCGCTCAACAGCGCGTGCAACCACGGCATCGCGAAGGGCAACCCCAACGAGGTCTACCTGCGCTACCCGCGCTCTCCCTTTGCCGACCAGTTCAGCGATGCCGGCTTCACTCGCACGCCGAGCGATGATGCGTGCGCCTACACCTGGGATCTCGCGCTCACCAAGCGCGGCAGCGACGGCGACAAGCCGCTGTCCGGGGCGGTCCTGAGCATCGCCGACGACCGCGGTCGCACGCTGGCGGCCGACGGCACGTGGGATGCGCAAGGCAAGGCCACCGTCACCACGGGCGAGGACGGCCGCGTGACCGTCTCGGGCGTGGACTCGGGCAAGCTGGAGGTCCGCGAGCTCAAGGCGCCCAAGGGCTACACCGCCTTTGAGGGCATGCGCGGCGTGACGGTCAAGGCCGAGGGCCTGGACGTCGACCAGGTGGCGGCCGCCAAGCCCAAGCTCACCGTCACGGCCGAGTCGCCCCTGCGCGCCGACAGCGCGGACGGGTCGACGGGCAGCCTGGAGGCGTCGATCATCAACACGCCCGCCAACGTTTCCCCTCGAGGCTTTATGCCCTCGACGGGAGATATGGCAATGTTCGCCGCGGCCGCCGTGGCGGTCGCCGGAGCCGCGCTCATCGTGGTCGCGCTCCTGGTCAAGCGGGGAGGTGGCAGCCATAAAAAGTAGCTGGCAGCCCCACCGAGAGCGGGGCGAGACACAACGAAGCAGATGCACAGACACAGACAGACGATGACCGACCGAATGAGAACCAACCGGAAAACGGAGGAAAAGAAGATGAGCATGAGCAAGAACATCGCACGCCTGGCAGTAACCGCCGGCCTCACAGCAGCCCTGAGCTTCGGCGGAGTTATGGCACCGGTGACCATGGCGTTTGCTGAGGGCACCGCGACCGGTTCGGTGACCATCGAGAACGCAACGCATAACGTTACCGATTTTAAAGGTTACAAGATCTTCGATGCCAATGTGGTAAAGGACGAGAATGGCAAGACGCTTGTGAGCAATATCACATGGGCAAACGAAAAGGTGGAAGCTGCTGTTAAGGGGGTAATTACGGGAATCGATCCTAGTGCCAATATAGCCACTGCTCAGGATACTGCTGAATGGATCAAGGGACACGTGATGGGTACCGATGAAGAGTCCCGTGTGGCATCTGAATCTGCTGCATACAAGATTGCAGCTGCCGTGTCTGCGGTGACCGATCTGGACGATCCAAGTGATTACACGACCACTTCGAAGGGCGTTGCTAACAACCTTTCACACGGCTACTGGCTCTTTGTGACTGACGCCTCTACCGTCACGGACGTTGAAGCTGCCACTGCCCCCATTTTCACTGTTGTTGGCGATGAAGCGGTCAAAATTAAGGAGAAGACCAGCATTCCTACCGTCGACAAGGAGGTTAAAGAGAACGGCACCTGGGGAAACGTGAGCGACTCCCAGATCGGTGAGGAAATCGAATATAGGTTGACTGGCTCTGTCGCCGATAACATCGATACCTTTACCACATACACATATGAGTTCCATGACCATCTTTCCGTTGGACTGGAGGCTATTCAGAGCTCCGTTGCCGTGACTATTGACGGTCGGCCTGTCCAGTCTACAAATAACTACCGCGTGCAGCTTACGGATACTTTGAATGCTTCCAGCAAGGTTACAGGCCATGACCTGAAGATTTCCTTTACCGACCTCAAGGCCGCTGCAAAGGCTTCGAACGTGACCCTGACTAAGAATTCCAAGGTCGTTGTGACCTACAAGGCCAAGCTTACTCGCGATGCTGAATACACGGCTACCGGCAACACCAACGAAGTCACGCTTGTCTACTCCAACGACCCCATGAGTAAAGGCACCGGCACCTCTACGCCGAAGAAAGTCACCGACTACGTTTTCGGCTTGGATATTACCAAGGTTGAGGAAGGCAATAAGGACAAAAAACTTGCTGCTGGCTTTAAGGTCAAAGTCGTTAACAACGGGGACTCTGCCTCTGCTGACAAATGGCTTAAGGATGACGGGACCCTTGTCGAGACTAAAGAAAATGCTTCTGAGTTTATGACCGATGCTACGAGCGGCAAGGTTTTAATCCCTGGCCTCGTTACGGGTACGTATGAGATTACCGAGACGACCACTCCTTCGGGCTACAACACTATCGCGCCCTTCCAGATTACGGTTACGCCGACCTATGATGAAAACGGCAAATTGTCGACGCTGACCGTTGGCGAAGACGTCGAAAAGGTCACTCCCGGTACTGCAAATGGTTCGGTCATGTCCATTACCATTGAAAACAAGAAGGGCTCTGGCCTCCCGCTGACCGGCCTTAATGGCGTGACCTTCACTTGGATCGCTGGTGGCGCGGTGCTGTGCATCGGCGTGGCGCACCTCATCCGCAGCCGTAAGCAGGCTGAGGAGTCCGAGCAGGAGTAACGCTCGCTCACCCATCCCTTTGGCAGGTGGGATGCGATGGCCATGAGGCTTGCGGACACTTTTCTCGTCCATCGACGTTCTTGCTTTGCCATTCTTTTTTCGGGGCAGACTCCGCACTGGAGTCTGCCCCGTTTTTTGGGATAACGCAGCCAGCCTCCACCGTCCGATGCGGGTACGTTCGTCATCGCGTTTCTTGACTCGTATGAGGTTCGGATTAAGGTCCGTAGGCGCACGCGCGGTGCGGACGGTAGAAGGCATTTGCGCCGCAACAAGCGCAAATAAGAATGCCCGGGGGTCGGATCCCGGGCATTTAACAAAACCAGAAAACTAGGCTGCCCGCGCTCCCAAACATTTACGCGAGGTGCGTCGTTTCCTGTAGCTATTGTATCCCGAATCGCCCCGCCGATTCGGGACATTTTGAAAACGCAAATGCTGGCTTATCCTCGACTGGACGGTGCAGTCTAGCTGCGTTGTCCGGCGCGGAAGCTCGCTAATCGGCTATTATTTGTTTAGACAACCTGAGCTGTAGAGGAGTGACCGGCGATGGTGCAGGGCGCCAAACATATGAAGAGCAATAACGCCGCGGACAACGGCGGCTCAAGCCATCAGCCCAAACCTCAACCAAAGCCCAAGCGCCGTCGCAAGCGGCTGCCGCGCTGGGCCGACCGGCTCATCACCATCGTCATCATCCTTATTGGCGTGGGCCTTATGACCTGGCCGTGGATCTTGGACCGGCTCGAGGCCTCGGGCGTGTTCAACCAGATCAGCACGGTGTCCAGCACCGTGGACGCGCTGTCTGCCGAGGAGCGCGAGCGCATCCTGCTCCAGGCGCGCTCCTTTAATGAGCAGCTGGCGGGCGAGGCCACCGAGCTCCCCGCCGACCAGATTGAGCCCTACGCTCAGCAGCTCATCTTTGACCGCGACCCCATGATGAGCTGGGTCGAGATCCCCTCCATCGACGTGAGCATGCCCATCTACCACGGCACGAGCGAAGAAGTCCTTATGGCGGGCGTCGGCCACCTGGAGGGCACGAGCCTGCCGGTGGGCGGCACCTCGACGCATTGCGTGCTCACGGCGCACTCGGGCATGCGCAACCTGAGCATGTTCGACGACATCCATTCGCTGGAGCCCGGCGACCTGGTGCTGCTGCACACCATGAGCAAGACGCTCGCCTATAAGATGGTGGACTCCGAGGTCGTGCTGCCCGAGGAGATGGAGTCGCTGACCATCGAGCCCGGCGCCGACAAAGTGACGCTCGTCACCTGCACGCCCTATGGCGTGAACGACCATCGCCTGCTGGTGCATTGCGTGCGCACCAAGTACAACAAGAAGGACGTCGACAAGCAAAAGTCGCTGGCCGGCCGCCACTGGGGCAAGCGCGAGTTCGCCGTGCTCATCGTGGTCGTGGCCATTGTGCTGTTGCTGCTGGACATCGTGATTCACGCGGTCCGCAAGCGCCGCAAGGCCAAGGCCTCGGCATAGGGCATCGTTCAGAACCACCGCAATGGGGACAGGCACCTTTGTGGTGGTCGGGGCTTCCAAACCATCACAACATTCGATGAAAATCTCGATTTTGGCGAAAAGTGTCGAATGCTGTGATGCTTTTCGCTGTGGGCGAGACGGTTCTCATTGCGGACAGTACGGTTTTCGCTATGGACGGCGCGGTTTCTTTGCAGAACAGCCCGCCCGCCGCCTGCCAACCGCCGCCCTCGTTACGTTTTCGCTGCATTTGGGTAAAGCGCCTGCTCCAAGCCGGCGTTGCCTTGTATACTAGAGCAGTTTATCTGTTATGCGGAAGGGAGCGCCTATGGCACTCAGCGAGAAAGACGTGCGCGGCATTGCCGAGTACGCAAAGATCGCACTGACCGATGACGAGCTCATCCAGATGACGTCTTACCTGAACGATGCCGTCCAGATGCTCGAGCCCGTCTTGCAATATGACTTGCCCGACGTGGAGCCCACGTTCCATCCCATCGGAAGCCTGTCCAACGTGATGGGCGACGACCTGCGCGAGCCCGAGCGCGACCTGCCGCTCGACGTTGCGCTCGAAAACGCCGGCAGCGCGCGTGACCGCTACTTCCGCGTGCCGTCCATTTTGGGAGAGGGGGAGAGCGAGTAATGGCGCTAAGCTTCGATTCCCTTACCGCCGCCCAGATCGCCGCGGGCGTTTCCGCCGGCGACTTTACCGCTACCGAGGTGGCCCAGGCTTCCCTTGCCGCCATCGAGGCGCGCGAGGGCGGGGTCCAGGCATTCCTGCAGGTGGCGCCCGAGCTTGCGCTCGATGCCGCCGCGCGCGTGGATGCCGACCGTGCCGCAGGCAAGCCACTGCCCCCGCTTGCGGGCGTGCCGCTGGCCATCAAGGACAACATGAACCTCGTGGGCACGCGCACCACCTGCGCTTCCCGCATGCTCGAGAACTACCAGAGCGTCTACACCGCCACCTGTGTCCAGCGCATGCTCGACGCCGGCTGCCTGCCCATGGGCAAGGTCAACATGGACGAATTTGCCTTTGGCAGCTCCACCGAGAGCTCGGCGTTCCATCGCACTAACAACCCCTGGGATACCGAGCGCGTGCCCGGCGGCTCCTCGGGTGGCTCCGCTGCCGCCGTCGCCGCGGGCGAGGTCGCGCTCTCGCTGGGCTCGGACACCGGCGGCTCCATTCGCCAGCCGGCGTCGCTGTGCGGCGTGGTGGGCTTTAAGCCCACGTATGGCGCCGTGAGCCGTTACGGCGTGGTTGCCTTCGGCTCGTCGCTCGACCAGGTTGGCCCCTTCGGCCGCACGGTCGAGGATGTCGCGCTGGCCATGAACGCGCTTACCGGTGCGGGCCACGATCCGTATGACTGCACCAGCCAGGACTGTGCCGTCGACTTTACCGAGCACCTCAACGACAGCATCGAGGGCAAGCGCGTGGGCATCATCCCCGCGTTTATGGAGGCCGAGGGCCTGACGCCCGAGGTCAAGGCCGCTGTTCAGCGCGCCGCCCAAGAGCTGCAGAACCAGGGCGCCGAGCTCGTGGAGGTCGACCTGCCGCACCTGGACGCCGCCATCGCTGCCTACTACGTCATCGGCCCGGCCGAGGCGTTCTCCAACCTGGCCCGTTTCGACGGCATTCGCTACGGCTATCAGGAGGAGGGCTGCGCCAACCTGTCCGACCAGAGTTCGCTCTCGCGCGCCCATGGCTTTGGCGCCGAGGCCAAGCGCCGTCAGATGCTCGGCGCCTACCTGCTGAGCTCGGGTGTGTACGACAAGTACTACTATGCCGCGCAGAAGGCCCGCACGCTCATCACGCAGGACTACGACGCCGCGTATGCCAAGGTGGACACCATCCTGATGCCCGCCTCGCCGCGCACGGCCTTTAAGTTTGGCGAGATCAGCGACCCCACGCAGATGTACCTCTCCGACCTGTACACCATCTCGCTCAACATTTGCGGCAACGGCGGTATCTCGGTGCCGCTGGGCCTGGGCGAGGACACTCAGCTGCCCGTTTCTGCCCAGCTGGTGGGTCCGGCGTTTAAGGACCGTCAGCTGCTCACGTTTGCCCGCGCCCTGGAGCGCGGCTTTGCCGATGCCGCCACGGGTGCGCCCGTGCTTTCCGTCGCGCCCGATTTTGCCGGGAAGGGAGGCGAGCTGTAATGAAGGAGCTTTCCGAGGTCCTGCAGGATTGGGAGGCCGTGATCGGCCTGGAGATCCACACCGAGCTCACCGCACTCGATACCAAGATGTTCTGCAACTGCAAGCTCAGCCACGATGACGAGCCCAACGCCAACGTGTGCCCGGTGTGCCTGGGCCTGCCCGGCGCCCTGCCGGTGCCCAACAAGCGCGCCATCGAGAGCATCGTCAAGGCCGGCCTCGCTACCAACTGCGAGATTCAGCGCCACTCGATGTTCTACCGCAAGCACTACTTCTATCCCGACATGGCCAAGAACTTCCAGACCACGCAGGGTCCGGTCGCCTTTGCCATGTACGGTCATCTGGACCTGGACGTGACCGGTCGCGGTGCCGCCGAGCGCCCCGACTGCGCATTTGGCGAGGCCGAGGCTCAGAGCCTGGCGAGCGCTTCGGCCAACGCCGAGGGCCTGTCCACGTCCATGACGTCGACCATGCGCGAGGGCAACCAGCGTGCCGGCCACCTGGCCAGCTACGATGCATCTAACCTGCAGATGCCTGAGCGTCGCGAGGACGGTTCCTACACGGTGCCCATCCGCATCCTGCGCATCCACATGGAGGAGGACGCCGCCAAGATGGTCCACGTGGGCGGTGCCGAGGGCCGCATTACCGCCGCCGCCGAGTCGCTCGTCGACTACAACCGCTGCGGCACGCCTTTGATTGAGCTCGTGACTGAGCCCGATCTGCGCACGCCCGAGGAGGCCCGCCTGTTTATGGAAAAGCTCCGTCGCATTTTTGTGACGCTGGGCATTTCGGACTGCTCCATGGAGAAGGGTTCCATGCGCTGCGACGGCAACGTGTCGCTGCGCCGCCGCGGCGAGACCAAGCTGGGCACCAAGACCGAGCTCAAGAACCTCAACTCGTTTAAGAGCCTGCATGACGGCCTCGCCTACGAGATTTGTCGCCAGGCCGAGGTGCTCGAGGAGGGCGGCATCATCTACCAGGAGACCCGTCACTGGGAGCCCAGCCGCAAGCGCACCGTGGTCATGCGTGTGAAGGAAACGGCCGACGACTATCGTCTGTTCCCCGATCCCGATCTGGCGCCGTTCGATCTGGACGACGAGTTTATCGATCGCTGCCGTGGCGAGATTCCCGAGCTGCCCGATGCCAAGCGCGCCCGTTTTGAGACCGACTTTGGTATTAAGGCGGCCGATGCCGAGCAGATCGCGGGCGACCCCGAGTTTGCCGAGTTCTTTGAGGCTGCCGCTGCCGGTATGGCTGGCAAGGAGGCCCAGACGGTCGCAAACCTGCTGGTCAACGAGATGATCGCCTACCTTAAGAGCGCAGGCGTGTCGCTCGCCGAGTCCGGCATCGCGCCGGCTCAGGTAGCAGCGCTGGCCAAGCTGCTGGTGACCGATGCCATCAGCTCCAACCAGGCGCACGAGGTCTTTGAGGCCATGGCCCAGACCGGTGACGATCCCAACAAGATCGTCGACGAGCGTGGTATGCGTCAGGTGAGCGATGCCGGCGCGCTGCAGCCGATTGTGGACGAGGTGCTGGCAAACTGTGCCGAGCAGGCGCAGCAGTATCGTGACGGCAACCAGAAGGTCATCGGCTTTTTGGTGGGCCAGTGCATGAAGGCGAGCCGCGGCAAGGGCAACCCGAAGCTCTTCAACGAATTGCTGAGAGCGTCGCTCTCGTAGCTGCGAGGCCGGGGAAGCCCCGAGTCGCCGGGGTATTTCCTCCAAATTTCAAACAGTCCTATGCAAGACGAAGGCCACATTTAGTGGCCTTCTTTGCATGCGGAACTCATTTGGAGCAAACACCCCGGCGACTCGGGGCTTCCACGATCAGACGACTCGGCCGTTCGGGTCAGGTGGGCTGGATTGAATTTGGTGAATGAGGGCGCCGTTGGCGCCTTCATTCTTTATATATGTTGGGAGCGCCAGGCGGTGGGGGTGGTGCCGGTGTGTTGCTTGAAGGCTTGGGCGAAGGCGGCCTGCTGAGGGTAGCCTAGACGCTCTGCCACCTGCGCTATCGTGAGCGCGCTATCGGCCAAAAGGTCCTGTGCTCGCTCTATACGGCGTCTGCGAATGTAGGCGCCCAGGGACTCGCCAGTTTGGGCCTTAAAGGTGGCGCATAGTTTGGAGCGGCTTGTGTAGAGCCTCTCGGCCACCTCGTTGATACCCACACGTCTGCCTTTGTCGAGCGCGCGCTCAATCATTGCCGTTGCTTCTTCGGCAATGGTTATGCTGACGCGTGTGTCTGCCGCCTGCCGCGCCTGCTTGTGGGCCGCGCGCGAACAGGCGAGCTCCGCGACCATGGTCTCCACGATGCCTTGCATATAGACGTGTCCGCCTACGGTATGGGCGCGTTCCTCGTTAATCCGACGCAGCGTGTGGCAGATGGCAGACGTCGCCTCCTCGTGCCATGGCTCGGCAAACGCCTCGAAGATTCCCGCGAACTCGGTGGGATAGCGGTGCTCCAGTTCGTCAAAAAATCCAGGCAAAAAGAGCACCGAGCGCGAGTGATAAAGCTGCCCTGCAAACAGCGGACTTAGCTCCTCGCCGCAGCTATCTTGGATAAAGCTGCACACCGCGCTGTTCGGCCACGGCCCGCGCAGTGGCTTAAGGTTCGCAGGCGTTATGCCAGCCTTGGGCATGCATATGAGCGTGGGCGCGCTGACCTCGCTCACGCACGCGTACGGTTCGGGCGTGTATTCGGCTAGGTGCATGTTGTGCATCGGGGTAATGAAATGCTCCATGACGATGCAGGTGGGGGAAAGGGGCATGATCCATGCGCGTCCGTGCGCCCGATCGTTTGCCACCTCACCGGTAAAGACGGCGCCCTTGCCGGAAAGCTGCAGGCCAAACTGCTCAAATTGCGGTGCGTAGAGCTCGGTTATATCGGTTGCTGCCCGCCGCATTTTCAAAAGCGTCCCCTTCCTTTGCGGAAACGTCCACGCCTGGCTCGATTGTGTGCCTCGGCTAACACGCCAATGATAAGTTTCTAACGGTTAACTCTCAAGCCGTTAGAAAGGAATCTCATGGCAAAGGGATCAAAAAGGGAAGGCGGCGGCATCGGCGAGCTGCTTGCATATGCCGGCGACCGTAAATTCCTAACATATTTGGGCATGGCTCTCTCGGCGCTCTCGCAGCTGCTGAGCTTTGGCCCGTACGTGTGTATCTGGTTTGTTGCGCGAGACCTTATCGCCGTGGCGCCTAACTGGAGCGAGGCCACCGACATCGCGATGTATGGTTGGTGGGCTGTGGGCTTTGCCCTGGCGAGCATTGTGGTTTATTTCGTGGGACTCATGTGTACGCACCTATCCGCGTTTCGCTGCGCGTCCAATATCCGCAAGACTACGAGCGAGCACCTGCTTAAGCTGCCGCTTGGCTACTTTGACACGCACGCCACCGGTGAGCTGCGTCGTGTTGTAGACGGATGCGCCGCCTCCACCGAGACGCTGCTCGCGCACATGCTGCCCGACATCGCCGGCGCCACCGCCATGGTCATGGGCCTGCTCGTGCTGCTTTTCGCCCTCGATTGGCGTTTGGGCGCGGCATGCTTAATCTCGGTCGTCGTTTCGTTTTGCGCCATGGCCACCATGATGAGCGGCAAGGGCGCCGAGTTTATGAAGGCCTACATGGGCGCGCTGGTCAAGATGAACAAGACCGGCACCGAATACGTGCGCGGCATCCCCGTGGTCAAGGTGTTCCAGCAGACGGTCTACTCCTTTAAGGCGTTTCACGATGCGATCGCCGAATACGCCGACATGGCGCAAAGCTATGCGGGCACGTTCTGCCGAGGCCCGCAGGTGCTCAACCTTACCGCGCTCAATGGCCTCGTGGCATTTCTTTTGCCCGTGGCGTTGCTGTTGGCGCCGGGCGAGACGGACTTCGCGCACTTTATGGTCAACTTCACGTTTTACGCGATATTTTCGGCCGTGGTGCCGACGGCCATGACCAAGCTCATGTTTGTGGGCGAGGCGTCTCAGATGAGTGCCGATTCGCTGGCGCGCATCCGAAGCGTTATGGATTCCAAGCAGCTCTCCGTGCCCGCCCTGCCCAAGCACCCTGCTGGCAGCGATGTGCGCTTTGAGGACGTGAGCTTTACCTACGAGGGTGCCGAAGCGCCTGCCGTCGATCATGTGAGCTTTAGCGTTCCCGCAGGCAGCACCCTTGCGTTGGTTGGTCCCTCGGGCGGCGGTAAGTCAACCTGTGCAAGCCTGATTCCTCGTTTTTGGGATGTTTCCGCAGGTCGAGTGCTCGTAGGCGGTGTGGACGTTCGCGATATGGATCCGCACGAGCTTATGGACCAGGTCGCCTTCGTGTTCCAGACCAACCAGCTGTTCCGGCAAACACTTGCCGATAACGTGCGTGCCTCCAAGCCTACGGCCACTGACGACGAAGTGCGTGCGGCCCTCTCCGCAGCTCAGTGCGACGACATTGTGGCCAAGCTTCCACAGGACATCAATACCATGCTCGGTGCCGGCGGAGCATATCTTTCGGGCGGCGAGGTCCAGCGCGTGGCACTTGCCCGCGCGATCCTTAAAGACGCGCCTATCGTGGTGCTCGATGAGGCCACGGCGTTTGCGGATCCCGAGAACGAGGCACTCATCCAGCGCGCCTTTAGCAAGCTGGCGGCGGGTCGCACGGTCATTATGATTGCGCACCGACTCTCGACTGTAGTGGGCGCAGATCAAATCGTGGTGCTCAACCAGGGCAGCGTGCAGGAGTCGGGTACCCATGCCGAGTTGCTGTCCCAAGAGGGTCTGTATGCCAAGATGTGGGCCGAATACGAACAGGCCGCGAGCTGGAAAATCACTGCTGCCGCGGATGTCGCCGTGGCGAAGGGAGGCGAGGCCTAAATGTTCGCCTCATTCCAAAAGAAGTATTTCCTATCCGATAAAGGCGTCGCCGGCGTAAAACGCGGCATTTTCTGGACCACGCTCACCAATCTCATTACCATGGCCGGCATGGGCTTTTTATTCCTGGTTATGGCCGGCTTTGTCGAGCATCTCGCCAGCGGGGCTGACCTGCCGGATGCTCTGCCGATCGTGGGCGGCCTCCTGGTCTTTTTTGTGTTGCTCTTTGCCTCTAACTGGCAGCAGTATTACTACACCTACTGCATCTTTTACGAGGAGTGCGGCAAGCAGCGCATGGGGATTGCCGAGCGCTTGCGCAAACTGCCGTTGTCGTTTTTCGGCCGTCGTGATCTGGCCGATCTAACCGAAACCATCATGGGCGACGTTCAGACTATGGAGCACGCTTACAGCCACGTGCTGGGAGAGCTTTGGGGTGCCGTCATCGCAAGCGCCATTGTGTTCGTGGCGTCGCTGTTCTTTTGCTGGCAGCTGGCGATCGCGGCGTTTTGGAGCGTTCCCGTGGCCTTTGCCGTGCTGTATATAACACGCGGCCCCATGACCCCGGTGTTCGACCGCGTGCGCGCCGAGAAGGTCAAGGTCACCGAGGCGATCCAGGAGACGCTCGACTGCGTGCGCGAGATTCGCGCCACCAACCAGGAGGCCCATTATCTTGAGGGGCTCAACGCCGTGATCGATGCCGAGGAGCGCGAGACCACCAAGGGCGAGCTCGCCAATGGGCTTTTGGTTAACTCCGCCTTTGCTATCCTGCGTCTGGGCATTGCCACCACGTTGGTCACGGGCGCCGCGATGGTCGCCTCCGGGCAGGTCGACTTTTTGGTGATGTTGGCCTTCCTGCTTATGGTGAGCCGTATCTATGCACCTTTTGACCAGGCGTTAATGTTAATGTCCGAGCTGTTTGCCGCCGAGTCGTCTGCCAAGCGCATGCGTTCCATCATGGAAGAGCCTGTGGCGCGGGGCAGCGAGAAATTTGAGCCCGTGGGCCACGATGTGGTGTTCGATCATGTGGCATTTGGCTATGGCGCGGGCGAGGACGGCAGCGCCGGCGAGAAAGTTCTTACCGATGTGAGCTTTACCGCCAAGGAAGGCGAGGTCACGGCACTGGTCGGTCCTTCGGGCTCCGGTAAGTCCACGGTGAGCCGCCTGGCCGCGCGCTTTTGGGATGCCACCGCGGGCACGGTCACCGTGGGCGGCGTAGACGTTGCGAGCGTGGACCCCGAGGTGCTGCTGCGCGACTACGCCATTGTGTTCCAAGACGTGCTGCTCTTTGACGACACGGTGATGGGAAACATCCGTCTTGGTCGTCGCGATTCCACCGATGAGGAAGTGCTTGCTGCCGCGCGTGCCGCCAACTGCGACGAGTTTGTGAGCCGCATGCCGCAGGGCTATGACACCATGATCGGCGAGAACGGCTCCAAGCTGTCCGGCGGTGAGCGCCAGCGCATCTCTATCGCCCGTGCGCTGCTCAAAGACGCGCCGATCGTGTTGCTGGACGAGGCGACGGCGAGCTTGGATGTGGAGAACGAGACCGTGGTACAGCAGGCGCTCTCCCGTCTGCTCGCAGGTAAGACGGTTATCGTGATCGCCCACCGTATGCGCACGGTAGAAAATGCCGATAAGATCGTTGTACTCAAGGATGGTGTGGTTGCCGAGCAGGGCACTCCGGCGCAGCTCAAGGCGGCAGGTGGAGAATTCGCCCGCATGGTTGCGCTGCAAAAGGAAGCGGCTGCCTGGCAGCTGTAAGAAGGGGCAAAGGAACAGTCCCTTTGTCACATTGACAATCGGTTACTCCGCATCGTTAATTTTCAAAAGGTTAGCCATGGCTGACCTAGATAGTTAGATAGAATTAAGGTATTTCAAAAGCGTGCTCGAGCTAACTGATGAACTCGGGTGCTAAGGCACCATGCCGCGCCCCATGCGGCAAAAGGGAGAAGCAACATGAAGAAGTCGACGTTTAACACCCTGCTTGTTGGTGGCGGTTTTCTGCTTGGCACGGCCGGCATCAAGCTGCTTACCAGCGCTCCGGTCAAGAATGCCTGCGTGCAGGGTATTGCGTGCGGTATGCGCATCAAGAACGGCTACCAGGACATGGTCGAGCAGGCCAAGGCTAATGTCGACGACATGGTTGCCGAGGCTGCTTACATCACCCAGAGCGAGGCCGCCGCGGACAACGCAGCTGAGTAGCGCTTCCAGGCACAAACTATGAGATTCTCGATTATCAGCGAGATCCCCGGCAGGACCCGCCTCCAGTTGGCGGGTCCTGTGCCAGAGAGCGATCTCGATGCGCTTCTTAAGCTTGGTGGCGACATCGACGGCGTGCGCAAGGTGCGCGTGTATGGCCGCATTGGCCAGATGGCGCTGGAGTACGACGAGCCGCGACGCGATGCCGTGCTGGCCGCCGTCGGTGCGCTCGACGCTCAGGCCATTGCCGACGCAAAGACGGGCTACGTGATACAACTCGAGCCGCGCAAGCACAAGCTCGTCATGGATCTTGCCACACTTGTCGGCGCCCACTACGCACGTCGCTGGTTTTTGCCCACGCCCCTGCGTGCGGTGTTTGTCGTGGCCGGTTACATGACCTTTTTGCGCGCCGCCCTCCGTGAGCTCGCGCAGCCGCGCCTGACCGTTCCCGTGCTCGACGCTTCGGCCATCGGCATTTCGTTCGTCAAGCGTGATGTCGACACCGCGGGCCAGACGATGTTCCTGCTCAACGTGGGCGAGCTGCTCGAGGACTACACCCGCGCCATGAGTGAAAACGAGCTCATCAACTCGCTGCTCGATGTGCCCGACAAGGCGCAAAAGGTTGTCGGCGACACCGAGGTAAGCGTTGCCGCGACCGAGCTTGAGCCCGGCGATCTGGTCGCCGTGCGCACCGGCATGTCCATCTGCATCGACGGTGTTGTCGAGCAGGGGAGCGCTATGGTCAACCAGGCGACCCTGACCGGCGAGCCGCTGGCCGTCGAGCGCAGCGTGGGCGACGACGTGTTCGCCGGTACCGTCGTGGAAGACGGCGGCATCTTGGTGCGCGTGCGCGCCAATACGGCGCAAACCAAACTGCGCTCAATCGTCTCGCTCGTGCAGACGGCCGACTCGCTCAAGTCCGAGGGCCAGTCGCATATGGAGGACCTTGCCAACAAGATCGTCCCGTGGAACTTCCTGCTCGCGGGCCTAGTTGCGCTTACTACCCGCAGCCTCATCAAGACCTCGGCGGCACTGATGGTCGACTACTCGTGCGCACTCAAGCTCACGGGTTCCGTTGCCGTCATGACCGCTATGAGCGATGCTGCCAAGATGGGCGTCATGGTCAAGGGCGCGAAGTACTTTGAGTCGTTTGCCAAGGCCGACACCATTGTCTTTGATAAGACCGGCACGCTCACCGAGGCGCAGCCGCGTCTTGCCTGCGTACTCACCACCGATGGCTGGAGCGAGGATGAGGTCCTGCGCCTTTCCGCTTGCCTGGAGGAGCATTTCCCGCATCCGGTGGCGCGCGCCGTGGTCAATGCGGCATGCGAGCGCGGGCTCGAGCACCGCGAGCGCCATGCCGCCGTCGAGTACATCGTGGCGCACGGCATCGCTTCGTCCATCGAGGGGCGTCGCGCGATTATCGGCTCGGCACACTTTGTGTTTGAGGACGAGAGCGCGCAGCTCGATTCCGACATTAAGGAGCGCATTGAGTCCCAGATGCAGGGACTGTCGCCGCTGTATCTGGCGGTCGATGGCAAGGTCGTCGGCGTGCTCGGCATCGAAGATCCGCTCAAGCCCGGGGTCCGTGAGGCCATCGCCGACCTGCACGCGTTGGGCGTTAAGCATGTCGTTATGCTCACGGGCGATTCGGAGCGCACAGCCGAGCGCATTGCGCGCGAGGCAGGCGTCGACGAGTTTAAGGCCGAGCTGCTGCCCGAGGACAAGTACGCCTATGTGGAGCGCATCAAGAGCCAGGGGCGCCATGTTGCCATGGTGGGCGACGGCGTCAATGACTCACCGGCGCTGGGCCTGGCCGACGTGGGGCTGGCAATGGGTGGCGGAAGCGACATCGCCAAGGAGGTCGCCGACATCATCCTGACCGATACGGACCTGGCCGCGATCGTGCGTCTGCGCCGCATGAGTCAGGGGCTTATCGATCGTCTGACGAGTTCGTATTCCAAGGTGATGCTCACCAACTCGGCGCTGTTGGCATTGGGTATTACCGGCATGATCACTCCACAGGCGTCGTCGCTGCTGCACAACGGCTCGACGATTGCCTACAGTCTGAGCAACGCGAAGGCTTACCTGCGTTAGCAGACGTGTTCGCCCACGTTATCTGGCCTGCGTCCAGACGGCATCGGTGTCGTCCGAGCGCAGGCCTTTTGCGTTTGACCATGTGCTAGCTTCTCTATATAGTGTTGCTAGCAGGGCTAGCAATTGAAGGGAGTGGGATCGACGTGGGTGCTGTTAGCGGCATGGCGCAGGTGAACGTTCGCGTAGATCGCCAGGTCAAGAACCGTGCCGAGGAGGTGCTGCGGCTTTCGGGCGGGTCACTGCCCGAGCTCATCAAAAAGGTGGTGGCTAAGGTCGCGCAGGGTGGCGGGCAGTGCGAGGAAGTGCTTGCGGCCGTCGACGACCGGCAGCAGTCCGTCGCGCCCGTTGCACCGTTTGCCGCGTCGTGGGCGGCGGCGGATCAGCTTTACGCGGACCTGGGCATCGCGACGTCGCCCGTATCCGACGATCGCGATTGGGACACAATCTATTCCGAAGCCATGGACGAGCGCTATCGCCAAAAGGGGATGATCCTGTGAGCGGGGCTCCCCTCAAAATAATGGTGGATGCCAACGTATGGGTCGATTCGTTTTGCGTCGACCATGCCGAGTCGCTTGCCGCGCGTGCGTTTATTGGGCAGGCGGCGGAGGCGGGGGCATTGCTGTTCTTTCCGGTGCATATCGCCAAGGACGTGCTGTACGTTGTCCAACACGAGCTGAAGCGTAGCGTTCTTGCCAGTGGGGAAGCGCTCGACGAGGCATCTGCCCGTGCAATTGGCGATGCGGCGTTGGCGTTTGTTCGGAACATGACCGAAAACGCCACGGCCGTGGGTGCAGAAGCGTTGGACCTTTGGCTGGCCGACAAATACTTAGCGCTCCATCGCGATTACGAGGACAACTTGGTGCTCGCCGCGTGCAAGCGCGCGCAGGTCGATTACTTGGTGACCAACGATCGCAAGCTGCTCGAACATGCCGATCTTGCAGCAAAGACCCCGCGCCAAATGATGCCGATTCTGGCTTTGGCCGAACGCGGCGGCGCGGCTATCGGTTGACGCGAACTGTTTGCGGGCCTCTTGGACGACGATGCGCCAAGGGACCCGCGCCTTCTATTTACAAAAGCTCGGCCTTAATGGCGGGACTTTCTGCGAGCTGCTCGGCTGCCTTTTCGTCGGAGCTGTCGAGTGCTGCCAGACTGCGGTAGACCCACTCGTTGACCTGGGTGTTCTTGACGCCTGCGGTCTGCATAAGGGCGCCTACCTCGCGGATTGCTGCGAGCAGATCGGCTTTGGGACCCGCGAGTTCGACCTCGATGCCGTGGTAGGCGGCCACGCCGCGGTTCTCACTCACGTGGTCGATAAAGCCCTCGACGGTCTCAAGCTGCTGGGCGAGAGCCACATCATCGTTAGCGTCCAGCGCGACGAGTGCGTTCGAAACCGTGAGGGCGGGATGTCCGCAGGGGACAAAGCCTTCGATGACATCCATAGCTTCGGTAATGGTTGAGCCCAGGCCTGCGAGGGCATTGACGAGTTGCTGCTTGGTATCCATAACGGTCCTTTCGACGGGTCAATTTTGCTTGGCGAAAATATACGTTACGCGATCGGTGGCAAAAGTGCGAAGTGCGGCGCACATTGGGGTCTTCACAGCTCGTGCATAGAACAGCTGTCCGCTTTCAGAACGTGGTAAGATAACACTCCACAAGCGGGGCTCGCCCTGCATGCTCCTTGAAAAGTCGACGGGTGTTGGGTGCTTGCGTGCCCAATGCCATCCAGACTTTCCCGACATTCGGGGGCGACTGGTTTCGACACGATAGCTCTGAGAGAGGAAGCAAGCCGAGGTCTCCTCGCCTCGTTAAACAGGGGTACCGTCAAATTGAATTGACAACAACTCTTCTTTTGAGCCTATGGCTCTCGCTGCTTAGTTTATAGCGGCGCGTCAACCCGGTGATTTCCCCGACACCGGCGCGACGTCATTTTAGGGGAATGCTCCTGCGCACGTAATCGGTATGGCGCAGGCTAAGACCGAACCGGTTAGGACGCCGCGAGCGTGTCGCTGCGCGCAAAGCGTCCGAGACAAAACCAGCGACTGAGCTTGGAGATGCCAATCAGGGGGCTTTCGTGGACCGGAGTTCGATTCTCCGCGCCTCCACCATACGTAACAGGCAGGTAGAGAAGTGTCTCTACCTGCCTTTTTATTACATATGGATACCGCGGAGAATCGAACTCTATGCAGGGCGCGGGCGTTAAGCAAACGCGAAGCGTTTGTAGCCCGCGGGCGAGGGCGGCGGCAGCCGGCCGAAGCCGGCGCGGATTTGCGAAGCAAATACGCGGATTCTCCGCGCAAACTATCAGCCCAATATGGATGCGATGTTATCGAATCTCAGCCGGCCATGCGCCGCATCAACGGAACCCCAAACCCGCGGAGAATCGAACTCTGTGCAGGGCGCGGGCGTTAAGCAAACGCTACGGCAACGTAGGGTGGGACGCGCTTTCCTAACGGCGGCCCAGGCGGAAAATCCATCCCGGAATCCGCGCTCAGAACGGGACACGCTTTCCCAACGGCGGTCCAAGCGGAAAGTTCATCCCGGAATCCCGCCTCAAACTGGAACACGCTTTCCGCTCCATATTCTCAACTCCAAAACCTATGCGCCCTCCATTCCAAAACTGGGTAGAAGAAAGCCAAAACGCAATCGCAGGAGGTCAATATGACTGCAGAAGATAAGGCAAAGAACGCCGGCAAGGTCGCGCTCGTTTTGGAGGGCGGCAGCTTCCGCGGGCAATTTACCGCAGGCGTACTCGACGTTCTCATGGAGGCCGGCGTCGAGATTCCGGCGGTATATGGCGTATCGGCCGGCGCTCTCAACGGCGTGAACTACAAGTCGCATCAGATCGGCCGTGCCAACCGCATCAACCTGGCTTTCTGCAATGACAACCGCTTCATGGGCGCCGCATCGTTTGCGTCCACGGGCTCCATCGTGGGTTACGATTTTATCTTCAACGATGTCCAGGACCGCCTGGATCCCTTTGACAACGAAGCGTTCGACGCGAGCCCCACCAAGATGTACGCCGTCGCGACGGACATGCTCTTTGGAACCGCTGCATACCTGCCGGTCAAAAGCGCCGTGCTCGACCTCGATGCCGTGCGCGCCTCGACGTCGCTGCCGCTGGTGACGCCGCCGGTCGAGATCGATGGGCACAAATACGTCGACGGCGGCGTAGCCGATTCGGTCCCCATCGAGCACGTGCTGGAGGAGGCCGGCTTCGACCGTGCAGTCGTCATTGTCACGCAGGATCGCTCGTACGAGAAAAAGCCCTACGAGTTTATGCCCGCCGCACGCGCTCGCTATGCCGACTACCCCTACCTGCTTGAGGCTATCGAGACGCGCCACGACCGCTATAACATCCAGCGCATGCATCTGTGGAAGTATGAGCGCGAGGGCCGCGCGCTGGTCGTTGCTCCACAAAAGCCGGTCGAGGTCGGTCACGTTGAGCATGATCCGGCAAAGCTCCTCGACCTGTATATTCAGGGCCGCCAGGAGGCAAAGCGCCTACTGAGTGATATCGAGGCATTTGTCGAGCGCTAGTGTCGCGACGTCATGACCCATGGATGACATGTGCAGAAACTCTGGTCGGAGCCAAAATACCTGTTGACTCGGGCGGCGAGCGGGGTAATATGGACGGGTTACTTGCAGAGCCCCGTGAATCTCTGTAACAACACGTACTGTACATGGAGGAGTCTAAGTGATTTCGAAATCGACTCACTACGCCAAGCAGGGCGAGGTCCAGCGCAACTGGGTTCTCGTCGACGCCGATGGTGCTGTCCTGGGCCGTCTTGCCACCCAGATCGCAATGATCCTGCGCGGTAAGAACAAGCCCCAGTTCACGCCCAACAGCGACTGCGGCGACTTCGTTGTCGTCATCAACGCCGATAAGGTCCAGCTTACCGGCAACAAGGCCGACACGAAGACCTATTATCGCCACAGCGGCTACAACGGCGGCCTCAAGGCTGAGAGCTTCCGCCAGGCTATGGAGAAGCACCCGGAGAAGGTCATCGAGCGCGCCGTTCGCGGCATGCTGCCCAAGACCACCCTCGGCCGTGCCCAGATGACCAAGCTTAAGGTCTACGCTGGTGCCGAGCATCCGCACGCTGCCCAGAACCCCACGAAGATTGAGCTGGAGGCTTAAAGATGGCTGAGAACACCGTTGTCTACCAGGGTACCGGCCGTCGTAAGAACGCCGTCGCCCGCGTCCGTCTCGTCCCCGGCACCGGCAAGGTGACCATCAACAAGCGTGACGCCGAGCAGTATTTCGGCCGTCATCAGCTCGTTGAGAACGCCCTTGCTCCCTTCAAGGTGACCGACACCGCCGGTCAGTTCGACGTTATCGCTCTGTGCGATGGCGGCGGCATCTCCGGTCAGTCCGGCGCTCTGCGTCTGGGCATCGCTCGCGCTCTTCTGAACGCTGGCGACTACCGTGCTGACCTCAAGAAGGCCGGTTTCCTTACGCGCGATGCTCGCGTGGTCGAGCGCAAGAAGTACGGCCTCAAGAAGGCCCGCCGCGCTCCCCAGTTCTCCAAGCGCTAAGGTTTTATCTCCTTTCGAGATACAATGTACAAGCGGGGCCTGCCGATTCCTCGGCGGGTCCCGCTTTTCTTTTTCGACTAGGGCGGGCGGTTGTATATCGCCTGCTAGGGAAGGAGCGATCCTATGCCCCAGAACATCTTCGGTACCGACGGCGTCCGTGGCGTCGCCAATGCCGACCTCTCGTGCGACCTCGCGTTTCGCCTGGGCCGCGCGGCGACCAAGTTTCTTGGTCCGGATATCTGCGTCGGCCGCGACACGCGTCTTTCGGGCACTATGCTCGAGAGCGCTCTGACTGCCGGCATCATGGCCGAGGGTGGCCGTCCGCACTGCTGCGGCGTCATCCCCACGCCCGCCGTGGCGCTGCTCACCGTCCAAAATGAGCTCGACGGCGGCATCGTCATCTCCGCTTCGCACAATCCGCCGGAGTTCAACGGCATCAAGTTCTTTAGCCGCAAGGGTATGAAGCTTCCCGATGCTGTCGAGGAAGAGATCAGCGCCTGGGTCATGTCCGAGGAAGCCATGGCTGCCGATACGCTGCCGACTGGCGCCGGCGTGGGCCACATTATCAAGATGAAGGACGCTCGCAAGGCATACGTCGACCACGCCATCGATACGCTTGATGGTCTGAGGCTCGATGGCCTGGTCGTTGCCGTCGACTGCGGCCATGGCGCTTCTTGCCAGACCACGCCCGCTGCGCTGCAGCGCCTGGGTGCCACGGTCCATGCCATCAACACCGATTACTGTGGCACTGACATTAACGTTGAATGCGGCTCTACGCACCTCGAGCCCCTGCGCGAGCTCGTGCTGCGCACCCACGCCGATATCGGCCTGGCCCACGACGGCGACGCCGATCGCGTGCTGTTCGTGGACAGCGAGGGCAATGAGATCGACGGTGACTACATCCTGGCTATCTGCGGCTCCGATCTCGCCGCCCGCGGCAAGCTCGCCAACTCCGAGATCGTCTCGACCGTCATGTGCAACCTGGGCTTCTCCATCGCTATGAAGGAGCAGGGCTTCGAGATGGTTCAGACCGCCGTGGGGGACCGCTACGTTTTGGAGCGCATGCTCGCGGATGGCGCCGTCATCGGCGGCGAACAGTCCGGCCACATCATCTTCCTGGAGCACAACACCACCGGTGACGGTCTGGTGACGGCTCTGCAGCTGCTGGCCGTGCTCAAGCGCACCGGTCGTACCCTCACTGATCTTGCCGGCATCATGAAGAAGTACCCGCAGGTACTCGTCAACGTTCATTCCGACAACAAGGCTGGTCTGGACGATTGCCAGCCCATCTGGGATGCCGTCGCTGCTGCCGAGAAGGAACTTGACGGCCGCGGTCGCATTCTGGTGCGTCCGAGCGGTACCGAGCCGCTGGTCCGCGTTATGGCCGAGGCCGAGACGCACGAGCTGACCCAGCGCGTTGTTGACGACATCGTCGAGGTTGTCAAGCGCGAACTTCCCTAATGGTCAAAAACGAGTGCCAAGTGGTAAACTGTTAAGGCTATTTTGGTCGATTGGTATGTCCGAGGGGGAGCATGTTCACTAAAGTCCTAAGGTCTTTTGGTATGCGTGGTCGAGTCCTTACGCTGGATGCTCCCATCTCGGGCGACGTCATTCCGCTTTCCGAGGTAAACGACCAGACATTTGCCACCGGCCTTTTGGGCCAGGGCGTGGCGATTCAGCCTACCGGCACGCGTGTGATTGCACCGGCTGATGCCAAGGTCGAGGCCATTTTTCCCACGGGACACGCTGTTGCGCTTAACACGGTCGATGGCTTGGACGTGCTCATCCACGTTGGTTTGGACACTGTTCAGCTTGAGGGCAAGCACTTTACCGTACATGCGCAAGTGGGCGACATCGTCCATAAGGGCGATGTGCTCATTGAGTTCGATCGCGAGGCAATTGCTGCCGAGGGCTACGATGTGACGGTTCCCATCTTGGTGTGCAACTCTGTTGAGTTCTCGAGCATCAAGGGCTCCGTTGGCGTGCATGTCGAAGAGATGGACCAGCTCATCGTTGCTCGCGAGCGCTAGCAAGTGCATGTGGCCATTAGCCTACAATTCAAACACGTTTACGGAGGGCGCCCTTGAAAGAGGACGCCCTCCGTGGCAAGATGGGATTTGTCCGAAGCTAAAAGGCTTCGGGTCACCGTGGACGGGCAGGGGCCTCGACGCGGCTAGACACGAGACACATACATTACGCGACCTCGCCCTGGTGGCCGCACACGTTGGTTGCGGCCGACGCGGGCCGCGGGCAAGTGCTTGTAAGGGGAGCCTTGCCTCTCTTGTACGAGAAAGGACGCGTAATGAAGATCATTAAAGCTAAAGACTACGAGGATATGAGCCGCAAGGCAGCCAATATCATCTCGGCGCAGGTTATCCTCAAGCCCGACTGTGTGCTGGGCCTTGCCACCGGCTCCACCCCGATCGGTGCCTACAAGCAGCTCGCTGCTTGGTACGAGAAGGGCGACGTCGACTTTGCCGAGGTCAGCACCTACAACCTGGACGAGTATCGCGGCCTTTCGCACGACGATCCCCAGAGCTATCACTACTTTATGCGTGAGAACTTCTTCGATCACATCAACATCGACCTGAACAACACGCATGTGCCCGACGGTTCCAACCCCGATGCCGCCGCTGCCTGCTCTGAGTACGACAAGATCGTCGCCGCCGCCGGTTACCCGGATCTGCAGCTGCTCGGCATTGGCAACAACGGCCACATCGGTTTCAACGAGCCCGATGACCACTTCTCCAAGGGCACGCACTGCGTCGACCTCACCGAGAGCACCATTCAGGCCAACAGCCGCCTGTTCGACAGCATCGACGATGTTCCCCGTCAGGCCTACACCATGGGTACCCAGACCATCATGTATGCCCGCATGATCCTAGTCGTCGCCAACGGCGAGGCCAAGGCTCAGGCCGTGCATGACATGTGCTATGGTCCGGTTACGCCCGCGTGCCCGGCTTCGATCCTACAGCTGCACACCAACTGCGTTGTCGTTGCCGACGAGGCCGCCCTTTCGCTCTGCGAGTAGCGCGAATCCTGCACCTCGACATAGCCTTGCCTAAGGCCTCCGCTTTGCGGGGGCCTTTTTGCTATCCCTTTCCGCCCGCTTGACCAAAATCTTGCCGCAAGCTTGACGAATGCCGGATGCCTAACAGTTTGATTCATTCCATACCAGATTCTATGCAAAAATGCCACTAAAAGGTCGTAGACGGTAGCGGGTGCTAGGCGAGTTGAATGACATAGCTGAACCTTGTTTATTTGCGTTACACTGCCGCTTAGATGGGACAAGCTGACAAGCTCATTTACCTGCTTAAAGACCGATTAGTCGGGGGATTAATAACAATCGGCCCTCGCTGTACAAAAACTTGCCGCTTGCGTACCAAAAGACAACCTTAAACACAAGGTCGCTCTATTCATAGCGCGGCTTGTATGGTCTTGCGGTTACAGTGTCCATACGGTCGAGTTGAGGAGCGGGCATGGTAAACGATTTGGGCAGTATGGACGACCTCGAGCTGATGCCGCTGGGCGGAGGCTATATGGTGCGACGCGAACGCTTGATGAATGAGCTTCTCGCCAAGGGCCGAAAGGCCGGCATCGTGGTTCTTTATGCGCCCGACGGGTTTGGGAAGACCTCGGTGCTGCTGCAGTACACCCATGAGGTTAAATGCGACCCGACGCGAGGCCCCGTGCGGATTATCGAGGCCGATCGCGCCATTGGGCGCGAGTTGTTTATGCAGCTCGAGGTGGTTACCGAAGAACTCAAAGACAAACCGCACTCCCTTATCGCGATTGATAATGTGCCAAACCTCGATCAGCACGATACCGAAGACCTCATCGACAGGATTCGCGGCCTGCGCGCTATGGGGGTAGGGGTCTTTATCTCCTGCCGTCCTTCAAATCGTCAGCTGATTCATGGGCTGGGCGATTCGGTTAAGATCAATGCGCAGATGCTCAAGGTGCATGCCTATGAGTATTCGGCGTGGGCATCGGCGTTTTCGATCAGCACATCGCTCGACTTTTATCAGCTCACGCAGGGCGTGCCCGAGCTCGTTTCGGCATTGCAGACGGGTCTGTATGGCCAAGGCGACGTAGCCGGTCTGCTCGAAAACGAGATTGTCAACGTATATGGCGCGGCACTTGTCGACCTGGCTTCGCTCGACAATAATGCACTGTTTTGCGTGGCATGTCTCATGATTTTGATGGGCGAGGGCAATATCGCAGAACTCGAGGCTTGTGGGATGAGGCTGTCGATGGTCGACCAGTCCTACTTTGTACGCGACTACCCGATCTTTGGCTTGGATCCCGCCGAGCGGAGTTTTACGTGTCTGGGCACGGAGGATAACGGACGCTTGCGTTTGCGTAAGTTGGTGGCCGAGGTTCGCCCCGAACTTGTTCCGAGGGCGGCCCGGATTTTGCTTAAGGCGGGCCGATGCGATGCGGCGATGGGCCTGGCGGACGCCTTTTTGGACCGTGATGCGGTCCTTGAACTTGCTGGGCAGTATGGGGTCGATCTGGCTCTGACGGGGCACGGGGCCGATATCTGCCGAGCAGCGCTGGGCACGATCGATGCCGAGGATCCGGCTCCAGAGCCAACGCCTGCCGAGGCGCTTGGCGTATATCTGGCAGCGGTCAGCGTGTCCAATACAAAGCTCGCTCGCTATATGGCATCGGTCATCGAGCGCGGGGGCGAACGGGCGGCCTGCGAAATAGACCCTGTTTCATGGAGGGTGGCCCAGACACTGACGGCTGTTTGCTATGGGGACAACGGGCTTGGGCTTCCTACGAACCTGACCGTGCCAGAAATCGAGACATCCCATACCGCACTCGATATGTTGTCCGCGCATATCGAGGTCAAGCGCTGCCTGACCGAGCGGGGAGATGACGGCGGCGTTCTACAGCAGCTCAAAACGAGCAAGGCCTACGACTGCGAGCTCGACATCGCGGGGATTGTTATACGGGCCGACAGCATGCTGGTGGAGCTTTTTGACGGGTCGTTTGCGGGAACCGACGAGCGCGACGACGAGATGACGGTGGTGCGGGAGGCGCTCGACGTACGTGGGCTCAAGGCGATGGCTATCTGGGTGCGCATGGTGTTGGCGGCACGGCGGCTCCTTTCCGGCTTGCCGGTAACCGACGACGCGGCATTCAACGAGCTCGATCGTTTTGCCGTGCGCATGCGCGACAACCAGATTCAGCTGTTTGGCCTGTTGCTAGAAGGCTGGCAGTCGCTGGCAGAGGGACGGCCGGTTAATGCAAAGTTCCGTGCGGTCCAAGTGCTCAAACTTGCCGAGGAGTCGATTGCGTACATGCGCGATAACGCATTGCTGTTGGAGCGCGCGGCGTATCTGCGTAACACCTCGATGGTTTCGGTGCGCGAGGAAGCGGAGCTACTCGATATAAGCCAGACGCAGGTTGGTGGAGCGGAGGCCTGGATGGTGGCGCTGCATTTGGCCTGTGCGGGCCGAGACAGCGATCTTGCGGCCTGGATGTCCATGAATCGCGCGGGGATTCTAGAGCCATCGTATCGGCTCTTTGCGCGCCTTGCCATGCATTGTCTGGGCGAGCCGGCGACCAGGATTCGCAAGAAGCTTCCCGTGCGCGAGCTGTCGCGGTACTCGCTGCGCGATGATCTGGAAGGGGAGGGCGAGCGCTTATTTCAGGCCGGCGAGGTTGAAGCCGTTGATACCATCGACCATATCGAGATTCGCATGTTTGGGGCGTTTCGCGCCGAGCGCGACGGGTTTCCCATCACGGACAAAATGTGGCGCCGCAAGAAGGCGGCGACACTTGCCGAGCGGCTTGCACTGGGCATGGATGCGCTCGTCGACCGCGAGACGCTGGCCATGGAGCTGTGGCCCCATGCCGAGTTCAATAGCGCCCGCAACAACCTGTACTCGACGATATCGCGCTTGCGGTCGGCTTTGGGACCGACGCCGGATGGCAAGTCGTGTGTGCTCATCCAAAATGAATGCATCGGACTCAACGGCGACTACGTCAAGACCGATGTGCGGCTGTTTGACCAGATAAGCCGCGAGGTTTTGGGAAATCGCACGGGTGCACGCGGGCCCCATTTAGTTGAGCTGTGCCTTAAGATTGAGCAGCTTTATGCCGGACCGCTGTATGTTCCCAATGGCTGTAACCCCACCTACTTTTTACGTATGCGACGCATTATGCAGTCAAAGTACATCGATTGCATGATTAAGGGAGCAAATGCCGCCCTAGAAGAAAACGACCTGCAGTCGGCGATTTGGCTGGCGGAGTCGGGGCTTCGGCAGGAAACGGCGCGTGAGGATATGGTGCGCTGCGCCATGCGCGTCTACAGTGCGGCGGGGCGGCGGCGCGATATCGTCGAGCTGTACAGCGGGCATATGCACCATCTAAGGGAGCAGGTCAATGGCGTGCCCGAGCCCGAGACGCGGCGTCTATACGAGCGCTTGGTGGAGGGGCGGCTCAATCGCGTGCTGGTCGAGCGATAAAAAACGGGCGCCCGAAGTACTTGGGCACCCGTAAGCTTGCTATGTGTTGGCTCGCCGGATCATTGGCTCTTAGACGAGCTTGATCTTCTCGATGTCCTTGCGCGAGGACTCGCGATACAGCGAGAACTTGCGGCCGATGACCTGGACGACCTCGGCGTGGCAACGCTCGGAGAGCTCTTCGGCGGCCTCGCGGGCGGAAAGACTGGAGCCATCGAGCACGGAGCACTTAACGAGCTCATGCTTCTCCAGGTAGGCGACCGTCTGCTCGACGGTGCCCTCGTTGACATCGGACTTACCGATGATGATGGCGGGGTTGAGGTGATGGGTCATGCTGCGAAGCTGCTTGACCTGGGCTCCTGTCAGTGCCATGGGTTCTCGCTTTCTATGTATGGGGCGCCCCGCGACGGGGCCTTAATCTACGTGAGCTGTCCCACGATAGCGCAGGAACGGCGCGGTGTGGAGCGCGTTTGCCCAGTTCAAAAAGAATGCGGATGCCGAGTGAGTGGGCGGTGCGGGCTGCGAACAGGCTATGAGCTGGGCGCAGAGACCGGTTCCCATGCAATAAACGCCCAGCGAACCTTACGGATATGGTCGAGCATATAGCGCCCCTGCGGCACGCCCTTGGAGCCCGGCTCGCCGGCATGGGGGTTTTCGATCATGTGCTGAGCGATATAGTCGCGCAGGCGGTCGATCTTATCCTCGTTGCCATGCTCGAGCATACGGGAAAAATCCGCCACGCCTGCCTCAAGGCTATCGAAGGTATCGCGACGAGGCGATTCAAAGTATGTAACCTGCGGCAACGCACCCATCTGAATGAGGATGTTGAAGGCGTACACAAAGCCATTGCTGCAGGTAACCGAGGCGCCGATAGCGTTCATCAAGTGCAGATCATAGCGCGGGCTGGAGTTGGCGACCATCGTGACAGCACAACGCCGACGAGCCGTGCGGTCGAGCTTGGCAAGCGCATCTTTTAGATTGGTCGTCGTAACCGACCGACTGGCAAAGGCAACATCCACCGCTTTCGCGACCGGTCCAACCAAATCCCAATCATCATCCCAAGCGAGCTCAAGCGGCGTAATGCGATCCTCGAGCCCATAGTACTCAATACCAGCATCAAGCGTGCCTAACATGGCAGGGGAAAAGTCAACAGCAATCACAGGATGTCCAGCCTGAGCAAGCGGAATAGCAATCGACCCAGCTCCACACCCCATATCGAGCACCGATTCACCAGGCTTTAACGCCAACAGCTTGATAAAGTCCCGGGCATACGGGGCAGTCTCCAACGGCCGAAAATGCCGAGCCCGCTTATCCCATTCAAAAGAATCATCAGCCCGCCGCCGACCAGCCTGCAAGCGCATCCATTCCTCATTCCAATCCGCAGAAAGCAGCTCAAATTGAATTACACCATCAGCCACGGGCCAACCTCCTAGCAACAAAAAAGCGACTCCTCCCAAAAGAAGAGCCGCAACCAGCATATATCAGAAAGAACCGATCCAACGCCAAACCGTCATACCAGCAAAGTGGAGCAGAAGCGAAGCGACTGCAACCGGGATAGAACTCAATCGAGGTCCCGTTGTGCGGGAGCCCCGGGGAGGGCAAATATATAAGGTCGATCGCGAGTTCCGCACGAGCCGGAGAGCACTTAATGTGCTCTCCGTGCGAGTCAGGACTGTCCGAGCAGGCGACCTTATATATTTGCCCTCCCCGGGGCTCCTCGCCAGTCCCCCTCAGCTAGTTCTTCAGCGAGTTCAGCGGCGCCGGGAAGCGTCCACCACGGTGGGCAAGCACAGTGCCGGCGTTGGGGTTCACCGGCATGATGGGCGCACGGCCGAACAGGCCGCCGTACTCGACGCAGTCGCCCACGCCCTTGCCGATGGCGGGAATCACGCGGACGGCCGTGGTCTTGTTGTTGATGACGCCGATGGCCATCTCGTCGGCGATGATGCCGGCGATGGTCTCGACCGGGGTGTCGCCGGGGATGGCGATCATGTCCAGGCCAACGGAGCACACGCAAGTCATGGCCTCGAGCTTCTCGAGCGAAAGCGCGCCGGCTTCGACGGCGGCGATCATGCCGGCGTCCTCGGACACGGGGATGAAAGCGCCGGAGAGACCGCCCACGCTGGAGCTGGCCATAACGCCGCCCTTCTTGACGGCATCGTTGAGCATGGCGAGTGCGCAGGTCGTGCCCGGGCCACCGCAGGTGCCAACACCGATGATCTCGAGGATGCGGGCAACGGAATCGCCGATGGCAGGCGTAGGCGCCAGCGACAGGTCGACGATGCCCTTCTCGACACCCAGGCGACGGGCGGCCTCGCGGCTCATGAGCTCACCGGCACGGGTGATCTTAAAGGCGGTCTGCTTAATCTTCTCGGCGACCTCCATCATCGATGCGGAATCGGGCAGCGTCTCCAGGGCTGCGGCCATAACGCCGGGGCCCGAGACGCCTACGTTGATGACGGCGTCGGCCTCGCCACCGCCGTGGACGGCGCCCGCCATAAACGGGGAGTCCTCGACCATGTTGGCAAAGCAGACAAACTTGGAAGCGCCGACGGAATCCTGGTCGGCCGTGAGTTTAGCGGCATCGATGATGGTCTGGGCGGCCATGAGCACGGCATCCATGTTGATACCGGCGCGCAGGCTGGCGACGTTGACGCTGGAGCAGACGCGGCTCGTGGTGGCGAGCGCCTGGGGGATGGACTGGATAACGCGGCGATCGGCGTCGCCGATGCCCTTCTGGACGAGTGCGGAGAAGCCGCCCAGGTAATCGATGCCGAGTGTCTCGGCCGCGCGGTCGAGGGCGTGCGCGATGGGGGTGAGGTCCTCATCCTTGCAGCACGCGGCGATCTGCGCCACCGGGGTGACGGAAACGCGCTTGTTGACGATGGGGATACCGTACTCGCGCTCGAGGTTCTCGGCGGTCTCGACCAGATGCTCAGCCGTGTGCGTCACGTGGTCGTAGATCTTCGTGCACATGCGGTCGAGGTTCTCGTCGCCGCAACCCATGAGCGAAACACCCATGGTGATGGTCCTGATGTCGAGGTTCTGCTCCTCAACCATGCCGCGGGTTTCCGCGATTTCTGCAGGCGTGATCGCCATCCTTGCGCTCCTATCTGCCAAAACGAGCATAGTCTTATCTATTCTAACGTGCCGCACGTGCCAAGTGGCGCGTGCGGCACGTTTTAGTGCTCGGTTGTTTCCGTTGTGTTACTTCCCAAAGACCTCTTCGGCGATACGAGCGCTCTCGGCGGCGTCCTTGGCGTAGTAGTCCGCGCCGATTTGCTTGGCGTATTCGGGGGTGAGCACGGCGCCGCCCACGATGATCTTGACGCCCGGAACCTCGGCATGGAGCAACTTGATGGTCTCCTCCATGGCGACGACCGTGGTGGTCATAAGCGCCGAGAGGCCGACGAGCTTGATGTCACGCTCCTGCACGGTCTTGAGCACCTCTTGCGGGTCGACATCGCGGCCTAGGTCAAAGACGGTGTAGCCGTAGTTATCGAGCAGCATCTTGACGATGTTCTTGCCGATATCGTGGATGTCGCCCTTGACGGTGGCCACGCAGATCTTGCCCTTGTCGGCGATCTCGCCGGCGGGCATCAGGCGCTTGATGGTGTCGAAGCCCACGCGTGCGGCTTCGGCCGAGGCCATGAGTTGCGGCAAGAAGAACTTGCCCTGGTCAAAGAGGACGCCCACCTCGTCGAGGGCGGGGATAAAGTGGTTGTTGATAAGGTCCATGGCGTCGTGGTCTGCCAGCAGACGCTCGGTCTCGGCAGCGATCTCGCCTTTGCGGCCCGAGACGACCATGCGACGAATCGGGTCGTCGTTGCCGTCGGTGCCGGCGGTGCCGGCAGCGGGCACGGTGTCGGTCGATGCGGCCTGAGCTGCTGCCGGGTTGGCGGCGATCTTATACGGATCGGTCCAGCCGGCATAGCGCTCGATGTATCCGGTCGAGCCCTCGTCCTCAACGCTCAGGACGCGATAGCTGTAGACGGTGTCCATAAAGCGCTTGGAGCCCGGGTTCATGATGGGGGCATCGAGGCCCGCGCCAAAGGCGGCGGCCAAAAAGACCGAGCCCAGCAGCGGGCGGGCAGGCAGACCAAAGCTGATGTTCGACACGCCGAGCGCGCATTTGACGCCCAGGCGCTCCTTGCACAGGGACATGGCGCGCAGGATCTGCTCGGCCTGGCGTTGATTGGTCGAGGCGGTCATGACCAGGCAGTCGATGAGGATACGGTCCGGGCCGATGCCGTAGCGGGCAGCCTCGGCCACGATGCGCTCGGCGATGGCAAAGCGGGCCTCGGCGGTATCGGGGATGCCGCCTTCGTCGAGCGTAAGGCCGACAACGTTGGTGCCGTAGTGGGCGACCAGCGGGAAGATCTCGTCCATGATCTGCTGCTTGCCGTTGACCGAGTTGATGATGGGCTTGCCGGCGTAGCGACGTACGGCGGCCTCGACGGCGGCGGGGTCGGTGGAGTCGATCTGCAGCGGCAGCAGCGTGGAGCCTTGGAGCTGCTCGGTGGCCTGTTGGATAATCTTGACCTCGTCGATCTCGGGCAGGCCCACGTTGACGTCCAGGATGTCGGCGCCCTGCTCCTGCTGGCTGATGCCCTGGCTCACCACGTAGTCCAGGTCGCCGTCGCGCAGGGCCTGCTGCAGGCGCTTTTTGCCGGTGGGGTTGATGCGCTCGCCGATGACGGCGATCTTGTGGCCGTCGCAGGGGAGGTCCACCACGGTCTGGGCGCTTGTGACCGACATGCTGGGCTTGCGGTGGCGCGGACTGGGCGTGTGGTTATCGATAAGCGTGCGCAGCGCTGCCATGTGCGCCGGCGTGGTGCCGCAGCAGCCGCCCACGACGCTTACGCCGTCCTCAATCATACCGGCGACGGCCACGGCGTACTCGGGCGCCTGGATATCAAAGACGGTGTTGCCGTCGTCGTCCACGTGGGGCAGTCCTGCGTTGGCCTGCACCATAACGGGCTTGTCCGTAACGGTGAGCATGCGAGCGGCGAGTCCTCGGAGCTCGGCCGGTCCCTGGCTGCAGTTGATGCCCAAAACGTCGGCGCCGATGGCATCGAGCGTGATGGCGGCAACCTCGGGACTCGTGCCCAGGAAGGTGCGACCGTCTTCCTCAAAGGTCATGGTGGCAAAGACGGGCAGGTCGGAGTTCTCGCGGCAGGCGAGGACGGCCGCCTTGATCTCGGCCAGGTCGGTCATAGTCTCGATAATAAAGAGGTCCACGCCCGCGGCGACGCCGGCGCGCACTTCCTCGGCAAAGAGGTCATAGGCCTCGTCGAAGCTGAGGGTACCCAAGGGGCGAAGCAGCGCGCCGATGGGGCCGATATCGCCGGCGACGTAGTGGGCGCCGGCCGCGCGGGCGCAGGCGACAGCGGCGGCAAAGACATCTGCCACGGTGGCGGTACCGTCGAGCTTGTGGGCGTTGGCGCCAAAGGTGTTGGCGGTGATCACGTCGCAGCCGGCTTCGACGTACTGACGCTGGATGTCGGTAATGACCTGAGGCTCCTCAAAGTTGAGCAGCTCGGGCAGGGCGCCGGCCTTCATGCCGGCCGCCTGCAGCATGGTGCCCATGCCGCCGTCGAACAGCAGATGCCCCGTGCCCTCGATGGCCGCACGCAGGCGATCGTCCTTAATGCGCAGATCGTCGATCGTGCGCGTCTTGTACGTGGCACCGTTGCGACGTGCGGCATCAACGGGTGCCGCCAATGCAGTGCTGTCAGAATCATGAGTGATAAGCGGAGTAAACATCGAGGGCTCCTAATGGCTGGAATAGCAGGTGGTGTGGGCGGCGCGGAAGCGACAGTGCTCGCGCATGCGGCAGATATTGCAGGTGGGGCGGCTCTGGGCGTCGTGGACCTCGCCGTCGAACAGACCGATCACCGCGGTCACGCTCTTGGTGGGCATGAGCAGGCTGGTGGGCGTGACGGTAAGCCCGATGAGCTGCGTGGCGTTGAGCGCGTCCACGATTGAGCGCTGTGCCGTAAGCGGGCAGTCGCCGTAGCCGGGACTGAAGCGCCAGTTACCGGCGAGTCCGTGTGCGGCGGCCGCAGCCTTAACCTGCTGGTCCATCTGCTCGACGGCGGCTTCTACATAGGCAGAGCATGCGGCGTCGAGCACGGCTCCCTCCAGGGGCTGCTGGGCTCCCGTGGTACGCAGGCGACGCTCGGCGTCCATGCCGAGAGTGCATGCCATGAGCGCGGCAAATCGGGCGTCTTTGAGATGTCGATAGATATCGCGACCCCGCAGATCAACGTTGGTGCCGACCAAGCGGATGCAGGGCTCGCCCTGCTCGTCCACGCCCGTGGCATCGACGGCAAACACGCGTCGCACGCCACGGGGTTCAATGTCCAGCTCCAGACGCTCAACGACAAGCTCAATACGCTGCGACAGCTCGGGCTCAATTTGCTGACCGCTGTAGCCCAGATAGCGCAGCATCTCGGCACGATCGACGCGGGGATGGTGGGCATCATCGATACGATAAAGCGCCGGCGACGCAAGGTCGGCCGGCACTTCGACAGCGGTTGTATCGATGTGCGGTTTTTCCATTACCCCAGGCGCTCCATAATGGTTGCGGCGATTGCAGGACGATTCATAGTGTACAGGTGCAGACCGTCGGCGCCGTGCTCCTTAAGGTCGCAAAGCTGACGGGCGGCATAATCTACACCGGCTGCCTGCAGGCTCTCGGGGTCGTTCTCGTACTTGGCGAGAATCTTGATGACGGGGGAGGGCAGCGACGCGCCGCACATAAAGACCATGCGGCTGATCTGCGACTTGCCCATAAACGGCATGATGCCCGCGGTAATGGGCACGGTGATACCTGCCTTGTTGGCAAGCTCGCGGAAACGGTAGAAGCACTCGTTGTCAAAGAAGAGCTGCGTCACAAAGAAGCTCGCGCCGGCGTCCTGTTTTTGCTTGAGGTATTCGACCGAAGCGTTGAGGTCCTCACAGGCAATGTGGCCCTCGGGGTAGGCCGCGGCGCCCACACAAAAGCCGGCGTCGACAAGCTCGGGGATGAGCTCGCGGGCGTAGGGGTAGTCCGAGGCGGGCTTGTCATCCTCGGTCGCGCCAGCGGGCAGATCACCGCGCAGGGCCAGGATGTTTTCTACGCCGGCGGAGCGGTATTCGTCGATCTTGGCGGCGATATCGGCGTGCGAGCGGCCCACGCAGGTGAGGTGCGCCACCGAGGGCGTATTGAATTCGCTCGTAATCATTTGCGCGATGGGGGCGGTGGTGGCGCCGTTGCCCGAGCCGCCGGCAGAGCAGGTGACCGAGACAAAGCTCGGCGAAAGCTTGCACAGATTGCCTGCCACCTCGCGAGCCGTGTTGAGGGTAAGCTCGCCCTTGGGCGGGAACATCTCAAACGAAACGGGTGCGGTGCCCTGGGATGCTGCCTGCTTAAAAACCTCGTCGACGCGCATATCGTGCTCCTTTAGATACGTAATAGCGTGATGTGTTGTAAGGATTCTACAGCACCACTGTGTCACGGTGGAGTTTCACTCGCTATTCGGGGATACCAATCAAAGATGCCTTGCTATCGACATTCCCTATAGCGGAGCGGTCAATCTAGGATGGGGCTATAAAGACTGGTATCTGATGCGAAATACCAGTTAATAGAGCCCCATCCCAAATTGACTACCCTTAAACCATGGGGAGAGGTCTGCAATTTATACAGTTGATTGGCTGTTGAGGGCGGCAACGCCGCCGCGATGCGGTAACCTCATTGATTGGTTTCGTGACAGCAACATAACGGTAATGTTGCGGAAACACGACGAGCCTAATCTATGACTCGTTCGTTAGTAATCAACACCGCTTCTCACGCGGTGCCGATACGAAGGGAGTTCCGTATGGCCGAACTTACTGACCGCTTCGGGACCATGGTGTTCTCTGAGGAAGTCATGAAGGACTACCTCCCCAAGGACATTTGGAAGCGCCTTGCTGCAACCCTCGAGGACGGTGAGCCGCTCGACCTGGATGTGGCCAACGCCGTCGCTCACGCCATGAAGGTATGGGCCATCTCCAAGGGCGCCACGCACTACGCGCACTGGTTCCAGCCGCTTTCGGGCATCACTTCCGAGAAGCACGACAGCTTCCTCGAGCCTAACCACGACGGCACCGCCATCACCAAGTTTACGGGCAAGAACCTCATCCAGGGCGAGCCGGACGCCTCCAGCTTCCCCAACGGCGGCCTTCGCGCCACCTTCGAGGCCCGTGGCTACACCGCCTGGGATCCCACTAGCCCTGCCTTTATCAAGGACGATGTCCTGTGCATCCCCACGGCTTTCTGCTCCTACACGGGTGAGGCCCTGGACAAGAAGACCCCGCTGCTGCGCTCCATGACCGCGCTCTCGCGTGAGTCCAAGCGCGTTTTGGCGCTGTTCGGCAAGACGCCAAAGAAGGTCGTTCCTTCCGTGGGCGACGAGCAGGAGTACTTCCTGATCAAGAAGGACGCCTACCGCAAGCGCAAGGACCTGGTCATCACCGGCCGCACGCTCTTTGGCGCCGCTCCCTGCAAGGGCCAGGAGCTCGAGGAACACTACTTTGGCGCAATCCGTCCCACCGTCTCGTCCTATATGAAGGACCTGGACAACGAGCTGTGGGCGCTCGGCATTCCCGCCAAGACCAAGCACAACGAGGTTGCTCCCTGCCAGCATGAGCTCGCCCCCGTCTATGGCGAGGTCAACGAGGCCATCGACCAGAACCTGGTCATGATGGAGAAGATGAAGCTTATCGCTTCCCGCCATGACCTGGTCTGCCTGCTGCACGAGAAGCCGTTCGAGGGCATCAATGGTTCGGGCAAGCACAACAACTGGTCGCTTGGCACCGAGTCCGAGAACCTGCTCGATCCGGGCGACACCCCGCTCGACAACCTGCAGTTCATCGTCTTCCTCACCGCGGTGATCGAGGCCGTCGATAACTATCAGGAGCTCCTGCGCGCTTCCGTCGCCTCGGCCGGCAACGATCATCGTCTGGGCGCCAACGAGGCTCCTCCGGCGATTATGTCCATCTTCCTGGGCGACCAGCTCACCGAGGTTGTCGAGAAGATCATCGATGGCAAAGCTTCCGTCCATGCCACGCGCGGCGTGCTCGACTTGGGCGCCGATACCCTGCCCAAACTGATGCAGGACAACACCGACCGCAACCGCACCTCCCCGTTCGCCTTCACCGGCAACAAGTTCGAGTTCCGTGCCTGCGGCTCCGAGCAGAACGTCTCCGACTCCAACCTGGTGCTCGATGCCGCCGTGGCCAAGTCGCTCAAGTCCTTCGCCGACGCACTCGAGGGTACGCCCGAGGATAAGTTCCAGGACGCCGCGCTCGAGTACTGCAAGAAGGTGCTGACCGATCACCAGCGCATCCTGTTCTCCGGCGACGGTTACTCCGACGAGTGGCCCATCGAGGCCGAGAAGCGCGGCCTTGCCAACAACAAGACCACGGCCGACGCTCTTCCCGCCTTTGTTTCCGATAAGGCTATCGCGCTCTTTGAGGAGACGGGCGTCCTGACCAAGGCCGAGGCTCAGTGCCGCTATGACTGCAAGCTCGAGAAGTACAACAAGCTCATGAACATCGAGGCTACCACGATGGTTCGCGAGGCGCGTCGTACCTATCGCCCGGTCATTACCGCCTATGCCACCAAGGTCGCTAAGGGCCTTGAGACTATTCGTGCCGCCGGTGCTGAGGCCGCCATGCAGTGCGAGCAGAACACGCTCAACAAGCTCTGCAACGGTATCACCGCCATCAACGACTCCATCAAGGCGCTCGACGCCGTACATCAGAAGGCCGAGGCTCTCGATGGCCAGGAGCAGGCCAACGTGTACGCGCACGAGGTCGTTCCCGCTATGGATACGCTGCGTGCCGCCGTGGACGCCATGGAGGAGATCGTGGCCGCCGACTACTGGCCGGTTCCGACCTACGACGACATCCTGTTCTACGTGTAGGGCGTAACTGACATATCGTCACGGTATTGAGCCGGGGTCCGCATCGCGCGGGCCCCGGCTATTTGTTTGCGAAGGACGCTTTGGAGTCCGTTTTGCCGCCGATTTGCCGGGATCCGCACCCTGTCGGGTTCGAATCCCGGCATATCGGTAGCAAAAAGCCCGCTACCGAATTGGTAACGGGCTTCTCAGATTTTGTGGTGCCCCCAGCGGGATTCGAACCCGCGATATCCACCTTGAAAGGGTGGCGTCCTTGGCCGCTAGACGATGGGGACAGCGGGGAAGAGTATAGCAGACTTTTTTGCCGGCGCGTATATCGTTGGCAAACTGGAAAACCACCACACAGGAGCAGACTTCTATTCCGATTTTCAAATATCTCAATCTGTAACATCTAAGCGGGTAAATCGGCTCCACCTGTTACAGATCAAGACAAAAGGCAGGTGCCGGGACGAACATCTCGTTCTGTAACAGTAAGACGACTTTTAACGGTCTAGATGTTACAGATTGAGACAAACCGTTGGAACGGGCCAAAACCGCCACAAAGGTGCCTGTCCCCTTTGTGGTGGTGAGGTGCTAGGGGAGAAGCTTCATGGCGGCGTCGTGGGCGGCGTGCTCGTAGGTGTCGTCGAGGGGTTTGAGCGGCAGCAGGGCGGCGGCCTGTGTGTCGCCACGGCGCTCGAGGGCGTGCGCGATGAGCCAGTCGGCGAGTTCGGGGTTCTTGGGCAGCGCCGGGCCATGCAGGTACGTGCCGATGACACCCTTGTAGATGAGACCCTCAAAGCCATCGTCGCCGTTGTTGCCGGTGCCCGTGACGACGGACGTTCCGAGCGGCGTGGCATCGGCGTCCAAAAGCGTGCGGCCACCGTGGTTCTCGAATCCCACAAAGGGCTCGGGTGCCAGGTCGGTCTTGACGGCGACGTTGCCGATCAGGCGGTCGGAGCCGCGTACGGTCTCGGCGGCAATGACACCCAGGCCCTCGATGCGATTTTCGCCCATATAGTACGAACGGCCGAGCAGCTGATAGCTGCCGCAGATGGCGAGCAGCGAACCGCCGTCCTCAACATAGGCTGCGACCTTGTCTTTTTGGGCGAGCAGCTCGTGTGCCACGGCTAGCTGGTCGCGATCGGATCCGCCGCCCATCATGACGATATCGGCATCATGCAGATCGAGCACCTCGCCCATGCGGACCTCATCCACGCGAACGGGGATGCCGCGCCAGGCGCAGCGGCGCTCTATGGCGATGACGTTGCCGCCGTCGCCATAGAGGTTGAGGGCATCGGGATACAGGTAGACGATGCGCAGCGGGCGCGAGAGCTCGACTGGCGCGATACCGACAGGAAGAGCGCTGCCGTCGGCACGGACTGCGGCGCGGGCGGCAACCGTGGCTGCATCGGCACCCTTCAGCCCGTCGAGTTCTTTGACCAGCGGCGGGAAGGCCGTGTAGTTGGCGACGGCGTAGAAGGTGTCATCGGCGGCCTCGTCTGCCATGGCGCCAATTGCCTGCGCGACGTCCGAGATAATGGCGGCGTCGATGCCGGCGTACTTGAGGCGCACCTGCATATCGTGTGCACGCGTGCCGCCGGCAAAGGCGACAAGCCCCGGGGTATCGGCGATGCGCTCGAAGTCGACGTCGTAGATCCACGAGACATCGTGGCCGTCGGCGTCGTTGTCATTGAGGAAGAAAGCGCAGAGTCTGCCGCCTGCCGTCTTGATGGACTGGATTTGTCGATCGAAGCCTACGGGATTCTTGGCCAGGTTGGCCTCGACGGTGCGGCCGGCGATATCCCAGCGCCCCATACGACCGCCGGCAGGCACATAGGCATCGAGCGTAGGCTGTAGAAGCGCCGTGTTCACGCCCAACTCGTGTGTGGCAAAGAAGGCGGCGGCAACGTTATAGACCATGTACAGACCGTTGTAGCGCGTGGCGATGTGCGTTGCGGGTGCGTCGGTATCGGGTCCAAAGACAAGGTCAAAGCCGTAGCCGTCGCAGCCGAGTTCCACGCCCGTCACGCGACGGACAAGCGCAGGGCGGGCCCAGCCGCACGAGGGGCAATGGTAGGCGCCGAGTTGACCATACTGTACGTAGTCGTACTCCAACGGGGCGTTGCACTGCGAGCAAAAGCGCGAGTCGCTAATGCGGTCGGACTCGGTGCCCGTGGCGCCATCGATGCCAAAGGCAATACTCGCGTTGGGAACGCGCGCGGCAATCGAGGCGCACAGCGGGTCGTCGGCGTTGTAGATGAGCGTCGTTGCCGGCGAAAGCTCCAACGCGTGGGCGATGACCTCCTGGGTGTGATCGATCTCGCCATAGCGATCTAGCTGGTCACGGAACAGGTTGAGCAGCACGAAGTACGTCGGCTTGAGCTTGGGCAGGACGCGCACAGTGTAGAGCTCATCGCATTCAAAAACGCCTACGCGCTTGCTGCTGGCGGTTCGCTTAAGGTTGCCGCGGGCCTCGAGCAGAGCGCCCACCACACCAGGCTCCATATTGTTGCCGGCACGGTTGCACACCACGGTAGCACCGCTGGCAGCAACGGCGTCGGCGATGAGGTTGGAGGTGGTGGTCTTGCCGTTGGTGCCGGTGATCACCACGCTGCGGTCGACCAGGCTCGCGAGGTCGCTTAGCAGCTCGGGGTCGATCTTCATGGCGATGCGGCCGGGGAGTACGCCGCCCTGGCGCTTAAGGACGGAGCGCAGCCCCCAGCGGGCGATATCGCTCGAGGTGCAGGCAAGAGATGAGCGGAGGTTCATGAAACCGTTCCTAACGTAAACGACATGGTCGGGTCGAGTGCGTCACTAAAAACCGTAGCGGCGCGCAAATTCCTGGGCAAGCTGCGACACGTCTTCGCAGGCATTGGCCCAGGGGGCAAAGTCGGGAGTGTCCGAGATAATGCCGTCCGCCTCCCAAACGGCCTGGTGCGAAAGATCCCAGGGATCGCGTGGCTCGGGCCGGCAGGGAAGGTACGGTGTCTGGTACATGGGATTCAGCAAGAAGAACGCGCCGCCCTCGCAGCGGTTGGCGAACTCACGTAATGCACGCACCGCTGGACGCATCTTGTTCGTTTTGAACAAGAGGATTGTGCGGGCGAGCAGGTACCAGGGGGAGTTCTCGAGTGCATCGGCTCCCACCTGTTCCTCGAGCTGGTGGGCTAGGGCAAAAAAGCCGTCCTGATCTTCCAAGCGAGCGAGGGCGAGCAGCACGGTGCCTGCGGCTCGGGTGGGATAGCCTTCTGCCTTAAGGACGCGGCGGGCGTAGTCGGCGGCAGCACGGTAGCGAGCGCTCGCCATGCACAGCTGCGAGATAGCCTCGAGCGTGTGGAGCCACCCGATAAGAGCCGGCTCGTTCACGGTGAGATCTGCCGCTGTCACGCCGTCCGTTAAAACCTTGTTGGCCCAGTAGTGTGGGGCCTCCATATCGAACCCGGGCACGCTTTGCTGCAGGTAATCGGCCGTGGTCACCTCGAGCTTCATCAGGTCGCCCAGGCAGGCGTCAACGGGCGTGTCGGCCAGGATGATGGCGAGCAGCTGCGCGTCGACGGCCAGTGCATCGACGCGGACAATCTTGAGCAGCTCGTCGCGCATGTCGTCGAACAGGCGATTGCGCGTCTGCTCGAACTCCTCGTCGCTGCCCATGCCCTCGATGCGATGGAGCTCGTCGAGCAGGTGGCGATGAACACCGGCATAGGACAGCAGCGCCTGGGCATGCTCGGACTGCGCATACTTTTGGGGATTCGCGCTAATGTCGTTATGGACAAGCTCGCGTGCTGCATCGGTGAGCTCGGGGTGCGATGCCAGATAGATGCGCTCCAAGTAGGCGGGGATGTAGACGCTCGGATCCATTAGAGGTCCCCTCCCTTAAATGGAAGCCCCTGCTCGGCTGCGCGCAGGATGCGCTCGTCGATCTGGGAGCGCACGATGTCGTTGGTGGCGACCCAGGCGGCAAAGCTGGCGTTGTCGGGAGCGCCCAGGCCCTCCTGCAGTACCGGCGTCGCCTCGGACAATGCAAGGACAAGCTCGTCGGTCGAGCCCACGCCCACGTTAACGCGGGCATAGACGCCATCGGGAAACTCGGTTTGGAAGTAGAGCGCCTCGGCGGCGTGGGGGCACGAACGCACAAGGATACGCAGGTAGTGTTCGGCACCCTCGTAGTCCAGCTCGCGCCAGGCTGCGCTCATCAGTGCGATGAGCGTCCACGGGTCCAAGTCGCGCTCTGCATCCTTGGGACGGCGGCGCAGCGGGGTATTCGCGAGGTACGGCACGGAGTGAGCGGAGCGAAAGCGCTTGAGCTCCTCGGCGGGGTATTCGAGCTTTGCCATGGCGAGCATCGCGGTGTGGCGGACACCGGCGGGGTCGTTGGGCGCAAAGTCCAAGCTGCGATTTGCGGCTTCGAGCGACATGCGATAGCGGCCGCTAATGAGGGCGCGCGATGCCAAGGCGGCAAGCCAGCGCAGATAGGGGCGGCGCGTAAGGTCGCCTGCGGCCTCGCGCTCGTAGGGGTCCTGCGCCGAGGCGACCTTGAGCGCTAGATCGTGCTCCACCTCGTCGCACTTGGACACCAGATACTGCACGTATTCCTCGTTGGATTCGGCGGTGAGCGCCGTCAGCATGCGCTGGGCATCCCAGTTGGCCGGATCGAGTGCGGCTGCCTCGCGGAGCATGTTCTCGGCAGCTGCCTCTTCCTGCTCTGCCTGGGTATCGTCAGGGATAAAGGGAATGCGGTAATCGACGGCCTCGACCACCTTGGCAATGAGGTGCCCGGCGCGGTCGCGGTCGTGCACGATGAGCGGTGCGGGGTTGCGGGTGAATTGTTCCATCAGACGCTCTACGGCGGCAGCGTCGGTGAGCGGGATATTGTCGCGGCGCAAGGCCTCAAGAACGAGGCGATGGCAATCCTCTTGAATGGGGTCGAATGCCATGGGGCCTCCTTTGCTGCGGTTAGGGTTCAAATGTCTCTATATAAGGTTCTAGTTTACCCGCATGTGGCACACCGGGGGTGCCGCACTTGGACTTGCACCTTTGCACCACGAAGACGGATGTCGCACAAATGTCGGCACCTTGGACGGCCGAGCGGTATCACGGTGCCGCAAACGGTCGATTTTTGGCGGCGAACGGGGCGCATTTTGGAGGGGCTCAGTCCAACCCGGGATATGTGGTCAACCTTGATAAAACGTTTGCCCAGCTTGGGAGTATGAATGCCCCACAAGGGCTTTCAGGGATAGAAAAAACGTTTCATCATTGTCGGCTTTAGGTGAATAACTGACCAACCAGAACGGTAAAATAGTGTTTGTCTGAGCGTTGAGACGTTTAGACGTTTAGACATCGCGCATTGTCATCGCCGGCAACGCGCAAAACGGTCCTAACGGAGCCAATCGGGTGCTCCGTTATATACGCAAGTCTAAGAGGGGCTTGTTTAGGAGGCACAGTATGGGACGTTTTACCAATCCTCGCGATCTGTACTTTGGTGAGGGCGCTCGCCACGAGGTGAAGAACCTCAAGGGCAAGAAGGCCATCATCGTTTCTGGCGGCAGCTCTATGCGCCGCGGTGGGTTCCTGCAGGACGTTGAGGCCGACCTTAAGGAAGGCGGCTTCGAGGTCAAGCTGTTCGAGGGCGTCGAGTCCGACCCGTCCATCGAGACGGTCATGAAGGGCGCCGAGGCCATGCGCGAGTTCGAGCCCGACTGGATTATCGCCATCGGCGGCGGCTCGCCCATCGATGCCGCTAAGGCCATGTGGGTCTTCTACGAGTATCCCGAGGAGTCCTTCGATAACATCATCCAGCCGTTCAGCTTCCCCGAGCTGCGTCAGAAGGCTCACTTCTGCGCCATCTCCTCTACCTCCGGTACCGCTACCGAGGTCACTGCCTTCTCCGTCATCACCGACTACGCCAAGGGCATCAAGTACCCGCTGGCCGACTTCAACATCACCCCTGATGTCGCCATCGTCGACCCCGAGCTTACCTACACCATGCCCGCCAAGCTGTGCGCTCATACCGGCATGGACGCTCTGACCCACTGCATGGAGGCCTACGTTTCCACCTGCGCTTCCATGTTCACCGACGCCAACGCTCTGCACGGCATCCGCGAGATCGTCGAGTGGCTGCCCAAGTCCTATGCTGGCGACCATGAGGCCCGTCAGCACATGCACGAGGCTCAGTGCATCGCCGGTATCGCCTTCTCCTCGGGCCTGCTCGGCATCGTTCACTCCATGGCTCACAAGACCGGTGCAGCTTTTGAGAACGGCCACATCATCCACGGTGCTGCTAACGCCATGTACCTGGGCAAGGTCATCCAGTGGAACTCCAAGGACCCGCGCGCTGCCGAGCGTTACGCTTACGTGGCCAAGGAGATCCTGCACCTTCCCGGCGAGACCAACGAGGAGCTCATCGCTGCGCTCGTCCAGAAGATTCGCGACCTCAACGACCAGCTCAACATTCCGCAGTCCATCAAGGATTACGCGAATGGTGGCGTGAAGGTCGACGCCGAGAACCCGCAGATGGTTTCCGAGGAGGAGTTCCTCGCGAAGCTCCCCGAGATCGCCGCGAACGCCGAGCAGGACGCCTGCACGCCCGAGAACCCGCGTGAGACCAAGGCTGCCGACTTCGAGAAGATTCTCAAGGCCTGCTACTACGACACCGACATCGATTTCTAATCGACTCTTGTTATCGTAACGAGGGGCTCCGCACGTATCTGTACGGAGCCCCTTTCTTTTTTATTTTAGAGAATGGGATAGTTATGGCTGCAATTTTCAATAGCCCCAGCAAGTACATCCAGGGCCCGGACGAGCTGGCCAAGCTCGGTTCCTATGTCGAGCCGCTCGGCGCTAAGGCCCTCGTCATCGTGACGCCTTCGGGCAAGAAGCGCGTCGGTGCTAAGATCGAGGGCGGTTTTGCTGAGGCTAAGGCCGAGCTGCTGTTTGAGGACTTTAACGGCGAGTGCTCCAAGGGCGAGGTCGATCGCCTGGTTGCGCTCGCTCGCGACAACGGTTGCGACATCATCGTCGGCGTCGGTGGCGGCAAGATCCTCGACACCGCGAAGGCCGTTGCCTACTACCTGGAGTCCCCGGTTATCATTTGCCCCACCATCGCTTCGACCGATGCCCCGTGTTCGGCGCTTTCGGTGCTCTATACCGATGACGGCCAGTTCGACAAGTACCTCTTCCTTAAGGCAAACCCCAATATTGTCCTGATGGATACGACGGTTATCGCGGCGAGCCCGGTGCGCCTGACGGTTTCCGGTATGGGCGATGCGCTCGCAACCTACTTTGAGGCCCAGGCGACGCATGATGCCGACGGCGGCACCTGCGCCGGCGGCAAGGGCGGAATGGCTGGCCTGGCGCTCGCCAAGCTCTGCTACGAGACGCTTATGGCCGATGGCGTCAAGGCCAAGGTCGCGCTGGAGAAGGGTGCGCTCACGCCTGCCGTCGAGCATATCATCGAGGCCAATACGCTGCTTTCGGGCATTGGCTTTGAGAGCTCGGGCCTTGCTGCTGCTCATGCCATCCACAATGGTCTGACGATGCTGCCCGAGTGCCACGGCATGTATCACGGCGAGAAGGTCGCCTTCGGCACCATCGTTCAGCTGGTACTCGAAGATGCCCCGACCGAGAAGCTCGAGGAAGTCTTGGGCTTCTGCATTGAGCTGGGCCTGCCGGTCACGATGAAGGAACTTGGCGTTGCCGAGCTTACGCGCGAGCAGGCCATGATTGTTGCCGAGGCCGCCTGCGCGCCCGATGACACCATGTGCAACATGCCGTTTGAGGTGACGCCCGAGATGGTCGCAAACGCCATCCTGGGTGCCGACGCGCTGGGCCACTACTATCTCATGGATGAGTAAATCAAGCTAAGGAAGGGGCAAAGCCAGCAGATGGCTTTGCCCCTTTTTGCTATGGTGCAAACTACCCTGACCCCTTCGCACCAAGTTGGTGCAAGGGGGTCAGGTTGCTTTGCACCAATCGTTGTTTGATGAAGGGCGGATTCTCGTATGGCGCTTCCTATGGTTTATGGCGGTCCCGGCCGGTATGTTCAGGGGTCGGGCGAACTTTCGCGTCAGGGCAGGTATTTGTCATGGTTGGGCTGCGCTGCCTATGTCTTGTTTGACCAGGGCACCGAGGATCGGCTGTGCAGACAGATCGTCGATGGATTTCTGGATGAAGATCTAAGCGAGCCGTTCTTTAAGATTTATGACGGTCCGTGTACGGAAGAGGCCGTTGTCGAAATGGCTAAGGAAGCCCAGGCAGAGTATTGCGACATGGTGGTGGGTATTGGCGGTGGAAAGATGCTCGATATCGCCAAGGCCGTTGCGTTTTATGCCGAGTTGCCGTTGTGCGTATGCCCCACGGCGGCTTCGATGGACGGTCCGTGCAGCGCGATTTCGGTGCTGTATCACGAGGACGGGTCGTTCGACCGCTACCTGATACTCGAGAAGAATCCAGACCTGGTCGTGGTCGATACCAACGTGGTCGCGGCGGCCCCACTGCGTATGACGGTCGCTGGCATGGGCGATGCGCTGGCAACGTACTTCGAGGCGCGTTCGTGCGCCGCGGCGCACGGCACCAACGAGCACGGTGGCGCGCCGGGGCACTTGGCCCTGGTCGCGGCACGTTCCTGCTACGACACGCTCATGGAATGCGGTGTCGCTGCCAAGCGCGATCTCAAAAAGGGCCGTACATCGCCGGCGGTTGAGCGTCTGATCGAGTGCAATATTCTGCTCTCGGGCGTCGGTTTTGAGAGTGGTGGCTTGGCGTTGGCGCATGCCATCGCCAACGGTCTGACGATCCTGCCCGAGTGCAAGGCCATGCATGGTGAGGCCGTGGCATTTGGTCTGGTGGTGCAGCTGCGCCTGGAGCGTGCGCCCGAGCTTGATCAGGTGCTCGAGTTTTGCCAGCGCGTCGGTCTGCCGACGACGCTTGAGGAGCTGGGGCTTGGTGAGATTACCGATGCCGATTTGCTGAGCGTTGCCGACGCAACTTTTAAGAACGAGCGCAACATGGCCAACGAACAGGCAAAGGTGACTAGGCAAAAGCTCGTGCAGCTCATGCGCGAGGCATAGTTTGGCGCTTGATTGACCTTGTGCAATCGAGGCGGCGATAGGCCATGGGCTATTTGCCGCAAAGATGCGCCGCGTGAAATTTGCTCGAGGTGTGGACCGATAGCGTATTATTATCTCTTGCTTGTTTGCACTGCTCAGGGAGGGGCCGCGCATGGCGCAGGAACACGATCTGTTTGATGACATTATCGAGATCAGCAAGGGTTTCGACTTTCTTAAAAACCCGCTTGGCGGTGTGACCGATGCGCTCGATCCGTCGGCGCCGCAGTGGAATCCTGCCGACTACAAGGAGCGTCCGCGCGGCAACACCATTCCGTGCTTGACCTGCAAAAACGAAAAGAGTGGCTGCACCGCGTGCATGGACGTGTGTCCGGTCAGCGCCATCGAGGTCGAGGAAGATGCCATCGAGATCCTCGATTCCTGTCGCAAGTGTGGCCTGTGCGCCGCTGCCTGTCCGACTGAGGCGATCATCTCGCCGCGCCTGGCGCCCAAAAACCTGTATGACGACATTGTCTCGGCGGCTACAAGTCACGAGACCGCCTACGTTACCTGCACGCGCGCCCTTAAGCGCATGCCGCGCGAGAACGAGGTCGTCGTTGCCTGCGTGGGCGATATTACAGCCGAGACCTGGTTCTCGGTGCTGGCCGACTATCCCAACGTGAGTGTGTATCTGCCGCTGGGCGTGTGCGATAAATGCCGCAACACCGGTGGCGAGGACATGCTGGGCGAGGCGATTGCGAAGGCCGAGGAATGGGCTGGTACGGGTATGGGCCTGGAGGTCGACCCCAAGAGCCTCAAATGCCATAAGCGCCGCGAGTACGAGCGCAAGGAATACATGGAAAAGATCGCCCGCACCACGGGCCTGACGGTGACCAAGCTCAACCCGGCGACGGCGGCGCTGGCCTCGGTGACGCAGAAGCTCAAAGCCCATCGCCATCAGATCACCCAGCTGGAGCGCACGCTCAACACCATGTGCGGCACCACGACGACCAAGCGTCGCCGCTCGCTCACGCATGGACGACAGCTGGTGCTCTCGACGCTGCAAAACCACCCCGAGCTTGCCCAGAACATGCAGGTGAGCACGCCGGAATGCGATTTTGACAAGTGCACGTCGTGCGGCGAGTGCGTTAACGCGTGCCCCACGTCCGCCTGCGATTTGGTGGGAAGCGGCCGCTTTGCACTGGAGTCCACGTATTGTTTGGGTTGCGGAGCCTGCGTCAAGGTTTGTCCCGAGCATGCGCTCAAGCTGGTCGAACACGATGCGTCCAATCTGGTCGTCGTCGATCCCGAGGCCGAGGAAAAGGCCGCCCAGAAGGCGAAGGCTCACGAGGAGGCCGAGAAGGTCAAGGCCGAGGCAAAGGCCAAGCTCGATAAGATGCTCGATCAGGTGGAAAAGCTCGCAGACTAGTCAGCGACCCCTATCTCTGCTTCATTTGCGCCGCCGTGGCGTCCGGGTTCGCCCAGATGCCACGGCGGCGCTATACTTATGCAGTTTGAAGTACCTGTACCAAAAGGAGCTGTTGTGTCCCTTTCCATCGGTATCGTGGGCCTGCCCAACGTAGGCAAGTCGACGCTGTTCACCGCGCTTACCAAAAAGACCGGCCTTGCCGCCAACTACCCGTTTGCCACGATCGACCCCAACGTGGGTATCGTCGACGTGCCCGATAGCCGCCTGCAAAAGCTCGCCGACATCGTCAACCCCGGCCGCATTGTGCCGGCAACGGTCGAGTTCGTCGACATCGCAGGTCTGGTGAAGGGCGCTAACGAGGGCGAGGGTCTGGGCAACCAGTTCTTGGCAAACATCCGCGAGACCGACGCCATCTGCGAGGTCGTTCGCTACTTTAAGGATCCCAACGTTATGCGCGAAGTGGGCCGCACCGGCGAGTTCGTCGACCCCGCCGGTGACGCCGACACCATCATGACCGAGCTCATCCTGGCCGACATGGGTACGCTCGAGAAGCAACTGCCCAAGCTCGAGAAGGAGGCCAAGCGCGACAAGGAGCTCATGCCCAAGTTCGAGGTCGCCAAGCGCCTACTCGCCTGGCTCAACGAGGGTAAGCGCGCCGCGTCCATGGAGATGACCGACGAGGAGCGTGCTGCCGCCAAGGGTCTGTTCCTGCTCACCATGAAGCCCATCCTGTATGTGGCCAACGTGGACGAGGATATGCTCAACGACGACCTGGCGCCCATCGACGGCGTCAAGCCGCTGCCGATCTGCGCCAAGATCGAGGCCGAGCTTTCCGAGCTCGATCCCGAGGACGCCGCCGACTACCTGGAGAGCCTGGGCCTGGAGCAGCCCGGTCTGGACGTGCTCGCGCAGGCAGCCTACAAGCTGCTCGGCCTGCAGTCGTTCTTTACGGCTGGCGAGATGGAGGTCAAGGCCTGGACGGTGCGTCAGGGTGCGACCGCTCCGCAGGCTGCCGGTGTCATCCACACCGACTTTGAGCGCGGCTTTATTAAGGCCGAGGTCATTGGCTACGACGACTACATCGAGCTCGGTGGCGAACAGGGCGCCAAGGCCGCCGGCAAGCTGCGTATCGAGGGCAAAGAGTATGTCATGGCCGATGGCGACGTCGTGCACTTCCGCTTTAACGTGTAAGGACGACGCATATGTTTAAATACGGCAAAAAAGCTGGCTACATGGGTATTGCGTTGCTCGTGCTTGCGGTGATTCCGCTGGTGGTTGCAGCGTGTGTTATCCCCAACATTGGTCCCGAGGTGGCGACGAAGTTTAATGCCGCCGGCGAGGCGACGCGCTGGGGCAAGAGCTACGAGCTGCTGGCACTGCCGGTGCTCAACCTGCTGCTAAGCGTGATGACGTACTTTACGGCGGGACGCCAAGCTAAAAACAATGATGACTCCGCCGCCATGGCGCGCATCGTGTGCGAGCGCTACCTGCGAAACGGCTACATCACGGGTGTGTTCCTCAACGTGATCAACGTTTACTTTATGTACTCGGCGATTACCGGAACGGGCTTTGGCCTGGGCTTTTAGCTTGCGCCTTTAGGCAACGAGCCTGCACGCATATTCAATGGCTGCTGCGAGGCCGCCGCTCGATCGTGGTTTAAATACCATGTCGGCGGCGGCCTCGTTTTCGTATCCGGCACCGCGAAGGGCGAGCGCGATACCGGCTTCTAAGAGAAGGGGCAGGCCGCGCTGGCTGGTTGCTATTACAACGGCCTGGTCAAGGACGCAGCCGTACATCCGGCATTGAGCGGCGAGTTCGCCTCGCGTTGGGTCGGGGAGCAGTGCGGTTGCAACACGGCTCGATAGCAGCGTAAAGGCCGTGCGTTCGTCCGGGGAAAGACATTCGGCCTCAACGACGACAAGCTTGGGCTGTGCGCCGCCTGTGCAATGCGGTCTCTGACGCATAGAAATCGAGCAAGCCGACATAGAAAACTCCTGAATATTCGGCAAAACGTAAACTATAGTTTACGTTTTTGTTTTGCTCCATTTCAAACTCGTCTGCATGAATGAACAGGCGAAACAGATTCTTGGCGAGCGAGTCGAGCGGACGCGCAAGGCCCTTGGTATCTCCAAGGTCGATTTTTGCGTGGCGGTCGGAATCAGCCGACCTTATCTCGATCAAATCGAAGGCGGAACGGCAAACAGTACGCTCGAGATTTTATTTAAACTTGCGCCCGCGCTTGGCATGACGGTTTCAGAGCTTCTCGAGGGGATCGAATAGGCGTTTTTTGCCAGATTTGCCGCTTGCTAAATGGGTCCCCCCGACGGCAGCGTGCAAAAACGCGAATATTCAGCATCCTTCAATAATTTGATGGCAGCTGGAGCCGTAAATACGATACATATCGTTTTCGATTATCCACAAAATGCAGTTTTATTAGGAAAAACAAGTGCATGAAACGAGCCTTTCGATGCAAAAAGCGATTTACAGCCAGCGGTTTTAACGTCTCCAGAAGGGACGGATGCTGAATATCCCGTTTTTTGCACGTTCCGAGGGGTACCACGTGCCCCGCAAGGCCAAAATAGGCGGGTTTTGTTTTGGCTACACCATCGGGATGCGGTCGTGGTTGACTTGGCTGTAGAACAGGCGCTGGATCTCGGCCGCGTCGCGCGATTGGCCGAGTGCCCACATGGTTTTGGCCACGAGCGTCTCGGTGGTCATGTCGTCGCCGCGCAAAATACCCGGATGGTCGGCGTAAGCACGGCCGACCTCGTAAACACCCAGGTCAAGGCCCTCTTCGGGGACTTGCGTGGTCATAACGACGGTGCGGCCCGAATCGACCCAGCGGAAAATTGCCTCTTGGAACGACTCGCCGGACTCGCCGAACTCGGGGATGCCGCCAATGCCAAAGGTCTCCAGAATCACGGCGTCGTAGCTATCGGCCAGAGCGTCCAGAACGCCAGGGTTCACGCCGGGCGTGAGCTTGAGCACAAACACGCGTGGGTCGATGTGGTCGTAGAAGCGCACCGGGTTTTCGCCTTGATGCGTGCCGTGAAGCCCGTTGCGCACGATACGGTCGTTGCGGATATAGGCAATGGGCGGATAGTTGACGCTAATGAACGCGTTAAAGCTCATGGTACGCTGCTTGCGGGCGCGCGTGCCGGCAATGGCGACGCCGCCAAACACAATCGAGACATCGTGCGAGTGCTCGTCGAGCGCATAGAGCAGGCTCTGGTACAGGTTGAGCTTGGCGTCGGTAAAGGGATTGCCCATGGGCTTTTGCGAGCCGGTGAGCACGATGGGCTTGGGGCTGTCCTGAATCAGGTAGGAAAGCGCTGCCGCGGTGTAGCTCATGGTGTCGGTGCCGTGCAGAATCACGAAGCCGTCGTGGTCGGCATAACCCTCGACGATGACGTCGCGGATACGCATCCAGTCACTGGGGCGCATATTGGTGCTGTCGATGTTCATGGGCTGCACGACATCGAGCTCGCAGAGGCCCGAGATCTCGGGGACGCTCTGGGCGAGCTCCTCACCGGACAGGGCGGGGGAGAGGCCGTTGCCGTCCTCGGTCGATGCGATGGTGCCGCCCGTGGCGATGAGAAGGATGCGCTTCATGCTGGTATTCCTATCGTATTTGCCGCCGCAGGGGCGGAGTCGTTCGGCAGTATTGTGGCACAGGGCGTCCAATGTTCAAACGTAATACATCATCTGTAACGTTTAGTAACACTTCAATTGCCGTCAAATAAGGGCCCAGGTCGTGCGTTTGCCGTGCGCTGATGGCTGCGAGGGACGAGAAACCCCATATAACGTGTACACTATGAAAGCTATTTTCGTTCATTCGCGCGGGCGGGCACCGGCTCCCCGCCAACAAGAGGGGGAAACCATGGATCAAAATGCTTCCGCAAAGGTCCTCGTACTCGACTTTGGTGCGCAGTACGGTCAGCTCATTGCCCGTCGCGTCCGCGACCTCAACGTGTATTCCGAGATCGTTCCCTGCGACATCTCGGCCGATGAGATTCGTGAGATGAACGCCTCTGCGCTCATCCTTTCTGGCGGCCCGGCCTCTGTGTACGCCGAGGACGCTCCGTCCATCGATCCTGCCATCTTTGACCTGGGCCTTCCCGTCCTGGGCTTCTGCTACGGCCATCAGATCACGGCCGTGACGCTCGGCGGCAAGGTCGGGCACTCCGAGGTGGGCGAGTACGGCCGCGCCACTATTACGCGCACTGCCGGCGCCAAGCTCTTTAACTCCACGCCCATGGAGCAGACCGTGTGGATGAGCCATCGCGACGCCGTGTCCGAGGTGCCCGAGGGCTTTACCGTTACCGCCAGCACCGACGTATGCCCGGTTGCCGCCATGGAGTGCGTCGAGCGCAAGATTTTCACCACGCAGTTCCACCCCGAAGTCAAGCACTCCGAGTACGGTCAGCAGCTGCTGAGCAACTTCCTGTTTGAGATCTGCGGCCTGGAGCCCAACTGGAGCATGGACAACCTGGTCGAGACCATGACGGCTGAGTTCCGCGGGAAGGTCGGCGACGACCGCGTGATTCTGGCCCTGTCCGGTGGCGTCGACTCCTCCGTCGTGGCTGCGCTGGGCGCCCGCGCCGTGGGCAAGCAGATGACCTGCGTGTTCATCAACCACGGCCTGCTGCGTAAGGGCGAGCCCGAGCAGGTGGAGGAGGTCTTCACCAAGCAGTTCGACGTCGACTTTATCCACGTCCACGCCGAGGACCGTTATGCCGAGCTTCTGGCCGGCGTGACCGAGCCCGAGGAGAAGCGCCGCATCATCGGTACGCAGTTCTGGAAAGAGTTCTTCGCCGTGGCGCAGCAGCTCGAGTGCGACGGCAAGCCGGTCAAGTACCTGGCTCAGGGCACCATCTACCCCGACATCATCGAGTCCGGCGCTCGCAAGACAGGCGGCAAGACGGCTACCATCAAGAGCCATCACAACCTGATCCCGTTCCCCGAGGGCGTGCACTTCGACCTTATCGAGCCGCTCGACCACTTCTTTAAGGACGAGGTCCGCGCGCTTGGTCTGGCGCTCGGCCTGCCGGGCCACATCGTGTTCCGCCAGCCCTTCCCGGGCCCGGGCCTTGCCATCCGCATCATCGGCGCGGTCGACAAGGAGAAGCTCGAGATCCTCAAGAATGCCGACGCCATCGTGCGCGAGGAGCTCGACGCCTATAACCAGCGTCTGTTTGAGCAGACCGGCGAGCGCAACTCCGAGCACAGCTGCTGGCAGTATTTTGCGGTCCTGCCCGACATCAAGTCCGTCGGCGTTATGGGCGACGAGCGCACCTATCAGCGCCCGATCATCTTGCGCGCCGTGGAGTCCAGCGACGCCATGACCGCCGACTGGGCCAAGCTGCCCTACGACGTCCTGGCCCGCATCTCCGGCCGCATCGTTGCCGAGGTCCCTGGCGCCAACCGCGTATGCTACGACATTACGTCCAAGCCGCCCGCGACCATCGAGTGGGAATAGAACAGACGTTCTATATAATACTATAGCATCAGATAACGGGCACGCTTTCAATCGAATCCGTGTCCGCTGCTGTATGTGTGAACAGCGTGAACAGGGGACGTAGCCCTGTTCACGCCAGGACCCATGTCGGCGCCGATCAATGCCCTCGATGCTTCTGCTTGCGCTTCAGCTTCCGCTGCTCGAAGCGCGCCTCCGCCTCATCCGCGCGACGCTGGCTTCTTGCTTGAGCCGACTCCCGCTTCATCGCTTCCCGCTGTGCTGCGAGCGCCTGTTGTGCCTTGGTGCTCACCGCGGGCCGCTTAAGGGCTTTCGCTGCCTCGCGAGCGCGTCGCTTGGGATTCTTCGCGGGCTTGCTTGTTTCCGTGGCCTCGTCACCGAAGAACGAGAGCTTCGCCCATTTGCTTGTAACGAATCGCAGGATTTCCTCATCGGACGGTTCCGCGCCGAAGACGATGCGGGCGGCGCCGTATCTGCCGTCCTCGACATGCTCCGCCAGCCCGACCCAGAATTGGCCGTCATGATATACGGTCAGGGTGGATGACACGCTGATCTGCATGGTTGGTTCCTCCTTTATGTAGATGACCATGCAGAGAAGGGACAACCAAGGAGGCAGGTTACTGATGCGGACTCCCGCACGCCCACGACTACCCGACGGGGACTGTGTTTTCATCTCTGGTGCCCGCATTGTAGCACGCGTGAATGCGCCCGGCATCGCTGCTGACATGGCGCGACTGGGAATTGCTCCTCGATGCATCCCCGTGCATATTGCCTCCCCGGTTTCGAAACTTTAAAAAAATTCGAGTTTCGAAACCGAGGAGGACCGAATGATGGCTTGGGTAGACCGCAATACGTAGGAAGTTTCTCCATCGCCTATGCTGAACACGAGGTCGTCTTCCTCCCATCCGATCAAGCTGATCGAGCAATCGGCACCTTGATCGACGTTCCCCTGCACATGAACCCGCTTATGCGCGCAAACGAGGGCTGCAAGGGCATGACCGCGCAGGAAGCGCTTGGGGTAGCGAACGGGGCCGAGCATCGCCCTGCGCCGGCCTTGGTATCAGGTCCTCGCGCTGGGCGGTAATCCGAGGATCGGGAGTAAGGATTTGCCCAGCATCGATAATGCTCAGCTATACCCTTATTCCGTCTCCCTGCTCTTGCGGTATTCCGCGAGCCTGTCGTTCAATTCGCGGGTCTCGCGGCTCAGCTTGGCGTTGAAAGCAAGAGTGAGGACCGCCAGGATGGCGAGAAAGACAACCGTGAAGGTAACCCACGCCCCGGGGTTGTTCACGGGAACCCAAGCAAAGACAAACGCCAATGCACAGAGGGCTGCGTAGAGGCAAACGTCGAACAGCGCCAGGCGCGCGGGATACGCCATCTGTCTGATCACCGCGGGCGTGAAGAACACGAACTGCAGCGCGGGGACGGTGACGCACGCGGCGAGAATCGACCAGCAATAGTTAATGCCCTGCTTGGCGGTGTCATCAGCGAAACAAGTCCCTAATGCCAAGAAGGCTATCATGGCAACAGTGAAGCCGATACAGGTGCTTTTCACGAGTTGCCTGAGGTTTTCCACGGGCGTCTTTTTATCGGTGTCGATAATGTCCCTGTTAATCATTTCGGTCTCCCTTCCTTCGTTTCGACTGCTTCAGACCGAGCTTCGATTTGACGTCGGGCGCATACTGGCGCGAGATAACGACCTGCTCACCGTTTTCCAAGGTGGCGATGATCCTGCCGTTGACGTCGGGCTTGAGGGCGGTGATCGCGCGGAAGTTGACGATGCAACCTTTCGCGATGCGCAGGAAGTCGCAGTCCGCCAGGCGCTCCTCCATCTCGTAAAGGCGCAGGCCCGTTTCGAGAACCGTGTCGGCCGTATAAATGAACGTGTGCTTGTCGACCGACTCGATGAACAGGACGTCTTCTGCGCTCAGCACGCGCGTGCAGCCGTCGGCCGTGCCCGTCACCTTCCTGTCAAGCATGCGCAGCCGAGCCGTTATATCAAGCACGCGGCGATCGACCCTTACGCAGACGATCGTGACTTCTATATCTTGAGCTGCTTCTCGCTCTTCGATTGTGATCTTCATGCGTCCTCCCTTCGGGTTGCTCTCATGCTAGCTGACGAAGATAGCTGAACCTTCGGCGTTTAACCAAGCTGCGCAGTCGAGGAACCAAGATGCAGGCTGGGCGAGCTGAACAGCAAGAGAGACCGTAGTCACGCATCCTCGGATCGAGCCCGAAACAGCAATCCCTGCCGCTCATGAACACCGGCACGTGAAACGCTATGCTCAAGAGCACTTAGCTCGAAGAACCCCCTCGCATGCAGCTATCGAATCCGGGATGCTGTCCGATTGGTCGTGCACGACGATGAGCGTACAATGGGCGGATACCAACAAGAACCTGCCCTCCATGCCAACTCCGCCACCTGACGTGATGGGCGATCCGATTGCTCTTCTGGATTGCCTTGAGAAGAACGCTGACGGAATCACCGAGCAGGATTCCAAGGGGACTGCATTTCTTCATGTTGTTCCTATCGGCAAACCCTGCCCCCAGTTGGAAGCCATCTTGGGCATATCGGCCTTGGAGACGGTGTTGTGACTCATATTAGCAAGTCTTCGCTCGACGGAGCGGCGTTTCCGTCAGCGCGGAGTTCGGGAGCACATTGAGGTCATTCGCATTTCCCCATGCATTTGAAAGTGGAGCCGTTGAACTCGTGGGTGAATAAGCCGCCTGCGACGATTCTTTCGGTCATCGCTCTTGCACATCCCTTCTGATCTGTGGAAACGTAAGACGGTAAAGCCGCTGGCTACGATTCACTTCGCTAAGCAAGCGCCAAAGAGGGAAAACAACCGTTTTGGCATCCCTTTTGAGCGGTTCCGGACTTCAAAGCCTTGCCGCTTTTGTCCCCGGGATAAAAATGAAACTGTGGGCTTGCGGTTTCGAAATAGTTTGCGAATTTGTCCCAGGGTTTGTCCCAAACGCGTACGCGAGGACACACGGAGGGATTCGGCGGCAAGGTGGACAAATCGACAACCAAACTAGACCCAATTGGAATGTCGCCACGGCAAATGAACTTGAAAGAGTTGGAATAAGCCGATAGGGCTTTGACCTGCACTTTTGAGTGCCGCACTGTGCCGCTGAGTTTCGTTTCGTACGAGAGTCATGGCAAAGCCGCCAGCGA